>JACTMP010000048.1 GCA_014584575.1 Chloroflexota bacterium
GATGGGACGAGTGGTGAAGCTGAAGGTGCTGGACATTGCCCCCGTGCCACAAGCATTGCTGGCCGTTACCCGCCAGTAATAGGTGGTGAGCGGGTCAAGTTCTATGCCAGAGGTGTGGCTAAGGCCAGCAACGGCAACACTGTAGATGATGTTGCTAAAGCCTGAATCGGTGGCTACTTCCAGGTCGTAAGAGGCGGCCTGACTCACGGCCGTCCACTCATATGTTGGTGTGCGGCTGACATGGGTAGCGCCATTGGCCGGGGCCACTAACGTCGGCGCGCCGGGCACGGCCGTGAATACCGTCAACCCAACCGTAGTGGTGTGGGTGCTGGTGGGGGCCACGCCAACCACGCTGATACTGTAGCTGCCGGCTGCGGCTGCGCCTGTGTTACCAATGGTCAGGCTGCTGCTGCCGGGCGGTGTCACCGGATTGACGCTGAAGTCAGTTGTTGTACCGGCCGGATTGCCCGTGGCGCTCAACGTTACTGGATCAGTGTAACCCAGGATGGAACCAACATTAACCGTATAAACGGCATCGGCCGGGGTGCAGATGGACTGGTTCGAGGGCGTTGCCGACAGGGTGAAGTCGCTGTTTAGAGCGCAATTCTGGCATACCAGGGCAAAGTCCTGGTCGGTCGTGTCGCCATTATAGGGCACACCGTCGCCAGCGATGTTGGCCGCATCTATAGTGATGATCAGGTCTGTTCCGGGGTTTTGGATGTACACATTTTCCAGGTTGTTGATATTGTCGGCGCTGCCGCCTGTGTTGGACCAGCCAGCACTAAAAACATTGCCCAGATAGGTGTTGCCATTATTGACCACCGTCAGATTAAGATTGTTAACCAGCGCTGGATTGGCCCCGACTGCGCCAGGGGCGTCTGACCAGGTGAGCGTGATTTTCACCGGTTTGGTGGGATCAGGAACGCCCAGTGTCAAAATTAGCTGCTGGCCGGTGTCGGTGAACAGATGGGTTTGATCCCAGAACTCAAAGGGGACACTGGGGCTGATGATATTGGTTACATTCACACGCCCCCATCCTTCGTGAATGTTGGGGATGTCGGCCGTGCCCATATCCACTGCGCCGTTGACCAGTAACGCTTTGGCCATGGCGGGGCTGGGATCGGCGCCGCTGTTAAAGCCACGCCACCATTCGGTGAACAACACGATCGCGCCAGAGGTATGGGGCGCGGCCATGCTGGTGCCAGAACAATAGGCGTAGAGATTGTTGGTACCGGGGATTGGGGTAGCGCAAGAACCACCCAGATCATTGCGGGTGGAGGCAATTTGCTCGCCGGGGGTGGTGATGGTGGGTACCCAACGGCCGTCTACCGCCGGGCCACGGCTGCTGAAACTGGAAATTGTATCAATGTTACCCACCCGGTAATTCTGCGAGCTGGCCACAACAATCAGATTCTTACCTTCTTTGGGGGCAGTGAGCGTGCTGGGGTTGGGGCCGGAATTCCCGGCGGAAAAGACTTCAATGAACGGCTCGGCCACGTTGACCGTGTCAAAGTTCCCGTCACGCACCATAATGTCGTGGGTGCGTTCGGAAGCCTGGTAACCATGATTGGCGCCTTCGCCCGTTGTCCAGGAATTGTTGCCGCCGATAGCGCCGCCCAAAACAGCCTGTTTACTGTGTTCTTGCCAGCCACCGGCGGGCGGCCAGGCGGCGGCAGAGAGTGAATTCATGGCAAAAATGCTATAACCGGGAGCCACCCCCAGCCCATAGAGAAACCCGTTGGGATCGGTAAAACCGCCGACACCTGTACCACCGACAATGCCGGCTACGTGTGTGCCATGGCCACCGCCGGAGCAATCGCTACCTGGTTGGCCGGGCGGGTCGCAGGCGCCGGGGAAGCTGTAGCCGCCAACGATGTTGGGGCTAAGATCGGGATGGTCATAATCTACGCCGGTGTCAACGATAGCCCAGGTAACGCCGCTGCCGTCTACACCCAACGCGGCCAGGTGGGCATAATAGCCCGTTTCCGGGACGCCTCCTGGATGGTTGCCGGCAACAATCTGGCTGGACATTTCGTCATCCAGAATGGGCGCGGGGCCAAGATAACCAAGCCAGAGGACCGTATTAAGTTGGGCCACGCCGGCCAGGGCGTTGGCGTCAATCTCCACAACGGCGTCATAGAAGGCGCGGTCCGGTTGAGCCGGATAATGTTGCAAAATGTTGGCGCCCAGACCACGCAAAGCAGCCAGGGTGGCGTCTATATTGCCGTCGTTGTAGAACATGATGTCCACGTTTTGGACAAGACCAGCATACCCGCGCAGGTTGGGGTCAACCTTGTAGGCAGGATGGATAGGGCCTTGCCAGCGCACAAAAGAGAAGTTGGTTGCGCTTTCCACCGCCGCTGCCGATCCCCAGGTGAGATAGGCATTGTGTGGGTAGTATTGCAGCATGGGCAGCCCATTCGCTTCCAATGTCCGCAGCCATTCGCTGCGCACCGGCCCGTTAAACTGAACCAGGTGAAAACCGGGCTGGCTGGCGTCGGCCTGCATGGCTGGGGCAACAGCCGGTTCACCGCCTGCCAGGGGATCAAACCGGTGGGCGACTACCTGTACCTGACCGGCGTCTGGCACAGCCACATAGGAGATGCCGCTGGCAGCCAGCGCCGCCATATCGGCATCATTCAGTTCCAGCCAGAGGAAGGAACCATAATCGAGAGATATGGCCGGGGTGAGCGGCAACTGTGCCAACTCCGTCTGGGCGGTGGCGGGGACGCGCACAAAATGGCTGCCGCCAGATGGTTGGTTGGTGGCGCTGGCAACGTAGCTTGTGGTGGCGATGATGGCCAAAAACAAAGCCAATACCAGAGCCAAGAGCCTCATTTTCTTCATTGTGTGTGACCTCCTTACGGTCGGATGTTTGTGACGAGGACAAACATCCATAGATTAGGGGAGTGCTAAAATGCGGGGAGATTATAACGGCCGTGTTTCCACCGCGCCAAAGTAAAAAATCATAAAAATCGTGGGGTGTGGTTGTGGGTACTCGTTTGTATACGGGTAAAGGGGCGGGCGCGAGGCCACGCCCCTACGTCTGATTTTGGTATAGCGGCGAAAGCAGGGCTACCTGCTGGTCGGCGCGGTAGCTGCTGCGGACGAGGGGGCCGGCTTCTACCCATTGGAAGCCCATCTCCAGGCCAATCTGGCGCAGGGCGGCAAATTCGTCGGGGTGGTAGAAGCGGGCAACGGGCAGGTGTTGCTGGCGGTTGGGTTGCAAGTATTGGCCCAACGTGAGGATGTCCACGCCCCGGTCGGCCAGGTCTTGCATCACGGCCGTGACCTCTTCCCACTCTTCGCCCAGCCCCAACATGATGCCGGACTTGGTCAGCACATCCGGGTTCATCTCTTTGGCGTTGCCCAGGGTAGCCATGGCCCAGGCGTAGTCGTCCTGCGGCTGCACTTTTTTGAAGAGGCGGGGCACCGTTTCCACGTTGTGGTTCAGGATTTCCGGGCGAGCGTCCATGACAATTTGCAGCGCCTCGCGGCTGCCCTTGAAATCGGGGATGAGGACTTCAATGGAGCAGCCGGGTTGCAGTTCACGGATTTTCTGGATACAGAGGGCGAAGATCGGCGCGCCGCCGTCTTTGCGTTCGTCGCGGTTGACGGAGGTGATGACCACGTGGCGCAGGTTCATGGCACGCACCGCTTCGGCCACACGCTGCGGCTCGTCCCAATCCAGGGGCAACGGCCGTCCTGTTTTAATGTCACAAAAGGCGCAACTGCGGGTGCAGATGTCGCCCATAATGAGAAAGGTGGCGGTGCCTGCGCCCCAACATTCGCCGATGTTGGGACAGCGCGCTTCTTCGCAAACGGTGTGCAGCGCCTGGCTACGCATGAGCAGCTTCAGCCGATCATAATTTTCGCCGGCGGGCAGGCGCACTTTCAGCCAATCCGGCCGTTTAGGGCGCGCGGCCCGTTGGGCGGCCTGTTCTTCAGGGGTGATGATGGTGTCGAGTTTTATCAGGTTCATGGTAATAGAGAGATTGGGAGATTGAGAGATTGGGAGATTGCCCCCAATCTCTCAATCTCCCAATCTCATAATCTCTTGTTCCGGTTGCACTTCAAAAACGTCACAAAAAGCATCGGTGATGGGTTGGATGAGGTCGGTGGTGGTGAGGGGTTGGGCTAACACGGCGGCCATACTCGTCACCCCATGTTCACGGATGCCGCAGGGGATGATGTGGTCAAAATGAGTCAGGTCGGGATTGACGTTCAGGGCAAAGCCGTGACTGCTGATGCCGCTGCCGCTGACTTTGATGCCGATGGCGGCGATCTTTGCCGGGCCGGCCGGGCCATGCACCCAGACGCCGGTATAGCCTTCGTAGCGCCAGCCGTAAATGTCAAAAGCGGCCAGCGCCCGGATGATGACCTCTTCCACGTCGCGCAGGTATTGGTGCAGGTCGGGTCGGGACAGGCCGCGCCGGGCAAAGAGCCGTTTCAGGTTGAGAATGGGGTAGCCGACGAGTTGGCCGGGGCCGTGATAGGTGATGTCGCCGCCCCGGTCTACCCAACGCAGCGTAAACCCGGCGGCGTCCAGTTCGGCCTGGCTGAGCAGCAGATGGTCGAGGGAGCCGCGCCGCCCCAGGGTGTAGGTGGGTGAGTGTTCCAACAGAAGGAGGGTATCGGGCAGGTTGGGATCGGCGGCGCCAGCAGCAGCAGTGGCGACGAGGGATTTTTGCCATTCCCAGGCGGCGTCGTAATCTATCCGTCCAACCCACTGCACATCTATTGCTTGCATAATCTTATTGTAGCCCGTTATGGTTTTTTGAGCAGGTGGATCAGGTACAAATCTAGGGCGATTACATTCTCAATTCCCGGCGATTGAAATCGCGGCTGCAAGCAGCAAAGCCCACCTTCGTGGGCTGGTATCCGCTGGGTTTTAGTCGGCGAAGGCCGACTTTGCCTTTTGTTGGTGCAGATTTATCTGCCTTTTCCGGGAGTATGCAGGTACAAATCTCACCCATTACGCGCTTAGGGCTGCCAGATGCGCAGCACATTATCAGCCCGCCCTAGCCCAACGGCCGTCTCCCCATCCCCCATCGTCACACCCGCCAGATTGCTTGCCAGTTCACCGCCGATGTCCAGGTGATAGACGGCCGTCGCCCCTTCCCCGGTGCGCTGGATACCGCCCAATTGGGTGAAATCGGCAGTGGGCAGGAGCAGTTCGGCACGGCCGTCGCCGTCAAAATCCCCCACCATCGCCATATCCAGATTGCGCAAACCAGCCACGTGGGAGGTGTAACCGGGCAGTTCGGCCACCAATTGCAATTCATTGCCCTGCCAGCGGTAAAACTCTACCACACCGCCGATATGTGGCGTCCGTACAGCCGCCAGTTCCATTTCTCCGTTGGGGCCAAGCGGGGCAATGGCAATCTGATGTCGCCAGCGGTTGCCCTTTCCGATGGCCGGGCTGCTTGCCAGCTTTGTCCCATCTTCCGCAAACAAGGCAAACTGCGCCCCCTGGTCAGCATCAGACAAAGTGAGCAGGATTTCCCGCTTGCCGTCGCCATTCCAATCTACCCACAGCGGCATGATCCCCTCCACCACCTGTGGCTCAGGGATGAGAAAATGCGCCAGGACTCGTATTTCCGGGTCGGTTTCGATGAGAACAAAACCCCCAGCCTCTATGGCGTCACCCAACACGCCGTGCGGATAACGGTCGGTGGGGTCGGTGAGCAGCAGGAGACGGCCGTGCCCATCAAACAATAGCCGCGCATCGGGCAGCGCCATAATTGGCGGTTGGCCGATGATTTCGCCCGTGTCCACCAGCGTCAATTCCCCGGCGGTGTTGGCGTGGGCAATATGTCCGGCGTTGTTGTAAATGACCGGCGCGCTGCCGTTGGGGTCGGCCGAGGGGGGATTGAGGAAAAGCGCCTGCCCTTGCACGGGGTCAACGGTCAGCACCGGGGCGATGTGCGGCGTCAGGTCGTTGCTGGCAATGGGCGTCACCTCCCCCTCGTCCACCAGAAACGCCTGGGTACGGCCGTCGGCCAATACCATCCCCCACAAGACCCCTTTGGCCAGGGGCACGGCCGTCACCCACTGCGGCGCGCCGTCTAGCGGAATGTCAATGGGCGTCAGGTTGGGCACATTACCTTGCCCGGCGACCACCCGGTTGCCGTCGGCGCGCTGGTAGGTATAGCCATACGGCCGTGCCAGTGCCGACTCTTGCGGGATAGAGGCCACCACTTCCGGCGCCGGGTTGAAGGGGATGGTAGGCACAAGGGTGGGTACGGCCGTAGCTTCCCGGCCACAGGCAGCCAGGGTGATGACCACAATGGTTAACAGGCAGAACTTATTCATATGGATGGTTCATGGTGGGGATTGCGCCAACAGCGTTGTCTTGAAGATCTTTGGGTCGCATACGCCTTATGATCACAAACAATAATAAGACCGGGCCTTATTATCATTTTCCGACTTAAATGATAACAAGACAGGACAGTTGTGTCCAAAATCGCCAACGAGTCTGAGCCACCTGAAAATGATTTGACGCCGGCGTAGACATATTTCCTATCAATTTGCTGAGGATTAGCCCCAAAAGACAGAAAGATTGCCAGAATTGTGGGCAACTATTACCTGAAGTATTGCTAGATGGATTGGTTCAATCTTGGAGATTGAACCAATCTTTTCAATTGAGGACGACCGGCAGATGAAACAAAAAATACAGGCGTGGTGGGAGAACGTTTCCCCTCAGGACATCATGTGGTGGGCGGCCATTTTTCTGGCGACGATGTTGGGCACGGCCGTGAGCGCCGCTATCCTCAAGTGGGGGATGATCGCCTTTGGGGAATGGGGGGCGCTGGCCCGTCTGGCCGTCAGCCTGGCAGCGACGATGGCTTATAGCCTGGTGGTAGTGGCCGTTTTCTACGCTTTTTTCCCGGAAACAAAAACCGCCTTGCAGCGCATCTGGCGTAAATAGTTCGGCGAAGCATAAAAAAAGCCGGGCATCGAAGCGATGCCCGGCTTTTTTGCTATCTGCATCAGGCTATTTGGCCATGGCCCGCTGCACCAATCCCACCAAAAAGAGCAAGATGACGGCACCCAAAATAGCGACCAACAGGCTATAGAGGTTGAACCCGGTGGCCCCGGCTGCGCCAAACAAATTCATCACCCAACCACCAAGTACCGCGCCGACAATGCCGACAACGATGTTGGCAATGGCCCCCATTTGGGCATTTTTCTTCATAATCATGCTGGCAATCCAACCGGCCAATGCACCCAAAATCACCCATAACACAATATCTAGCAGAGTCATATTCTATCTCCTTGTCAGTTGTTTGTGGTTGCGATGTGGGGTTTGATGATGGGTAAATGTATCAATCTATAAGATAAAACAGAGAAACGGCCGTAAAGTTGCGCAAATCCCCAGACCCGAAGGGTTTTCCGAAACCTTTCGGGGCTTTATCTCTACTCGGTAATCGGCGGTTGAATGTCCACCACCTCGCCATAATTGGCAAAGTCCACCTGCCAGATGCTTGGCTCCCCCGCCGCCGGTTCTGGCTCTGTCACCACCACCCGCACCAGTTCAAACGTCTCCGGCGCAATCCATAACTCTACCGTCACCGGCTGCGGCCCAATAAGCGTACCGCTCATTTCATACAACCGTTCTCCGGCTACGTCACCGGTCAGGTGATAGAGCAGTTGGTCGGGGCCACCGCTCTCGTTCAGATTTTGCGGTTCGGCCAGTTGCAAATTGCTCACATCATTTGTCAGGATGGTGGGCAAGCCCACCGAGGCATCAAACAACACTGCCGGGTTAAAACCCCAATTGGGCGGCAACTCCTCCCATTCACCAGTGGCTACATTCGTTTGCCACTGCGTTTCGGCAATGCTGATCACATCCACATCGGTGATCAGGCCGGGGCCAATGACACGCACAGTAGCCACCGCTTTGTCTGGGGCCACGTATGCGCCTGTGGCCCGGCGGAAGGAAAGTACGTTGTCTGGGTCTAAATAAGCAGGGGCGCCTTCCCGGCTGATGTCAAAACGAAAGCCGGGCATTTCGTTCATGCGGTCGGCCGCGTTCTGCACGATTTCGGCGGGTGGCAATTCGGGCAGGGTGGTGGTGTGGCAGGCGGTGAGGAGGAGGAACACGGCCGTGACAAACCAAAAGAACCCGTAACCCATGCTGCGTGAACCATAAACCGTCATGTGGCAAAGCTTACCCAGGCATAGGAATTTTGTCCACATGGTAGCTATGCCCTATTGGGAGGAGGGATTACCCACCATACAATGATCCGCGTAGAACGCAAAGGAACACAGAAATTGTCTTGGCACTCCGCCCCTCTGCAACAATTTCTCAAGGAGCAGAAAATAAGATGGCTCAACAAACCGACGCCACCGAGCGCGTGAAGACCTGCCTCTGGCTGGCCCAAAAAATCGAAAAATCATTGCCGGAAAATATCATTCTGGAACGCAATCCACAGACTATCAAGCTGATTGAGGATCGCTACAATCTGGCCAAACAGCGCGTCAGCATTGCCCCCACCGACGAAAAACAGTTTTTCAACGATTTGCTGGACGAAATTTTAGGCTTTGGCCCCATCGAAAAGGCGCTCAAAGACGACAACATTACTGAAGTAATGGTTAACCGCGCCGACCTGGTGTTTGTTGAACAAAAAGGGCGCATTACCGAATCCGGGATCAAATTTGCCGATGACACCCATGTAGAACGGGTGATCAACAAAATCCTGAAGCCACTGAACCGGTACGTGGGGCCGGATTCACCGCTGGTGGATGCCCGCCTGCCCGATGGCTCGCGTGTCAACGCAGTTGTGCCTCCCTGCGCCATTGACGGCCCCAACATCACCATCCGCAAATTCTCCAAAACCCCTTATGGTGCACAAGACCTGATCCGTTTTGGCAGTCTCACGTCGGATATGGCCGAATTTCTGGAAGCATGTGTTAAATCCCATCTCAACATTGTTGTCGCTGGTGGCACCGGTTCGGGGAAAACCACCCTGCTCAATGTCCTTTCCGGTTTCATCCCCGACCATGACCGCATTGTCACCATTGAAGATGCGGCCGAACTCAGTCTGCAACAGCGGCATGTGGTACGCCTGGAAACGAAAAAACCAACCCGCAAAGGAGACACCGAAGTGACGGTTCGTGACCTGGTGATTAACTCGCTGCGGATGCGCCCGGAACGCATCGTGGTGGGTGAATGTCGTGGCGGCGAGGCGTTGGATATGTTGCAGGCGATGAACACCGGGCATGACGGCAGCCTGACCACCGTTCACGCCAACACGCCGCGTGACACTATTTCCCGCCTGGAAACGCTGGTATTGATGGCGGGCATGGATTTGCCGCTGTCGGTGGTGCGCAAACAGATTGTCTCCGCCATTCATCTGATTGTGCAGCAGGCGCGCCTGCGGGATGGCAGCCGCAAAATTATTAACATCACCGAAATTACAGGTATGGAGGGAGATACCCCGGTGATGCAAGATATTTTCAAGTTTCAGGAGACGGGGCAAGACCAGAACGGCAAGGTGCTGGGTGAATATGCACCCGGCGGCAACCGGCCAATGTGTGAAGATCGTTTGAAAAATCATGGGTTCAATTTACCGGCTACGATGTTTATGAGCAGCACCGCCTCTGCGCGCGGGGGAACTTTTGATAGACGTAAACGCTAAACCGAACTCATTCTAGCAACTGGCTGGCAGCCCACCCCATGATTCCCCCAGGCGCTGTTGGCCACCTCTATCAGTAACCCCTCGGCTGGCAACGGCCGTGGGGTTTTTTATGGAGCGCTAAATGAGGCCACATCACCGGGATTGAGGCGCTGAATGAGTGGCAGCCGGTCAAAGTGCCGGTCAAAACTAAAAACTGTTGAAATCCCTTTGGCTATCATTCTGGCTGTCAACAGCGCATCTACAAAGTCAACATTCTTTGTTTCAAACAGAGTCAGGGCGTGCAAAATGGTGGGTTTATCAGTTGTTTCAATGCCTTCTTGAAGTAGAAAATCACGCAACGTGGCTGCAATCGTGGCAATATCTTGTTTGTAGAACGATTTCAGTACCCAGACCATTTCAGCAACGATCAAATCGTCAACCAGTAGAATTAACTGTCCGTTGGCGACGGCCTGAAAGAGGGTGGCTGCTTCTTGGGCCATTGGTAAAGGGTCGTTAAGCAAGAAACGCAGAATGACATTGGCATCCACACAGGCTTTATTCATCACTCCCTTCCTCCAACATGGCCTGGCCTCGTTCCTGCGCGATTATCTCCCGAACTGTTTGATGATCAGTGTAATTCTGAGCGGCCAAGAGCGCGCCTCGTAATTGCATCAGCGAGCGTTGGTGAGACGGGTACATAATTGCTTTGTTCCCTTCCAACACAAAAATCACCTGATCACCCGTTTGCAGAGCTAATCCCTGCCGAATATCTTTGGGAATCGTAATTTGACCTTTTGTCGTTATCGTTGTCGTGGACATCATGTCTCCTTTTACTTTGGATGATGGCTGTATTATAGCACATATTCCTTACCTTCTTTCATAAAGTAAGGCGACCTCTTGAGAAATAGGACACAGAATGCATTGAACTGCCCCATCCGCTTATCAGTCATCAGCCTGTTCCCCAACGGCCGTCACCCTACCCTTCATCACCCTATCAACAAAAGATCACGGCCGTATCCCCAGCAGGCAATTGGCGGTGGAGAAAGGGATGCGTGGGCACGGCCGTGATAGGGTGCAGCAAGCAGCTTTCGGTGGGGCGGCGCGGGGCGGTCGGCAGTGAGCTTTGCCGAAATGCCACCGGCCGTAGCCGCCAGCCGAACACCGCGCCGGAGCTGAGGGGAGAAAAGAACAGCAGTGTCACCCCCACAAAGGCCAGCCGTTCGCTGTGCCCGGCAGCCAGCAGCGGGTACAGCGCCAATGCCGCCAGCACGGCCAGCAAAGCATTGGCCAGCCGGGGATGCCAGAGCCACTGCGCCGCCACCATTTCCAGCGGATGCCCGGCCGCCTGGCGAAACGCCCAGGCATCCGGGCCGAGATGAATGTATTGGGGGGTAGGGGCATTCAGGAAACGGGCCTGAGTGCGGATGGCCGCCATTTCCTCATCGTTGAGCACCCACTTACCGACGGCAAACTGGGCGGTGGCTGCTTCATAAGACCAGGGATCCGGCATTTGCAGCCGCTGCTGGTCATGCTCCGGCACGAAGGCCAGCGCTAACGCTACTAGCACCACAAACACGGTCAGAAAGCGGTGACCTTGCTCTTGCCAATAGTCCCGGAGGATAGGCTTTGGCGTGACGGCAGTATCTGACGGTATTCTCTGTGTAGACGATGACTTCATATGAAACACTCTGGTTATATGCACACACTATCGCAAAATAACACAACGTATTATTTCACATAAAAAAATCGGGGATATTAGCCAATTGTTCTTCCACTGCCCACCCATCAGGTTTATTTTTAGGTCTAAACCACTTTGCACCAGCTTCAATCCATTTAGCTCGATAATTGCGACTACCTATAAGAGTAGCATCTTCGTAACCAAATTCTACTCCACAGCAATCGCAAATTTCAAAGCTGGGGGTCCTGCCATCATATCCCCAAGGTGGAAATTGCGGGGTTAAGTGACCGCAAACACGACACACAAAAATATCATTATTTTTGAGCATTGAAGTAATCCAAGTTAGTAGGGTATCCATGCTTGGCAGGGTCTGGTCTAAACATAGTTCTTGGTGCGCCAGAACTACTTTTTACGGCAAAGGTATTAGTTGTAGGATGGTAGAATACAGTATCGCCGTTTGTTGTTCTTACTTTTGTTAAAGTTCCTGATTACTCCGTAACAAAAGAGATTTAAAAATCTCTTGAACACTTTATAGAAAGTAGATAAGCTCACCGGTGCTATGAAAAAACAACATGTCACCCTCAGCGA
>JACTMP010000060.1 GCA_014584575.1 Chloroflexota bacterium
ACCCTCTTTCAGCGCATTTGGTTGGATTTAGAGGGGTACAAACGATTTGTTTGACCCCCACATATGCTGTCAACCACATGAATTCCCAAAGAACCAAAATGATAAGACACAAGTGTGACCAGCAGCGCCGGTAAAACAGCCACATGGATGGCATAGAAGTTGCTGAGTGTTGCCTGCCCTATTTCCGGCCCGCCGCCCAGGAAGGTTACGGCCGTTGCCCCCACTATCGGAATATACGCCAACAGACTTGTGCTGACTGTAGCTGCCCAATAAGCCTGCTGGTCCCAGGGTAAAAGATAACCGGTGAAATTAAAAACCAATATCAGGGCCAACAGAAAGAGTCCCACCAGCCAGTTGATAGCCCGCCCCTTCTTGTAGCTGCCGGTGAAAAAGACCCGCAGCATATGTAGATAGGCCACCACTATCAACAAGTTGCCAGACCAATGGTGAATACTCCGCACCAGAGCGCCAAAAAGCACCTGTGTCTCCATCGTCTGAATGCTCAGATAGGCGCGATCCACAGTTGGCTCATATCGAAAGACCAACAGGACGCCGGTCGTTGCCAGAATCACCGCTAATAAAGCGGCCGTGCCCCCCAGCCCCCACGTATAAGTGAAACGCAGAGCAGACTCTGGCATCCGCACGGGGTGCAGGTGAAGAATGATGTTGTTGGCGGCGGCCCGCATATTTTGCCTGTCATGGAGCCGCCCCACAGGTTGCTCGGCCATGCCACGTACTCCCGGTAATTTGTTCACCGGCCAACAATACGCCAGAGGCCGGGTAGTGAATGCTTCACCACCCGGCCCAAAGTTAGACCAGAATCATTTACTGGCCCCGATAGCTGGCCGGTAGCCAGAATTGATAAAGCGGATCAGCCATGAGGAGAGAAACCGTCGTCGGTGGAGACCAGTTACCTTCATCATCCTGTACCGTTAAGGAGATCATGTGCAGCCCAAGGCTAAGAGAACTTGCCGGAACAGCAAATTCCTTTTCCGTGCTCAGCAGGCCGTCCAGACTGGAAGTCCAACGGTAAGCGACGATTCCCCCGCCTAATTGATCATAGTCCTGCCCGGAACCAACAAAACGCAGGTCACCAAAAGAAGGACTGGCAGCCGCATGGCTGCGCCAGAGAACGATTGCGCGCGGCATGAGGTCAATCTCGTCATTGAACCAGACACGACGGAACCAGACATCAGCATTTTCAATGACCTCAGGCTCCGGTTCCTGCCATTGGTTCCAATCGGCGTACATAAAAGTGCCGCCGGGGTTGGCCCAAACGGCGGCTTCGCCGGAGAGATCGTCGGCTTTGTTTTCCAGCCAATCCCAACGCCACTCTGTTTCGCCGGTGTTGGCGTTGTACCATTCCAGCCCAAAGTAATCATCACCCCAGTTGGTGGCCCGACTGTAGAAGAGATCAAGCGGTACCGCTTCACCCTCGGCCACTGTCGTGTTATCACCCGTTTCATAGACGATGAAATATCTGGATGGATCTCGCTGGTCGTCAGGGTAAAGGTAGCTGCCATTGGTCAGGATTTCCACCTTCCTTGGCCCGCCAGTAGGTGTGTAACGCGGATCCAAAATCGTGATCCTGTTACCCACCAGTTGGGAAACATTACGCGCCTGCTCAAACTCTCCGGGGCCATAAGTGGTGCAGACCTGCGTTACTTCATTACCCTGACCGTAGTTTTCGCAGGTTTCGGTGCCGTCGCCGCCCAGGTCGGCCGGGGTAGTCGTCCAGGTCTGGCCGCCGTCAAAGGAACGACGAATGTAGAGGTTGTAGTGATCGTTGCCTACCGAATTGGCTTTCCAGTTAGGCGACCAGGCGTACATGAGCATCACAAAGTCGCCGTCAATAAAGCCCCGATGACCCTTGGCTACATCGTAAGGGTTCTCCCAGGGCTGGTCATCAAGATTTTCTACATCCTGAGACCACTCAACTACTTTGGGATAAACATCACCGCCATCCCAGGGGAAGAGATCGGCGCAGGCTTCGCCGTTTGTGCCGTTATCGCACATCTCGATATTGGTCGCGGAGACATTTAATGGTGGGTCAAGACAGAGGCCCGCAACGTAGTTTGGATTGGATCCATCGGTGTAGACCCAATTGTCGCAGACCATATTCTCGAAAGCATAAGGATTATCTACAGTGGGGTCGAAGTCTTCGGGCAAGACAAAACGGCGGACAAGAATGTCGGCCGGGCCACCCTGGTTAATAATCCCTTGCTTGAAGATGGCTACTAACACTGTGCCTGATTCATCGGCAGCAGCGGCCGGTTGGGCAATAACGCTAAACCGCCGGGCGATTTCAGTCTCATAAAACTCATACCCCCATTCATCAATCTGGAGGGGGAAGAAATCGCCTGTTTCGCGGTCAATGGCCGGCTGGTTGAGCATGTTTCCCTGGCTGCCAATATCGGGGTTAAACATGTCAAAGCTGTGGTAGCGGATATTCTTGCCAATATCAATGGGATCCTCAATGATGACCCCTTCACCAAGTGCCTTTGTCTCTTCGTAAGCCATCACCACCCAGGCGCTGGTGGTGCCGTCCGTCCGGGTATAGGGTTGCAGTGAGAGGCGGGTACGCGAAGCGCCGGTTCGGCCGGTCAGGACACGGCCGTCTTCTGTCTGGCAAATTGAGAGAGTCGTGCCGCCGGGATTCGTCCATTGCACGGCTTCCGTGCAAAGGTCGGCGGTACCAGGTGGGAGGCTGATCTCGCCTGTCGCAAAGTCTGTATAACAGTACGGGTTGAGCAGTTCGCCGTCATCGTCATATTGCGGCGTTCCCTTGCACATGTTGTTGTCGGTGAGGCGGAGCGGCATGGACATGGGGATTTCTACTTTAGGCAGGGCCTCAGGATCTTCGGGGTCAACCACGTAGTTGTCGAAGTCGTCCCAACTGATGTAGCTGTACCACATGTCTGTCTTTTGATTGACAATCGCGCCGCTCCAGCCCTCGCCAGGGCCGAGGCCCTGACCTGGTCGCAGCCCTTCGGGGTCTTCTTGCCAGACAATCACAAAGCCAGCCCCAGAAACGCCATCTACGGCAGCGACGTTGGCATCACGACGGCCGGATGTCAGCCGCTCCGCTTTGCGCCAGAGCATGTCATAAGTGCCGTCGTCCTGGAGTTCCAGGGTGCCCCGTGCTGTCCAGACGCAGCTATAGGGTATCTCCCCCACTTCCGGAAAACCCTGTAAAGTGTAATCCACGGAACCTTGCGAACCGGCCACGCCAAAGAGGTCTTCATAAACTGGCTCACCCGTGACCGGATCCACCCAGGTGTAAGCAGGCATTCCCCCATCGCAGTATTTACTAAGCCAGACTGCCAGCACCATATTGTCAACTGTCACATGTTCCATATAGTGAACATCGCCAGGATAGGGTTCGCCGTTGGCCAGTGTGAAAGAGGAGAGATCGGCCGAGCGGGAAAGGTTTGTTTCTTTCCAGGTGGCGCCATCATCAAGCGAAATGGCAGCAAAGGCATCCCGTTCACCAAAACTGGCGCCACTCATGGGTGAGTATATTCCCCCATTGGGGACGTTCACGTCTGGTTCTTCAATGCCGTCAATATAAACAGCGACCAATGGCTTGGCATCATCCCTGGTTTCCACTAAATTGCCATCCACGTCGTAGTAATCTATGGGCAGTATAGTGCCGTCGGCCGCTTGCGCCGGTACATAGAATGGCATCATGCTGATACCGGCTTCTTCAGTTTCGGTGTCTGGCGTGCGCGAGATATTGCGTCTGAACATCATCCCATCGTCGGCTACGGCCAGGCTCGTCAAAATGAAGATAAGCAACAAAACCACAATAAGATACAGTTTTCTTTTCATTTCAAACCTCCGGATCCGTGCTGGAGTAACCGGGAGGGTGACGCGCTGTGCATGAGATATGCGACGGCCGTCAATCACCAGACCGGCTCCCTGACGGCTTAAACACAAATAAGGCCAGTTGACCTGGCGTTGGAAATGTTTTGATACTTACGGTTACGAGCTTAACAGGCAGCCCTCAACCAACCCTCAACGGCTATGGCCAGATTTCGTTGAAGTTCATATCAGGAATTGGGATTTAAGATGAGAGGTAGAAAAATGGAAGTGTCGGTCAGGCCGGGCAACCCATAATAGCCCAACACCCGGCCGACAATGAGGTGATTAATGCGGTATTGTGGCGCACCGGCAATCACGTCGCTGTACCCATCGCCGTTCACATCCCCGGCCTTCCCGGTTGTGTAGCCAAACCAGGTTTCGGCTTTGTCCCCTTCGGCCGACCAGGCTGGCCAGGTAAGCAGCCCATTGCCGGAGCCACAATAAAGGAAAATGGCTCCTTCTTGAGATTGGTCGCCGCTGTAAAGATGTGAACCCACAACAATATCGTCAAAACCGTCGCCATTCACATCCCCGGCGGTGTTCACCGCTATCCCGAAGCCGGCTTCTTGTTGACCACCGGTAAGGAAGCGGCTGGGGGTCGGGGTTAACCCAGTCGCAGATCCGCTGAATAGGAAAACAGCACCTTCACCCGGCCAGACGTCGCTGTAGTGAGGCGCGCCAATCACCAGATCGCTAAAGCCATCGCCATTCACGTCGCCGGCCGCAGCCAGAGCACTGCCAAAACCGGATTCTGTCTGCCCCCCCTGCGCCTGCCAGTGGGGGATCTCACTTAATCCCGCCGCTGAGCCTCGAAAAACAAAAGCTGCGCCTTCGTCTGGTACGGCATCGTCATAGAACGGTGCGCCCACCACGACATCATCATAACCATCACCGTCTACATCTCCGGCCAGGGCAACGGCGCTGCCGAAGCAGGCCCCCTCTTGGCCTCCTGTGGCCGTCCAAGCAGGGAGCGGCATCAGGCCGGAAGCTGAGCCATAATAAAGGTAGGCAGCGCCTTCATTCATGTGGCTATCGTCGGCGTAGCGGGCGCCAATTATCAGGTCATCGTAATCGTCACCGTTCACGTCTCCGGCCGCAGCCACGGAAAACCCGAATTCGGCGTCTGTCTGTTCACCTATGAGCAGCCTATCGGCCGTTTGGCTCAGACCGCCTGCTGAACCCAAGAACACAAAAACAGCCCCTACTTTGGTCTGACCATCGTTATAAGCGTATGCGCCTACAACGACGTCGTCAAAGCCGTCGTGGTTAATATCCCCGGCCGAGGCGACAGCGCTGCCAAAGCGGGATCCTGTCTGGCCGCCGCCAGCCTGCCAATCAGGATGAATGTTTAGCCCCCCGGCAGAACCGTGATAAACAAAGGCGGCCCCTTCCCGATAGACCCCGGCATCATAACGTGGTGCGCCCACAAGGACATCGTCGTAGCCGTCACCGTTGACATCGCCGGCCGAGGCTACCGACAGGCCAAACTCTGAGCCTTGTTGCTCACTCTCAACCAACCAATTTTGCATCAGGTGGAGGCTGGATGTAACTTGCAGGGTGGAAGGCGGAACCTGGCTTCCATTGTGTTGACGGTTGGCGGCCACCGGGACGGCCGTGGCAACCAACAACAGGAGCAGAAGAGAAAAAAAGTGGTTTCTATATCTCTGATCAGGCAGTTTCATAGCCAAATTCTCCTGGCTCAAAATCGTCCACGAAAGACGTTGCGGGAACTACGACGGCATCTAATTGGGACTTCAGAGCATTGACCAGCCATTGACTGTAGACCAGCCTTCCCTGTTGGTCATTGTCCGTTTGCTGGAGGCGATACAACAGGCGGCGGGCATTCACGCGATCGGGATCCACATTGAGGGCCAGAAAGTAATACCAGAGTGCATCATGGCATCGTCCAATTTTTTCGAACAGCAATCCCACTTCTTCTAACGCTTCCAGGTAAAGTTGTTGTAGCCGTACTCGTTCTTGATGCAGGCAAACGGCCGTTTCCGGTAACCCCATAACCAACGGCCCACGATAGAGGCGTAGTGCCTGCCGGTACCGGCTAATGGCTTCAACCAGGTTTGTCTGCAACCTGGCCTGGCACACGCCCAACTCAAAGGCTTCTATATCAAGCCAGCAACATGGATGGCTGGTCAGGTAAAAACCTGAGGTCTTCTGCAAAACGTAGGATGATTGTGTAGGCGGCACATGTGGCTCCAGGCTGAGCCGCAAGTTGGCAAGCGTTGATTTGAACTTCTGCTGCCTTTCTTCTGGGGTATTGTCCGGCCAAAGGTGAAATTGCAACTCATGTTCACTCATGGTATCCCCACGCCGGACAGCCAGAATAGCCAACAAGGTTTGAACCGCTATCTGCTGCCAGTTCCGGCCACATACAGGGGAACCATCTGGCCGCCAGGCGTGGAGCGGCCCCAACAAATGGAGGCACAATTTACCGGCGGGGCACATCTGGGCCGCCAGTTGGCGGCAAAACAGGACCAAAATTGTCTCTTCAGGCGTGGCCTCTTTTCCAGAAAATTTAAGGGCGCTCACCTCTAACAGAACGTGATCTCCCTTCTGGGTGCGGGCATCAAGTTTGAAGGGGGGTATGGGTTGTCCCTGAAGCGCCTGCCGAATGAGCGAGCAACCGGGGCGAGATAACAATGTCTCTTGGGGGGAGCATACCTCAAAGAATTGCCAGCAAGGTTGCCCCAGGACGGCTTCTGCTTCATAACCTAAAATCTCTCTGGCGGCTTCATTCCAGAAAACAATATGCTGGTTGTTGTCAATAGCCAGAACGCCATCTCCGGCGCCGGCCAGCGGTTGTAACCATGTATTCATTCTGTGTTCCTCTTCACGCTACTTTGTAAGACCTATCACCCATGAGTGTAGAAGGGAACCCTCAACCAACCCTGAACAGGGGCTTGCGTTCAGGCGCAAACCACAGAATTAGCGTCTGGCTAAACAGCCTGTATCCTTTTTTTATTCATCTGGTGATGAAAATACGGAGGCAGGAATTAAGGCTCACATTTGAGTTCCTGGCAAAGGAGGCGAGTTTCCTTACTGGGTTTGACGCCTAATTCATTTTCGAGAACGGCCGTCAGCCGCTGACACTGTCTGATGGCGCCAACCTTGTCCCCTTGTTGTATTAAAAGGCGCATCAGTTTGCGCACGGCCGTTTCCCGCCAGGGGGCGCTGGCAATGGCTTGCAAGTAGGCCTCTTTGGCCTCCTTGTCTAGCCCTTGTTGTTCATAAATCGTTCCCAATTCCTCCAACGCCGCCAGATACAACTCCTGATAGCGTTGTTGATCCCCAGGCGACCACAGAGATGTGACAGAAAGGTCGGCCAGATAATCGCTGCGGTAAAGGGCCAGGGCTTTCCTATAGGCGGACACAGCCCGCGCCATGTCACTCTCGACGCGGGCACGCCGAATTTCTCCCTGAAAAGCCCTGGTATCCAGCCAGTGCAGTCCGGCGCCACCCAACCAATATTGCCCCCCTTCATAAAACACATAGCGCGAATGGCTGGCAGAGGCTAACTCAGGTTCCAGGCTGCGGCGCAAGTCATAAACTGTGGTGTTTAAGTTGCGCAGAGCCGCATCATGGAGGAGTTCAGGCCAGAGAAGTTCTAGCAAGATTTCCCGTTCAACCGGCTGTCGTTCCTGCAAGGCCAGGTAGGCCAGCAATGCCCGCACCTTTACCCGATTCCAAAGCGGGCCTTCCACCATAGAACCATCGGCTCGCTGTACCTGCACCGGCCCCAGCAAGTAAATGCGAAGCATACCAGACCAGGCTGGCTGTTCTCGCAATGGGTAAAAGAGGTGCAAAAGGCCTTGAGGTTCACCTCCTTTTTCATTTGTAAGCGCAATTGTACTGAGGTTGATCAGGATGGTATGACCGTCATGGTGGCGCACACATAGATCGAAATGGCGTACCCGATTGCCCTGAGTAGTTTGTGAGATAATTGGCCCCCTGGCGCGACAAATGACCTGGCCTTGCAGCGTGCAGCCTTGAAGCAGTTCCCAACAGTATTTACCAATAACTTCTTCTGCACGATAACCCAGAAAGCCCTCCGCCGCCTTGTTCCAAAAGGTGATCTTTTGTTCCTGGTCAATGAAAAACATGCCATCGCCAGTAGCGATAATTGAAGAGAGGTTTGGTTCAGCATCTGACATGTTTTCTCTTTGGCCCTTTCTGGAATAGCACCGTTCCGATTCAGTTTTCCAAAGGGCCAGCCATCAGCCAAGTGCCAGAGATCATTGGATGATACGACAAACATCACGAATAAGTTTACCGGATTGGCTTCACGTCAATATGATTATCGCCAACTGTCTACACCGTTAAACAAGTCTTCTTATACTTTTGTCATTGCGTGTCATGCCCGCGAAGGCGGGCACCCACTGGACTGAATCAATGGATTCCCGCCTTCGCGGGAATGACCGACCAACACTTTAGATTATTTTGTTAACACTGTACTGACCCGTCGGCAAATGGGGATAAAAAAAGAGTTGCTCAGTTGAGCAACTCTTTTAGGGATGACCAGATGCGTTTGTGGTGTTTATATCAACGGCCGTTACCCCCATTTTGTCCCGTTTCTGAACCTTCAAGACCATTTTGCTCCTGGTCTCCATTTCCCTGGCCGTATTGGTTAGCATCGCCGGCCGGAACACAATCGGCAGAATTTTCACAATTGCCGTCGCCATAGCTGGCGCCGTTGTGCCCCTCATTGGCCGGGTCACGGCCGTATTGGTTGGCATCACCGGCCGGAACACAATCGGCAGAATTTTCACAATTGCCATCGCCATAGCTGGCGCCGTTGTGCCCCTCATTGGCCGGGTCCTGGCTATATTGGTTGGCATTGCCGGCCGGAACACAATCGGCAGAATTTTCACAATTGCCATCGCCATAGCTGGCGCCGTTGTGCCCCTCATTGGCCGGGTCACGGCCGTATTGGTTGGCATTGCCGGCCGGTACACAATCAGCAGCGTCGCCACAATTGCCGTCGCCATAGCTCGCCCCGTTGTGCCCCTCATTGGCCGGGTCCTGACCGTATTGGTTGGCGTTACCGGCCGGCTCACAATTACCATCATTGCAGGGGCCGGCCTCACGCGGCGCCCCTTCGGGCGTATGACCATGCTGTCGCCGGAATAATTGTGGCTCTTGCAGGCCGTTCTCAATCTGTAATCGTAACCGGTTCAACAGACCATTTGCCTGCTGTAGTGACGCTTCTCCTGGGCCAGATACACGCTCTTGTGCCTGCACCAGAGCATTTTCCTGGGTGCGAATTCTGTCCCGGGTTTGCACCAGGAAGCCGGCCATTGCTTCGTCCGGCATTCCGGCTGCCAGTTGCAAGGCGGCATCAAAATGATTTTCCATTCTGCTTAAAACCGCCTCGTCCAGTGCCTTCCCGGCCAGGCTCATCGCAATTATTTCTTGCAAGCGCGTTTCAGCCAGGGTCAGATTGAGCCTGGCTTCAGCAGCGGGGTCAGCCGCCAGAGCCAGCCGTGTGTCTTCCATGCCAAGCTTAACCGGGTACAGAATTGAATCTGGCTGGCTATCGGCGGATAAAACGGCCGTTCCCCCGACCGTGCCAAAGAGCAAAACAATCATCAATGTGGCTCTTAAAAGTAAAGCGTTCATACGTTTAGTCTCCTTTGGGGGCCATAGTAGCCCCGAAAATTGAGGCAACCGATTTGTTACCCACTCTTTCAGACGCACTACGGGGGTAGGAGATACGGCCAATCGGGGCAACTGCTCAACCTGGGCCATAAAGGCGGCTCGTCTGGCGGCCTGCGCTTCCGTTGGCGGCAGGGCAACTGGCCGGAGGGTTTGCAAAGAAGTGGCCGCCAGCAACAACGGCCGTAGCTCCCCCGCCTCAGCTGGATAATCAGCCAGAATATCTGCCAGAGACTCCGCCTCCAGGCGGGCCAGGGCCAGATCAAGCAGATCATTCCATTCTGTTCCGTTCATGTTGGTTCTCCGGCCGGTATCAGGCAGCGTTGCAAAGCAGCCAATGCCCGGTGTTGCAAGGATTTCACTGCCCCTACCGGCTTATCCAGTATGGCCGCCACCTCAGCGTTAGACAGCCCTTCCAAAAATTTCAGCATAATGACCTGCTGTTGATCGTCGGTGAGTTGGTATAGAGTCATTCGCACCTGTTCGGCCATCAATGCCTGGTCTGCCGTCTGTTCCAAATCGTCGCCGGTGGCAACGAGCATTTCATTTAGGGGGAGGTGCTGTTCGTATTGCTGACGGTGATAATGATCAATAACCAGATTATGGGCCACCCGGTATAGCCAGGCTCTCAGATTCCGTTCCGGGCCGGCGCCAGCTTGAATGGCCTGTAAAAAGCGTTGGAAAACGACGGCCGTTAAATCTTGGGCCACCTCCACATTACTGGTACGACGATAGATATAACGATAAAGGGGCGGATAGTAATCGTCATAAATAGCAGCCAGAGTGGCCCGATCATAAGCCCGCGCCTGCTGTAAGCGGTCATCGTCGTTCTCTTTCACCGTGTCTCCCTACTAAATAATAAGACGCTGGAAAGCCAGCCAGGATACGGCTTGCGCTGAATCAAGTTTAGAAGAATACCCTCAACCAACCCTGAACAAAGGCGGGGCATCAGGCTGCAAATCACCATTCGACGGCCGTTTACATCAGGCGACTATTCACGGCTGTGATCTCACCCCATTGGCAGATTTGGCGGCACGGGGGACAATTCCCGGTATGGGTAATGACGTTGATGTAGAGGCGGTGGTCACGGCCGTGAAACAATCCACCAAATACGGTGACACCAGTGAGGCCACCATCCGCGAACTGGCGGAAGAGGCGGTGCGCCAGCACAAGAAGAGCAAACCGGCCATTAAAGCGGTGCGCGCCCGGCTGCACAGCATCATGGCCCCTTACCTGGGTGACCCGGATTATTCGGCCGAAGCTGCCCGCCTGGAGGCCGCCTTTGCCGCCCATGACAATGCCGCCATCGAAGCCATCTGCCAGGATTGCCTCTATGCCCACCTCTCCACCCGCGAACGGCTGCCCATCCTGGCCGAATTTTACGAGCGCATCTTTGCCATCACCGGCCGGCCGCAATCCATCCTGGATATTGCTTGTGGCTTGAATCCGCTGGCGCTGCGGTGGATGGGACTGCATTCGTATCACGCATCACGTATCACGTATCACGGGTTACGCTTCCACGCCTACGATATTCACGAGCCGAGGATTGCATTTATCAATCATTATTTTCGGTTAGAGGGTTTGCCGGAATTAGCGAAGGTGCAGGATGTGGCCATGGATATTCCGCAGGAAGAGGCGGAAATAGCCCTGTTTTTGAAGGAGATGCCCCGTTTTGAGCGGAACTATGGTGGGCGGGGACGGCCGTTACTCGAATCCCTGCGTGCCAAATTCCTGGTCATTAGCTACCCCACCATCAGCACCCACGGCGGCCGTAACCTGACCAATCGCTACCGCGAATTTATGTTCCAACTCATCCAGGGGCACGATTGGCCGGTGACGGAGTTGTTATTTGACGGGGAGCTGGTTTTTATTGTGGAAAAGAGATTGGGAGATTGAGAGATTGGGAGATCGTGCAAAACCAATCTCTCAATCTCCTGATCTCCCAATCTCCTCTTTATCATGCACCACTTCTTCATCCCACCCCAAAACCTCACCGACCGGCAGGCCACCCTGACCGGCGAGCAGGCGCGGCAGGCGGCGCAGGTGCTGCGGCTGCGGGTGGGGGAGCGGGTGGTGGTGCTGGATAATACGGGCTGGGAGTATGTGGTAAGGTTGACGGCCGTGACCCCGCAGCAGGTGTCGGGTGACGTGGTGGAAAAGCGGGTAGCCGCCAGAGAACCATCCGTCCATATCACCCTCTACATGGCTTTGCTCAAACGAGAAAAGTTTGAGTGGGTGCTGCAAAAGGGGACGGAGGTAGGCGTCAGCCGTTTTGTGCCGGTGATCACGCAGCGCACGCTGGCGCAGGACACAGCGATGAAGCCCGGCAAACAGGAACGCTGGCACAAAATCCTCACCGAAGCCGCCGAACAGTCCCGGCGTGGCCACATACCGGCATTGAGCGAGCCGGTCCGGTTGGCGGCGGCGCTGGCCAGGCATGGGGCAGACCTGGCGTTGATTGCCTGGGAAGAGGCAGATGCGGCTTCCGTCGTTGGCTTGAAAAGCGCCGTGGCCGGTACAATTTCCACTTCTGTGGCTCTTTTCATCGGCCCGGAAGGTGGTTTTGCCGCCGAGGAAATAGAACTGGCAAAAAGCCATCACGTCCAGCCTGTCACATTGGGCAAACGTATCCTGCGGGCAGAAACGGCCGCTATCGTGGCTTCTTCGCTTCTGATGTATGAGGCAGCGGGCTTGGGGTAATACGTATCGGTCGGATTGTGGTAACATATCCCGGCAGAGGTGACTTATGATCGCAATTAGTCTGGATGAAATTGAAACAAAACTCCATATTTACTTGCAGAGAGTGGAGGCTGGGGAAACGGTCGTTATCCTTCGCGCAGGGAAACCAATAGCCCATCTGGAACCAGTAGACAAAGAACCGGTTGGATTACGGCCGTATGGGTTATGCGCCGGTGAATTTATTGTGCCTGATGATTTTAACGACCCATTGCCTGAGGACGTTTTGCGTGACTTTGAGGGATGATGGAACTGTTGCTAGATACTCACATCTTTCTTTGGTTCCTTAATGCCGACAAGCAGTTGCCCCAGGTTATTCGAGATCAAATCCGTGATCCTCAAAATAACGTGTATCTGAGTGTTGTTTCCCTTTGGGAGATCATCATCAAAAACCGGCTTGGCAAATTGCCCTTACCATACCCTCCTGGCGTTTATATTCCACAAGAGCGTGAAAGACATCAGATAAATAGCCTGACGTTAGATGAAGCCTGTGTTGACCGATTGGGCAAACTCCCCGCTTTGCACCGTGGTCCGTTTGACAGAATGCTCATATGCCAGGCATTCGAGATGGGTTTTACTTTGGTCACAATGGATCACGCAGTTCTCCACTATGGCGTTGCAACGCTAAAGTTTTGACTAAAGATGCTTTACCTGGTAGCAACCCCTATTGGTAATCTGGCGGATGTGACGCTGCGGGCGTTGGAGACGCTGCGGGCGGTGGATGTCATCGCCGCCGAGGATACGCGCAAGACGGGCATCTTGCTCAAACATTACAACATCAACAAACCCCAACTCGCTTTCCACGAACACAATGAGGAACAGGCCGGCCGCAAAATTATGGAATTGCTGCTGGCCGGGCAGTCGGTGGCGGTGGTCTCAGAGGCAGGCACACCAGGCATTTCTGACCCCGGTTTTTCCATTGTGCGCCGGGCGGTGGAAGCTGGTATAAAGGTGACGGTGATTCCGGGGGCTACGGCCGTGACCACCGCCCTTGTCCTCTCCGGTTTACCCGCTCACTCCTTTACCTTTCGCGGCTTCCCGCCGCGCAAATCGGGCAAACGCCAAAACTTCCTGGCCGTTGACGCCCATTCACCGCACACGTTGGTCTTTTACGAAAGCCCGCACCGGCTGCGCGCCTTTTTAGCGGATGCGCTGGCGGTGTATGGGGATCGGCAAACGGCCGTGTGCAACGAACTGACCAAATTATATGAAACCATTCATCGCGGCCGCCTCTCCGACCACATCGCCCACTTTGTCCAGGAAGAGCCAAGAGGGGAGTATGTGGTGGTGATTGCCGGACATGAAGAGGAGTAATTGAGTAATTGGGTAATTGAGTAATTACCCAGCTACCCAATTACTCAATTACCTTGTACAGGACAACAAGATATGAAAAAATGGCAAGACTGGTTATGGCTGGTGGTGATTATTGGGCTTACGGCCGTTGCCGTTTGGATCATTCAAAACCCGGACTACCCCATCCGCCGGGGGTTAGATTTGCAGGGGGGGCTGCAAGTGCTCTTGGAAGCGGACGTGCTGCCGGAGCAGCAGATTGACCCGCAGCAGATGGACACGGCACGGCAAATTATTGACCAGCGCGTGAATGCGTTGGGTGTGGCCGAACCGTTGGTGCAGCTAGAAGGCGAACGGCGCATTCTGGTGGAACTGCCCGGCATTGACAACCCCGAAGAGGCGTTTGCCCTCATTCAAGAAACAGCGCTGCTCGAGTTTATAGATACGGGCACAGTATCGCTGCCGGAAGGGATGTGTGTGCGCACCTCGCTCAATGAGGGGCCGTCGCGCTGCGAACTGGACGATGGCTTTGAGACGCCCACTTTCCAGACTGTCCTAACCGGCGCTGACTTGCAAGAAGCGCGCACAGAGTTGGGTGGCTTTAACCAGTATTACGTGGCGTTTAGCTTAAGGGGCGAAGCCAGGGACTTATTTGCCAACTACACCCGTGAAAATGTGGGTCGGTTTCTGACCATTGTGTTAGACAAACAGGTGATCTCTAGCCCGCGCATTGAGAGTGCCATCACCGGCGGGCAGGGCTCCATCACCGGCCAGTTTACGCCGGAGGAGGCGACGCGGCTGGCGCTGCAACTGCGTTTTGGCAGCCTGCCCGTGCCGCTGCGCATTGAAAGTACACGGCAGGTGGGCGCTACCCTGGGCCAACAATCCATTGATGCCAGCATTCGCGCCGGCGCGGTGGGGGTGGCTATCGTCCTGCTTTTTATGTTGCTTTATTACCGGCTGCCCGGTTTATTGGCGGACATCGCCCTGATTATTTACATGCTGCTCAACTTCCTGGTCTTTCAAACGCTGCCGGTGACGTTGACGCTGCCGGCCATTACCGGCTTTTTGCTCTCCACGGGTATGGCCGTAGACGCCAATGTGCTGATCTTTGAGCGCATCAAGGAGGAGTTGCGCGGCGGCAGCCGGCTGGATGACGCCATTCACACCGGGTTTAGCCGCGCCTGGATTTCTATCCGCGACTCAAACATTGCCACGTTGGTTATTTGCCTGATTTTGTGGGTGTTTGGGCGCAGTTTTGGCGCCAGTGCGGTGCAGGGTTTTGCCATCACGCTGGCAATTGGGGTGTGTATCAGCATGTTCACGGCCGTGATTATCACCCGCACTCTGGTTAACATGGTTATCGGCTGGAATGCACGCCGCTTTCAAAATAAAAAATGGTTGATGGGAGCGTAAGTGATGATTAACTTTGACAACTTCGTCCAAAAACGGCGCTATTTCTACACCTTCTCGGCCATTATTATTGGCCTGGGGCTGGCAGCCATGCTCTATGCCTACATTTCCACCGGCTCTTTCTTGCGGTTGAGCGTGGATTTCCTAGGCGGCACCCGCTTTGAGATTCAGTTTACGACACAGGTGACGGAAGACCAGATTCGGCAGGTTTTTGCCGAATTTGGGCAGAATAATCCCCTGGTCACTTCTATTCGTGGGCAGGGGTTACAAAATGCCTGGCAGGTACGTTCGGCGTTTCTATCTGCCGAGACAGCCCAGGCGGTTGAAGAGGCATTGAACGATCTCTCGCCGCTCATTCCCGGCACGTCTCAGGTGACAACGGTCAGCCCGTCGGTGGGGCGGGAGGTGACGCGGGCGGCGTTGGTGGCGGTGTTGGTGTCGGCGACCATTATTTTGGGCTACATCATGTTTGTTTTTCGCCAGGTGCCCAACTCATTTCGTTATGGCGCGTGTGCCGTGGTGGCCATGTTCCATGACCTGTTTGTGGTGACGGCTTTTGCGGCGCTGACCGGGGCGTTGTTGGGTTGGGAGATAGATGCGCTGTTTCTGACGGCCGTGCTCACCGTCGTCGGTTTTTCGCTGCAAGACACCATCGTCGTTTTTGACCGCATCCGGGAAAACCTGGGCTTGCGTCAGAACCGGGGTAGAGAGTTTGAGAGCCTGGTCAACCAATCCATCAGCGAGACCTTCAAGCGGTCGGTCATTACCCAACTCAACGCCATGTTTGTTATGGTGGCCATTATGCTCTTTGGCGGCGATTCGGTGAAACCCTTTATCGCCGTCCTCTTCGTGGGGTTGCTCAGCGGCACCTATAGTTCCATCTTTATCGCCGCGCCACTGCTCGTCTCCTGGCAGAAAGGGGAAATTCCCTTGTTGAAGGGAGCAGTGGGGTGAAGGGGTGAGGGGGTGTCTGTTTACTGCTTACCGTTCACTGCTGACTGCACACCGCCTCGCCACACTGTGCCCCAGGCGAAACCAAAGCCGAGGGCCAGCGCCCGGATAAACAGCAGAAAGGGCGCAGCCAGGGCAACGGTGTGGTCTTTCCGCCAGGCTTTGCGGCCAAACGGCAGCGTAGTCATGGCAAAGAGCAGTAAGAGTGTGATGGGGAGCCAGCGTAAAAAGGGGAGCAGGAGGGTGAGCACGGCCGTGCCCAGCGCCAACCCCGCCAACCCCATTTGCAACTTCAAAACTTGTGGTGTGTGTGAATCTTTGATGGCGCGGTCGGGATAGCGGCGGATGAAGCGGGCTTTCCAGCAGCCAATCCAAAACTTCTTGCGGGCATATTGGCGCAGGCTGGCGCTGTGATGGTGAGCGACAACGGCCGTCGGCTGGAACACCATGACGTGCCCTTGCGCGGCTAATCGGAACGAAAGCTCCTGGTCTTCTACGTAAAAGATGGTTTCGTCAAAACCGCCACAATCCAGCAACGGCTGGCGGCGATAAGCGCAGGCGTAGGTGTCTACAAAATCAATCTGCGGCAGCCCGGCCATGCCCTCATATTTGTCTTCATACTCTAGCTGCACAAAACGGGCTACCAGTTGTGGTTGGTGGCTGATGTAGACGCCCTTCACGGCCGTGACTCCCTCATTTTCGCGCAACGGCCGTGTCACTTCCTCTATCCAGTTCGGTTGGGGCGCACAATCCGCGTCGGTGAAGCAGATAATCTCCCCCTGAGCGGCGCGAATGCCCTGATTGCGGGCGGCGGCGGCCCCCCGGTTTTGCGGGCTGCGTATGACCTGGACGCCGGGCAGTTGGGCGCGCACGGCCGTGTCATCCGCCGAACCATCATCCACCACAATGATCTCATATGTGTGCCGGTTAATGGTTTGCTGCTGTAAAGCGACCAGACAATCGGCGATAACGGTTGCTGCATTGTAGGCAGGAACCACCACAGAAATCATACCCATTTTTGCCGCAGCGGGGTTTTGGTGCGGATGCTGGCGTAACTGCCCAACAGAATAAGCGGCAGCACCACCACCAGATGGTAAACAATGGTGTAACTGGCAATCACTGCTTCATTTTTATAGCCGAACTGTAACAACAAGAAGGCAACTACCCCATCAAAAATGCCAATTTTGCCCGGTGTGGTGGGGGGTGCCAGGGCTATCATAATGGCGATATTGATGATCGCTGCTTCTACCCAGCCAAAAGGCAGATGAAAGGCCCGAAACAAGAGGAACGGCGTAGCCACAGACAGAAAGGCAATGAGCATGGAAATCAGGATCAGCGAAAGAGCCAGCCGCCGGCTGCGCAAAGCCGCCAGACCGGCCAGCCCAGAGACCGTCCAGTTTGATAGCCGTTGCCCGATAGCCTCTGGAAAACGGTTGAAAAGGGCTTGCATCACCCGGATGACCAGATCGGTCTGGGCGGCGATGAGGTAAAGCGCCAGCAAAATAAACAGGGCGGCAGCGCCGGCGGTGAGGGCCGCAGTGGTCTGGTTGAGTGCGGATGGCAGGGTCACGGCCGTGATCACCGCCAACACCATCAATCCTACCATCAACAAGTCCAGGGTTTTTTCCAGCACCAATGTTGCCAGCGCTCGTGCTTTTTTGATACCGGCTAACCTGTCAATGGTCACAATGCGCGCCAGTTCACCCAGGCGCAAAAATGGGACCAGCATGTTGATATAAGCACCCAACAACGTGGCCCAGAAAAAAGGAGACAACGGCGGCGTTTGATGGCGTGGCGGAAACATGAGCTGCCAGCGCCACGCCTTCAACAGTAATGTGAGGCTCATCACTGCCAGCGCCGCGGCGATGAGCCAGGGATTGGCTGCCGCCAACGCACGTGCCATCTCCGCCAGGCTCACCTTGCTGACCAGATACCACACACCGGCCAACAACAAGAGAATGGTTAGCAGAATGCTAAACCAGGCCCACAAACGTTGGCTGGTACTCTGTTTGGCCGGCTCGTTTTGGAGTAAGTCAGGTTGGTTCATGGTCAGGCGGAGGCCACAAAAAAAGACCTGGGGGTAGCCCAGGTCTTTGCTGCCATGTATATGATGACTATGGCCCGATAAATGAGTCTTGCGGATCGTAACGAGTAAAGTAATGATGCGGGTCGGAGGTATGCACCCACACATACAGGTCGTGGGACGCGCCCTGTGACCAGTAAAAGACCCATTCAGCGTCACGCGGGGGCATGTTGACGCAGCCGTGGCTGTGTTTGTAGCCAAAACGGTCATGCCAGAATGCGCCGTGTAAGGCAATATCATTGTCAAAAAACATGGTGTGAGGGACATCTTCAATGAAGTAATAATCTATTTTGCCCTCAGCGCCAGACATTTTTGTTTTCAAGTGGCGGTCCCACACCTGGAACAAGCCTTCATAGGTGGGCCAACGATTCAGGCCGCTGGAAACCAGTCCGGCATACACCATCCGGTCGCCCTCATAAGCGGCAAATGTTTGTTCATACAGGTCAATCTCTACCCAATAATCGTCTGGGCCAACACCTTCAGGGCGGGGATTCGGGTCTACCAGGCTGACGTAAGTCTGGCGCATCCAACGACCGCCACCGATGTTGTACCAGAGCCAGCCTTCATCATCCTCTACGGCGTCATACACTTCCAAGAAGGTGTAACGAGACAGTTTGACAGCATCGGCCGGAGGTTCGGCGCCCGGTTCCAGGCTGTACCAGTAATCGGCAACCATCCAGCCAAACGGCCGTTCCAACCAGTTATGAATCTCCACGCCGGTGAATTCAGACGCTTTGGTCAGTGTCAGGTCCTCGGCGCGCACCCATTCGCCTGCATTTATCTCATACCACAGCCGCCCCTCATTCTCCATGCCGTAGTTGATGGTGGAAAAAAGGAAACCATCCCCCACATTACGCACAATGGGGCTGTTCATGCTGGGGGCGCTGTAGACATCAATCAGGTCTTTCAGTCGGGCATAGCGCTGTGAGGGCAAAATGCTGTTCGCAAACGGTTCCGGTTTCATGAAAGTGGGGGCGGCTGGTTCAGCCTCACATACGTGCCCAATTTCATCGGATAAGAGGTAACATTTAGCGGCTACGGCCGTGCCGGTTGTCACAAAAAACCCGGCAATGATCAAAATGATGGCGGCGCCCCAGAAAGTAATTCGCTTCATTGATCTCCTTAACTCCCACATCAGTTCAGGTCTATGACCTCTAGTTTAGCACACTGTGGTGATTTTGGCTTGACGGCCGTCAACCACTTCACCTATCCCATAGTACCATCAAAAATTCACTCTGTACAACCCAGAAAATCGCTGATTCATTTACGATTCACTATTTTCCGTCTACTATTCCCGGCCATAAACCATCTCGGTTTGTAAATGAACACATACGGAAGGCAACTATGACCGGAACAATCATCAACGCCATCACAGTTTTTATCGGCGGAGTCTTGGGTACGATTTTGGGCAACCGCTTCCCGCAGCGGATGCAAGAGACCGTTTTTGCCAGCCTGGGGTTGTTTACCCTGGTCATTGGCCTGCTCAGCGCCCAGGCGACGGGCAACCCGCTGATTGTGCTGGGTAGCTTGCTGGTGGGGGCGCTCATTGGCGAATGGCTGCGCATCGAGGCCAGGCTGGAATGGTTTGGCGGCTGGTTACAGCGGGTGCTCATGCGCGGGCAGGGGGGCGACGCCACCCGGTTTATCCAGGGTTTTGTCACCGCCAGCCTGGTCTTTTGTGTGGGGCCGCTAACTATCCAGGGGGCCATTGAAGATGGGCTGACGGGCGATTACACCAAACTGGCGATCAAAGCGATGTTAGATGGTTTTGCGGCGCTCGCTTTTGCCAGCACCATGGGGGCGGGCGTCATCGCATCCGTCATCGTCATTTTGCTGTTTCAGGGGGGGCTGACGCTGCTGGCGAGTATGGGCGCCAACTTTTTCACGCCGGCGATGACGGCCGAGTTAACAGCGACCGGCGGTGTGGTGTTGCTGGCGATCAGCTTTCGTTTGCTGGAGTTGAAACAAATCCGCGCTGCCAACCTGCTGCCCGCCCTTTTCATTGCGCCGCTGGCGGTGGCGGTGATGGATATGTTGGGGATTGCCTACTATCCCAACCTTTGATGACGCTGTGACCTTTGTCAGTATAATACCCCGCTTATCTGGTTTACAGTGGGTTTGCGGCTTGCCGTCTGTAATCCGCTACCGGCGAAACGGCGCAATGTTTATGGGCACTGGTCATGATCTGGCAATTTGTCATCCTGTCAGATGTCACCTAGCCACCCTGTCAGGTTTATGTACCGAAGAATCGTAATCAAAATAGGCACCAGCGTCCTGACTAGAGGGACGCCTCATCTGGATCATCCGCACATGGTGGAACTGGTGCGGCAATGCGCCCGGCTGCACCAGGCGGGCAAGGAAGTGATCGTCTGTACCTCTGGCGCTATTGCCGTGGGGCGGGCGCGGCTCAATTTTCCCGATTTGCCGGCTACGCTCAACCACAAGCAGATGCTGGCGGCGGTTGGGCAGAGCCGACTGATGCAGATGTGGGAACGATATTTTGAGATATATGGCATTCACGTGGGGCAAATTCTGCTGACCCGCGCCGATGTGCAGAACCGCCGCCGTTACCTCAACGGCCGTGACACACTGCTCACCCTCCTGGAACATCATATCGTACCCATCATCAACGAAAATGACGCGGTGGCTACCGAAGAGATCAAGGTCGGTGACAACGACAATCTGTCTGCGCTTGTCTCTACACTGGCCGAAGCTGATTTGCTGCTATTGCTGACCGATCAGCCGGGGCTGTTTACGGCCGATCCCCGTACCCATGCAGATGCCCAACTGATCCCCGAAGTAGACCAGATTGACGAGGCGCTCCAGGCGTTGGCGGGTGGCAGCGTCAGTGGGTTGGGGGTAGGGGGCATGGCTACCAAGCTGCAAGCGGCTGACGTTGCCCGCCGCGCTGGCGCTGATGTGGTCATCGCTGCCGGGCATACCCCAGACATTATCACCCGTGTTGTGGCCGGGGAAGCGGTGGGTACACGCTTTCGCGCCTTAAAAACACCGCTGGAGAATCGCAAAAAATGGATTTATGCCGGCCGAAAACCGGCGGGCCGTGTGCACATTGACGCCGGAGCAAGCAAAGCGTTGGGCGCGGACGGCCGTTCGCTGTTACCGGCAGGCATTACGGCCGTGACCGGCGCCTTTGAACGGGGCGATACCATTAGCATCATAGGCGCCGACGGCCGTGAACTGGCGCGCGGCATCTCCCGCTATAACAGCGGCGACCTGACCAGAATTGCCGGGTTTCATTCCGATAAAATCGTCGAGATTTTAGGGTATGCCTATGGCCCGGTGGCCGTCCATCGCAATGATATGATTTTGTTGTAAGTGAAACCGGCAGACTGAGAATCAGTCATCGCACGTTTGCCGGATCGCAGTAAGCCGATTACCCTATGATCGCATGAGCAAACGAATCCCTTACTACCACGATTTACTGGAAGCCTTTGCCGGGCCGGGTTGCGCCATATGCCGTTTGCTGGCCGTGAGCGCGGATAAACTGGTGGACAGCATTTTGTATGAGGGGGTGAACGATGTGCCCACCCGTGAGCAGTTGAACGCGGCGCGAGGGTATTGCCAGTCACATGCACAATTGCTGATCCGCGCCGGGGGGGCGCTGGGCACGACCATTATGATGGATGGCATCTTGAAACTGCTGCTGCGCACGCTGGATGCTAACTCGGTGGGGCAGGTGGGGGCCTCACGGACGCGCAGTTTGCTGCGCCGGGCCAATGTAAATGTCAGCCATACGGCCGTGCAAAAACTGGTTGCCGAACTTTCGCCCCAGGCGGAGTGCCCGGTCTGTGTGAATGAAGCGGAGATGTTGGTGCATTACGGCCGTACCCTGCACCAACATCTGGCCCCCCATAATGAGCTATTCACTGCTTACAGCGCCTCTGATGGCCTGTGTCTGAATCATTTCCGGCAGGTGTTGGCTGAGGGGCTACCTGGCCCGGCGCTGACGGCGCTGGTGGCGGCGCAACAAACGGTCTGGCAGCGGTTGCATGAGCAGTCAGAGGAGTTCATCCGCAAGAACGATCATCGGTTTCGGGGTGAGCCGTTTGGGGTGGAGGAAGATGTCTGGCAGCGGTCGTTGGCCGCCGTATCCGGCGCGCCTATTCGCAGCTATGTAAAACCAAGAGGGGTAACGCAGTAACAGCCATTCTCAATTTGGCTGGTGGCGGCAGATAAATCTGCACACTTCGGCGATGGACGGCAGCCGTCCCCACGCAGGGCAAGCTCAACAAAAGGCAAAGTCAGCCTGCACCGACCGCTATGAGCAACCGTCCAGGCGTTACGGCTAAAGCCTCCACTCCGCCCTCAGGAAGATTCTTCTTTAGCCAACTTAGCCGACGAAGGTCGGCTTGGCTGCTTGTAGCCGCTATTTCAATCGCCGGGATTCTTGAAACACAAGACAGAGTAGAGCATGGGAACGCGGGGCGTGAGAACTCAATAAGTGCATTCGTGATGTCCTTGAGCCATCTTCCCCCAATCCCTACAATAATTCAGATTCATCAACTTGTTTCAACAAAAGTGAGGAGAACAACATGAATAGTAACCGTACCCTGATCGGGGGACTGATTCTGGCGGGCATTGGTGTAATAGTCATTGGCGCTATCTGGTATTTTGTGCTGCGTGCCCCGGAGGAGGCCAGTGAACCCATTGCCGCGATTCCGTTGGAATTGCCAACCAATACGGCTACGGCCGTGCCCGAACCAACAGCCACGGCTGTAGCCCTACCCCCCACCAACACGCCTGAACCCGACGCCACCGAAGCGCCGCCGGAACCGACGGCCACAGCGACGGCCGTGCCCCCCACCGACACCCCAGAACCTGCTGCCGCCAGCGTTTTGCAGGTATATGAAATCAGTCAGGATGAATCAGAGGTGAGTTTCACGCTGCAAGAAGATTTACGTGGCATCCGTACTACCGTTGTTGGCCTCAGTAATCAGGTCGCCGGGCAAATTGCCGTTAACCTGAACGATTTGTCTACCACCCAGGTGGGCATCATTCAAGTGAATGCGCGCACCCTGCTGACGGATAACAATTTCCGCAACAACGCCATTCGCAACCAGATATTGGACACCAACCAGTATGAATTTATCACCTTTACCCCCACTGCCATCAATGGCTTGCCAGACAGTGTGCCGGTGGGCGAAACCGTCTCTTTCGAGATTGTGGGTGATTTGACCATCCGGGATATTACAAACGAAGTGGTGTTTACGGTAACGGTCACGGCCGTGTCTGAGGATCGCCTGGAAGGCACAGCTTCTACCCAGGTGTTGCGTGGCGATTACAATCTGGTCATTCCCCAGGTGCAGGGTGTGGCCAACGTCACCGACGAAGTGCTGTTGGAAATAACACTGGTTGCAAATGCCATTCAGCCGTAAACTAGGGGAAAAGGATATTCAGTAAGTGGGTAATTGTGTAATGACCCACTTACTCAATTACCAACCCATGACCACAGAAACAACAGAACCCCAAACCGCCCTCGCGCCGGTAGAATCCGTTCCCCAAGCGGCTGAGTTTGATGCCTTAGAATCATTGGTGCGGCTGATTGTGGGCGGCGCCATTGAAGCGCCCGCCGAACTGGTGGCCCGGCTGCAGCAGTGGGAAGAGCAGGCGGCCCAAACCGGCGACGCCCATTCGTTAGCGCCCACGCCGGCGGCCACAGAGCAGCTTCGTTATGCCCTGGTGGGGCTGGCGCTGGCGGCGCATGACCAGGCGCGCAGCGGCGCTTCCCGCTTTGGCCGTCTGGTAGATGTTTCGGCGGGCCGTTTGCTGCGCGCCGCCCGACCGCTGACCGGCAACCCTTTGATGCAGCCCGTCCAGCGCCGCTATGAAAATCTGATAGCCGAGGGGGAAACGGCCGTGAACCGCTGGATTGAACGTGGCCGCGCCGAAGAACCCCGCAGCCGTCTGGTGGCCCGCCAGGCCGTTAACCTGACCATTGACGAAGTGATCCAACACCTGGCCGAAAACCCGGAAGTGCGCGACCTGGTGACGCAGCAAACGTATGGCATTGCCGACGAGGTGGTGGGCGGGGTGCGCAGCCGCACCGTCACGGCAGATATTGTACTGGAGCGGTTGGCGCGCGGCCTGCTGCGCCGTCCACCCCGTGAGCAATTGCCGCCACCCATCCCGGAAGTGATGGCTCAGGCTGACCGGATCAACCTGCTGGAAGAATAGGCCCATGATGTCACCCGATAGCGCCAATCCTCATTTACAGGGGCAGTATGCCGGATTTGTCACCCGGCTGATTGCTTTTGCCGCCGACCAAGTGTTGGTGTTGGGCACTATCGTGACGGTTAATACATTGGTCATGCTGGTTCTCGGTTTTTTCCAGGTCACGGTTTCTGACGTATTTTCTTTTTCCGGCAGCCACAGCACCCTGGTGCAACTGCTGCGCATTCTGGCGGTGGGGTTGGCCTTGCTGCTCAATGTGAGCTTCTATATGGGTTATTTCATCTTGTTTTGGATGCTGGTGGGGCAGACGCCGGGCAAGATGTTGATGGGGGTGCGGGTGGTGAGTTTTGATGGACGGCCGTTATCGCTGATGCAGGCGATCAAACGCTTTCTTGGTTATTATCTTTCGCTGCTGCCCTTTTTTATGGGGTTTATCTGGGTGTTGGTCAGCGATACACGCCAGGGCTGGCATGACAAACTGGCGCGTACCTACGTCATTTACACCTGGCAGGCCACGCCCAGTTTCCGCTTCTTGCGCCGCCTCTCACACGCCGCCGAAAAACGAGCCAGGCGGCTGGGGTCAGGCTGAAATTTTGCCGCGTGTCAGGGAGTCAATTTGTATGAAGAGGTCGGTAAAGTCAATCGGTTTGCCCACGTACCCATCACAACCCGTATCCTGAAATCGTTCACGCACGGCCGTGTACGATTGCGCCGTCATAGCTAAGACCGGAATATCCGCTGTTTGCGGCGACAATTTTAGCTGTTCGGTAGCCTGCCAGCCATCCAGCACCGGTAGTCGCAAATCCATAATGATGAGGTCTGGAAGTTCGTCTTTGGCAAGGGAAACGCCGTCGCGCCCGTTGGCGGCAACAAGGACTTGATGTTGTTTGTCTTGCAGATAAAACAGCATCAAGTTTTGGATGATCAGGTCATCTTCTACTACCAGAATCTTGGCCATATTTCCACCGGGTTTGGGACAGGAGATTATAAAAAACCAGTGGGGAAAATAGGCGTTTATGCTGATTTGGCAAATAGGAAAAATTTCCTATGACCCCCCCCACCCCCTGCCACTTGCCACCCGCTCTGAATGGGCTAAACTGGCGGCCGTGATGAAACGCATAACCTGCTGCTGGTTTTTATTACTGCTGCTGGTGGGGTGTGGGGAAACGGCCGTGTTGCCCACCCGTGTCTCGGTAGCCTCTTTGCCAGATTCCTTTATCGCCTTACCCGCCACCAATACGCCGCTGCCGGGAGGCACGGCCGTGCCCATTCTGCCTACCTTCGCCCCGCCACCAACGGGCACACCCCCGCCTACACTCACCCCCACTGTTACCGGTACGCCGCCCCCTACCGCCACCCCCAACCTGTATAAAGACCTGACCATTGACGCCCTTACTGCCCGAAGCTACGGCGGTGGTTTGTTGAAAATTGAGGATGTGTTGGAAGAAACCGATACCTTCACCCGCTACCTAATCACCTATCCCAGCGATGGACTGACCATTTATGGATTTATGAATGTACCTCACGAAGGTGATAAATTCCCGGTGGCGTTGGTGCTGCACGGATACATCGAGCCAAATATCTACAAAACATTGGATTACACTGCCCGCTATGCCGACGCCCTGGCCGAAGCTGGTTATTTTGTTATTCATCCCAACCTGCGTAATTACCCACCCTCTGACAAAGGCCCGGACGCTTTCCGTACCGGCTACGCCATTGACGTGCTCAACCTCATCGCCATTCTGCGTGAGCAGAGCCAGGACCCGGTGGGCACACTGCGCCGCGCCGACGCCGACCACATTCACTTGTGGGGGCACAGCATGGGCGGCGGCATCGCCCTGCGCGTCATTACCGTGAACACCGAGCCGTATATTCGCGCGGCCGTTTTATATGGTTCCATGAGCGGCGACGAAAAACGGAATTATGATCGCATCCGCTACTGGTCAGGCGGTGGGCGGGGTCAGTTTGAACTGGCGGCGTCGCCCGAACTCATGGGGCTGATCTCGCCCATTAGCTACCTGGATCGCATCACCGCGCCCATTGCCGTGCATCACAGCATTGCCGATGACGTGGTGCCGGTTGCCTGGTCGCGGGAATTATGCGATTTGCTAGAAACAGATGGGCACACACACGAATGTTACTTCTACGAAGCCCAACCCCACACCTTTCATGGCTATGCCGACAACCTGTTTATGGAGAGGGTTGTGCTGTTTTTCCGCCGCTATTAAGGGAGTGGTAATCGGTGATCTGTAATCGGTTCTGAGTAATTGGGTAATTAGTTGCTCACTCCCTCACCCCTTCACCCCCTCACCTGCTCACCCCCTCACCTCATCGCTGCCAACGCTTCCTGCACGGCCGTGAACGTCGGATTCCAATTAACGGCTTGCTCAAAATCAAGCCGGGCCTGGGCGGGGTTGCCTTGCGCCAGGTAAGCCAGGCCGCGATAGTAGTATGCCTCTTCCTGGCCGCCGCCGCTGGAAAGGGTGGCGTTCGCCAGCGTCAGCACATCATCGGCGCGCTCTACAGCCAGGTACGCCTCATACGGCCAGAACTGATACCACAACATGCGCCAGGGCAGGCCAATGGTGCGCGCCTGGTCAAAAGCAGCGGCGGCGTTGGCAAAGTAGCTCTGGTCGCCGGTCAGGTGGCCTAATTCTGTCAGGCTGGCGCCAAGATTGAACCAGGCATAGGCGTTGGCAGGGTTGGCTATCGTTTCCGCCTGCGCAACTTCGGCCGCCTGCTGCCACATGGTCAGCGGGTTGGTGAGCGCGGGCGGCAGCAAGGCCAGCACGGTATCCGCCTGTTCAGGCGGATAGACCACATAGAAAACGTTATTGAAGTGCTGCCAGTAGGTGCTGATGTAGTCATAACTTTCCGCACGACCGCTGCTGTCCCAGGGGCCGAGGAAGGTGTCCAGGCTGGTGAATTGTTGGGTGGCGTCATCATAGCCGATGAGCGTCAGGTAGTGGCCCATCCAACCTTGCCAGTCGTTCGGTTCGTACCCTTTTTCGATGACGACGGGGTAACCGGCGGCGATCAGCCGTTTGAGTGTGTCCAGGTCGCCGCCGCTGAAGACGCTGGCTCGCAGCGGCGTCTGTTCGTTCACGTAGGTGGCCAGTTCCCAGGGGGTGACGTTGCGGTCTTCGTATTGGGGACGCATCTGGGCGGCCACGTCTAGCTGATCTACCCGATGGCCGTAGTAGGCCAGGTTGATGGTGAGATTGGCCGGGCCGCAGTTATTGAACCTTTGGGCGATAACGGCGAGGCCGGTGATGCGGTGAGCAGGTGGGGGGGGTGACAAGGTGAGGGCGGCGAAGACGCCGGGGTGAGGGGGTGAGGGGGTGGGGGTGGGGGTAATCGGTAATCGGTTATCGGTAATCGGTGTAGGGGCTTCGGAGGTTGGGATTTGGGTTTCGGTGTGGGGAAAAACGGCCGTATACGTGGCCGGAATCGTTGGTGTGGGTGAAGGGGTGCTGGTGGGCAGGGCCAGGGTGGGAATGAGGGCGACGGATTGGGGGGTGAAGGCCGGGGCGGGTAGGGCGGTGGGCAGCGGCGTGCTGGCGGCGCGGATCACTTCTTCGGGCAGATAGAGCCGCACCTGGGCGGGCAAAGCGGCCACCACACGGGGGAACAATATCCAGCCGAGCACGGCCGTGATCGCCACAATACCCAACACCAATATGCCCACCACACATCCTTTACGCATGTCGCCCATTATAACCATGTGTTATGATGTTCGTAGTAGGCGATTTATCGCCTTCTAAGGGCGATAAATCGCCTACTACAAACCTGGAGGTAATATGAAAATTGCTATTTTTTCTGACGTGCATGGAAATCTGACCGCGCTGGAAACGGTGCTGGCTGAAATTGACCGGCAAGAGCCGGATGCGATTGCCTTTGCCGGGGATTTGTGTTTGATGGGCGCACGGCCGTCGGCCTGCATCACTCTCCTGCAATCTCGCAAAGATATTTTGTCCATTCACGGCAATACCGATCTGGCGGTAGGTCAGTCGCTCTCACCGCCAGAAGACGCCGATAACGACACCAAAGCCAGGTATGAATCCTTTAATGCCCGCAGCGTATGGACGCGGACGCAGCTCTCAGATGCCGAGTTTGCCTGGTTACAGGATATGCCGTTCAGCCTGCGCCTCAGCCCCACCAGCAGTGCCAGCGATGATCTGCTCATTGTCCATGCCAACCCCAAAGATGTGGAGCGCGCGATTATGCCCACTGATGAGATACAGCAGCAGCGTTTTGGTAAAGTGAGCCAGAGCCAGCCCGATGAGGAACTCGAACCACTATTTTCTGATGTGACCTGTGCTGTGATGGCTTATGGACATGTGCATCTGCCCAATATCCGGCAGTGGCGCGGCATGACATTAGCCAATATCAGTTCGGTGAGTATTCCGTCGGATGCAGACACACGGGCAAAATATGGGGTGCTGAAGTGGGCGCACGGCCGTTGGCACATTACCCATCACGCCGTTGAATACGACATAGCGGCGGAGCAGGCGATCATTCAACAAACCCAGGCGCCTGGATGGGAATATATGGCCAAAAGTTTGGAGGGACGGCCGTGATCCGTAGTTCCGTTATCGGTAATCCGTAATCGGTTCGGTTTGCGGATTACGGATTACGGGTCACGGGTCACGCATCACGATCCGCATTGGCCATTTGCCCTGTTTGCGTTGGAGGTAGTCCTGGCGATGGTGGGCAAAATCGGCGTCGAGAGTGGAGAGGGGAACCATCTGCCCATTGAGCAACACGTCCGGGTCAATGGCGCGCAGTTTGGTGCTGACGCGAAAGGTGGGGTTGGCCTCGTCCCATTCAAATTGGGTGTCGGGGGTGATGAGCGCCAGCCATTCTTGCAGTTCGGCGTCACGGCCGTCATGCAATTTATCCCAAAATGGGGCATCGGTCAGCCAGAAATCGGCTTCGTGGATGACGCCCAGCGCCAGGGCGCGGCGGATGGCTAGGGCCGTCACTTCGTAAAGGCCGACCTCGCGGAAGTTGGCCCAACTGGCGTCGTCGGCCTGGATGAAGGTGTAAGCCAGCCAGCGGGCAGCGTCCAGATTGTTGACGGCGATACGGCCGTGCCCTACCACCAGGCTGTCTAACACAAATTGAATTTGCACGGTCTTTGCCAGCCCCAACGCCTGCGCATCCCGCAAAAAATAATCCAGCCGGTCGGCGCACAGGCGCGGCGACGGCTGCTCCAACAGGGGGAAAGCCGACTCATCCAGAAAGTCTTGCCACGCATAGCCATATTCGGCCAGCAGCGCCGGTACTTCCGTTTGCCCCAGGTAATGTTCCTTCATCTCATCGTGGTAGCTCTGGTGGTCGTGGCCGTCTACCACGTAGTCAATGACGTGGCTAAAGGCGGTGTGGCTGGCATCGTGCAGCAGCGCCGCCATTTGCTCCGCCAGCGAGCCGCCCAATCGCCGCACCAGCAGCATGGCGCCCACCGAATGTTCGTAGCGGCTAATGGGCGCGGTGACGCCGATGAGACCGGAAATGCCGTGTTGCATAATACCTTTGAGCCGTTGCAGCACGGCCGTGTTCATCAAGGCCGCCAGCACCGGTTCGGTGATAGTGACCTGGCCATAAATCAAATCTTCGTAAAGCAGCATCTTGTCTATCCTTAATAGTTGTCCCGGTTATTTTCGGTTCGGGTCGGTCTGGTATTATAATAGCCGCCGGGCACAATACCTGTATGAAATCACTTTCCCTATTTTTGCTACTTTTCTCCATTTTGTTGGTCGCCTGTGGCGAGGACGAGACGCCGATGACGCCGACGCCCTTTGATGTGGGGCAAACGGCCGTAGCCATTATCCGCAGCGAGCAGCCGACGGCCGTGCCCCTGGCTGAACTGGTGGCTGAACCAGAGTCATTTGCCGGGCAATTTTTGCAGCTTTCTGGGGTGTACCACTATCTGCCGCTGTTGGTGTGCAATGGCGAGACGCATACCGGTCCCGCCGGCTGGCTGTTAGTGGAAGAAGTCCAGACGGTCAATGCCGCCGGCGAGGCAGAAACCGAAACGATTCAAATTGCCGCTGGCGGGTTTGATTCACAACTGCGCTCCCTGCTGACGGTGGGAACGCCGCTGACGGTGAATGGGTTTTGGCGCTATTGGGAAGGGCCGGTGGGTTGTGGCAAACAGGCCGTGCCCCGCCAGCTTTGGTATCTGCGGGTGACGGACATTGTCTCACCGGCGCAGTTGGCCGGGGTATCGGCCGTGGGCGGCGCACTGCCTACACTGGAGAGTACGCCGGGTGAAGAGGGGGAAGGTGGTACGGCCGTGCCTACACCCCCTGTCACCTCGACCTTACCTGTTACCCCCACGCTGCCCATTATCCCTACAGTATCCTCGCCGGAGGCGGCCACACCCACGCTGCCGGTGCTGACGCCCACCGCCACGGTTGGTGCGTCGCCTTCCCCCACATTGACGCCTACACCGGAGGACGACAGAGGAGAGACGCCAGAGGGCACGGCCGTGTCTGGCACACCGGCAACAACGCCCGCCTTAACAAATACCCCGCCACCCGGCGCATCCCTGACGCCCACCCCGATTTCCGGCACCCAAACGCCGGGCACCCCCACCGCCACACCCCAACCCGGTACCTATAGCATTACCGAAGTAGACCCCATCAACCCGGACGCCGCCATGTTTGGCGTGGAGACATTAGGCGCCTGGCAAAAACAAAACTGGCCGCTGACGCTCACCGATAGCCAGGCGATCACCATTGGCATTGTCGCTGAACCTACCATGAACATTGCCATCGCCGTGTACGATGAGACCGACAACCTGATCGTGACCCAAGATAATGCCCCCGCCGGGCAAATGGAAGAAATCCGCAACCTGCGTGTAGACCCCACGAAAACTTATATCATTCAGGTGTATGAAACAACAGGCCGGGCCGGGAACTATTTTATGACCATTGTGGGTGACCAGACCGAGGTAATCCTGTATTCGCGGGGGCTTTTGTCCGGCGGTATATCCAGACAAGACACATTGGCTGCGGACCATCGCCATTTCTGGTACTTTTATGGGCAGGCGGGGGACGTCATTGACATCACCACTACTACCGACCCGGACAAATTGATCCTCATTTCGTTATATGACATGAATGCTGACTTGTTGCTTGACGACGATGGTGTGGAGTTGGAGTATGTGGAAGAAGCAATTTTAGATTTTCCCTTGCCCGAAACGGGTCTGTACCTGATCTGGCTAGAGGAGTTTGCATATGAACAGGCGCCATATAGCATTACGGTGACTGTGAAGTAGGCGCTAATTGTTAACGCTAAAGAACGCAGAGACGATAATTGAGGAGATCAGATGACCATTCGTGTAACCATTTGGAATGAATACCGACATGAGAAACAGTCGGCAAAAGTGAAGGAGATTTACCCGGAGGGGATGCACACGCCTATTGCCCGCTACCTGGAGGGGAAGGGGATGGTGGTACGGGTGGCGACGTTGGATGAGCCGGAACATGGGTTGAGCACGGCCGTGCTCGCCCAGACGGACGTCCTCACCTGGTGGGGCCACCTGGCGCATGGTGAAGTCAGCGACGAGATCGTAGACCGCGTACAAGTGCGGGTCTTGGAAGGCATGGGGCTGATAGTTCTGCACTCCGGCCACTTTTCCAAGATTTTTAAGCGGCTGATGGGCACAACCTGCAACCTGAAATGGCGCGAGGCGGGTGAATTAGAGCGGCTGTGGGTGGTGGCTCCCGGTCATCCCATTACCGAAGGCATCGGTGAATACTTCGAGATTTCGCAGGCGGAGATGTATGGCGAATTTTTTGACATTCCCCAGCCGGAAACGCTGGTTTTTGTCAGTTGGTTTGCCGGGGGTGAGCTGTTCCGCAGTGGTTGTTGTTACCAGCGCGGGCAGGGCAAAATCTTCTACTTTCGCCCCGGCCACGAAACATACCCCATCTACTACCAGGATGAGGTGCTGCGCGTGATTGGTAATGCGGTGAAGTGGGCCGCGCCGGTCAATGGGCCGACGGTGACGTTTGGGCATCGGCCGTTTTGAAAATAACCTCCCGGAGGTTCTGAACCTCCGGGAGGTTGGTTTAACTGCCTACCGGTTAGCGTTGGCGTTCATGTTGGCGTTGCGGGCGCTGTCGTTATATTGCGCCGGGTCGCGCATCCCGTTGGTGTGGCACCAGCCCGATTTGTGCCCCAGATTGTTAGCGCCGGATAGCTGCCCGGCCCATCGTTCGATGACACCGTCGTCCGGGTCGCTCAGGAACAGGTCAGATGCCAGATGGCAGTAATCATACCGCCACCACACATTCTGGAAGGCGGTGGTGTGGTAATAAACGCGGCTGCGCGCCCAACCGGGGATGCCTGATAACCACAGAGAAGAGCCATCGTAAGTCAGATCGAAGTTTGTGCCACAGCCGGCGCCAAAAATTTGCCCCAAAACGGCCAGCAGTCCGGCCAGCGCCGTACCCTGGTACGGTGTGCCCACGCTTTGAATGAGCCGGTTGCCGCTGGAATAATCCAGCCCGCTCCAATAGTAGGTGTACAGGTGCAGCGAAGCCGCGCCGCCCTGGCTGTGGGCAATAGCGCCAAAGGAGCTAAAGTTGTTGCCATAGTTGCCAATCAGTTGGGCAAACTGGTTGTGGCTGCGGTTTTGGTTGTGGTCGGCAAAGACGGCGTATTGGCTGAATTGGGCGGTGGGCCAGACGCCGCCGGAACAGTAGCCATGAATGAGCATGACCACCCCCGAATTTTCTGGGGCCGCAGGCGTGGTGGGCGCCGGCCCCATCAGCATGTCATCAGTAATGGCGGCGACGGTCTGTTTCCCGCCGGTGTAATTCAGGCTGAGGGGTAGGGAGTTTAATTGGCTGAGGGGCACGGCCGTATCCACATCCTGCACACGCACATTTTTTAGCTGGTACGGGGGCCGTGTGTTAGCCAGTTCGAGCCAGCGGCTATCCAGAGTGAGCGGCAGGGTCAGGCGACTGCCACTTTGCTGTGGATTGACAATGCCACTGAGCCAGACAACGGGCACGGCCGTACCTGCCCCATCCTGCCCCCACACTTCCGCCGAAACCAATACCTGATTCACCTCTTTCGCCAGGGCATTGGCGGGAATGTTTAGCTGGATACGGCCGTCGCCCAATGCCCGGCTGCGTACCGGTCGGTCGGCCAGGGCCAGCGTAGGCGCGTGGATGGGGAAGACATGTTCGCTGGTGCGGATGAAGGCACGGCCGTCCGGTGCGGTGCCGGTGGCCGTGATTTGGGCAGTGACATGGCCGGGTGTGTCGGCGGTGAATGTTGCCCCCCAAACGCCGTCGTTGGCCGCGCCGTCCTGGTGTTGGCCATCGTCAGACAGGGGAAGGGTGAGTTCACGGCCGTCGGCCATTGTCAGGCGCATGGTGGCGCTGCTGATGCTGCCGGGCAGCGCTTCTGTGCCGGATTCGCCGGTCAGTCGGGTGGTCAGACCTATCTCCTGGCCAACCAGCAGGTTGTAGGTGGTCAGATGGCTGTACAACCTGTAGGGGCTGTCGCCGGAGATAACCAGATAACCGGCCACGCCGCTCTTTTGCGGGGTGACGCTGGCGCTGACCTGCACCGTCCAGAGACCGGTGGGTGGCGCGATGAAGGTGTAGACATCAGCGGGGTATTGGCTGTTGCCGATGCCCAGAGAAGTGGCCTGGTGGCTGACGCCCGCGGTGTTGCCGTCCAACGCCAGCAGGCTGCTGCCGGGGGGCTGCACGGCCAACTGCCAGCCGGTGGCGGGGGTGAGCAGCATGAGGGAGAGTTGGGTACGGCCGTCAACCGGCAATACATCTGCCCATGCCCATGTGCCGTCTTTGGCCTGGCTCAATTCGATGGGGATCAGGGCCGCCTGGGAGCGGATGCCGTTGGCCGCCGGGTCCGGTAGCTGCTGTTGCGCCATGTCGGCCGGTGGGGCGGCAATCTGTTTGGTGGGTGGGCTGCTGGCGGGGGTGGTTGGCAGGGTGTTAGCGGCTGACAGGGAACCGGCAGCCAACAATAAACCGACCAACAATAGACCGATGAGTAAAACCTTGTGCTTCATGGGAACCTCCTGATTGAAATTGGGTTGTGATTAAGCTGGCCAACAGGCCAGGTGAAAACACATACAGGAAGAGCTTAATTTAATTGTGTACCGCTACAGGTGGGCTATCCGGGCAAAGTATAACGCCGGGTGAGGAAATGACAAAACGGGCAAGTGGCAAGTAGCAGGTCGCAAGTGGCAGGTGGCAGGTAATCAGGAGTCTCTAGCTATACTGGCAACGGTCATAATCTGACATTTTTGTCACCTTGTCAGATGTCACCTTGTCACCTTGTCAGGTATAGTTAGTTCGGTGAGGGCGTTGTCGTAGCGGGGGGCAACGGCCGTCCAACCAAAAGGTGTCACGGCCGTACTCAATTCCCCCGCTAGCTTTCTGGCCTCTTCCGCATGAGTCAGCGCCCAAATGAGCCGTTTTACCAGTTCATCCTGTGTGTGGTAGAGGCAATCGGCGTGGAATGTCGCGGGGATGAGTTCCGGGTAGCTGAGGCGGTGTGGCAGCAGGGGGAAGGTGTGGCAGTAAATGGCTTCCAGGACGCTGATGCCAAAAAATTCGTGGTGGGCGGTAGAAATGACCACATCCGCCTGCCAGAGCAGCCGCCGGTACGTCGCAAAATCGGCATGACCGACGTGAATGAGTTGGTCGGTGAATTGGGTGAGGGCGGTATCGAAGGCGGACGGCCGTTGGCCATATTGCTGCCCACACAACGCCAACCGGAATGGAATGCCCGCCGCTGCCACCTCTGCCAGCGCCGCAAAAAACGCTTCGGGGTTTTTGTCATACTCCCACCGTTGGTTCCACAGGATAAGAGGAGATTGGGAGATTGGCGATGGTCGGTTGGCAGCCAACCGCGACACCACGAGATTAGGAGATTGAGCCAATCTCTCAATCTCCCAATCTCCTAATCTCCCCAAATCCACCCCCACCGGCATCACCCGGCTCTTTTTTCGCAAACCAGCCACCGTGCCCAATTCGTTGTATTCGGGAAAATGTTTAAGGAAGGGGGTTACGGCCGTGAACCAGCTATCCATATGAAACTGCGAATTAAACCAGACCGCATCCGCCGCCAGCATCGAAGCGTAGTTGATAAACGCATAATGGTAATCCCGCTCCCCCAACTGCCGCCGCATCGGGCCGGTCGTGCCATCCTCCGGCAGCGGATACGTCAATTGGTTTTCGTGCATGTACAAAACCAGCGGAATCTCATGCGTCCGGTCGCGGGTGAGCACCAGAAAGGTGGTCACATCTAGCATATCCGTCGCTAACAACACGTCAGACCGTAGTTTCTGTTCTCTGAAGCGGCGGGCCAGCGTCACGGCTCCGCCGTGCATGCGCCACTTCCAGAAACGGTCCGGCAGCGTCAGCAGTGACACCTCATGCTGGCTGTGCTGTTGGTAGCCCACTGCCCACGCCGCATGGCTGCCGCCGTGATAAGGGGAGAGGAGGAGAAGTTTCATATGTGTCAGGCGGTCAAGTGTCAAGTGTCAGGTGTCAGGTGTCAAGTAATCGGGAAAAGCCAATACATGATACTTGACACGTGTTCACTTGAAACGTTGATGCCGTTTGTGAAAAAAATCATCAATCATTCGCCGCTTCGGGCAGTATGTAATATACTTGGGACACCTGAATTTTAGCAAAAGAGCGCCTGTGTTCAGACCGGAATTCAGGCAGAGACAACCCGACGTGGACGGCCGTACTCCTGAACTGTATTGGGATTCCACCTACGCCATTTGTGTGGCCCTGATGGAACAGTATCCCCACAAAAGCCCCGTAGACGTGGGGCTGGCCGAACTGGTAGAACTCATAATCACTCTGCCCGGTTTTGACGACGACCCTGATATGTACACCGAGCGCATTTTGCTAGACATACAAAATGTTTGGTACGAGGAGGCTGCTAACCAATGACAAAGCAGATAGGCGTAGATTCACCGGACATGGCTGTCCCGGAAGAGTTGCAGAATAATGTGTGGATTACCAGCATCGCCAAAATTCTAGACCCTGTTTACAACTGGGGCCGCCGTAACTCTGTCTGGCCCATGGTTTTTGGCCTGGCTTGCTGTGCGATTGAGATGATTTGCACGGCCGCCAGCCGCTATGACCTGGCCCGGTTTGGCATGGAAGTATTCCGGGCCACACCCCGCCAGTCTGATCTGATGATCGTCTCAGGTACGGTGACGAAGAAAATGGTACCCACCATTGTTCGCCTGTATAACCAGATGCCCGAACCGCGTTACGTGCTGGCTATGGGCGCCTGTGCTTCCGGTGGTGGCCCGTTCAAAGAAGGGTACACGGTAGTAGACGGCATTGATAAGTTCCTGCCGGTGGATGTGTATGTGCCCGGCTGCCCGCCTACGCCACAGGCTTTGATCAACGGCCTGATTGCCCTACAAGAGAAAATTGATCAGCAATCTATTGCCACCGTGCCCTGGTATGGCAAGGGCGATCCAACGGCCGATGGTGTGGTGCCCATTCCGGTACTTGGCCCTGATCTGGTGGATTTGCGCCAATTAGACATTATTCGGCAGCAGGCGACAAAGGTGGAAGCAACGGCCGTTGCCGAACCGGAAACTGAAGCAACGTCTGAGTAACCCTGGAAGAAATCCCCATGAATGAACTGATTTTAGATGCACCCGAACCGCAAGATGAAGAGATGATGGAGGTAGGCACGGCCGTGTCCGATGACCCTGTAGCCCGCGCCGCCGCCCTGCTCAAAGAGCGTTTCCCCGATGCCGTTAGCGATGACCCTCGTGAAGGGTACAGTGGATTGATGGTTGACGCGGACAAACTGGTGGAAGTAGCCACCGCTTTGCGCGACGACTTTGGTTTCAACTACCTCAGCAGTGTCACCGGCGTTGACCTGTTCAGCGAAAACAAACTGGAAGCCGTTTACCACACCTACAGCCTGGATCAGGGCGGCGACGCCCTGGTGCTGCACGTGCAGGTAGACCGGGACAACCCCAGCATCCCCTCCCTTGTCCCCGTCTGGCCCGGCGCCGATTTTCAAGAGCGGGAAGCGTGGGATTTGATCGGAATTCATTTTGAGGGACACCCCGACCTGCGCCGCATTCTCACCTGGGACGGTTTCCAGGGTCATCCGCTGCGCAAAGATTGGAAAGAGGCTTTCTTCGAAGAAGAAAAGAAGCCGTTTGGCAGCCGTTGGCCGGATGGCGGCGTTTTCCGCGCCGAAGAACGTAACCCCTATGGCAAAAACGTGCAGTATCCGGCCGGCTGGCAGCCCACCGGCAACGAATATGACGTAGAAACGGATATGTACCTGCCCGGCGAAACGCATGTGGTAGACCCCGGCACAGGTATCAAAACCGACCAGGTGACGGTAAACATCGGCCCGCAGCATCCCTCCACACACGGCGTGTTCCGCATGGTGGTGGTGCTGGATGGGGAGACGGTGGTGGATTTGAAGCCGGTGATGGGCTATCTGCACCGCAATCACGAAAAAATCGGCGAGCGCAACACTTTCATTCAGAACCTCCCTTACACCGACCGTCTCGATTATCTCTCCTCCATGAGCAACAATCACGGCTATGTACTGGCGGTGGAAAAGCTGTTTGGCATGGAGGTGACGGAGCGGGCCGAGTGGCTGCGCATTCTCATGGTGGAACTGACCCGCATTTGTAACCACCTGTGGGCGTTGGGCTTCCTGCTCAATGATCTGGGCGCGCTGCAAACGCCCATGCTCTATTTTTATCTGGAACGGGAATTGATCCTGGACTTCTTTGAAGCTACCGCCGGTTCGCGGATGATGTGTAACTACATGCGCTTTGGTGGTGTGGCCTACGATTTGCCGGACGATGTGCGCGGTACACCCACCATGCAGTTTTTGGAAGAGTTGATTTATGGCAATCTTCCCCGTGTGTTAGACCAGGGCGACCAGTTGATGACGGGTAATGAGATTGTGCGCTCACGCAGTATTGGCGTAGGTGTGTTGTCGCGGGAAGATGCTATTGCCTACAGTACGGCCGGGCCGGTACTGCGCGCCAGCGGGGTGCAATATGACGTGCGCCGCGCCAATCCCTATTCCTTTTACCCGCAGCTCGATTTTGACATTCCGGTGCGTTTTAATGGCGACGTGATGGACCGATACGACATTCGTATGGAGGAGATGCGGCAGAGTTTGCGCATTTTGCAGCAGGTGTTACCGCACGTTAAGGCGACGGCCGGGCAGAAGATTAACAGTGATAAACCGCAATATGCGTTGCGGGCGCCGCGAGCGGGGGAGGCTTATGGCCGTGTGGAAAACCCCAAAGGTGAACTCGGCTACTACATCACCGCCCGCCGCCGCGAGGGCAACCCCGACCGCTACCATGTGCGCGCCCCCTCCTTCATCAACCTGACCCCCCTGGGCAAAATGTGCCAGGGGCACAAGGTGGCGGATATTGTGGTGATTTTGGGCAGTATTGATATTGTATTAGGTGAAGTAGACCGCTAAGCGGTCTACTTCTCTGGAGAAACTATGTACGGAACTGGCATTCTTAAAGGCATGGCCGTGGTCATGAAACATTTTGTGGATTCGTACCTGGATGACTTTTACTGGGCGGCGCGGGGCGGCCGTTACTACAACGATGAGGCCCTGCAAGTGCGCCAGGGGGTGAAGGGACGCGGCGTGAAAACGGTTTTTTACCCGGAAGAAAAGCTGGATGTGCCGGAACGTTTCCGCTTTGTGCCGTTTCTGATCACGGACGACCCGCCGCCAGGGCAGAAGTGGGGCAAAGACTGGTGTACATCGTGCGGCATTTGCGCCAAAGTGTGCCCGCCGCAGTGCATCTGGATTGAACGAGGCAAACAGCCGAACGGCCGTCCCAAACCCGAACCGAACGCCTTCTTCATTGACATTGACATCTGCATGAACTGTGGTTTCTGCATGGAGTTTTGCCCGTTTGATGCCATCAAGCTGGATCATGACTACGAACTCGCCAGCTACAACCGCACCACCGCCCACATTCACGACAAAGAGCGGCTGAGCAAACCGCTGAGCTACTGGCGCGAGATCGCCCCCAAGAAAGCGGCAGCCGAAGAAGCGGCGCGCAACTTTGTGGAAGAAGCCAAAGCCAAAAAGAAGGCCCGGCAGGCGGGTGATGGTGAACCCGACCTAACGTTGGCGGATGAACATGCCCGCCAACTGATGTATCGTGGTGACACGTATTAGCCATCAACTTATCTCCGCCCGAATTTAATTTTAATGGTTATAATTGCGTATGGCTTTGCGGCCATGCGCAATTTGTTTATATAGGCGAAGACCCTAAGGGTTTTCTGAAAACCCTTAAGGTCTGAAGAGACAATCAATGTTTGGAAACAAAAACAACCAGATTACCCCCGAAGCGGTACAGGCCGCTTTGTCTACTGTGATTGAACCAGAACTGCACCGGGACTTGGTCTCGCTCAATATGATTCGGAATTTGCAGGTGAACGGCCGTGACATCTCCTTCACCATCATGCTCACCACCCCCGCCTGCCCGCTCAAGGGCAAAATGGAAGCGGACTCACGGGCCGCGCTGGCGAAACTGCCGGATGTCGGCAAGATCACCATCAACTGGGACGCCAATGTGCCCACCAGCGCCCGCCAAAACCGGGAACTGGGCCAGAATTTCCGCAATGTCATCGCCGTTTCCAGCGGCAAAGGGGGCGTGGGCAAATCTACCATCGCCGTCAACCTGGCCATTGCCCTGGCCGAAGAAGGGGCGCGGGTGGGGCTGCTGGACGCCGACATTCTTGGCCCCAATGTGCCCATGATGATGGGCGTCAATCAACTGCCGCCGGTCAAAGATCGGCAAATGATTCCGGCTGAAAAGTATGGGGTGCGCTTCATTTCCATGGCGTTTTTGGTGCGGCCAGATCAGCCGCTCATCTGGCGCGGCCCCATGTTGCACAGCGCCATCAGCCAGCTTTTGGCGGACGTGGCCTGGGGTGAACTGGATTACCTGATTGTAGACTTGCCGCCGGGCACGGGCGACGCCCAATTGACGCTGGCGCAGGTACTCCCGCCGACGGGGGTGATTATCGTGACACAGCCGATGCAGGTAGCGGCAGCCGATGCGTTGCGCGGCATGAAGATGTTTGAAAAGCTGGACGTGCCTACGATTGGCATTGTGGAAAATATGAGCGGCGAGATTTTTGGTACAGGTGCAGGTGAGCAACTGGCGGCCGATTATGACGTGGAATTTCTCGGTTCGGTGCCGATGGATGCCAATATCCGCATTGGCGGCGACACGGGCCAGCCGGTGGTGGTGGCGTATCCTGATTCGGCGGCGGCCTTTGCCTTGCGCCAGATTGCGCGCACGGTAGCGGCACGGATTAGCGTGTTGTCGTTGGCCAATCAGGCGAATTTTATTCCGATTCAGATGGTTGGTTGAAGTAGTGATCGGGCCGGTCTTCCAGACCGTGCCCGGTGTGGCTCGGTCTGGAAGACCGGCCACAGCGAGTAAGTAGTTTGGAGCTAAACGTATGACAACGGTGATTCAAGAGAAAACGCCCTTTGTGGGGATTCGTTTTCAGAAATTGGGTAAGTTGTATCATTTCAAAGTGGGGGCGCAGCATGATGTGGCCATGGGGGATTATGTGCTGGTGGAGACGAAGCGCGGCCGGCAGTTGGGTCAGATCATGACCTTTGTGGCCCCGGAGCAGGCACACAAACAAAAAGGGATGCGGGCCATTGAACGCAAAGCGACGCCGCGTGACCTGGTGATGAAGCAGTTGTGGGAGTCGAAGGAGTTGGACGCGCTGATTACATGCCGGGAGAAGGCGGCGGAACTCAATTACAGTGATGCGAAGTTTGTGAAGGCGGAATACAGCTTTGATGGCTCGTGGCTGACCATTCACTATACCACCGAGAATAAGAAGTTGGAGATTAAGCCGCTGCAAAATGCGATGAGCAAGGCGTTTCGGGCGCGGATTGAGATGCGGCTGATTGGGCCGCGCGATGTGGCCAAGATTATGGGGGGCTATGGGGCGTGTGGTGGGCCACGCTGCTGCTCGACGTTCCTGACGGAGTTTAGCCCGGTTTCGATTCGCATGGCGAAGGAGCAGGGGATTTCGCTGAGTCCGCAGGAGATTACGGGGATGTGCGGCCGTTTGCGCTGCTGCCTGGTGTATGAGTATGAGCAGTATGTGGAAGCGAAGAAGACGCTGCCGAAGTTGGGCAAACGCATTGGCACGCCGCGCGGCGAAGGCAAGGTGCGGGATGTGCGCGTCTTGCGGGATTCGGTGGTGGTGGATATTGAAGGCGAATGGCACGAATTTTTCCGCCATGAACTGGAGCCGCTGGATGAGTTGGAGGCTTTGCAAAAGAAGGCGGAAGCGGGCTGCTCGAAGCATGAGGGTGGGGGCTGTGATTGTGGCGCGAAGAATGGGGGCACGGCCGTTGCCGATGATGAGGGGGGCGATGAGACCATCGTTGAATGAGCAGGTGAAGAAGTGATGAGGCATTGCCTTCTTCATAATTCCTAATTCCAGAGGTGTGATGAACGGCCGTGACGAAGCATGGGCAATAGTCTGTGAATTTGTGCAGGATGGGGGGCTGCGGCGGCATATGCTGGCGGTGAGTGCGGCCATGCGCTGGTATGCGGATTTGTTGGGGGCGGACGCGGAATTGTGGGAGGTAGTGGGGCTACTGCATGATTTCGATTGGGAGATTCACCCGGATTTGCACCGGCATCCGCTGGCAGGCGCGCCCATTTTGCGGCAGCGCGGTTGGGATGAGACGGTAATTCGCCCCATTTTGAGCCACAATACAGAAGCAACGGCCGTCGAACGAGAACACCCCATTGATTTTGCCTTGCTGGCCTGTGATGAGATTACGGGTTTGATTATTGCGGCGACACTGGTACGGCCGTCGCGCAACATTCACGACCTGGAACTAAAATCGGTGCGCAATAAGTGGAAGGACAAACGTTTTGCCGCCGGGGTGGACCGCGACCATGTGGTGGCGGTGACGGATGATTTTAGCCGCGCTTGTTTCGACGGCCGTCTGGAACTCTGGCAGCACATTGGCAATGTCCTCACGGCGATGCAGGGAGCGGCGGGACAGTTGGAGTTGGACGGCCGTTTGGCACACGGGTAATCAGTGAGTGGTGAGTATGGTAGAATAGGCAAAATCTGTTTAAGGGGATACAAAAATGGTAGCAGATACTGATGTTTTAGACGATATTCTCAAGCAAGTGAATCAGCTTTCACCAGACTCCCGCCTGCGCCTTATTCAACGAGTGACCGCCACACTCATACCTTACCCGGTGCAAGACTCAAAGCCTCTACAATTTGGCAAGTATAAAGGCAATCGCATGTCATCCTTAGAAGATTTTGCTATTGCCGAATGGCATCCCACAGAAAACGAACTCAATGGCGAATAAACTCATTTTGGATACCCATGCGCTAATCTGGTATCTGGAAGGTAATCAAAAACTGGGCGCTCAGGCCAAAACAAGAATGGGGGCGGCGGACAGTCTCATGGTCTTGCCCCTTATCGCTTTGGCAGAGGCAGCATTTCTCATTGAGCGTGGTCGCATTGGCATTCCTACTACAAAAGATTTGCTGACTGATGTACACAACGACAAGCGAATTGAGATTTTCCCTCTCACGTGGGACGTTTTTGAACGGAGTCTCACACCAGAAGGGTTGCAGATTCCCGAATTACATGATCGCTTTATTGTCAGCACGGGTTTACATCTTCAGGATTTAGGTGATTCTGTTGAGATCATCACCAAAGATCGAACCATCACGCAAGCTGGAATTTTGCCGGTGATCTGGTGATTATAGAGGCTGACTGCCGTCCCCCACTCTGGCAGCACATTGGCAACGTCCTCACGGCAATGCAGGGGGCGGCGGAACAGTTGGGGTTGGACGGCCGTTTAAGGTAAGCATAGTCTGACCCGTCAATATAAAGAATTGGGATTTTGGACAATCACATGCATTTATTAATATCTATGATTGATTGGGAATATCCCCCCACAAAATAAGAAGTTCAACCGAGAGTATGGGACATGCAAAATCAAAATAATTTGATGAGCCTAGTCCTATCATACGGAAATGGTGTTATTCTTGAATTACGCGCTGAAGGAGAAAATGAAGAAGCTATTGAATTGTTGCGTGGGATCGCGATTAGTACAGGGCGTAGCATAAAGCTCGAAATGTCATCAGAAGAAAATCAAAATGTGTGGTTATACCATGAGGGTGACGAATGCTATCGGCAACCGATGCACGAGGGTGGATATACTTTTATAAACCCTGTACCCCAACCAAAGAAATTTGCTCAAAGCACTAATTGAGACGGTGATAATCGGGAGCATCGTCTTACACCATTGTTTACAAGTTAAGGTTTTCTGGCAAATGTCAAGGGCAAAAACAAAACCTCTGTTGACCAACACCGCCCGGTGATCAATCACCGGGCTAAACATCGTCGCCCCATCAATGGGGCTGGAGGCTCTGCCAGCCGGATTTATCCGGCGCTACCGACCAGCCAGGGCATTCATGACCTGGCGATAGTGGCCGTAGAACCTGCTTGACGAATTCAAAATATGCTTAACTTGTAACCAATGGTCTTACACACCTATTTCTCTTAGCAATAGTCACGGCCGTACCACCCCAAAACCCCTCCACATCCCCCATCACCTCGCATAAAACCCCCACAGCATTATCCATTCCCCGATCACCGTGCATAAGGTCATCGCCGTCAGACTGGCGGGTGGCACGGTATAATCTCAATAGCGCGGTTTGATGAAAGCTGAGAAAATATATCGGCAAAAAAACTTGTCATTTCGAGGTCTTCCGAGAAATCCCTGCGTGTTGTCAATTAGTAGGGATTCCTCCTCGAAGACTCGTCGGAATGACAAATGGCGCGGCAACTTTCTTGTAGCCTGAGTTGCCCTGGCAATGGTTGGCTCGGAATGGCTCAACATGGTCAATAGGAAAATAAAAATGGCTGATGCGGAAAATTTGACAGTTCAGGCGGCACTCACGGCCGTCCTCGCCCCCCTCACCATCCTCCCCCCCGAACCAGTGGCCTTGCCGGATGCGCTGGGCCGCGTCCTGGCCGCGCCCATCACCGCGCAGGATAATCTACCCCCCTTCGCCAATTCCGCTATGGACGGTTATGCCTTCATCGCCGCCGATCTCGTTGGCGCTACCGTTGACCAGCCCGCCACCCTGCGCGTCATTGGCGATATTGCTGCCGGGGTCGCGCCCACCGTTCAGGTGCAACGGGGCACGGCCGTGCGCATTATGACCGGCGCCCCCATCCCCCCCGGCGCCGACGCCGTCATCCCCGTGGAAGACACAGACGAAAACTGGCGGGACAAGGCACGGCCGTTGCCCACCACCATTCACATTAACCGCTCCGTCAAGCCCGGCGACTACATCCGCCCCCCCGGCGGCGACATCCAGGCCGGGCAAACCGTCCTCCACGCCGGACACCTCATCCGCCCCCAGGAAATCGGCCTGTTGGCCGCCTTAGGCATCGCGCAGCTATCGGTCGTGCGACGGCCGTTGGTCGGCATCCTGGCTACCGGTGACGAACTCATCGCCATTGACCAACCCCTGCAACCCGGCAAAATCCGCAATAGCAACGGCTATGCCCAGGCCGCCCAGGTCGCCGCATTGGGGGCTATCCCCTTGTCCCTGGGTATCGCCCGCGACAGCGAGGCCGACGTGCGCGCCAAATTACAAACCGGGCTAGACGCCGGGGTAGACCTGTTCATCAGTTCCGCCGGCGTCTCCGTCGGTGCCTACGATGTGGTCAAGGCCGTGCTGGAAGCGGAAGGCAACATCGGCTTCTGGCGGGTGCGGATGCGCCCCGGCAAACCATTGGCCTACGGTTCATACAAAGGCATTCCCTACATCGGGCTGCCCGGCAATCCCGTTTCCGCCATGGTCTCCTTTGAACGTTTCGCCCGCGCCGCCATCCTGAAAATGGCCGGGCACACCCAACTGGAACGGCCGCAGGTATTGGCCGAACTGCAAGAGGAGATGGAGTCGGACGGCCGTGAAAGCTACATCCGCGCCATCGTGACCAAACAGGACAACGGTTACACCGCCACCCCCACCGGCAGCCAGGACTCCCACATGCTCACCTCCCTCGTCCGCGCCAACGCCCTGCTCATCATCCCCGAAGATATGCGCCACGTCCCGGCCGGCGAGATGCTAACGGCCTGGATGCTCGAATAAAAAAAGCCCCTATTCAGGGGCTTTATCATTTCGATTACCGATTACTGATCACCGATTACCGGCTTTTAATTCTGATGCACATGCAGCGTGCGGCTTAAAATGTCATCCTGCTGCGCCCGAATGCGGTCACGCTCATTGCGGCGGCGATTCTTGCTCGCCTTCTTGTTGCGATTGCGGCCGCCCTTGCCACTATCATAATCATCACCAAGCGCCTGCCGCAGCGCGAACTCCATGGCCGACAACGCTTCTTCCTCTTCTTCCATCTCGTCGTATTCTTCTACCTGCGCTTCCATTCTAGCCGGGGCAGCCACCGCCTCCGGCTTTTCCAGCGTCGCCTTAATGCTCAGATCAATGCGCCGCTTGCGGCGGCTGAAGCCCAACACCTGCACCTGTACTTCTTCGCCAACGTGTACCGCTTCGTTGGGATGTTTCACATAGTTGTGGTTCAGTTCGCTGATGTGAACCAGCCCTTCCCGCTCCGCGCCAATGTTTACAAACGCGCCAAAATTCTCCAGTCGCGTAATCGTGCCGGTGTAAACCTGACCAATTTCCAGGTCATTCCAATCTACGGCCAACGGCTCAATCATGGAGACCATAATCTGGTTACGGGCCACATCCACCTTATCTACAAATACCGACACTTCTTGCCCCACGCTTAACACGTCCGCTACGCGATTGACGTGTTCCTGGCCCAACTGCGAAATGTGGATGAGGGCGTTTACGCCAATGCCCAGGTCAATAAACGCGCCATATAGTTCAATGCGCGTCACGATCCCGCTTAATTTCATTTTGGGTTTGAGATCGTTAATGCTCTGGGGCTTAGAGGCTGGCGTAGCCTCCTGTAATGTTTCCAATTCTTCACTCATGACAAGATTCTCCTGACGCAGAGGTAAATTTGATTCGGTCTGCGCCTTTCCCGATTGTAAGTTTAGTGACTACGGATGCTGGGGATGAAGCGGTTGCTTTTTAAGCCAGATGTAGTTGTTTGGTAATGCTCGTTGGGCCCCACACCTGTATGCAGACCAAAAAGCCAGGAGCAATTATAACAACAGCCAATGGCCTGTCAAACTGGACGAAAGGGACAAAAAACGGCCGTACCGGGGCGGGTACGGCCGTAAAAATTGTCTGTGCAGTGGGGTTTTGAGATTAGGAGATTAGGAGATTAGGAGATTAGGAGATTAAATCTCTCAATCTCTCAATCTCTCAATCTCCCAGTCTCTTCCCTAATCCGTATACATAGACTCAATCTCTTCGGCAAAATTCTGATTGATAATACGCCGTTTAATCTTCAAGGTGGGCGTCAATTCGCCATCTTCAATGGAGAAATCTCGCGGCAGCACCCGGAACTGGCGCACCTGTTCCACGCGGGCAAAGAGCGGGTTCACCTTTGTATCAATCTCTTTCTGGAGATGTTCCAGCACCTTAGGATTGTCGTGTAACGTTTGCCCCTCAATGCCGTTGGCCTGGGCAAAAGCGGTCGCTGCCTCCGGGTCTAGCGTCAACAGGGCAGTAATGTAACGCCGCTGTTCACCAATCACCACCGCTTGCGACACCAGGTCACACTGCTTCAAGGCGGCTTCAATGTTCTTCGGCGCGATGTTCTTACCGCCAGAGGTAATGATGATCTCCTTCTTACGCCCCACAATGCTCAGGTAGCCATCTTCATCAAACTGCCCCAGGTCGCCGGAGTGCAGCCAGCCATCAATCAGGTCAGCATTGGTTGCCTTTTCATCTTTGTAATAACCCAGGAACACATTGGGGCCGCGCAGGATGATCTCGCCATCTTCACCCAATTTAATCTCGGTTTCCGGCCAAAATTGACCGACAGTGCCAATTTTGTTGGCCCCAGGGCGGTTGGTGCTGGTTGGCCCGCTGCCTTCGGACTGACCATATAGTTCATAAATGAAGATGTCCAGATTGGCAAAGAACTGCAAAATTTCAGGGGCAATTGGCGCCGCCGCCGACACACCAACACGCATGTTGGTGAAGCCTAAAGCGGTTTTTACTTTGCTGAAAACGAGTTTGTTGGCGATGTTATATTGCAGTCCTAACATGCCAGATGGCTCTTTACCCTGATTTTTCAGCGCCGAACTCTTATTGCCTACACCCATAGCCCAGTGGGCAATCTTGGCCCTGATGCCGGTGGCGTGGCTCAGGTTGGCGGCGACACCCGCCTGGAACCTTTCCCAAATACGGGGCACACCAAAGACCAGGGAGGGATGCACCTCTTTGAAGTTCTCGTTAAGGAAGTCTTGGGGTGGGTATTGGGCAAAGTAGATTTGATAACCGGCGCTGACGGCCGCGTGAATGGAGACCATCTGCTCGGCAATGTGGGAAAAGGGCAGGTAGGAAACGGCCGAATCAGACGGCCCTAAATTGAGCAGCTTGACGGCGTTATTGGCCGTGCGCGCCAGGTTTTTGTGCGAGAGCATCACCCCCTTGGGTGGGCCGGTAGTGCCGGAAGTGTAAATCAGCGTGGCTAACTGGTCTTCGCGCAGCGATTCCAGCCGTTTGTCCACTTCGGCGTCAGGCACATCGTTGCCTTTAGCCATAAACGAATCCCAGTCCAACGTCATAGGATCGTCTATCTTCGTGCCTTTCATGGTGACGATGTGCTTAAGGCAAGCGATGTCGTCACGCACTTTTTCGATCTTCTTCCACTGCTCTTCGTGTTCCACCAGGATGATGGGAGTCTCGGCGTTTTCGATGATGTATTTACATTCTTCGGGAGAGTTGGTGGTGTAGATGCCGGCGGGCGCGCCGCCGGCCAACATGGTGGCCAGGTCAAATATGATCCATTCGGGGCGATTAAAACCCAAAATGGTGCTGTTGTTGCCTGGCTCAAAGCCTAGAGCAATCAAGGCTTTGGTGGCCTGGCGTACCTGTTGCAGGTACTCTTGCCAGGTGGTGGGTACCCAGACGTTGTTCCGTTTTTCGTAGTAGGCGGGGGCGTTGGGGCGGGTACGGCCGTTTTCGTGTAAGCGGTGTAATACAGTGTCTGCCATCACTATCCTCCTTCAATTGGGTGTGGGTAATTAAGACATTTAAGGGACTAATGTACCTAGTATACATAAAAGGTTGAAAGTTGCGTAGTGTGGAATGTCATGCCAGAAACGAGTAGCCCCTATGGGTTTCTAAAACCCTTAGGGTCTATTACCCTCAAACCACCACACCGCCTCCTCATGCCGCCGGGCACGGCCGTGCCGCACCAGATAGTCCAGATGGGCCAATGTTTCCGTAGCCGCAAAGCGCATCTCATGGACGCTGAGGTTGGTGTGCTCAAACAGTCGTTGGCTGACCTCATACACCGTAGAAGGTTGGGATAGGGCCGCCTCCGTTTGCGCCAGCCGTTCGTGGTGGTGGTGGGTGATTTGGGCGATACGGCCGTGTAAATCCACCATCACCGGCCCATGCCCCGGTAGCGCCAGCCGTACCTCCAGCCGCGCCAACTCCTCCAACGAGGCCAGGTAGCGCCCCAATGGGTCGGCTTCCCCATCCGGCCACAGGCTGATGTTGGGCGTAATATTTTGCAGCACATGGTCGCCACACAGCAGCAGCCGGTCAGCCGCATCATAAAACACCAGTTGCCCGTCGCTGTGGCCGGGCATCAGCAACGGCCGCATCTCTCTATTCCCCAAACGGATGGGAATGTCTGGCTCGATGATGTCGTGCGCTGCCGGGTGGGGGTAGGTACGCTGCCGCGTCTGCTCTGTCGTTTCGGCAATGGCCTGGGCCAGGTCGTCAGGCACCGCGCACTGCTGCCAGAAGGAAATGTAATTTGGCTGCTGCCAGACGGTGCGCCCCCAAAAATGCACAGCCAGCCACGCCTCCCGCGCCGAAAGGCGTACCGGTGGCAATGCACCGCCATCGGCCACACACCATTCTGCCAGCCAACCGGCTAACCCATAGTGATCGGGGTGAATGTGGGTGAGCACAATTTGCTCAATCTGGCGCGGCCGAATGCCTAATTCGGCAAACGCTTCTTGCCAGGCGGCCCGCGCCTTGCTGGTGTTCAGGCCACTGTCCACTACCGTCCAGCCAGCTTCCCCACGCAGCAAGTAACAATTGACGATGCGCAAGGCAAAGGGGAGCGGGATTTGTACTTGAAAGATGTCGGGGGTTACGGCCGTGAGGAGCATAGGAGATTAGGGGATTGAGAGATTGGGAGATTGAGAGATTGGGAGATTGGGAGATTCAATCTCCTAATCTCCTAATCTCCCAATCTCATTCTACTACCGCATCAATTCCACCACTGTCGCCTCACCCTGGCCGACGCCGACACACAATGTCGCCAGGCCGTAGCGCATCGGCTGGCCTTCGTCGGCGCGGCGGTGCATTTCGTGAATGAGAGTGGTGAGAATACGCGCCCCGGAGCAGCCCAGCGGGTGGCCGAGGGCAATCGCCCCACCGTTGACGTTGGTGATGTCAGGGTTCATCCCCAATTCACGCATGACGGCCAATGATTGCACGGCAAACGCTTCGTTGAGTTCGATCAGGTTAATATCGGCCATGCTGATCCCGGCGCGGGAGAGCGCTTTGGGCACGGCCGTGACCGGCCCCAACCCCATCACCCGTGGGTCCACACCCGCCGCACCAGAAGACCGCCACCGGGCTAACGGCCGTAGCCCCAGTTCCTCCGCCTTCTTTGCCGACATCAGCAGCAGGGCAGACGCGCCATCATTCAGCCCACTGGCATTGCCCGCCGTCACCGTGCCCTCCTTGCGGAAAGCAGGGCGCAGCTTGGCCAGGGTAGCCATGTCGGTGTCCATTTCGTAGCCATTGGCCGTTTTTTTAATGCGCGGATGTTCGTCTGTATCCACCAGCACCGGCTCGCCCTTGCGCGTGGGCAGGGGCACGGGCACAATTTCGCGGGCAAAATAGCCGTTGTTGATCGCCTGGCAGGCGCGGCGCTGGCTTTCCAGGGCAAAGGCATCCTGCTCCTCGCGGCTGATCGGCCCGCCGGCGATCTTTCCTTCCAGGCTCATCTCATAAATGTTCTCGGCCGTTTCGCCCATGGCTTCCAGGGGAAACAGCGCCTCCATCTTCGGGTTGGGGTAGCGCCAGCCGAGTGTGGTGTCCCAGCCGGTGATATTGCCCGACGGCCCCCACGCCCGCGAATTTTTTGGCAGCGAATAGGGAGCGCGGCTCATGCTTTCCACACCACCGGCCACAAACACATCGCCTTCGCCGCTGCGAATGGCGCGGGCGGCCTGGTTGACGGCGTTCAGCCCGCTGGCGCAGAGGCGGTTGACGGTGACACCGGCCACCGACTGCGGCAGCCCGGCCAGCAGTGCCCCCATGCGGGCCACGTTGCGGTTGTCTTCGCCCGCCTGGTTGGCGCAGCCGAAGTACACTTCTTCAATTTCGTGGGGGTCAATGCCGCTGCGGGCGATCACTTCTTTGATGACCAGCCCGGCCAGATCATCCGGGCGTACATCGGCCAGCGCCCCGGCGTGGCGGCCAATGGGGGTGCGCGCGGCGCTGACAATGACGACTTCGTTCATAGGGGAATCTCCTGAAAATTATGAATTGTGCAGCCTGAATCATACATTTTATACTTTGTATTGGTAGCGCAATTATAGCGCAATGGGGCGGTGTTTGCCTCCGGCTGACAATTTCCGGTTAGTAGAACGAAGGGGTGATGAATGTGTGATCCTTGTCAGGTAATCCGCTTCTAACGCATTTGCATGCACCATGCCCAAATAGGCAGTTGAGTACTCGCCCGCCAAATAGACTCCCACGCCCACGATAGCGCCGACGGCACGCGGGAAACGGCCGTTGCCACCTATCCCTTTGGTATCAACTTATGCACTACTCTCAGCATGAGCCAATGCTGATGGTTGTCCCCAACGGCACGACTGTGATTGTGCTTGATGGGCAGAAAACGGCCGATGGCTTTATGTGGCAGCAGGCGGAGGTGGCTGTCGGATAGTTTTTTGATGTACGACGCAGCGCCCTGAGATATTTTGCCAATCTAAAATCAAGGCTCCCTTAGTTCACGAACACCCCAGCGAACGTGGTCCCCCTGCCAGTTAAAGCTGATTGTTATTGTCTTTTCTGGCAGCTCCAAATATAAGTGCCTCCAATTTTCTATCGTAAGTGAAGATTCGGAATACCCTCCCACATCCTGACAATTCCCGTCAATGACACCCACAATTTCGAATGCTGTACTGGCTGGCGAGCTTCCGGGAAGAAAAAGATAACGGACGTTTGCAATTGGCTCTCCGGACGCCATTATGCGGAGGCCAAGCAGACTTGGATTTGCTCTGTCGCCCCAATTGGAGAAGTAAAAATCATGGGCGCTTTCCCCGACGGCAACAGTCGCCTGGTAATCCTGTTGAATATCCTCAAAAAAGGTGTCAAAACAGTTTGTATTTAACGATGACACCTCACTTAGATATGTCTGAGTGCCCTCGAGGAGCCCAAAAGACTGGGTAATGAAAATGAGAAAAGCAACAACCGTGAAAATAAAAAGAAGACCAGCGCCTATCCTGACCATTCTCTTTTGTCTCAACGATTGGATGGGAGTAAGGAATGAGACGTCATCGGTCAGGGGAGGCCATTCCACTTGTGGCCGCGCTTTTTGGCACGCCTGCAGGAGGTCTTGTAACTTGTTGATACGCCGGTAGTAAGCGATAAGCTCGCGGGCTTTTTCCGATTTTTCTCGCCCAGGTAGCAGTTCATAATCATAGCCCAGGTCAAAGCACAGGGTCCGTAGTTCCGACTCGCTAAAGTGTTGGATGAGTAGCTGGTGAAACGCTTTATTCTTCATTATGTATGTGTCTTTTTGGTTCACTCATTATGTCAGGATGTCCGGCCAGTGTAAAGTATTCCAGACCTTCCTTGCTATCCCAGACTTTTACTGCTCCATCCCATCCTGCCGTGCCACTTTTCCTCCACGCGATTCGGGCGGACTGATAACGGAGCCTTTGGCAATGTGCTATTTCGCAACCTGATGAAACTACCCGGTAACAGTCTGAGACGCCCGTGTTGAGTCAGTAGTTTGACATTTTGTAACCGGCAGCCAGCCCGCAACTGCTCATCAGTCACTATCTGGAATTACCATCCGCCCGCACAATTGGACCCTGACTCAACAGCCAATGGAAATCGTTGAAGAGAATTTGACCTTCTGAATTCGATTCAGTGGGAAACTTCCTTGAAGTGTCGCTTCTTGAAGGTAAGCATCCTTCCATTTCTGATTCTTAATACGATGTAGCCAATTTCTTAGATGGTGGCTGGCAATGTGCAGCACTTTTTCCGCCTGCCGGTGATCAACTGGCAGGAGCGCTTGCCAGCAATCATAGTAAATCTGAAAGGGCGACAAAATTTCAGTCACCATCATGGGTAACTTCTCAAATAGGGAGGATTCTATCAGGGTAACGGCCGTATCATAAGCCGCCATTTGGTTTCCCTGTTGTTGGTAACAGAGCATCAATCCCCAGCGAGCTTCACACAAGCATACCTCATCCGTCGTCGCCTCTAGAGCCTGCAAAAAGCTGGGCTCTGCTTCGTTCGCCCGATTGCTCGCCAACATAGACAGACCTGTCCAACTGTCAGCCCTGGCCGCATAATAATCGCCATCCACCTGAGCCGTTACAACAGCCAGGGCCTGCGCATTTTGCGCCAACCTTGTGGCGTTGCCCCAGCGGTAGTGAAGCAGGCATAGACAAATAAGGGCAAAAGCGATCATGGGTGGCTTTTCCGCGGCCGTGGCACACGCCCTTGCCCGGTTATAATGGTCCATTGCTTTTTCATATTCACCTAGCTGAAGTAAGAGATGCCCCTGCTGAATTTGATTCCAATCCTCATAGAATCTGGAACCTGATTGGACGACGAGGGGTATCGCCTGCTCTATATACATCGCTGCCTCATCCAGAAAACCTGCATTCAGAGCCTGGTCAGCAGCCATGCCCATCCAGACAACCTCATCCCGAATCGGCCAATTAACTTTCGCCCATAATTCTTTGGCTTGCTCCCGGCACATCCTGGCCTTCTCCAACTCATTGTCAGAACTACAAGCCACCGCTATGGTCGCTAATGTCTTGGCTTCCAGCCGCAGATTACCGCGTTTTTGGCATAAAGCTATTACCTTCTCACAGGTTTCTACGACCTTCTGCCAGCAGCGTTCCCCCATCCAGCCATTGCCAATGACAAAATAAGCTCTGGCTTCATCATAGGTTCGATTAAGACGATGAAAACTTGCTGCTGCCTGCGTTAAGTGCGTTCTGGCCACAGACCAATCAGCATTGCCGTGGGCAATATACCCTTGCAGAAATTGTTGTTGGGCTTGCAAAAATAAAATGTCAGAGTCGCTTTTTTGTTTGGCTAATATTTCCAAATAGTGCGTACTCAAATGAGCGAGTTCGGCGGTTTTGGTTAAATCTGTGCCAAAAGCTGACAAAAGGCTCTGTTGCAACAGACAATTAATCAGCGTGGACAAAGGTTGCTTTTGCTGAGATTGAAGAGCCGATACAGCCTCTTGGAGAAGCGTCATCCCCTCGGCTAACCAACCCATGTTATGAAAAAAGAGCATCAATCCCCTGGCAGCTTTATTGAGACGTTCAGCTTCACCCTGCTCAATGGCCCAGCGCCAGGCTGCGCGAATGTTTTCTAAATCTGGACGTAAGGCCTGGCACATAGGGTAATCATCCCCTGTTTCCAACCCGTCCTCAATGCCAGTAATCTGATTGAGAAAAAATTGGGTATGCTGGGCGGCAGCCAGATTCAGCCATTCAGGCACATCCTCAAGTTTTTGGCGAGCAAACTCTAAGACGACCTCGTGCAGGTAGAAACGCTCATCCCGGATTTTGACCAGGGACATTAACCCCAAATTATTTAACAATTGAATCAAGTTCCCGGCAATAGCTCGGGCCGCTTCGTCAGAAAAACCTCGCCGCATATACGCTAGCATGGCCAACAACTGCTGCTCCGGTTTTGTCAGCAGGCGCCAGGTGTATTCAAAGGTGGCCCTCAAACTTCTTTGGCGAGGGGGCAGATCACGCCATTTCCCGGTTACACTTGCTAGGTTTTGTTCAATTTGAGAGGCGATCTCAGAACACTGCTTCTGGCGAATGAGACTGGCCGCCAGTTCAATCCCCAACGGCAAACCATCTAAAAGACGGCAAATTTTATGAACGGCCGTCCACTCAGCCTCAGCATCAAAATGGCGGCTCAGGCGGCGGGCCGTCTCATTAAAAAGCTGAACACTGCCTGTCTGGTTTGTTTTTCCTTCAACGGTTGCGGGCACTGGCAAACCATCAATATCATAAATCCATTCAGCGCGGAGGTAAATCGGCTGGCGTGAGGTCAATAACAACTTGCTTTGGGCTGACCATGTGAGGATTTCTTGGACTAATTTGCCAACCATGGGCGCAACGTTTGGTAGCAGCAAGGTCTCAAAATTATCCAGAATGAGGAGCAAGTGATGCCCGCGCAAATGTCTGGATAACTGCCCCCAGGGAGCCTCTTTTGGAGCAACGGTAATCTTCATGCTGGTAAGCATGTGAACCGCGATAGTGGATTGGACGGTCTCTTCGTTACTGGAATCAGAAAAATGAAGTGCTTCAAAGGAGATGAAGTAACGGCCGTCAGGGAAATCGTCATCCGCTAATTGCCAGGCCAGCGCCAGCGCCAGACGTGTCTTGCCTGCCCCACCGATACCCAAAATCGTCAGCAGGCGAACGTCTGGATTGCGCAGATAAGTCATCAGTTCATCCAGTTCAGCTTCCCGGCCAATGAATGCAGTTGCTGGCAGGGGCAGGTTCGAGGGGGTCGGTGTCTGCACCTGCCTCTGGCTGTCACAAATTTCCCGGAAAAGCTGTTGCGTTTCCCTGTCCGGTTCGATGCCAAGGTCAACCGCCAGGATTTGGCAGCATGTTTCATACTGGCTGATGGCCGAAGCAACCTGACCAGAACGGGCGTATAAGGTCATCAGCAGGCGATGGCTTTCTTCGCGCCAGGGCTCCAGTTCCAGTAACCTTTTTGTATAAGAAATAGCCTGAACATCCTCACGTTCCCCTGCCAGTGTGTCGGCGAGCTGTTGCAGGCAGGTCACTGCCATATCACGCAGCCGGGACCGCTGTCCCAACAGCCAAATTTCAAATTCAGGCGCATGACGCACATAAAACCCATCCAAAAAATCACCCCGGTAAAGGGCAACTGCAAACTGCCAATCATCTTTACTGGTTTGTGGCGCTGTCAGCCTCTGGAATTGCATGACATCCACGCGGACATCAACATCGGAGCGCAGAGAAACAGTCTGCCGGGTAATAAGCAGCCAATTATTCACAAACTGGCGCAGTCGGGTTAAGGTTTTACGCAAATTCCGCCGGGCACTTGCTTCTGGCAAGTCACCCCACAGCAGGCCCGCCAGAACTGTGCGTGAGTGGGCCTGGCCTGTCGTGGCCAGGTAATAGAGTAAGGCCCGTGCTTTTTGCGAGCGAATACCGACCAGGACACGGCCGTTCCGTTTAATTTCGGCCCCACCCAGCAAGTTGAACTCTAAAATCGCCATAGCTGCTGCCCTTCACCACATGTGCCAGGGAACGACTAGGGAACGTTGGTCTGCTAGGATGAGTGTCAAGCATCAGTATAGCAAATGCAAACATGCAATCAAGGGAAAGGTGCCCTTGCCTGTCCCTAAAGACCTGCCGCAAATGAATATTTGCAAAGACCCGCCTGCCCATCACACCAATTTATTTACGATTTGGGAAGAGCGATCAGGGGGTTTGGCAGCAGAAATTATCTGGTGCTTTCGCCTGGAAGACCCACACACGGGTAAGAAATACCTTTTTGTCTCACTGGCAGAATTGGTGCAGTTCCTGGAGCAACATTATTGCTCACCCAAGCCTTGAAAGGAGTAAACGATGATCAGAAAAAAGAGATTAGCATTAGGCAGTTTCATGCTCTCGCTGTTTTTTTTGGCCGTTATCGCTCAGGCAGCGACAGGCTTTTTATCCTCGCCGGCTAAAGCAAACGCCAGCAGTAACTCCATTGTTTCTGCCCCGCTTAGCACGGCGTTCACTTACCAGGGCCATCTGACTGAAAATGGGGCTTTGGCAAACGGCGCCTACGATTTTCAGTTTTTTCTGTACGATGCGGTTGCAGGGGGTGCCCAGGTGGGCGCCACAGTAACGGCCGCTGATCTGCCTGTAACGGATGGGATGTTTACGGCCGTATTGGACTTTGGCGCGGTATTTGCGGGCACGGCCGTTTGGCTGGAAATCGGCGTGCGCGAGGGTGATAGCAGTGGTACCTACGCCATACTTACACCGCGCCAATCGTTAACGGCCGCCCCCTACGCCCTGGGTTTGCAGCCAGGCGCAAAGGTTCTGGGTGACCTGTCTGCCCCAACTTTGACCATAGCC
>JACTMP010000076.1 GCA_014584575.1 Chloroflexota bacterium
CTCATTATGGACCATCCTTTTGGCTGTCATTTGCCTCAAGGGTAGGATTGTTAATCGTTCAAGGCAAGTCCCTATTATGGGAACTTGTTTTTAGACGCTCACTTAATTCGTAATGGTGGAGTTCGCACGCCTATGTGCGAACGAGTAGCACGTGGGCGTGCTGCTCTCCTCCCGCAGAAAATCCTGACTTTGGAATTACCCTGTCAGCCGTAGTAGTGTGGTTGCTTTGCTCTATAAAGTGGGTCACAATTTGGTGATATGAATGCAAAACATTTTGTACTGGTGGCCGGGAACATCGGCGCGGGCAAAACGTCGCTGGCGGAGCGGGTGGGCGCGCGCCTGGGCTGGCGGGTGGGCTACGAATCGGTCAGCGATAACCCCTACTTGCCCGACTTTTATGCGGATATGGCCCGGTGGGCGTTCCATTTGCAGGTTTTTTTCATCGGTCACCGGGCGGCGCAGCACCGGGAATTGTATGATGATCCGCGTTCGGCTATTGCCGACCGCAGCATTTACGAGGACGCCCACATTTTTGCCCGCGCTCTCCTCCACCTGGGGGCGCTGGCGGAGCGAGACTATCTGGCTTATCGCCATACCTTTGACCTGGTGGTGGAGGGGCTGCCCCGGCCTGATTTGCTGCTTTACCTGAACTGTCCCGTATCGGCGCTGATGGCGCGCATTCAACAGCGGGGGCGGGCCATGGAAAGCGGCATTACGGCCGATTACCTGTCGCTGCTGGAATCGTTCTATCAGGAGTGGTTGGACCGCTTTGATTTGTGCCCGGTGTTGGTGATTCCCAGCGAGAACCTGGATTTTGTGAACTGGCCGCAGCATCTGGACATTGTGGTAGACCGGATTCAGGCGAAGCTGGCGGGACGGGAAGATGTCGTTTTCCCAGACTGAGCGCGGGCGAATTAACGGGGTGTCTATGGCGGGGACACGGCCGTGCGCTGTATCCTTTCCACATGAAAAAACGAATAGCCTCTCAACTGTTACTGGTTGGATTTTTCGTTCTCCTCTGGTTCCAATGGGTTCAGGCGCTACCCCAGAGGCAAGGAGCCGATCATTACCTCTACCTCCCCCTCATCGTCAAACCTCTTCCTTCACCACAGATTCTCTCCTTTACGGCAAACGTCGAAATCGCTGATCCCGGTGATACCATTGAACTGAGTTGGGTGACGACCCACGCGATTACTGCCACCCTCTACCACCTGCTGCCCACCGGCCAATTGGGCCAGTTTTGGAATGTACCCATCAGCGGTACCATGCCCTACACCATCAGCGAATCCGCGCGCAACGTGGAGCGGTTCATGTTGTTTGCCGCCGGTGACGTTGAACCCTACGCCAGCGCCACGTTGGAAATTGAACTCACCTGTCCACACCCCTGGTTTTTTGCCCCCGCCCCCGATGTGTGTGCGCAGGATGCCGCCCTGCTGTCGCCGTCAGCCGAACAGCAGTTTGAGCATGGCTGGATGATCTGGGTCGGCCAGGAGGACCGGATTTATGTACTCTATGATGATGAGGGATATACTACCAGATGGGATGCGTTTACCGACGAATGGGACCCCGGCGATCCCATCAGCGACACGACCATTATTCCGCCGACAGGCTTTTATCAGCCGCTGCGTGGGTTTGGGCTGGTGTGGCGTGAACAGCCGTTGGTGCGTGACCGTTTAGGCTGGGCGGTGGCAGAGGAGGTGGGGGGTGACACGGCCGTGCAGCGCACCTCCTATGCCCGTTACAACCACACCTACATCCGCGCCCTGGATGCCAACATCTGGCATCTCTTCCCTGAACGCAGCAGCTGGGAAAAATTTACCCCCTTGCCTTGACATGGTAGGCGTTTAGACCTGATAGGTTTTGCCAAAACCCGTCAGGTCTGAAGGGATGTTTCGGGTACAATTTCCCCTGAGCTAACCGAAATTTGAGGGGTTCACACATTTGTGTGCGAACTTTGGCACAGGGAGAATATGTCACAAACAATCAAGGCTTTGATCCAACTAAGGGATTTGATTCTTAACGGTGAATTGCAGCCAGGGGAACGTTTACTCGAAGTTGCTCTGGTGGAGCATTTGAGCGTCTCGCGCACCCCCATTCGCGCCGCCCTGGCCCGTCTGGCCGAAGAGGGCTTGCTGGAAAAGATGCCCAATGGCGGTTATGCCGTGCGTGAGTTCACGGAGCGTGACATTCACGACGCCATTGCCATGCGCGGTGAACTGGAAGGGATGGCTGCCCGCCTGGCCGCAGAGAGGGGGGTGGATGCGGCAGCCTTAGCCAGAATCAAAGAAGTGTTAGCCAAATTTGATGCCCTGCTGCTCAAAACAGACCTGGCAGATTCTGACCTTGCCCGTTACTTTGACCTCAATCACATTTTCCACAGGCAACTCATCGCGTTGGCCGAAAGTTTTATCATTGAACGCACGTTGGAGCATGTGCTGGTGCTGCCTTTTGCCTCGCCCAATGCCTTTGTGATGGCCCAGGCGGAACTGGGCCAGGCCTGGAAGGTGTTTTATGTGGCTCAGGAGCAACACAAAAACATCATCGAAGCCATTGAAAACCGGGAAGGGGCGCGCGCCGATGCGTTGGCCCAGGAACACGCTTATCTTTCTTTGCAGACCTTACAGAGGGCGCTTAAAGACAAGATGGTATTGAGCCAGTTGCCGGCCTTCAAATTGGTGATGACAAATGGGGATGATGGCGAAAGCAGGTGAATCTGGGTGGCAGGTGGCAGGTGGCAGGTGTTTGACAACTTGCTGCCTCAAATATGTATACAGGGGTTATTGTTTACATTCATTATCTTAAGTGGTGTAAGGGAGAGGTTGCCAGAATGTTTGCGCCAATTCACTAAATAATGTATACATACCCCATTCGTTATTACTCATTCACCGATTGATTCAACAACCTCCTCAACCCTACTGAGGACAAAATAAAGGCAACCACAAAAAGGCTCTTGCGCTGGAGGAATAAAGGATGACGCCATTGCAAACGTATAACTGGCTCGATTGGTCTGTGCAGCCGCCGTACCTCTATGAACCGTACCGCTCCACGGTGTTACGCTCGCCGCAAAAGCCGCTGATCCCCCTGAAGCAAAATCTTTCCGAACTGACCGGCCCGGTGTATGGGCAGGATGAGATCACCCCGTTGGATAATGATCTGACCCGCAATGCGGTGAAAAATGGGGAGCCTTTGGGCGAACGGATTATTGTCACGGGCCAGTTGATGGATGATACGGGCAAGCCAATCCCTCATGCCTTGATTGAAGTGTGGCAGGCGAATGCCGCCGGCCGGTATATGCACAAGGTTGACCAGCATGATGCGCCGCTGGACCCCAACTTTCACGGCGCCGGCCGGGTGCTGACGGATAAAGACGGCCGTTACCAATTCACTACCATTCGCCCCGGCGCTTACCCCTGGCAGAACCACTCCAATGCCTGGCGGCCGTCACACATTCACTTTTCGGTGTTTGGTCTCAACTTTCTGCAACGGCTGGTGACGCAGATGTATTTCCCCGGCGACCCTCTGCTGCCGCTTGACCCCATTTTTAACGGCATTCCTGATGTTGACGGCCGTAACAGTCTCATCTCCCTGTACGACCATGATGTGACCACACCGGGCTGGGCTTTGGGCTTTCGCTTCGATATTGTCGTTTGCGGTCCACGCCAGACCCCGTTTGAGTAAGGAGGTAACACCATGAAAAAACAGACCCCCAGTCAAACAGTTGGCCCCTATTTACGCATTGGCCTGATTTACGGCGAGACCCAAAGCGACCTGGTACAGGATGAAACCATCGGCGAGCGTATCCTCATTTCCGGCACAGTTTTTGACGGCAATGGTGAGCCTATCCCCGACGCGCTGGTGGAAATCTGGCAGCCGGATGCGCAGGGCATCTTTAACCATCCCACGGACCCCCGCTGCCAACAAGCAGACCCCCATTTTCGCGGCTTTGGCCGGGCCGAGACGCGCCTGGCCGGGAAATTTCAATTTCGGACGATTAAACCGGGCAGCATACAGGAGGGACATGCGCCGTTTATCAATGTGACCGTATTTGCCAGAGGGATGCTCGTTCATGCCATCACTCGCATCTACTTCGCCGACGAACCGGCTAACAACGATGATCCCGTGCTGCTGTCCATCCCCCCCGAAAGACGCCATACCCTGCTTGCCCAGCGAGAAGAGGTAACGGTAGGGGCGACTTATCATTTTGATATTCATTTACAGGGCAATGACGAGACGGTGTTTTTTAATCCGTAAGCAGACGATTTGTAATTGGGTAATTACGTATTTACGTAATTACCCAATTACCCAATTACCCCATCTGAGGAAAAGAATATGTCAAAACTGAACCCACCCTTTCGTGCTGATCATGTTGGTAGTTTGTTACGGCCGTCCGAACTCCTATCCGCCCGGCAACAATTTTTCAGTGGCAAGCTGCCGGCTGAGGAATTGCGGGCAGTGGAGGATCAGGCGATTGTTACGGCCGTGCGCCAGATGGAATCCCTCGGTCTGCGCAGCATCACCGACGGCGAGTTCCGCCGCACCTACTTCCATCTAGATTTTCTGGAACAGTTGGCGGGCGTCACCGTCACCGGCAGCATTGCCGCCAGTTCCGACGCCCAGGCCACCGTGGGTTTCACGCCGCCCAAACTGAGCGTCACCGGCAAACTGCGCCACGTCAAAAACATTCAGGTAGATGACTTCAACTATTTGAAATCGCAGGTCACACAAACGCCCAAAGTCACCATTCCCTCGCCGACAATGGTGCATTTTCGCGGCGGCCGTAAAGCCATTGACATTGACGCTTACCCGGATATGGACGAGTTTTTTGCCGACCTGGCCCAATGTTATCGGGACGAGATCAACGCCCTGTATCAGGCTGGCTGCCGCTACATTCAAATGGACGACACCAATCTGGCCTATCTGTGTGACGCCAAAATGCGGGCAGGTGTGGTGGAGCGCGGCGAAGACCCCAACGAACTCCCCCGCACTTACGCGGCGTTGATCAATTCGGTGATTGACGGCCGTCCCGCCGACCTGACCGTGTGTGTGCATCTGTGCCGGGGTAACTATCGCAGCACATGGTTCGCCGAGGGCGGGTATGAGCCGGTAGCCGAAGTGTTGTTTAACGAGTTGAACGTAGACGCCTACTTCCTGGAATATGACGATGAACGCTCCGGCGACTTTGCCCCCTTGCGTTTTGTGCCCGACCACAAAACGGTCGTCCTGGGATTGGTGACTACCAAAGCAGCCGAACTGGAATCCAAACAAGAGTTAATCCAGCGCATCCACGAAGCGGCGCGTTATGTGCCATTGGAACGTTTATGCCTCAGCCCGCAGTGTGGTTTTTCCAGCACCGTCGAAGGCAACGCCGTTACTGCCGACGATCAGTGGGCCAAGCTGTCCCTGGTAGTGGAAACCGCCCGCGACATTTGGGGAGAGTGAGAAAATAAAAAACGTGACAGGTTCTAAAACCTGTCACGTTTCTGAGCGGCTATCGGGACTCGAACCCGAGATAACAGCTTGGGAAGCTGCTGTGTTACCGCTACACCATAGCCGCGGATGGCTTCATTATATCCAACAAGTAGTGCCAGGCAAGGGGCAGACTGCCTCCCCTGTGATATGATACCCCCATGCGTCTGTTCAAACGGCCACAGAAACCACAAGAAACGGAGACGGCGGTGGATTCCCTCACGGCCGTGACCCCACCCCCTATTCAACCCCGCGTCCTGGTCATCATCCACAACCCGGTCATTCCCGCGCAAGGAGGTCGCAAATTGTCCGCCGTACTACGCTGGCAAGACCCGGAACGGCTGGCGCAGCAATACATCGCCGATGTGCAAAACGCCAGTCATGGCTATGCCCGTTACACCATTGTCGAGCGCATCGAGGTGGACGGCTTCCCGGTCAAGGCGGATCGTTTTGTGTACACGGCCGACTCGTACATGCGCTGCTGGCAGGCGCGTACTGGCTGGCACCAACCGGATGGGGTGGATTACGGCCGTATCCTGTCCGACTTCCAGATCATCCCACGCATCAACGAAGATCGCATAGACGAGGTGTGGCTGTTCGGCTTCCCCTACGCCGGGTATTACGAATCCATCATGGTCGGGCCAGGGGCGTATTGGTGCAATGCACCGCCGCTGGAAAACCGGCAGGCCAGACGCCGTTTTGTCATCATGGGTTTCAACTACGAACGGGGCGTGGGCGAAATGCTGGAAAATCTGGGCCACCGCACCGAATCCATTATGCAGCACGTCTTTCGCGGCCAGCGTGGCCAGGCCAACTTGTGGGAGCGATTCAGCCGCTACGACAAAACCCACCCCGGCCAGGCCGAGTGCGGCAATGTCCACTTCGCCCCCAACAGCGAGCGTGATTACGACTGGGGCAACCCACGCATCGTGCCCAGCCGGTGTGACAACTGGCTGCGTTTTCCCGATCTCAACGGCGCACCGCGCCCGGTGAACGGCCGCGAATGGGGTAACGGCGATATTCGTCAGCACCACCTGTGGTGGCTGCGCCATCTGCCCCATGTAGACGGGGCCAGCAACGGCATCAGCCACAACTGGTGGCAATACATCGTTCATCCGTAAACCGGGTATGAGAATAGCTGGTTGTGTTGTCTACTTGATGATAAAACCACGAAGAGTTGACAAGTTTTCAAAACTTGTCAACTCTGTTACTAACAAGCTACGAGGGAATTTGTCACCTTTTTTGGCAGATTTGGCTCTATAATGATAAGAGGTGGGCGATAGGGGAAAGACCCCCTGCCGCTGTGGAGTTTGTATGGAGAAAAGCGACATTCTGGTAATTAACGCCAGAAATCAAAATTTAAGCGTCAGTCAGCGCCATCTGGCGTTTGGTGAACTGGTCAATCGTTTTTATGACGCCGCCTACCGCTGGGCGTATGCTGTGTTACAAGACAAACACCAGGCGCAAGATGCCGCCCAGGATGCGTTTGTGGTTGCCTTCCAAAGCCTGGAGCAACTGCGCGACCCCCTGGCTTTTGCCGGGTGGCTGCGCCAGATTGTGATCAGCCAGGCGTACCGGCAGGTGCGCGACCAGTCAATGGACTTGAGTTCTCTGGAGGCTGCGCCGGAGTTGCCGGCTTATGAACCTGGTCCGGCGGCGATCTTAGAAGAGGCAGAGATGAAGGAAAAGGTGATGACGGCCGTGCAAGCTCTGCCCGAAAAAGAACAAATTGTCACCCAACTTTTTTATCTCAATGGCTACTCCCAACATGAAATTGCCCGGCTGTTGGAACTGCCGCTGACCACCGTCAAAAAGCGGCTGCAATATGCCCGGCACAATTTGAAAGGGATTATGGCCTCAATGGTAGACAGCTTCACGCCAACGGCCGTGCCGCCTGAACCGGTTTTAGCGCCTGTGCCGGTGCGGAAATACCGGTGATCGGTAATCGGTGAACCGGGCGCCAACGTAACCAGGCAGAGCAAAAGCGAGTAAATTATGGACGAACAACCTGATAATCGCCCTTCCATCCCCACCTGGGTCTGGATTGTGGCTATCTTTATTATCATTCTGGGCCTGCAACTGTTCCTGAGCGGTAATTTTACCCGCAGCCAGGCCACGCCTATGACCGACTTTGTCAAAGCGGTGCAAGGTGGCCGGGTAGACGAAATCGTCATCAGCGGCGACAAATTAGAGGCGCTCAACAACGGCCAATCTGTCACCTATGCCTTCAAGGATTCTCAGCAAAGCTATTCCGAAGCCCTGGCCTATTACGGCCTGGATGGAGCCGCCCTGGAAGAGTTAGGTGTGGCAGTGGTGGTGAATGACCAATCCATTCGCAACAACTTGTTCACCCTTTTCATCACCTTAGGCCCCATTTTGCTGCTCATCTGGATATTCACACGGGGCTTCCGCCAGATGCAAGGGGGTGGGGGCAACAGCATCTTTGGCTTCGGCCGTAGCCGCGCTCGCAACCTGAGCGACGCCGACCGCCCCACCGTCACCTTTGATGATGTGGCCGGCGTGGACGAGGCTAAACTGGAATTGCAGGAAGTGGTGCAGTTCCTGCGCGAACCGGAGAAATTTGTGCAAGTGGGGGCGCGCATCCCCAAAGGTGTCCTCATGGTTGGCCCGCCCGGAACGGGCAAGACGCTGCTGGCGCGGGCGGTAGCGGGTGAGGCCGGTGTGCCCTTCTTCCACATCTCCGGCTCTGAATTTGTGGAAATGTTTGTCGGCGTCGGCGCCAGCCGCGTGCGCGACTTGTTCGACAAGGCCAAAGCGGGTGCGCCTTCCATCGTCTTTGTGGACGAAATTGATGCCGTGGGCCGCCAGCGCGGCGCTGGCCTGGGCGGCGGGCACGACGAACGTGAGCAAACCCTCAACCAGATTTTGGTGGAAATGGATGGGTTTGATAATGACACCAATGTTATTGTGATGGCGGCTACCAATCGAGCCGATATTTTAGACCCGGCGTTGTTGCGCCCCGGCCGATTTGACCGCAAGGTGTTTGTGGACTTGCCGGACATCAAAGGGCGCGAGAAAATTTTGCAGGTTCATTCACGCGGCAAGCCGATTTCCAAAGAAGTGGATATGCGTGAATTTGCCCGGTTGACGGCCGGTTTTTCCGGGGCTGACCTGGAAAACCTGCTCAATGAGGCCGCCATTTTTGCCGCCCGGCGTGACAAGCGCACCATTGGTCGCCTGGAGTTTCAGGATGCCTTTGACCGGGTGGCTATGGGGCCGGAAAAGAAGAGCCGGGTGATGAGCCAGGAAGACAAAGAAACGGTGGCCTACCATGAGGCCGGTCACGCGGTCGTCAGTTTCTTCCTGGCCAATACGGACCCGGTGCAGAAAATTACGATTGTGCCACGCGGCCGGGCCGGCGGTTATGTGCTCTCGCTGCCGGAAGACCGGATGGTTCATTCGCGGGAGTTTATCCTGGACAATATCTGCTGGGCGTTGGGCGGTCGGGCGGCCGAGGAAGTGTTTTTTGGCCGCCTGACGACGGGCGCTTCGGCCGATTTGCAACAGAGTACGCGGCAGGCGCGGGCGATGGTGATGCGTTTTGGCATGTCTGACCGGCTGGGGCTGCCGATTTATGGCGATGAAGGGGGCAATCCCTTCCTGGGCCGGGATTATGGCCTGGGGGCGCGTGATTACAGCGAAGAGGTAGCCCGCCTGATTGACGAGGAAGTGAAGCGGATTTTGGAAGAGCAGTATGAGCGGGCGGTGACAGTCATCCGCGACAACCGGCGGCGCGTGCAGCGGCTGGTGGAGGTGCTGATGGAACTGGAAACGCTGGATCGGGATACGTTTGAGGCGTTGATGAATGATCCGGGGCTGACTGAGAATGTGGTGGTGGTGGAAGGGGAAGCGGAATTGGTCATGGATACGGCCGAGGCGGTTATGGGCGACTAGCTGTGATGGCCGACTAATTGCTCAATTGTTAACAGATTTGCATAATTGCCCTTTGCCCGCCTGGGTGGAGGGCTTTTTTGTTGGCGGACTTTTAACGTGATGCGTGATGCATGAAAACGTATCCCACACATCACGAGAGGAACGGCTAATGAGTGAAGAGATTGAGTTGAGACAAACGGGGGCGGTGTTGACGGTGGCGTTGAATCGGCCGGCCGTCCATAATGCCCTGACGCCGGCGATGATGCAGCAGTTAACGGCCGTGTTCCAGACCATGAACGGCCGTGACGAGGTGCGGGTGGTGGTGCTAACGGGCAACGGCCGTACCTTTTGCGCCGGGGCTGACCTGAGCCATATGCTGGCCGCCGGTCAGTTTTCATTCGAAGATAATGTGCGCGACGCCGAAACCATTTTTGACCTGCTGCTGATGATGGAGCAGTGCCCAAAGCCCATCGTAGGGCGGGTGAACGGCACGGCCGTTGGCGGTGGCGTGGGGTTGGTTAGCTGCTGTGACATCGTGGTGGCGGTGGAGCGGGCGAAGTTCAGCTTTAGTGAAGTACATCTGGGGCTGGTACCGGCCGTCATCTCGCCCTTTGTGTTGGGCAAGATGGGGGCCACACACGGCCGTGAACTTTTCCTGACCGGCGAACGCTTCTCGGCCGAACGCGCCAGAGAAGCCGGCCTGGTGCAATATGTGGTGTCTGAAGCGGAATTGGACGCCAAAGTCAACGAGTTGGTGGGGATGCTGTTGATGGGCGCGCCGGGGGCGCAGGCAGCGGTGAAACAGTTGGTGCGCACTGTCGCCGGGCGGCCGAAAGAAGAGGTACGCGACTACACCGCCAACCTCATCGCCCAGCGGCGCAACAGTGAAGAAGGAATGGAAGGGATGAGCGCCTTCTTGCAAAAACGCAAACCGGTTTGGCAGGAAAATCAATTGTAGCGCCGGAAAAAATCATGTTTGCCGGTAAGGGTAGCCAGGCGCATGGTCAGGGCACGGCCGTCGGCCACTTCCCAGGCCACCGTCACCCGCCTGCCCACCAATTGCACCACCAGCGCCCAATACGGCCTGGCAAACTGCTCCTTGTCGCGCCCTTCCCCCGTGTTTGATTCCTGGCTGCCCGCGACCAGTTCCAGCAGCCGCACCATATACTTTTCAGCGGCGTCAATCACCGCCAGCACCTCAGCGCGAAACAGAGCGCGGATAATGTCCCCATCGGGCAGCCGCCACACAAACTGCACCAGGAACAGATCGCCAATTTGCAAGTGAGTTTCAGACATAAAAAAAGAGATTGGAGAGTGGTGAGTAGAGATTAAAAAATCTCCAATCCCCAATCCCCAATCTCCATTACCAAATCACTCAATTACCGGATCGCCAATTCCGTCGTCTTGTCAAAGAGGTGCATATTGTGCATATCCATCACCAGTTGCACCTGGTTGCCGGTGTTGACTTGCAGGCGAGTGTCCACGGTAGCTACCATGCTGTTTTTGCCCGCATTCACATACAAATGCAGTTCGTGGCCCAGCAATTCCACCACTTCCACTATGCCTTCTAGTGGCGAGGCGTCAATGCCGGGCGGGGCAAACTGGGGCGCGTGCAGATGTTCCGGGCGCATCCCAAAGATGACTTCTTTGCCCACGTAGTTGTTGAGTGCCTGTTTGCGCTCTTCGGGCACATGGACGCGAAAATCGCCGGTATCAATAAACAGGCGACCCTCTTCACCAACCAGGGTGGCATCGAAAAAGTTCATGCTGGGGCTACCAATAAAACCGGCAACAAAGACGTTGCCGGGCGTGTTGTACAGATTGCGCGGTGTATCAATTTGTTGCAAGAGACCATCGCTCATAACGGCAATCCGGTCGCCCATGGTCATGGCCTCTACCTGATCGTGGGTGACGTAGATGAAGGTTGTGCCCAGGCGGCGATGCAACTGGCTGATTTCGGCGCGGGCAGAGACGCGCAGTTTGGCGTCCAGGTTGGAGAGCGGTTCGTCCATGAGGAAGACGGCTGGTTCGCGCACAATGGCCCGGCCAACAGCCACACGTTGCCGCTGACCGCCGGAGAGGGCTTTGGGCTTGCGGTCTAGCAAATGGGTCAAGCCCAGGCTTTCTGCGGCTTCTTTCACGCGGCGGTCAATTTCGGCTTTAGGCGTTTTGCGCAGTTTCAGACCAAAAGCCATATTGTCATACACACTCATGTGGGGGTAAAGTGCGTATGATTGGAAAACCATAGCGATGTCCCGATCTTTGGGGGGCACATCATTGACCACCCGGTCGCCAATGAGGATTTCGCCTTCGGTTACTTCTTCCAACCCGGCTAACATACGCAAACTGGTAGATTTGCCGCAACCGGAGGGGCCTACAAAGACGACAAATTCTTTGTCGGCGATCTCCATGTTTAGGTCGGAGATGACGGTAATGTCGCCAAATCGTTTGTATACGTGTCGGTATGTTACACCTGCCATTTGATTCTCCTCAAGGGGTTTGTATGGGTGAATGGTGGCTACAGCCATAGATGGCCACAGCCACAAGATTGTCACAACCATACCAGAATTTTGTCAATAATGGGGAAACTATAGTAAGAGGGGGTGGTTCTGTCAAAGAAACGGGGGAAACTGTCTAATGTCGTGGTGTTTTCGCCTGAGGGATGGGAACGAAATGCGTGGGTTTTTTCTTATCACTCATCATGTCTAACGTTGACGAGGGTTAATGGTGATCAAGCCATCGAGCACGGCCGTTTCCAGCACACTATCCGGTAACTCTTCTGGCATATTCCCGGCAAACTCATTCACCCAGTTGGCGACGCTCTGGTGATTGACGGCCAGGATACGAGAAATCATGCGCAGGCTGACCCCTTCCAGAAAGAGCGTCAGGGCTTGCAGCCGAATGTCGTCATCGTAGCCCCGGCTCTTGGGGGCGGGGGTGTAGCGGCAGCTACACCATTTGCAGCGGTATCGCTGGCTGCCGGCGGGGGTGCTGCCATCTTTAATTTGCCGGGAATGGTTATGGCAGGCCGGACAGATGGGGTGGTGGTCGTTCATATAGAGATTGGAGATTGAGTAATCTGCGATCTCCGTTGTTTACAATATGGTCAATACCAGCGCCAGTAGCAGAAGCGCCAGCAGAATAAACACGGCCGTGCGGTTGGCGGCCAGAGCGTCACTCCACACGGAAGCTGTTGGGGATTCAGGGCGGCGACCGGGTGGTTTTTGCAGCCCAAATAACACCTGGCGAAATTCATCAACGGTAGACGGCCGTTCATTGGGGTGCATGGCCATAGCCCACATGATGGCTTCAGAGACCGTTTCTGACAGCGCCGGGTTAATGCGTTGCGGCGGCTGCAAAACGGCCGGATTCAGGAAGCGGGCTTTGGCGTCCGGCGGTGGGTAATTGGTGAGCAGGTGGTAAAAGGTAGCGCCCAGGGCATAAATGTCGGTGCGGGCGTCGGTGTGGCCGCCGTCGCCGCCATACTGCTCCAGCGGTGTGTAAAGCGCTGTGCCCCGCCCCTGAACGACGGTAATGGTGCGGGCATCATCATGCAGCATCACCTTCACCAGACCAAAATCTACCAATTTGATACGGCCGTGCGGCGTCAACTTGATATTCGAGGGTTTAATATCGCGGTGTAACACTGGCGGTTTTTGTTCGTGCAGGTAATGGAGGGCGTCTATGATTTGTTCGGCCCAAGCCAGCACCGATTTTTCCGGCAAGGGGCCATCATTGGCGCGCAAAATCTGGCTGAGATCGTCGCCGGGCACATAATCCATCACCAGATAGTCACGGCCGTTTTCACTGAAAAAGTCAGAAACTTTGGGCAGGCTGGGATGGTCAAGCTGGGCCAGCACGCTGGCTTCCTTCAAAAATTGCGCCTGCGCCTGCGCCTGCGCCTCTGGGCCGGCATTCTCATCCGGCTGCACCACCTTGATGGCGCACTGTCGCCCCGGTAGACGCAAATCCTCCGCCCGATATACGCTACCCATACCCCCCTGACCAACAATGTTGGTTAGTCGGTAACGTTCGCGTAAAATTGTGCCATCTTGTACCAATGTCATCATCATTTGCAGTGAATAGCCTTTGCACTTTACGGCTCTAAATGATTCCTATTATAATCCATCCTGGCAAAGATCACTTTTACGCTCATAATGGAGGGGCAACAAAAATGAATGAACAACCAGTTCTGGTAATACGAGAGGGGCAGTTGGCCGGGCAACGCTGGGTCATTGATACGGACGAATTTCTGATTGGCCGGGGTGCAGATTGCCAGATCGTCTTGCCAGAGCGGCAGGTGTCACGCCATCACATCAGGATTACGCATGAAACCGGCCGTTACATCCTGCACGATCTGGGCAGCAAAAACGGCACCCATTTGAACGGCCGTCTCTTTGAAGGCTCCACCCAATTGCAAGATGGCGACGAAATCTCCATCGCCCTTTGTGTCAAGTTGGTGTTCGTGGGCACAGATGCCACCATCCCACTTACCTTTGAACCACCCCAGCTACAGGGACAGTTAGTCTTGGATGACGCACAGCGTGCTGTTTTCATCAATGGTAAAGAATTGTCCCCGCCGCTTTCTCTGGCCCAATTCCGCCTGCTGGAACTATTACACCAGGCGCGGGGGGCGGTTATCACTCGTGATGAGATTGTGGACACGGTCTGGCCCGGCACCGACGGCCTGGGTGTGTCCGAGCAGGCCATTGACGCTCTGGTGCGCCGCCTTCGTGACCGGCTGATGGAACTGGACGAGCACAACTACATCGTCACCGTGCGCGGCCATGGCTTCCGCCTGGATAACGATCCTCACTAAAAGGCCCTAATTCCAACGTTTTTTGATTTCTTCGGCTACACGCTGACCGCTTTCAAGCGCGCCTTCCATATAGCCCTGGTGTACGGCCGTGTGCTCCCCGGCCACATACATCCGCTCCCAGGGTTGGCGTAGCATCTGCCAGTAGGCGGTCACGTCACCGGGCTTAAAAAGGGCATAACCACCCTGGCTAAACGGCTCGTTCAGCCAGGCGATGGTGCGAGCATGGCTTACCAGCGCGGCCGAACCGGGGAATAGCTGGTCAAGTTGGGTCACGGCCGTGACAATTCTCCCCTGGTCAGACATTGCCGAAAAATCGGCGCCCGCTTGCGCGCCTGTGTACACCGTCAGAATGCCGCTATCGCCGGGTTGGGACATGGTTGGTTGCCAGGTGCAGGTGATGGGTAGGTCGGTGAGCAGGCTGCCGCGCCAGCGCCACTCCTCCCAGAAGCGCCGCCGGTACTGGATCATCACTTTGGTGACGGGGGCACAGTTGAGTTTATGGAACATTGTCTGATGGGCAGCGGGCAGCGGGGGATCAAAGGTGATGTTCCGGGCAGGGCCGGGAGGGATGGCGAGGACGACGCAGGTGGTTTCGATACTGTTTTGGCGCCCTTCCTGCTGGAAACTAACCCACGAGCGGGATTTGTTAGATTGCACGGCCGTAACCACTGCCCCCAGCCGCACATCCGGTAATTCGGCTGCCATCCGCCGGGGAATCTGGTCCACGCCCCCCCGCACACGGAAACTGGCCCCTTCATCCTCCGGGTCACTGTAATAGAGTGCCCCCCAGCGCGCCAGTTCCAGCAGCGAAAGCTGATGCGGTTCGGCCAGATATTCAGAACGCAGGCGGGCTGTGAAGGTTTGTTTAGTCAGCGGGTGCAGCGCCAACCCGGTCAGCCAGTCGGCGGCAGATTGGCGGTCGAGTTCTTGTGCCTGCGGGGCGGCGAGCGGCTGGGCGGGGTCGGGCACGGCCGTGCCCAGTTTTGCCAATTCTCGCCACATCTGCTCAATTTCGGCGGCCAGGTCAAAGCCCCACAGGGCAACCTCATCAGCCTCACCATGCTTGCCGGCCAGGGCTAAACGGCGCGTCCATTCATCCATGCCGCGCACCGGATCCAGCGCCAGGCCAAATTCCTGCACCAGCGCCAGCATACGGCCGTGAATATCCTCAATAAACTCGCCGCCCGCCTCCGCATATTGGCCCTCGGCAAAACCGTCGCGCAGGGTGTAGGCGCGCCCACCTACCCGTGAGCGCGCTTCCAATATGGTCGTCCGCCAGCCGGCGTGGTGTAATGCCCGCGCTGCTGCCAGCCCGGCCAACCCGGCGCCAATAATAGTGACATGGGGAGAGGAGGTCATGAGTGATGGCCTTTTATACCAGCAATTCTCAGTTTGCTTTGCGGCGGCAGATAAATCTGCACCAACAAGCGGCAAAGTCGGCCTTCGCCGACTATTTCCAGTCGGCGAAGGCCGACTTGCCGTTTTGCAAGTTACTCTGGCAAAAATCACCTGCAACTTGCGACTTGCAACTTGCTACCTGCTACCAAAAAGAAAAATGTCAGTTTATGGCCTTGTTGAGTATGCTTGTCACGTTGGGCGAACGATTGTCTCATAGATCGTTTGCAGGTCTTCGTCATTGTAATAATGGATGACAACACGACCGCCCTGTCCACTTTTTTCGATGTTTACTCGTGTGCCAAGCGAATCAGCAAACTGGCGTTGCAAATCGGCCAGTTCAGGCGGCAAGGTGGACCGTTGTTTGGGGGCTGGTTTTGTTTCCGCCAGCAGTTTTTTCACCAACGCTTCTGTCTGGCGCACATTCAGGTCATGTTTGATGATCTGGTTCATGGCGGCGGTTTGGGCTTCAGGTGTGGGTAAAGGCAGCAGGGCACGGCCGTGCGCCCCGCTAATATCACCGTCTGAAACCGCCTGTTGGATATCAGGCGGCAGGTTGAGCAGGCGTACCAGGTTCGCCACCGTGGAACGTCCTTTGCCAACTCGTTTTGCTACCTCTTCCTGAATCAGGCCAAATTCATCCATTAACTGTTGGTACGCATACGCCTCTTCCAGCGGATTCAGGTCGGCACGCTGGATGTTCTCGATGATTGCCAGTTCCAGCATCTCCTGAGGCGTGGCCTCTTTGATGATGACCGGCACTTCCTCCAACCCGGCCTGTTGGCTGGCGCGCCACCGCCGTTCACCGGCAATCAGGGTATACTGCGCGCCATCTTGGGTGACGATAAGCGGCTGGATGAGACCGTGTTCGCGGATAGAGGCGGCCAGTTCAGCCAGCTTCTCCGCGTCCATTACGGTGCGTGGCTGGTGGGGGTTGGGTTGGATAGCGCTGATGGGCGCCTGCTGGACGCCGCTAAATACTTCATCGGCCCCGGAGGGCATCTCTGGGGCGCTGGGGATGAGGGCGTTCAGACCACGGCCGAGGCTGCGTTTTTTTGTCATGCACAAGTTCCTGCTAAGGGCAACTGGCCCGGCGGCTGAGCGCCCCAATTGCCCGGTTATTTTTATCTGTTCGCAATCTTACGCACATTGCGCACACTTAGCCAGTACAAAACCCAGGCCAGCAGCAGGTAAAGCGCCACAAAAATGGGCCAGGGAGTAGGCAGCCAAAAGCGGGTCGGCCCGACGGAACTCGTAAAATAAAAAATAGCGTCCTCTTGCAGCAAGAAAATCTCGCTCACGATCAGGGTGGCGGGCAGGTTTGTCCCGGCCAGGAAGACGAGGACGTATTGCAGCACAATCTCCATTGTGCGCGTGAACGACGTGCCCAGGGTGGCGAAAAAGGGCGCCAGGATGGCGGCAAACAGGCCCACCAACATGGGCGTGCCGATAGTGGCAAACAACGCTCCGGCAAAGGTCATCACGCTGGCCCCCAGGGTAGAGCGCATGGCGCTGGAGCAAAACAGACCCCACAGAGCAAACGTGAGAGCGGCCGTAAAGATGACCAGTTGGGAGATAATCAACTCTTCCAGGATGACGCCGCCCAGCAGAAAGGCGATACTTTGCAGCGGAATGGCCGCCAGCACCAGCAACAAGACATAGCTCAACGCCGACAGCAGCTTGCCGGTGACAAAGGATTCGGCCGAAAGCAGGGTAGTGCGCAGCAGGTCATACGTTTGCCGCTCTTTTTCGCCGGTGATGGTGCCCGACGTGAAGGCCGGGCCGACAAAGATGACCAGAAATACCTGCACCCCCACCACGCAGCCAAACACCACTTTGCCCACTTCGCGTGGGTCAGGGCCAAACGGGCCGCTGCTGGCGCTGGCATAAGCGGCGTAAACCAGGGTGATGAATGCGCCCATGACCAACAGGTAAATGGTCAACACCACAAAGGCGCGCCGCCCGCGCATCCGGCTGCGCAGTTCTTTTACCGTGACCGGATTCTCGCGCAGGTTGCGAAATCGTTTTTTCTTGAGCGGTTGCTCTGTTGTCAGTTCAGTCATGTTTTTTTGAGATTAGAGATTGGAGATTAGAGATTGCCCTAATCTCTAATCTCCAATCATTCTTCTTGCCTGATAAAAAATGCCTACCCATAAAGCAATAATTGCCAGAGCATACACGGCCGTTGGCCCCACCGCCCCCATCGCCAACACCGCCAATCCGCCGCCAAGCGGTCCGTTCAATACACCCATCCACACCAGGCTGCTGTTGAACAGTTTGACGATGACCACCAGGGCGTAGGTTCCGGCTACAGCCATGGTAGCGGAGCGCACGGCCGTAGACAAAAACAGTCCCATAAACGCCGCGAACAATATCTCCAGCCACGGTCGTGTCACCGTAGCCATGCTCAACAGCCAATCCCAACCGGCCATCTGCCCATCCATCAAACTCAATGAACAAAACACGATCAAACCCTGAAACAGGCTCAATACAAACAGCACCGGCCAGATGCGCAGCCGCGACAGCGCCCCAAACAGCTTCGCCATCAAAATAGACATCATCGGCTGTGGCGTCACCAGCAAAATATCCCATGTGCCCTTATCCCGTTCCAGACTGATCATCGGCGCCGTCAGGGCCGGCGCCAGCAGCGAACCAAATATCGTCACCATCGAAAGCAAGATGCCCGGCAAACATAACAAACACCAGACGGCAAACAGATCATCATTGCCTCCAAAAAATGCCGGGTTGCTGAAGCCGGTGCAAAATCCCAGGCTAATGCCGCCCAAGACCACAAACGGTGAAAAGCGGAGCAGGTTATCATAAAAAGGGTTGGGTTTGCCCCATTGCCCCTTTTCCCGCAAATAAACGGGATTGTCTGACAGATTGCGGTACCAGCGCCACCAGGTTCTCAAAATGCCGCTCTGGAAAATGAGATTGAGAGATTAGGAGATTGAGAGATTGGTAAATCTCCTAATCTCTCAATCTCCTAATCTCCTAATTCACTATCCCCTGCGTCACCTGCAAAAATACATCTTCCAAATCGCCGGTTTCTTCGTGGAAGGAGACTACGCGGATTCCCTGGGTGATCATTTGCGCCAATAGGTTGCTCAACGTCTCGTCATTGCCGCCAAAGTCGAACTGCACGGTGTCATGGGGTAAATCCGCTTCGCCGGGTGGGGTGATGTTGTGTACGGCCGTGTGTTGCAGCAAGAATTCCTGAACCGGTCCTAAATCACCCAATACTTTCACTTGAATCAGGCGGTGGGCACGTAACTGCTTCTTCATCTCCTCCATGTCGCCATGGGCAATCAGGTTGCCCGCTTCCAGGATGGCGATCTCGGTGCAAATGTCGGCCACCTCAGACAGGATGTGCGAGGAAAAGAAGATGGTTTTGCCCATGTTTTTCAGTTCGCGCAGCAGTTCGCGGATTTCAATGCGGGCGCGGGGGTCCAGGCCGCTGGCCGGTTCATCCAGGATCAGCACCTGCGGGTCATGGGCCAGGGTGCGCGCCAGGCAAAGGCGCTGTTTCATGCCCCGGCTGAGCGTTTCTACGTAGGCCTCTTTTTTGTGGTTCAGGTCTACCAGGGTCAGCAGATCATCAATCATGCCCACGCGGGCGCTCCTGGGCACGTCGTAACAGGCGGCGAAAAAGTCGAGATATTCCCACACCTTCATGTCGTCATAGACGCCGAAGAAGTCAGGCATGTAGCCGATGGCGCGGCGCACACCACGCGGATCGTCGGCCACCGAACAACCGGCCACCCACGCTTTGCCGCTGGTGGGCTTGAGCAGGGTGGTGAGGATGCGCATGGTGGTGGTTTTGCCCGCGCCGTTGGGGCCAATAAAACCAAACACGGCCCCTTCGTCAATGGTCAGGGTCAGGTCATTGAGGGCAGTTAAACCGCCGTACTTTTTGGTGAGTCCTTGAATTTCGATGATAGAGGCCATAATCTGATCTGTTTGTAGTAGGCGATTTATCGCCTCCCGCAGAAAGAAAGGCGATGAATCGCCTACTACGAACGGGTTAGTTTTCTGATTTAACAGTGAGCAAAGGATACACGGCCGTCAAACTTTGATACGCGGAATCTTTGCTCACTACCTGTAAGCGGACGGTGTTGGCGGGGCCAATGTAAGCGGTGGGGTCGGGTACGGCCGTGCGCCCCCAACTCACACCTGGCAGCAACATCCACGCCTCCGTTTCCCAATTCCACAGGTTCACATCCGGTAAAGTGGAACTGGAGTAGCTTGGTTTTTCCAGCAAGATTGTTACCCCTGTGACCGGTAATTGCTGAAACTCCAGCGGCGGGGTGTACTCAAAACCGGCCTTACTACCGGGGGCTTGCAGTTCCAGAAGAGATGGTGTGGCATTGCTGCCTGTGAGCGTGCTGTCGGGCAGCAGTTCCCAATCGAGTAAAAAAGTGGGCAGCGTCAGTTCTTCGTTACCGGCGCTGCTGATCAAATTCTGGCTGAGCGGGATTTCGATGAAGTGCAGGGTCACGGCCGTTTGTTTGGGCGTTCCCTGGCTCAGACCAACCTCAATGGAGGCCGTTTCCGTCCAGCCGACCAGGATGGCGCTGTTGCGCGGCAGACTCAATGAGGCGCTGCCGCCGAAACTTTCACCTTCCAATGATTGCATAAAGTCATAGCGGGGATACAGTTTGGCGCTGCTGTAATAGTCGTATCCTAGCAGCGTATTGGCGTGTCGGGTGAGCGCCCCGCCATAACCCAGGCTGGAAGAGGCGCTGCTGCTGACGATTTCATTGATGCGCTCTGTTTCACCGGGAGTTAAGTCGCCGAGGGGCACGGCCGTGTCATTAAACAACAACGCTGCCTTTTCCAGCGTCAGGTTGCTGTTGTTTTGCACCGTCACTTGCAGGCGCACGTTAGCTGTGCTTTCGCGTACATAGCTCCCTTCTCCGGCAATCGCCAGCGCAGGCCGGTTGGTTTGGGCGCTCAACGTCTGCACTTCGCTCACATCTACCCGCACGCCATCCACCGTATTGTTGGTGCTAAAGGTGATAGCCTCTACATTCAGGTTAGGATTGAAGCTGCCTCTAAAGTCCGAAAACGGCCGTGCCAGTGTATCGGCCGGGAAAACCACATCATACGTGCTGCGGCGCGGCGAATAGAGACCAACCAGGCTATACACCTGCGCCTGTGGACCGTCCACCCGGCTGTAGGCGACGGCCATCTGGTTGAAAATGGGGTCGCGGCCGCGCAGTTGAAAGCCGGTGAAGTAGGTCACGGCCGTAAAGCCCAAAATCAGCACGGGCAGCGTCACCCAGGCCAGTTCCAACCGGTTTTGCCGCTTCAAAACCAGGTAATTCACAGGGCCGACGACGGCCGTGTATACCAGCAAAAACAGAGCCAACTGCCAGACGGAAGGCAGGTTCAAATCAGGTAAGCGGGTAATGGCGTTGCGCGCCGCGTAGCCATCGTAAGGCGCTGTGCCCCACAGGGAAAGCGGCGACACCCGACCGGCTACGGCCGTGAACATCGTTTGCGCCCCATCCCAATCGAGCAGGGGAGCGAAGCGAGGATCTAACGCCAGGAAATAGACGGCGCCACGGCCGTGGGGCGTCATCGCCAGCAGCGGCAGCCCATTTTCGTGGTAGAGCAGTTCCCCCCGCGCCAGACTGCTGGTAGTGACCACATACGGCCCCGGATCGCGGAAAGGAACGCCGGCCTGTTCGGCCAGGGCGGGCAAATCTGCTACCGTCTCGCTGCCGGTCAGGGAAACGGGCAGCCAATCGGCCAGGGGCACGGCCGTTTTCTGCCAGCTTGCCCCGCCCGTCACCACCAACTGCCCGCCGGTGCTCACCCAGGACGCTAAGGCTGCCTTTTGGTCGGCCGTTAACTGGGAGGTGTCGGTATCATTGAAAATCAACACATCCAGGGCGTTCCAGGCGGCGGGCAGGTCTGGCAAATCGGCCAGTGTCAGATAGGCGACGGTGGCGGCAACACGACTACCGGACGCTTTGCTGAGGAAATCAAATTCACCGGTGTCCGGGCTGACGACCCCATACAACATGTCTGCGGCCCGCACCCGCGCCAATTGCTGCGTGCGTGTCTGAGCAATGATGTGCCCCTCCGCATCTGCCAACTGCACCAGCGCCGTCGTCGCTGCACCGGACATACGAACGTATACCGTGACCCGTTTGTCTGACTGCGTGGGTAGGCTGATGGGTGCGCGGTATCTCAATTCGTTGTTGGGATTTGTGCCGGGGTAAACGCGCACTTCGCCTTCAATGGCCGGGCCGCTGTTCGCCACGCTCACCACCACCGGCAGCCAATACTCCCCTTTGTATAGTCCATCAAACCCGGCCCTGGCGGACAACGTCAGGCCGGCCGGTTGGGCCGGCTCTTCCTGGGCCTGGGTGGGGTATACAATGACAATCAGGAGGAGAAGGGCAAGCCAGAGGATTTTTGGAGATTGGAGATTGGAGATTGGAGATTGTCTCATCTGAGAGCGACCATCTCCCAGGTTCAATTTGAAAGATGCCTTGATCATGGCTGGTATACGCATCCTGGCGCTGGTTTGTTCCAACTTAGAGTAGCTCAATTTCATAATCACCAATGGGAATGTCGGGGCGTGTCTGCTCAATCCAGGCGACCGCTTTTTCCAACAACCCATGTAAATAGGCGGCATCGGTGCCGACGGTGGCTATGCCGATCACGGCCGTTTGCCAGACATCCTGCGCCTCCACTTCGGCCACGGCCACGTTAAAATGGTGCGGCAGCCGTGCCAGGATAGACTTGACGATCTGGCGCTTTTCTTTCAACGATAAAACACCGTCCAACTCTAATTTCACAACACAGGTGGCAATCAACATGGGGGTATTATACGTGTCATGTGTCAGGTGTCATGTGTCAGGTGTCGAGTCGTTTGACACTTGATACGTGACACATGACACCTCGTCCACAATGCCGACGATGACGGCGCGGACGGGCGCGACGGCGCGTTGCAGAATCTGGCGGGCGCCGTTGCCTTCATCCATCACCAACACCCGGTCGCCCACCCCCGCCTGCACCACATCTACGCAAATGTCATAGATTCCGGTTGGCTCGCCGTTGGGGTCCAGTTGATCCACAATGAGTAATTTACGGCCGTGAAACGCCTCATGTTTGATGGTGGCAACAACGGTTCCACTTACTTGTCCAATGTACATAACTTGCGGTCAGGTGATTGCGCTACGGCTCAATCACCTGCATTAACATCATCCACAATGCCCACAATGGCATGGTCTACAGGGACAAAGGTGTTGGGCAGCGCCTGCGCCGCTTCGCGGCTGCCGACGATAAAAACCAGGGTGTCCGGGCCAGCCTGGGCGGTGGCGTCGGCGGCCACAACCGGTTCCCCTTTGGGTTGCTGTTGTTTATCCAGCGGCTGCACGATCAGGAATTTAATTCCTTCCAACCCTTCGTATTTTTGAGTGGCTACGACTGTGCCAATAACCTTTGCCAGTTGCATGAAAGATTCACTGTTCGTAGTAGGCGATTTATCGCCGTCCGTCGGCGATAAATCGCCTACTACGAACGTTATACCGGTTCCCAGGTGAAGTGGCCGCCAAAACGGCCGTACCGGTTGACATTCTCCCACATTTCGGCGTGTAGTTGGGGGATGACGGCCTGGCGCACCAGTTGGGAAGGGGCGACGGCCGTACCCAGGGCCACGGCCGTTTCCACATCCGCCACCAATCCGGTGAACAAAACCAGCCCCTTGCCGCCCAAACCATCGGCCAACCGCAGTTGCAGCAGTGTCACTTCCGCCCCTTTGACGCCTGCATCAGCGGCATGAATGGCCGCCGCTACCGTTTGCGTTTCCACCACGCCCAGCGCGTCGGTGGGCTGCACCGCCAGCGCGCCGCCGAGCGCCTGCACCACCGCCGGATGGACGTTGGGCAGGAAAACCATATCGCGCAGCGCCGCCTGCCCCGTCTCTTTGCCCGCCTGCACCGCCTCTTGCACCGGGGCCACGTCCCCCACCACCAGCACCAGATAATGCCCTGGCTGCACCGTGCCCGTCTGAATCTGGCTGACCGGCGCCCGTTTCACCATGGCATCACCGGCCATGATGCCGACGGCAATGCTGTTAAATTCCAGTAGGGCCAGGGCGGGGAAATCCATGAATGTGCTCGCAGGTTCACGTGCTCACGTGAGCACGTGAACACGTTTTTAACTTTGTGTAGCCACCCGCTGCCAGATGGCTTCGGCCATGCGTTTAATCACGGTGGGGAGGGGGCTTTTCGCCGAGGTCAGGGTGAGGGGGACGCCCTGAGACATGGCGCGGGATTGGTTGGTGTCGTAACCGATCAGAAAGGAGACTTTGGTATTCAGGCCACGTTCAACGGCGGCCTGGGGCAGTTGGGCGTCTGGGGTGGGCTGGTTCAAAATGTGTGACTTGCGTTTGACGGTGATATTAGCTTTGGCGATGAGGCGGTTGAGCTGCACGGCCGTTTGCACCGACACCACTTCTGGCGTAACCACATGAAGGGACATATCGGCGGCGGACACGGCCGTGATAAACGCCGGTGAAAACACATTCGGTGCGTCAATCACCGTAAACGCCACCTGATGACGCAAAATATCCAGCATCGCACGTGTGGTTTCTTCGGAGGGCGACATGGGTAATACCGGTTTTGCCGGCGCTGCCAGCACCCGCAAACCAGAGGGATGTATCACCAGACGCTCCTTTAATACCTGCCAATCTATACTTTCCGGCAAATCTGCCCAGGAAGAGCGGGCCTGCAACCGCATGTGCATTACACTCTGGCTGCCGGTTGGCGACAGGTCTATCAGGCACACCTCTTGCTGGCTGACCCGGCGCAGCGCCGCTGCCAGATTCACCGCCAGCGTGGTCCGGCCCGCACCGCCACGAAACCCAAACACGGTGACAACCACCCCTTCTTCCTGTTTTTTCTGTCCCCCTTTTTTAGCCAGTAAGCCGTCTACCCGTTCAATCAATTCCTGCGAGGTAACGGGTTTGCTCAAATAATCATCGGCGCCACTTTTGAGGGCTGTGGTGCGGTCAATCTCTTGCGAGCGCGCCGTCAGCACCAGGATTGGCAAATCCTCCAACTGTTTATTACCCCGTATTTCCCGCGAAATGTCATGCCCACTCAAATTGGGCATCATCACATCCAGCACTAAGAGATCAGGTTTGTCGGCGCGCACCTGTTCCAACCCATCAACCGGGTTACTGATGAGGGTGACGGTGTGGCCGCCTCGTTCCAGCATGAGGCCAACCATGCGTAGTAGTTGTTCGTCGTCGTCAATTACGTAGATACGAGCCACTCAATCTTCTCCTCAGCTCACATGGGTTGGCTTAAATCCAGACAGAAGATACCAATACGTTCTTTTTGCACCAAAATCAGGTCGCCGCTGTAAGAAATCTCTGGCGTGTTAGAGGCGGAGGCTTTGGCGTCGAATATCAGTTGAAACCGCCCCATAGATTGTACCAGAATTTCCCGCGCCGATGGTTTGCCTTCGTGAATGACCTCGCCCTGAATTTCAAAGGAGGGGACAGTGAGAAAAGCGGGGATGTGGCGGCCACGTGTGAAAACGCTACGGCCGTGTTGTGTGCCCACCGGTATGCCATCGCGCCGATCACTCAGCACAATGAAGTTGATGTTGTCCTTGCGAAAAGAGGCCAGTTTGTAATTGGCAATGATGATGCCTGGCTCATGGATGCGCGAAATATAGGCATCTTGTAGTTCCAGAAATTTAGAATTGGGGTTGCCCAGTTCGGCATGAATGCCGCCGGTGCCGACCAGCGCCCGGCCCGTCACCCGGTATGCGTCAGTAAAGAGGTCAAGATTAATCAGATTACGTGCGCCAATACTCATGAAACATAGTTCTCCTTGCTTGCTGCAATCTCCCGATACTGCCAGGAGAAACTCTATACAATCCGAAACGAGTCTACCAGGGTGCAGCGCCGTAAACGGCTGAAACTGCGTGGGCCTGTTAACCCTTCGCCGGTAGGGCTGGCAATGGTAAACGAACAAAAACCTTCGCCGCCATAACCTAACCCGGCCAGACAGGGCCCATTTTTCACAAAAATACTACAATCCATCTCACGGGCCATGCGGCTGAGGTTATCCAGGTTTTTGGAGTGCATCACGGCCGTGTGCCGAAAGCCATGTTCCGCTGCCACCGCCAGGTCTATGCCTTCGTCCGCATTGGCCACGCGCACCACCGGCATAATGGGCATCATCTGTTCTGACCAGACCGCCGGATGATTTTGATCCACTTCGACGACAATCTGCCTTACTTCCGGCCCGGCAGAAATGCCGATTTCGGCCAGCAGCACACTGGCGTTCTTGCCAATAAAGGTTTTGTTCATGTCCGCCGGCTGGCGTGGGCCACGATCTTTTACCGTCACCGCCTGCCACAGCCGGTTGAACTGCCAGCTATTGATTTTGACCGCACCGTAGCGCGTCATGGCGCTGATCAGGTCATCGCAGATCGCCGCTACCGCAAACGTCTCTTTTTCGGTGGTGCAAACGATATTATTGTCAAACGAGCCGCCAATGACAATATCTCGCCCCGCCTGCTCAATATCGGCCGTTTCGTCCACGACTACCGGCGGGTTACCCGGCCCGGCGCAGACGGCCCGTTTGCCGCTTTGCATGGCGGCGCGCACCACTGGCGCGCCACCGGTGACGGTGAGCAGGCGGATCTCTTTGTGGTGCATGAGGGCGGTGGCAGTTTCCAGGGTGGGTTGGGCGACGGCCGTGAGCAAATTCCCCGGTCCACCCGCTTTCCGAATTGCCTGGTTCAATACCTGCACCGTCCGGTTGGAGGCGTTTTGGGTGGAGGGATGGGCGTTGAAGACCACCGCATTACCGGCGGCGACCATGGAGATGGCGTTACAAATGACGGTACTGGTGGGATTCGTGCTGGGTGTCAGCGCCCCAATCAGACCATAGGGCGCCCATTCTGTCAGCGTCAGCCCACCGTCGCCGCTCCAGGCTGTCGGTTCCAGCGCTTCTGTGCCCTGCGCCTTGTCCGCGTTGAGGATGTTCTTGAGGACTTTGTCTTCCACGCGACCCATGCCGGATTCGCTGTGGGCCAGTTCAGCCAACACCTGGGCATGTTCCCGCCCCGCCTGGCGCATGTGCGCCACCATATGTTTGCGGATTTCCAGGGGTAGTTGGTTAAGTTGTTGAAAGGCGATTTTGGCGGCGGCGACCGCTTCATCCAGGGTGGGGAAGACGCCATCCTGCCCGACGGGGGGCGGTTGGTGGTTGGGGGGTGGGGGTGCGGGGGGGGACGGCCGTATACCTACCGGTGTTGGCGCTGTTGCCCCCACCTCACGCATCACCCGGTCAATGATTGCCTGGATTTCCTCGTCTTTCATGGGGTATTGCTGTGGGACGATTTAGCAAATCGTCCTACAACACCAATCTCTACTCTTTATGATATTTCTCCGCGCCATCTACTTCCCACGTGTCCACAATCGCCATAATGACGGCGTCACACGGCCGTTTGTCGGTCATCACTGTTTGCCGGGCGGAACTGCCGGTAGCCACCATGACCACCTCGCCAATGCCCGCGCCCACAGCGTCAGCCGCCACCACATAGCCGCTCTCTTCTTCGTTTTCCACAGTCAGGCGGCGCACCACCAGGAACTTCAGCCCGTCCAGTGAGCTTTCCTTGCGCGTAGCCACCAGTGTGCCGATAACTTTGCCGAGATACATAGCGTGATGCGTAATCCGTGACCCGTAATCCGAAACCCGAAGTCCGATGTCGGATTACGGATTACGGCTTACGACTCTGTTCCGGCTTCTGCCTGGCGACCCAACGGCAACGCCTGGTCCACATTGGCGTGGGGGCGCGGGATGACGTGGATGGCGACTACTTCGCCTACTTTTTCGGCGCCGCGCGCGCCGGCTTCTACGGCCGCTTTCACGGCGGCCACATCGCCGCGCACGATGGCCGTGACGTAGCCGCCGCCGGTCTTCTCGTAGCCCACCAGTTCCACGCGGGCCGCCTTCACCATGGCGTCAGACGCTTCTACCATTGCCGCAAACCCGCGACATTCGATCATGCCTAGTGCTTCTGTCATACATGCCTCCTACAGGTTCGTAGTAGGCGATTTATCGCCCTCAAACGGCGATGAGTCGCCTACTACAAACGATTATTCTCGTTTACTTTCTTCTTGCGCCCGGCCGGAGACGCTTTCAACGGCCGTGATCGCTGCCTGATACCCGGCCATAATATCCTGCTCTTCGCCGCCCAGATAAACGCGACCAAAGCTGCCAAACGCCTGCACTTCCAGGATGTTCAGGTTGGCCCGTTTTTCTGCTTCGTTGGCCGCCAACGAAGCATACGCCGCCGGGGCCACTTCCATCACATAGAGCGTTTGCCCGGCCAGAATCATGTGCCCGTGCCGCATCCGGTTGATCAACTGCACCTGATGGGCGTCAATGTGGCGGATGATCTGGCTGGAAACGACTTTAGGCTTGAGGCGGTCTTCTTCTTTAAGGCCGAGCGCGTCCAGGATGGCCGCCCCGGCTGCGCGCACGTCTGCCTGGCTGGATGAGTGGACTTCCAGCAGTCCATATAGCCGTTCCACAATCTGCATTCCTGGCCGCACCCCCACCGCTTTCAGGGCGATGTCGGTGATGCGGTTAATCTCAATGCCCGGTGAAATCTCAATCCACAACGAAGCGTCGCCCGGCAGAGGCAAAAAACCACGCGCCACCGTGCCCAGGAATGCCGCGTGCTGCGGCTGCAAACTATCCAAAAAAACGTAACTGCGTAAATCAACGGTCATAATTAACTCACCCGGCTGCCAGGCTGCCAATAAGGTAACTGATCATTCAGCGCCAGCCAATCGGTCGTTTCCGGCGGATATTCCGTTTCGGTCAGCCGATCGAGCAGGAATTGTAGCTGTTCCAGGAACCCTTCGTGAAAATGCACTTCGCCGCACATATCGCAGCGCAGCGCCGAGACGTTGGGCAGAACCAACATCTGGTCATCCAGGAAGGTGATGTACGGCACTTTGGTGTGCGTGAGGCGGCCAATGCGGCAGTAGTCACATTTCATAGCTTGTTCCTTGTTTGGGCAAACCTGACCGGTCTGCAAAGAGCTGTCAGGTTTGGTTTAGTAGTTCGATTTTATAGCCGTCACCTGTTCACCGGCGGCTTCGCGGACGATGCGCACCCCGGCGCTGGCGCCAAGGCGGGTGGCTCCGGCGGCAATCATCGCCTGGGCATCCTGGTATGAACCGACGCCGCCAGCAGCCTTGACGCCCATCTCGGCCCCTACCACCCGGCGCATCAGCGATACATCGGGCACAGTGGCCCCGCCAGGGCCAAAACCAGTGGAAGTTTTGACAAAATCGGCCCCGGCTGTTTTGGCTAACTGGCAGGCGATCACTTTTTCTTCGTCGGTGAGCAAAGCGGCTTCGATAATCACCTTGACCAGAGCATTGCCGGCATGGGCGGCGCGCACCACCGCGCCGATGTCTTCCAGCACCAGCCGGTAATCCTGTGATTTAAGTGCGCCCACGTTGATGACCATATCAATTTCGGTGGCGCCGTCGCGGATGGCCTGTTGGGTTTCATACGCTTTGACGGTGCCGGGGGTGGCCCCCAACGGGAAGCCAACCACCGTGCAAACCTTGACGCCGCTGTCTTTGAGCAGTTGGGAGGATAATTTCACATTTGTGGGATTGACGCAAACGGAGGCGAACTGGTATTTGCGGGCTTCGTAACAAAGCTGGGCAATTTGCTCCTGAGAGGCGTCGGCTTTGAGCAAAGTGTGGTCAATGGTGCGGCTGATGGCCTGGTCGGTGGGGTGGGTGCCCAGGCTGGCGGTGAGGCGGGTGGCCCCGGCCTGCATCACCTGGCGTACCTGGTCGGTGCAGTGTTGGGCGCAGGAGCCGTCCTGGCAGTTGCAGCCGGATGCAGACACGGCCGTGCCGCCACCCTCCATCTGGTTCAGCCGCAGCCACACTTCATGGGTGACTTCTTCGATGAGTCGTTCTAAAGTCGCCTTTGTTACCATGCATGATGCGTAATCCGTGATGCGTGACCTGGTCACGCATCACGGATTACGGGAAAAGCGATTGCCAATCGCGTCTATCTTATCCACGCGGCGGGCGTGACGACCGCCGCCAAAATCGGTGTTGAGCCAGGTGGTGACGATCTGGTTGGCTAGGGCGGGGCCGATGAGGCCGGCGCCTAACGTCAGCACGTTGGCATTGTTGTGTTCGCGGCTGTTCACGGCCGTTGCCTGGTCATAACACATGGCTGCGCGCACGCCGGGCACTTTGTTGGCCGCCATGCAACTGCCAATGCCCGCGCCGTCAATCATAATGCCACGCCAGGCACGGCCGTTGGCCACCAACTGCGCCACCGCATACGCATAATCCGGGTAATCTACCGCTTCACTGCTGTGCGCGCCACAATCAATGACCGGATAGCCTGTTTTTTCTAGCATCCCCTTGATCTGCTCCTTTAATTGATAGCCGCCGTGATCTGCGCCGAGGGCAATGGTGCGGTGATCGGTGATCGGTGATCGGTGATCGGTTATCGGTAATCGGACTTTGGACTTTGGGCTTCCAGTTTCAAGCTGGATCCCGCGTTCCAGGGCGGCTTCACGGGCCAGGGGAGTAATCAGGCTGCCGGGGGGGGCGGTATAGGTAGAATGAGCGGGAAGCTGGCGAATGGTGTCGGCGTCTATGATGGGGTGAGAAGGAGCGGAGGAGGGGGTACGGCCGTTAACCTGTGTCCCTCCGGTCGCCAACGGTGATTGCCCCACCGTGCGGGCGACCACCTGCCGTACCATTTGTTCGATCTCCTCACGCCGGTAGCCCATTACATCATACTCTCATTCTATCGGGTGTTGGTAATGGGGTACACGACCCCATTGGGTGAACGGATAATAGATAAATATCGCTTTGCCGATGATGTTTTCTTTAGGTAGATATTGCCAGCTATGCGAGTCGCTGGAACTGTTCCGGTTATCACCGAGTACAAAATACTCGTCTTCCGGCACCGTCCAATTACCACTATATGTCGGTTCGGCCTGAATGTAAGGCTCAGTCAAGAGCACACCGTTTACTTTCACATGCTGGTCAGAAATTTCAATCTGGTCGCCCGGTAAGCCTATGACTCGTTTGATGAGGTTGAGATCACTGTTGGGGTGGTGAAAGACGATAATGTCGCCCCGCTGCGGTTCATTCAGGTAATAAGCCAGGTTGTTGATGAGGAGATATTCGCCATGTTGTAACGTGGGGTTCATGCTGCTGCCATCAATCCGGTACCGGCCCACCAGGCTATTGACCAGCCAGAAGATGAAAAAGGTGAGCAACAGCGTCTCGATGATTTCCCGCACGACCACCCCGGCTGGCTGCCGAATTTCACTGTTTGTGGAGATGTCTGGTATGGTGGGGGATAGTTGGGTGTTCGACTCAGAAAGAGCCATGTCTCTGTTTCTCCTATAAGGTGTCAAAATTATAGTCAAGCGAAAAAATCAGCGCAAACCTGACAAGTCGTAGTGGATAGGTCAAGAGTCCGGTTCACCATACTGCCCCTGAATCATACCCAACCAGCTTTCATTAAGACTGGACACAGGCTGCTTCTTTGCCTGTTTCTCATCTTTGGCAAGGGTATTTGAGTCATTGAAACGCCAATCACACAATACCCAATTACTCAATTGCCGATCACTGGCCGCAAACTTTTCAAAATCCCTTCCAGACATCGTAAGGTGTCGCCGGGAGGCCAGGGTGTGGTCTGGCTGACGGTGATCTGGCTGCCGGCCTGCGCCAGGCGGTCTTCCATGTAATTGGTAGCCGTCAGCAAGATGACGGGCACATCGGCCAGGGTATCGTCGTTCTGCATGGATGTTAACACGGCCAGCCCGTCCATTTGGGGCATGATCAAGTCGAGGATGACCAGGTCGGGGCGTTCTTGCTGCATCGCATTGAGGGCGGCACGGCCGTCATACGCCACCTGTACAGCCAATTCGGCCTGAATAGCCGCCAGGCCACGTTCTACCAACTGGCAGACGCCCGGATTGTCGTCTACCACCAGCACCCGCTGCACCGGCCCACACTGCGCCATTTCTGCCCGCAACTGGTCAAAGTTGATCGGTTTGGTCAGGCAGGCCACGGCGCCCAGCGTGTCCGCCATCCATGCCTGGCTTGGCAGCGAACATTCAATCAGGGGGACGCTCAGACCTTTTAGCCATGCCGAGGGGGTATGTTCACCCGGAGGCAGGTTGTAAATGACTGCCAGTGGGTGATAAGTGGTCAGGTGGGCGGTCAGTTCATCTGGATGGCCTATGGGGATGATTTCAAATTCGGCCAGATGACGCTGGAGTAGATTGATAACCAGGGGGTCGGGGTCAGCGGCAAGCAGGCACGGCCGTACCGCCTGGGGCAGCGGCTCGATTGGGCGCGTCTGGTAGGGTCTGGGTAATGGGCGGACATGGGGCCGGGGCAGGCTGAAGGCAAACGTCGAGCCAATGCCAGGTTCACTTTCGGCCCAGATACGGCCGTCGTGCGCCTCCACAAAACGTTGGCAAATAGCCAGGCCCAGTCCCACGCCGCCATGCTGCCGGCTGAGCGAATGGTCTACCTGGTAAAACTCGGTGAAGATGTGTGCCAGTTGCTCCGCGGCAATGCCAGGGCCGGTATCTTGCACCTGGATGATCACTTCGTCTACGGCCGTTTCTGCCCGGAGCGTCACGGTGCCTGATTCTGTGTAGCGGCGGGCGTTGTTGAGCAAATTCAGCACCACCTGGCGGATGCGCGTCTGGTCAACCTCCACTGTGGGCAGGTTAGCCGGTATTTCCAGCCACAGCGAAATGTCAGGTGTGTTTTCAAATAGGTTGGTTACAATGGCCGCCGTCTCCTGCAAAAGCGGCGCCAGCGCCGTTGGCTCTTTGTGCAGCGTAAACCCGACCATCTCGAAACGAGATAAATCAAGTATGTCGTCAATCAGCCCCAGCAGATGGCGGCTGTTGCGGTAAATCTGGTATACGTCGCGCATCAATTTGGGCGGCCAGCTTTCGCCGCCGTATACCTCTGGCGACAGCACCATCACTTCGCTGAAGCCGAGGATGATGGCCAGGGGGGTCCGCAGTTCGTGGCTGATGTTGGCGGCAAACTGCTCTTTGAGGCGTTGCGCTTCGCGCAGTTGTTTATGCGCCAGCAGCAGTTCATGTTCGGTGCGTTCGCGCAGGTCGTTAACGATTTTGAGCGATTTGTTGGCCAGACGGAGGTCGGCTTGCTGGCTGCGTGTCGTTTCCAGCAGTTCGGCAGCGCGTTGGTTCATATGCCACACCCAGTCCAGGGTGATGGTTAACTGGCGGGCGGTGAGCCAGGCGGCCGCCAACGCCAGCGCCAGCACCGTGAGGACACCGGTGAGGTCATAGGCGCGGCTGCCCTGGTTGGTGAGCCACACGGCCGTCATGCCAATGGTGACGGCCGTGACTAATTCACCGCCGCTCACCAACAGGCCCGCAACAAAAATGAGAATCGCGCCGAGAAATGGCAGCCAGGTCACCGGAAAGAGCGCCATCATGACCGCCAGCGCCGCTGCCAGGCCCCAGGCCAACAGCCGCCGCGCCCAGATAGTAGACCTGGTGTTTAGCGCCAGCGCCAGCAAACACAGGCCGGTCAGCCCCGCCCAATAGAACAGCATGTCCACCGGGAAACTGACCGGCGGGTCGTAAAAGAGCAGCATCAATTGGGCCGTCACCAATGTTAACAAGGCGATATGGGCGGTTAACTGGCCGCGCAAATCGTCCAGGTTTTCGCGGATGGCGGCGACGCGCCCTGAAGCCGTCTCCGGTTCACCATTTGATTGTGAAAATGAAAGTTTAGGAGTCATTCTGATCATAATGCCTGACCATGTAAAGCGGGTGATTTACTCTCAACCATACCGCACTATCTTGTTTTCGCCAGCGCCAGAAACGTTGTCAGAAATGGTGCATATAGTTTCCGATAGACGGTTGTATGGCCGATGTGTTTTGACCAGATGCGGTTTGAGCATCAGGGAAATGATCCAATAGCCGATCAAACCGCCAGCCAGATGGAAAGTTAAAAACCAATAACAGTTCCGGGACCAATGACTCCCTGCCACTTTCACGATTGAATTTCGCACACAAAACGAGATGAAAGGGAATTTACAATCAGGAAGTTATGGGGATGGTCGAGGGCAATGAGAATCCCCGGCAGCAACCTGAGTGCTGCCGGGGATTCTTTTTTGTGGGAATAGGAGTAGATCGAGGGGATAAGATAACATCCGTTGCCTGGGAGATGGCGAATACGAACATATTACCAAGTTGAAATGGCGTCACAATTATTACCCTCAATTAAGGGTTCAACACTACTGGTAAATATTGATGCCAGCCGTTTACAATGATCATCTCGAAAGCAGCTCTTGGGTAAACTGTGTCAGTTAACCAGGCTGAATTGACGATGGGTATGGACAGGTCTGGATCACCTATCAGCCCAACTGTTGGTACCACCTTAAATTCAAATGTTTGGGAGGTGTCGGATAGAGTGCCCTGCCACAAGATGGCATGAATGGTTGGGCTATAAACCGCTGGATAGGTTAGCGTGCCGGTTATATATTCTACGTTAGGAGGCAAAGGATCAAGTAAGTTAACAGACACTCCGGGACCTGTCAGCGTTAATGTATACGTCAGTTCTGCACCAACTGGCACGCCCACAATAGAACTGGCGCTTTTTTCCAGGTCAAGCAGTGGCAGTGTACGTGCGTACCAGATATCGATTTCGGGAAATGCGCTGAAGTAACTCACATGAAGATAGCCATCAGCGCTGGATGCTACAGAAGTTGCCCCGTTACGATCAGCTGCTTCGGCGATTATCTCTGTTTTCCAATTATTGCCATCTCTGTAAGTATGCTTCAATGGGCCGTCCAGATAATAAGAAAGATGAATAATGTGCGATCTACCCAACACGTCCAAGGCCATTGAACTGTTCCATCCCCCAATCTCTAAGGTCTCGATTACCCATTCATTGCCGTCCCAATAAGCGTATTTGAGAAACCGACTTGTCGCGTCCTGGTAACTAATATGCGGATGATCGACTGTGTCTATCGTAATACTGTTGTAGCCTCCAACTGCACCTTCAAAATCTACTACCTGAATATCCCAAGTATTGCCTTCTTTATGAGCATACCTTAGATCAGAATTCACTTGGTCGAGATAAGCAATATGGGGATTACCCGCACTGTCTAAATCTATAGAGAGATACCAAAACCCAAGATCATCCACCAACTCGATTTCCCACTCCCCTCCAGTCCAGCGGGCATATTTTAAGCCGGGCGGATATGAACTGCCCGTTCCATCACCTCCTTCAAAGTAGCTGATATGTGGCTGGTCTGAATTGTCTAATACCAGCGAAACGTCTGAAACATGAATTACAATACTAACCACCTCAATAGACCAGAGCGCACCTGTCCACCGCGCATACTTCACGGCCGCCTGGTTTGAGCCAGTCGATCCCAGATAGGCTATATGAGGTCGTCCATTGCTATCGATAGCTATAGAGTTATAGTAACCCGCATCCAGGGGATCTACCGTCTGGCTGATCCAGGTGCTACCTGTCCAAAATGCGTGTCTTAGACCCTCCCACGAAGTGTAGGAAATATGAGGATGGCCAGAACTGTCTACCATAATGGAAGTTGAAACGCCAGCCGTTTCCTGGTGTACCAACTGATTGTACCAGGAGGAAGCAGGGGATTGAGGGGAAACGGCCGTGTCATTGTTTGCAGGTGATTGAGCGTACAAGGCTTGAAACAGCGTGTTTGCTAACTCTAAACAGAAAAGGGCAACCAATAATATGGAGATGAAAGTCGTAAGTCGTGATTTCATGATATTCCTCTCAAACAGGCTTCCGAGAAAGCCCGCACACGGGGTTTGCAAACAGGCAACCAGCCGTTATTCTCGTGCAACCAGACAGGCGGATACCGGCTCGCTGGTGGTCTGGTTGCCGGCCGCGTCCGTTGCCCGCACCCGGAAAGTGTGGCAGCCGGGGCCGGGGATCGTCCACTTTTCGGTGAAGGGGGGTACGGTACTGATGGCGTAGGGAACTTCGGCATTGTCTACAAAGAACTCCACCAGTTTGATCGAGGCGTTGTCCGTCACCTGCGCCTGCACCAGCACCCACGTTTCGTCGGTGAAAATTTGCTGGTTGGGCAGGGGGAAGAGGATGGCTGCTTTGGGTGGCTCGTTGTCAATGGTGACAGGCACGCTAAATTCGGCAAAACTGCCGTCGCCGCGGACGACGGTGAGCAGTAGCGTATACAGGCCGTTCAGCGTGGAGACATCCCAGACGGCCAGGGGAGCGTTTTCTTTGGGTTCGGCCACATTGTCGGCCAGGGTTTGCAGGTTTTGCGGTGTCAGCCCTTCAAAGTAGGCCAGGCGGTAGAAGGCGAAGTTGTCGCTCTGGGCGGTGCCGGTGATGGTAACTTGACCGCGAATGAAGGCAAACGGCCGTAACGAGACAATCCCGATCTCATTATTTGGCGTGGGCGCAATGATGGTGTCGTATTCTGTCGGCGGTTGCTCAATTTCATTTTCGCGCACCCAGTCGGCGGCGGCTGCCGGATAGATGCGGAACACTTTGCGCTCGATCAATTCCGGCGGCGTGCTGATTGTCGCCAGCCGCCCCGTTTCCCGGTTGATGGCAAACTCCTGGTAAATCGTGTCAAACGTGGTGGGCTGGGTGCCATCCATAAACAGTTCAGAGATGGTGGGGCAGTAGGGCGTGGGCAGCAAGCCGGAGATATTGCAGACGCCCATTTCAATCAGGCCCGGCGGTCGCTGCCAGACGCTGATCGCCTTGCCATCCAGCGCCCAACTCATCAGCGCGTGCCAGATGGGGGCCGCCCCCTTGTAACTGGGCAGGTCGTTGGTGGGGCTGTTGTCGCTGTTGCCCATCCAGACGCCCGTCACCAGTTCTGGCGTGTAGCCAATGGTCCAGTCGTCGCGGTAGTTGTTGGTGGTGCCTGTTTTGGCGGCGGCGGGGCGATTGCCCGGCAGTTCCAGCACATTGGGGCAGCCAAAAGCGGCGCAGCGGGCGCTGCGGTCAGAGAGGATGTCATTCATCAGGTAGGCCAACTGCGGCGGCAAAATGTCGCGGCGCTGCGGCTGGTTGTATTCGTACAGCACGTTGCCGTTGCGGTCTTCCACGCGCAAAATGGCGACGGGATCAAGCGTACGGTAGCCAGGGCGCTGCCGTTCTGGTGGGCGTGGCTGCCCCACCATCGCCCCCATGTTGTTGATGACGGAGTAGGCATACACCATGTCCAGCAGCGTCACTTCGCCGCCGCCCAAAGTGAGGGAGAGGCCATAGGCGGTGTGCCCCCCGTCCAGCGTGTCAATGCCCATGCTGTGGGCGGTGCGCAGCACTTTGGGGATGCCCACCCAACTGAGTACCTGCACGGCGGGTACGTTGTAGCTGTTGGCCAATGCCTGGCGCAGCCGCAGGGGGCCATGAAACTGGCGGTCGTAGTTTTGGGGCACGTAAGGTACGCCATTATAAGGCGTGCCAAAATCGGTTTCCACGTCCAGCACCATGGTGGCAGCGTTGTACCCCTGGCTGAGAGCGGTGAGGTAGGTGAAGGGTTTGAAAGCGGAACCGGGCTGGCGACGGCCGTCTACGGCCACATTAAACGAACCATCAATACTGGCGTCCCAATAATTGGCGCTGCCCACCAGCGCCTTGATTTCGCCGGTGGTGGGATCAAGCATCACCACAGCGGCATTGTTGACATCGAAATCTTTGCCCTGGTCGGCGGCCAACTGTGGCGGCAAATAGGCCAGCGCATGGCAGTCAGCCAGTTCATCAAGGAGCAAAACCGTGCCCACCACGCCGGAGAGCCGGGCCAGTTGGGCGCGGGTGACACATTCCGCCTGCCGCTGCATTTGCAAATCCAGGCTGGTGTAGACCCGCAGCCCGCCGCCCAGGATGAGTTCCGGCGGAAACATGCGCTCCAACTGCTGCTGTACGTAAAGGGCGAAGTGGGGGGCGATGATGTCAAAGCGTTCCTCAATGCCGCGGGCGACGGGCACAGGGATGGTTTTGGTGGCTACGGCCGTTTCCGGCGTGATCATGCCTTCGCGGGCCATGGCGTCCAGTACCAGTTCCTGGCGTATCTTGGCCGCTTCCGGGTTGTTGATGGGGTTGATGGCCGGGGATTGGGGGATGGCAGCCAGCATAGCCGCTTCGGCCAGGGTCAGTTCGGCGGCCGTTTTGTTAAAGTAGACGCGGGCGGCGGCTTCAATGCCATACGCCAGATTGCCGTAGAAGTTAGTATTGAGATACCACTCTATAATTTGCTCTTTGGAGTAGGCGGAGGTGGCGCGCTGGGCCAGCAGCAGTTCCTGCACTTTGCGCTCGTAATCGGCAAAACCGACCTCTTCCCCCACCAGGCGGCGTTCCGGCTCGATCAGGTTGTTTTTGACCACCTGTTGGGTGATGGAAGAGCCACCCTGGATGTCGCCGCCCTTGATGACGTATTCGTTAAAGGCACGGCCAATACCGACCAGGTCAAAGCCCCGGTTGGTCCAGAAGGTGCGGTCTTCAATGGCCACGGTGGCGTCTATCATGTGCTGTGGCATTTGCTGATATTGGAGCCACTGCCGGTCGCCGCCGAGGGGGTCAATGATTTCGTAGATGAGCACCAGGTCGCGGTTGCCGCTGGCGCTTTCCGGCCCCCAGGCGTACATTTTGGTGGTTTCAAAGGTGGTGGTCTCGTGCTGGCCCAACTGTTCCAACTCGGTGAAGTCAGGTAAATCCTGGGTGAAGTAGGCATACACGGCCGTGACCCCCACGCCACCCATCGTCAGCACCAGACAGCCCGTAAACAGGAAAGCAAAGAGGAGGATGGTCACGGTTTTAAGGACGGCCGTGCCGCTACGTTTTCGTCGTTGTTCCTGGCGGTAGCGCCAGTTGATAATACGGGTAGATTTGGGCATAAGACTCCTCGTGAATACTTTACCTTACCGGCTTTCCGTTGGCAACCAAACACGCCGGTGCAATGCCAAAATGTTAATCTGGAAAAGTTCACGTAGGGGTGAACAGCCATTCAAGAAACAACAGCCTTGCGCGACGATTTCCTTGACAGGCAAAACCCTTTGGCTAAACTCTCAGGTAAGAATGTGGTGATTGGTGGCATCTACTACCCTGAACTTTTAAGAACCAACCCGTATGGGATATGATGTTGAAGGAGCATTAAAATGGCAAATCAATATACAAGTGAAATTACGGACGCGAACTTCGAGAATGAGGTGCTGAAATCAAAACAGCCGGTGCTGATTGATTTCTGGGCTGACTGGTGTGGCCCGTGCCGTATGGTTGCCCCCCATGTAGACGCTATCGCCGCAGAATATAACGGCGTGTTGAAGGTGGGCAAGATGGACGTGGATGACAATCCGGCTGTACCTGGCCGTTACGGTATTGTGGGCATCCCCACGCTGATGCTGTTTAAGGGTGGCGCGGTGGTTGCCCGTATCACCGGGGCGCAGCCCAAAGACCGCATTGTGGCCCAAATCCTGCCCCATCTCGATACGCAGTTAGCGTAACTCCAAATTTCGTGATCACCGGGAAACGCTCATTCTTCATTTAGGGTGAGCGTTTTTGTTTTACTACGTAACGCGATCTGCCAAAATCGCGCGACAAATGGAAGACGATGATGATGGAAGTTGCAATCATGGTGGAAGGGCAAAATGGGTTAAATTGGGCGCGGTGGCAGCGGTTGGCTACGGCCGTAGAAGAGCTCGGTTTTGTGGGGCTTTACCGTTCAGACCATTACACTAACATGAATCCACCTGACCTGGATTCATTGGAGTTGTGGGTTTCGCTGACCTGGCTGGCCAGCCACACGCAGCGCATCGAGTTTGGGCCGCTGGTGACGCCCGTTTCCTTCCGCCAGCCGACGATGACGGCGCGCATGGCGGCGGCGGTGGATGATTTGAGTAACGGCCGTCTTACCCTCGGTGTGGGCGCCGGCTGGCAAGAACGGGAACATCACAACTATGGCTGGCAACTGCTGGACGTGGCCGAACGCTTCCGCCGCTTTGAAGAAGGGGTGCAAATCATCAGCCATTTATTGCAGAAGGATGAACCGCTGGATTACGCTGGCGACTACTACCAACTACACGAGGCGGTGCTGCTGCCCCGCCCGCAGCGCGCTGGCGGGCCGCCCATCCTCATCGGCGGCAACGGCCCGCAGCGGACGCTGCCCCTGGCTGCTCGTTATGCCAGCGAATGGAACGCGGTTTATATCCCCCCGGCGACTTTTGCCGAACGCAGCCAGATGTTAGACGAGATGTTGGCCGGACACGGCCGTGCTCCCCAATCCATGCGCCGTTCGCTGATGACCGGCTGCTGGTTTGGCAAAGATGATACGGCCGTGCAATCTAAACTCACGGCGCGCAACCTCACCATGCAAGGCGCCCACGAACGAGGCATTGTTGCCGGTACAGGCGCCCAAATTGTGGATCAACTGGGGGATTTTGCCGCAGCCGGTGTGCAGCGCATCATGCTGCAATGGCTCGACCTGGATGATCTGGACGGGCTAGAGGGGTTGGCTACGGCCGTGCTGCCGCAATTGCGGTAATCGGTGAACGGTAATCGGTAATCAGTCAACCACCGATAACCGATTACCATTTACCGATTACTCTTCGCTTTCTTTCTCAGGCGGCGTAAACTTCGTCGCCAGGTTGCCCAGCTCTTCGCTTAGCCATTGCAGACTTTTAGCAAAACCGACGCGGGCTTTTTGCCCGGCTTCGCTGGTTTGCACTTTCTCGGCTACCTGCGACGCTTCTGTTTTCACCTTAGTTGTGGCTTCGCTGGAGCGTACTTCTTGAATCGCCTTATCAATCTCATCGGCAAAGGAGCGCATACCGTCGCGCACCTCTTTTTCAATGCGCTGCCGTTCTTCACTGTTCCAGGCCGTTTGCAGCGTTTCCACAAACTGCCGCCCCAGACCGCGCAGTTCGGCCGTCACGTCCACCGGCGCGCCGGAAGTGTCCGCCTTCGTCACCTCTTCTTCCACCGGCACTTCAATCTTCAGTCTTTCATCAGCTTTCAACTGATCCACATTTGACGTTTCATCGCTCATGATCCAACTCCTTATGTAAATATAAATGGAACTTGTTCTGGAGATTAGAGATTGGGAGATTGGAGATTGGGTCATCGCCAACCTCTAATCAGCCTATTGTACACCACCCTGTACGAAAGCCCTAAACCTCGGTTGCGGTTCGAGCGCCATTTCTGGCTAATGAGGCTGTACGAAACAATCAGCGTGTTAGTTCATCAACCACAACTATTTTTAGCTCACTCACCCGTTTTAATTGTTTGTCGTTTGTCAGGAACGAGTCACACCCGGCCAGGATAGCGGTTGCTATCTGAAGCGAATCAGCCATACGTAGGTTGTAAGCAACACGTAGTTGTGCCGCCTGATCAGAAATGGGTGCTGACGTGGGTACAAAAAGCGTTTGCGGGCCATGAATGAGAAGGCTTTGAAAAGCCTGTACCAGTCGTCTATCTTTCTGTCTATAGGGGTAATAGAGGCATTCAACAAGGGTGATGGGAGATGTCACGGCCGTAATCAATTGTTTGTCTAAGGCCGCATAAAAAGGTTCAACTAGATGGAAGTATTGGGGGTTGTTTTCAACAAAATAGATAACCGGGGCCGTGTCCAGAAAGAGTGCGTTGATCTGGCTGATCGTGTCATCAATTGAGATCACGTTCCCACTCCGTAGATCGAAGGTCATTCACCCATTCTTGAGCATCTTGCCCTTCTAAAAGATTAGGAGCTATACCGGCCAATTGCTGCCAGGTCATTGTTGTTAGCGCGGATGGTGATTCTACCTGATGCGCCTGGTGGGCAAGATAAGCAATTAGCTGCAATCGTTCAGTTTGGGATAACCGGTCAACTTCACGCATGACTGCAAGTAACTGGGGTGATTGTGGATTAGCTATCATTTCGCACTATCTCCATCATTTGCGAATTGAGACATCTACACGGCTAGTGTAACGGCCGTCACATTGATATGCAAGATAAAAAAGCCCTTTGACTTGTTGAAAGTCGAAGGGCTTTTTGTTATCCCATGCGCTCGATGGCAAAGTTGAGGATGTTGTAGTAGGAGCGGTATAACCAGGCCGGCCAACTGCTCTTGGGCAGGATGGGTGGGAAGGTGGAGACGCTGCTGTCTTCATCAAAATGGTTGCCCACGCCCGTGCCATCCCAAATAATGTCCGCACCGGGAATGCCTAAATCTTTGGTTGCCGGGTCGGGGTCGTAGCCGTTGTTTTCGAAGGTGTTACCGTGAATCCAGTTGTTCTCCGGCGTAGGGCCGATGTCCAGCTCGGTAGTGTCAAATGCGCCAGAGCGTGTAGAGCTAAAGACGGCAATGCCCACCGTTTTGTTATCCTTGATGGTGTTGCCGGTCACTTCGGCGTTGTCGGTTGCCAGCAGCAAGATGCCGGTGCCGGAAGGGGCGACACGGGCAAAACCGCTGGGGGCAAAGTTCTCGTGATTGTTGGCCTCGACGATGTTGTTATGGATATAGGTATCGGCCGAGATTTTAGACGTGAGTTGTGGCAGCAGGACGATGAGAATGCCCAGCGTGTTGTCGTAAACGTGGTTGTTATACACCTCGCCATTGAGCGTATTTTCCAGTTCAATGCCCAACACGTTGCCATAGGCGATGCTGTCGCGCACGATGACGTTTTCACATTGCCCGGCGTAAATGCCGGCGTCGTCGGTGCCGGTTACTTCCACGCGCTCCACCAACACGTCGGTGCTTTGCACGGGGTAGACGCCATAGGTGCCGGTGAATTCCACCAACAGGTCATGGAAGTGGATGTTGGTGGAACCTTCGACGATAACGCCGTTGTCTGTGTAGTTGCGCACATGCAGGTAGCCAATGGTGAAGTTGTTGCTGGAAGCGATGACGCCTTCGGACAGGATGCCTTCACCATCCAGGATAGGATATTCGCCGGTGGCGTTGGGGACGCCGTGCAGGGTGAAGTCGCTGATGTCTATGACCACGCGCTCATGGTAGACGCCATAGGGAATTTGCACGGTGTCGCCGGGTTGGGCGCGGTCTACGGCCGTCTGAATACTCTCCCCCGGCTGCACAATGATGGTCTGCGGCTCGCGGGCGGCCGTCAATTCAGCGTCGTGCCCGATGTTGGCGGCCGCGACAATGGCGCGGGCCGGATTGTCAATGCGTTCAATGACGGGCAGGCCAGAGGGCACGGCCGTTGGTATTTCCGGCATTTGGCTCTCATCCGTCAGCGCCATCAGGAAGGCCAGCAAATCAGCCTTCTCCTGGTCGCTCATCTCAAACCCCTGCACAAAAACATCAATGTTTTCCTGCCCATGTGCCCGGCCACCGCCTTCGGCATAAAAGTCCAACACCTCTTCCAGCGTGGTCATCGAACCGTTGTGCATATAGGGGGCGGTCAGGGCGATATTGCGCAGCGTGGGCACCTTAAATGCGCCAAAGTCGCCGTCGTTGGCAATAGCCGCCCGGCCCGGATCGTCGCTTTCCACGCCGACCACACGGAAGGTGTCGGTAGCGAAGGTGGGGGCGGCGTGGCATTCAAAACAGCGGGTAGCCCCAGAGCGAAACAACGCCAGCCCCCGCCGCTGCGAGGGGGTAAGGGCGTTGAAGTCACCGGCGGCATATTGGTCAAAGGGGCTGTTGTCCGTGATCAGACTGCGCTGGAAGGCGGCTAACGCTCGTTCTACGTTGTCAAAGGTGATGCCGTCGTCAAAAGCGGCGGCGAATAATTCCTGGTATTCGGGAATGACTTGCAGTTCGGCGACCAGGGTAGCGGTGTCGCCGACGCCCATTTCGTCGGGGTGGGTGAGGGGCATTTCCACCTGTGCTTCCAGGGATTGCAAACGGCCGTCCCAAAACAAATTCCTGGCAAAGGCCACATTCCACAAGGTGGGCGCGTTGCGCGCCAATGCGGTTTCATGTGCGCCCATAGCCGTGGCACGGCCGTCGCTAAAACCCAGGTCGGGGTGATGGCAACTGGCGCAGGCAAAATCGTTGTTCTGGGACAGAACCGGGTCAAAAAAGAGCAGGCGGCCCAGGTCTACCTTCTCGGCCGTTGTCGGGTTGTCCGCCGGTTCACTGGACGCCGGGAATGCCCGCTGCAAACCGCTGTAAGAGGGCGCCACGCTGCTGGCTCCCGCCCCGTGATTGGCGCGCACATCTTCATCCTGCTCTATCGCTTTGGCCGATGCGGCCGCCATCACGACCACGATTACCAACAGCAACACGCCGAGAATAATAGCCAGCCATTTTACTATTTTGGACATAGTGGGGTTTCCTCCTGTGGAGATTGGAGATTAGAGATTGGAGATTGAGCAAATCTCTAATCTCCAATCTCTAATCTCTATTTTCTATTCTAGCGTCATCAAATATGCCACCACCGCATCTAAATCTTCGCCGGTTAGCTGTTTGCCAAAGGTGGTGGGCATGAGGTTGGCATAGCCATCCACCAGGAAGTCACCGGGTTGCAGGATGGCGGTGTAGAGGTAGGTACGGCCGTCTTGCCCCGGTTTGCGCGTTTCGGCAGTTGTGGCAATACCGGCTAAAGACGGGCCGACGATCACAGTATCGGGAATGGTGCTGTGGCAGGAGCCGCAATTCTGGCTGAAAACGGTTTTGCCCCGCGCCGCTTCTGGGCTGAGGGTGGCTGTGGGCGGCGGGGCCGGGGCAGCATCGGCATTCCCGCCACAAGCAGTTATGAACAAGGCACAAAATAACAATACGGGAATCCAATAACGCATTCTGAGTGAGGCTCCTTCCTGACGGTGATCGGTAAACGGTAAATGGTAATCGGTTTACCGATTACTGATTACCGGTAACTACGGCCCAAATCTGTCCAGGACAGGGGCATAAAAGGCTTTGCTGCCATCCAGGCAAGAGCAACCTTCAGGGGGGATTTCCGGCACATCGGCGAATTCGTATGCGCCTTCGATGGCGCGGCAGGCAGGGCAGGCATCGGCCGGCACCAAAATGCGGACTTTGGTCGCCAGGCCGCTTTTTATCTTTTCCAGCGCAGCTTTGCTTTCGGCGCGCCGTTTGCTTTCGTAATCTTCCACAGGATTCTCCTTCAAGGGTGTGACGATATGGGTGGAGATTTTACGGGTTACGGCCGTTCGCGGCAAGCATGACAAACCGGTGATACTGTAAAAAATGCCCTGCCAACTTTCAGCCAACAAGCTTACCAGAGGGCAGGGCAGGGCGATTCCAAAGTCAGGCTTAATTCTAAACGGCGGCGTTCGCACGCCCACGTGCGGACAAGCAGCACGTGGGCGTGCTGCTCTCCTCCCACAGAAAATTTTGTATGGCTACACGGGAAATATGGGGTAGGGGTGGGACAGGCGGGTAATAACTTTGCCATGAAGAAAAACGTCAATCCCCGCCTGTCTCACTCCGTTTTGGCGTTAAAACAAAAAAGGTGGACGACGCGGTCACGAAAGGGGGCGGCGCTGATTTTGCGCTTTTTTGTATCCTGAATGAAAAAGCTGCGGTACGCGCCGGGCTGATAGATGTGGTTTTGCAGTTCGCGCTGGAGTTGGAACAGTTCACCCTCGGCGTTGAATTCAAAGCGGGCCACGGCGGGTTTGTGCCGTTTGCCCCGCCGGGCTTTCAGCCAGGCCAGGTCGAGGTTGGCGAAGCTGGTGATGTGGGGGTAGAGGTTTTTGTATGACTTCATGGTAGAAAGAGGCGGCCTGGTGGGAGGCCGACCACAGCAACAAGAACCCTTTACAACCCATTGTCATTCCGAACGCAGTCTTCGGAGTGAGGAATCCCTATACTTGAAAGGCCAACGGGATTCCTCCTCGAAGACTCGTCGGAATGACACGCCTGAGGGTTTTTTATGGAGAAACACCTGAATTGAGCATGAATCTTGTTGAATTTTTTGCAGCGATCGCTTCGCCTATGGGCGAAGCGAGATTTGATGGGGCCGTATGTTACCGCCAATGACTTGAAATGACCACCACTTTTTAGAAATCAGAAAAAAGAAGAAAGAATTCAGAAAGCAGAAATCAGGATGCAGAATCCGAGAGATGTTCGGCCACCCGTAACCCGAGAATGATGTACCAGTCGCCCGGGTAGTAGTTGTAGCGAGACGCGGCGCGTGAGTTCTGATTGTCGAGGAGGAACGCGCCCCCGCGCCTGCTTCGAGTGCCGCTCTCTTCCAATTCGGCGGCATACGGCCGTGCCTGAAATGGATAGTTACCCCACACCGTGCTGCACCATTCCAAAACGTTGCCACAGGCGTCATACACATCATAGGGGGAACGGCCGTCGGGGAAGATACCTACAGCCGAGGGGCGATTGATGTTCGTTTCGGCAGCGTTCAGGTTATTGGGGTTCCACTCATTACCCCAGGGGTAGAGACGGCCGTCGGTCCCCCGCGCCCCCTTTTCCCACATCGCTTCCGAGGGCAGGCGGAATTCTCGACCTGTCTCCGCTTTCAGCCAGTTGCAGTAAGCCACCGCTTCATACCAGCTCACGCCCACCACCGGTTGGTTGGCGATGTTGTAATCGCTGTGCTGCCAATTACGCGGCTCCGTCCAGCCCTTTTCCTGTCGCAGCTGCCAGCCCGCTTTTGTCCAGTATGCCTGTTTATCATACCCACCCGCCTCCATAAACCGCTGCCACTGGCCGTTGGTGACAGGGTATTTGCCGATGCGGTAAACAGGCAGCGTCACCGTATGCTGCGGCCCTTCATCACCATAGGCCAGGCTGTCTTTCTTCTTGTCGCTGCCCATCAAAAACGGCCCGGCGGGAATATCCACCATTTCCGGCACGGCGCAGGTCACATCCGGGCGCGGGTCGCCCAACAGCCCCAACGTGCGCCCGGCCAACGCCCGCTCAAGGGGCGGCAATTGGGGGGTGGTCAGGCAATGAACCAGCCAGCCTTGCAGTCGTTCCAACCGCTTTTTGTTATGGGCGTTCAGGGGGTCATCCAGGGTGATGATTTCCAACAGCATTTGCCCGGCCAGGTGCGCACCCCAGAGGTCGGGTGGCTCGGTCTGGAGACCGGCCACAGCGGGGGGAGACCCTTCAGGTTTCAGAAAACCCGAAGGGTCTGGCGCGTCCGGCGGGTCATCGGGGCAGAGGGCGTCGGCCAGGAACCAGACATCGTTGCGCCCTTTTTTGGCCCCGCCCAATAGCAACACCTCGCGCCATTTGTTGGGTTCATCCCGGCACAGCCGGGCCAGATGGAAGGGGTATTCCGGGTCCTGGTCTACCAGATAACAGGCGGCCAGGTACTCCTGAAAGGTGCGGTGGGGGAAGGTGTAGACGCCTTCACCCCGCGCCGCCAGCAGACCGGCGCGGTCACGCAAATAGGCCTCAAGCTGGTACGGTTGGGCATCCCGGTTCTGGTTCAGGTTGAGCAAGCCATTCAGCAGTTTATCCTGGGGGATGTCGGCCGTGCCGCTTTGTTCGGGGGCGGCGGCGGCGTGGGCTTCGTAAGCCAGCCGGTTGAGCAGTTCACGCACTTTGTCGCGGTCGGTTTTGAGCCATTCGGCCAGGCTGGGCTGCATTTGTTCTTCACGGCCGTTCCACACCTTCTGCCGGTTCTCCCAGCGATCCAGCAGCAGGTCTACCGTCTCTTCATACAGCTTTTGCCGCTGGCGGGGCAGTTCGCCCATGCGCCAGGCGTGCAGGCTGGCCATGAGCGTCAGCAGCAGCGGGCGTTCGGCCAGTTCGTGCAGGCGCGGCTGGCTAAAGATAGCTTCTTTCAACTGGTCGGCCCGTTTTTGGGCCAGCCCGGCCTCCATGCCCCGGCGCAGCGCCGTGTAACGATACCAGCCATCCACAAAACGGATGATCTGCCCTTTGGTGAAAGGGGTCAGTTGGGCGTCTTTGAAACCGGCCAACTGCCACTGCTGCTGCTGGTAGGCATAGGTGCGGCTGGTGACCAAGATACGGCTCTGGGGGTATTTACGGCCGAACGCTTCCACCACCTGCTTGATTTGTTCACGGCGGTGGGTGACCTCGTCTACTTCATCCAGGCCATCCAGCAGCAAGATGGCCTGGCCGTTTTTGAACTGCGTTTGCAGGATGGCGTGGCAGTGGGCCAGGTTGGCGGGCAAGGTGTGGGTTAAAAATTCCCACAGGTGTTGGTCGCTGGCCGGTTGGCCGGGTGCGGGCAGGCCGGTGGCGGCAAAGTCGCGCAAGATGATGCGCAGGGGCAACAGCGGGCCATGCGCCCAGGGCTGGCGCTGGTCGCTGTCTTCACCTTTTTCATCGGGCAGGGGGGATGTCAACAGCGCCAGCCCATTGTCTGGCAGCCCCAGCCGTTCGTGGGCCAGGCAGAGGGCAACGAAGTTGACGAAGGTGCTTTTGCCGCTGCCGGGGTCGCCGAGCAAGACCAGCCGGTTGTGCCGGTCTAGCTGGGCGACGGCGGAGATGGGTCTGGCCTCGCGCCCCTCCAGACCGGGCGGCATCTCCATTTTGCGGCCGGTGGCTTCCAGTTCGTAGGTGAGGAGAGCGGTGTAAATGTGGTTGAGGTGGAGACGGCCGTCTTGTTCATCGCCGGCCGCTTTGGGGTCAATACCGGGCAGTTCGCTCACCTGGCCCAACAGCCAGTTCAGATAGTCGGTTTGCAATTCATCGGGGTCAGGGGCAGGTTCAGGCGGAGGCGGCGTGGACTTTTGTGCTTCCAAGATTTTCAATTTATGCTCCCGCTCTCGGTCTTTGTCCTGGTATTCAAGTTCCAGTTTCGTCTTCTCGATTTCGTGATTTAAGATGATTTCCTTATCTTTAATTTGATCCTGGCTCTCACCTCGGCTGCGGAAGTATGCCACCAGTTCGGCGACAAGGTAAAAGGCTAACGTACCGAAGAAAAAGGCGACGACCAGATCGGTTGGCAGAACCACCCCGGCCAACAGTGCCAGAATTACCAGTACAAAAAATACCACAGCCACGCGGGGTACGGGCTGCATATCCTTGACGTTTTCCACGATTTGGGAAAGCGCGTCCACAATTTTGGAGAGAAAATCCTGATTGTCAGGCGGCGTCTGGCTCATGGGTTGCCTCGCTTTGGGATGTTTGTGGGTATTGTAGCCATAGCGGGATGGGTTGCAAACCGGGGTTTTGTTCGCCATTCAAGCATCACGTACTCAATCGGACACCCAATCATGCAATTCGGCCGGCAGGCAATCCATTTGGTCACAGTAATGGGCTTTGATGACCGCCTGGGTCAGCGCACTGTTGTCACGGTTGATGATGAACCCGGAATTGGTCACGGCCAGGATGATGATAACAGCCAGCCACAGCAGCGTGCTAAACCACATATACGGCCGTACCCACCCCGCCGCCAATCGTCGAAAGATAAAACCAGGGATTACCACCACAGCCACCAACACGATGGGCGCTAACACCGGTATCTTAGCCACAAAACCGGCCAACACCGTCAGCCCAAACCAGCCAAGCGCCAGCGTGCGGCTCGGCGCCGCGTCCAGGCCAAACCCGGCAAAGGTGAGCGGACCAATTTTGCCCGCCGCATAATAAGCCAACAGCATCAATCCGAGAGAACCCGCCAGGATCACCACCTGCGCCAGGATATTATCCTGTAAAATCACCTGCTTTAGCACCACCCCGTCCGAACCGGCATAGGGCAAATAATTGACCAGAAACAATAACCCACCCACCCAGGCAAAATTGAACAAAACAAAACTGCCCCAAAACAACCGGGCCTGCGCTGATGCTTCTTGCTGGAACACCGGCCACTGCACTACAAAAAAGACAAACAAGGCCACCACCAACTGCGCCAGCCAGCCCCCATAAACCCCCACCTGCAACGGGGCATTGTGCCGGGCCAGTTCGGCAATCATCGTCAGGGTATGATCGCGCCCCCAATCGGCCGGGGACACACCGCTGTTGGCAGAATAGTCGAGCGCATCCAGCAGCAGTTGGCGCTCATAAAACCCGGTCGAGCCAAAACCAGGGGTACTGTTTTTCCAGCCGCCGCTCACGGCCGTAGCCACCCCATGCCCCACCTCATGCACCAGCATACTGGTCAACAACACGGTAAACCAAAGAACAACGATGAATAAGGTGTTTAGCATAACGGTCTTCCACGTCATGGTCTTTGCCCTCCTTGAAAAATCACACCTGACCAAACCTGGCTATAGAAATGGGTTTTGGATGGTAACACCGGCTAACATGAAACCATGCTGCATATCTTCCGAATATAAAACCTGGCAGCCACCAGCAATGGCGGCGGCTACAATTAACGAATCGTAAAAGGCAAAACCGCTGCGTTGCTGGATATCCAGACAGGATTCGTAAAGCGAAAAATCCGGGTAAACGTGGCAGAGGGGGAATAAGACTTGCCGCAAATAAGCCTTGCTATCCGCAAGGCTGAGCGGCACAGTAAATTTGCGCAAGGCCACATTCAGAAATTCCTGAATGACCTGGGTGCTGATGATACCATCACCAGATTGAATGACCTGCCCCACCAGTTCACGCGCACGTTGCTTTTTCGCCGGCGACTGAGAATCAAACGTGTAGACAAAAATGTTGGTATCCAGGAAATAATTAGCGCTCATTCATCTCATCCCGGCTAAATGATCGCCCCGGTTCAGCATAGTCCAGTTCATTCATAAAGGCGAGATAGGCAGCAGCTGACTGCGGTCGTTCCACATATTGTACCAGCCAGGCGCGGAACTCAGCGTTTAGCGTTGTTTGCTCTTCTTCGGCGCGCGCCCTGGCCCGGTGAATTAAAGATTCTTCAGCACTCAAGGTGATATTCTTTAACATACTGTTTTTCATCTCTCCATGTGGAATTGTGTATGGTGTACACGAAGAATAGTGTACACTATCCATATCCGGGCGTCAACGTGGCGTCAGGAGGGATCAGGAGGGCAGCGCCGTATGGCGCTGCGCGGCCAGCAGGCGGCCGCTGCCCACCTGCTCCACATACTGCGTCATTTGCTCGCAGCGGGCCACCAATTGGTCAAATTTGGCTTCGTCTAGCAGCAGCAGTTCCGTATCCAGGCGGGCGCGGCAACTGGCCCAGTAGGGAGTGTCGGCAAAAAGGGCATATTCGCCGAAATGTTCCCCCGTGCCCAAAACGCCCACCACCTTTTCCTGCCCATCCTCCGTCACAAACACATCTACCACGCCGCTAAAGACGATAAACAGCGCCGAACGTGGCTCCCCCTGGCGCACAAAAACGGTTCCGGCGGGCACACGCCGTCTTTGCAGCCGCGCTTCCAACGCCGCCAGTTCTTGCGGACTGAGGCTGCCAAAGAGGGACATGCGGCGCAGCAGGGCGCGTATCTGCGCCCCGGAGGCCACCTGCTGCGCCAGGGTGGTATCGGCGCGCAGCAACGGGTCAAAATCGTCGCGGTGAATGGTGAACAACACGGCCGTACCCAACGCCCGATAGCTGAATTGGTGCCGCCCCCGCCCGGCCAACGCCTCACTGCCAAAGTAGCCGCCGCTGTGCAGCGTAGCCACCAATTGCCCATTGTGAAACACACCCACCTCGCCGCTGTCCACCAGGAAAAAATGAGTCGCTTCGTCGCCGGCGCGGGCCAGCAGGCTGTTTTTGCGGGCGGTGCGGGATTGCATCACGGCCGTGACCGCCTGCACCCCTTCTCGATCCAGCCCGGCAAAAATATCCGCCTGCCGGATCAGTTCCACGCGATGGTCGCGGGCGTGGATAAAACCTTGCGCCAGCCCCGCCCCCCATTGGGTGCGCGAGAGCACGTGCCGCGCCACCGTCTCCGCTTCCAGCCAGGGCAGGCTGTCATACGCCGCCTGGCCCGCCTGGCGCGTGAATGGCGTGCCCGCCAGATCATCCAGACGATCTACGCCCAGCAACAGCGCATGGCGGGCGCGTTCCCCAATCTGCAAAATGCTCAAATCCCGATCCAGCGGCCCGGCGCTGACAATTTCGGCCTGGATGGCCGCCAGCCGCCGCCCGCCAAACACCGCCTCATAACTGGCAAACAGCGCGGCCATAAAATGATTAAATCCCGTTACCAGCCGATCCCGTTCACTAAACATGCCGATGTCGGCTACGGCCGTAGCCGACAATTCGTGCCGGGCAAACTGTGCCAGCAGCCCCAACAGCAGGTAGAGGGTGGCGGCGAACAGCCACAGCCCCAGCAGCGGCGCGGCCAGCGCCGGAAAGGGCAGTAGCCAGGGAGTCAGGGCAATAGCCAGAGCCAGCAGCGTCCAGGGCAGGGCAAAACGAGACCGCCAGAAGTTAAGCAGCATGGGGGCCATGAAGGCCAGACCAAAGGCCGTGCAGGAAATGATAAAGGCGGCGGCCAGCCAACGGCCGTTGCCCCATAACGCACTCACCTCCACCTGCGCCATCACCGCAAAGGTCAGCAGCCCGGCCAGCAAGATGCCGGCCATCAGCCAGCGGTCGGCCCGCGCCAGCCAGCGCGGATTGATGGTAAACCAGGCGACGATACCGCCGGCCAGGACGGCCGCCGCCGCCAACATCAGCGCCAGGTCTCGCCAAATCGTAGTTGCCAGGCCGGACGCCAGATAAGCCAACGACAGCGCCAGCGGTGCAGCGGCCAAGGCCCACAGCGCCCATTGAAAACGGGACCCGGTGAGCTGCCGGGCGACAAAGGCCAGGGCTACGGTCGTGCTCAAATACAATAGCCAGACAAAAACGGGCTGCCAGATGGCCCCGGCGGGCAGCCTTCCCAGCAGCAGCCAGACTATTGGCGCACCCATAAAAATGGGCACACCGGTCAGCAGCGCCAGCACATCAGGCCGGGCCAGCAGGTTGCGATGCGCCAGCCAGCGCAGCCCGGCTTGCAGCCGGTTCCACAGCAGCAGGCCCAGGAAGTAGGCGGTGGGGATGAGGGTCACGGCCGTGAGCAGCACCAACGTCACCCGCCCCCACAAGCCGCCGGCCCACAAATCCCCGGCAAAAGGTACCAGCCGCAGCCGCCAGAAATTGACCGCCAGCCACAGCGCAAAAACGGAGTAAAGGAATGCCAGCGCCCCAAAGAGCAAATAGAGGCGCTGGCGGGATCTCAATTCGCGCCACAACTGGCGCGGGCTGGTGGACGCTTTCACCTTGCCCCAAAGGTCTTCCCGCCAGAAGCGAAAAGCGCGGCTGCGCAGGCCGGGTATTTCCAGCCAATCCATGAGGATGAAATAACCATCCAGTTCCAGCAGCGGGTTGAGATTGATGAGGACGCTGAGGTAGGAGAGGAAGGCAATCTGATATAGGAAGGTGGCCCAGATGGTGTCGGCCGTGTCCGCGGGGAGGAAATAGGCAACGGCCGTGAGCGCCCACCCCAACAGCCCCGCCAACAGCAGCCCGGAATACGGCCCGGCCCAGGAGACCAGGATGCGCTGGCGGCTGGTGGCCAGCCAGGTGTCACGGGTATCCACAAAAAAAGCGGGCAGACCCCAATAGAGCAAAAAGCCGCCGCGATCCAGTTCGCGGCCAATATGTTTGGTGGTCAGGGCGTGCGCCACTTCGTGCAGGCCAATGACAATCAGGTTGGCCGCAATGAGCGACAGCGCGGCCACATAGCCGCTGCTGGTGAGGGTGTAGACGTGGCGATTGTACAGCAGGGCAAACAACGCCCCGCCTGACAATATCAGCAGCAGCAAGAAAATTTGGGCGATGGGGTGGAACAACGGCCGTGTCCACCGGTACATCCTGGTGAAAAAGGGGTCCAAGCCGCTGCGGGCAATCTCTGTGTGTAAAAAACCTTTTAGCAACCGCTGCCCCCGGCTTTCCGGGGCGCGGGCCTGTAGCTGGCTTTCAATCTGGTCATACAGGTTGACGGGATTGTCCTGCAAAAAGCCGCCCTGCCGCAGTTCGGTGACGACGGTGGTGAAGTGACCAACAGGCAGGCTTTTGTACCGTTTGAGGCTGTAGAAAAGCAGGTCCTTAATGCGGCGACGGCCGTCCATCTGCCACCACAACGCAAAATCCGCTTCTGAGAGGCGCACGTAATTTTTGCGTTCCGGCTGTTTTAGGACGTAGTAGGTTTCGTCGCGGTTAGAGAGGCGGGTGGCGGTCACGGCCGTGTGGCGCGCCGGTCGGTACGACGTGGGGTCGGTGGCTGTTTCGATTGCCTGCCAAAACTGCTGAATGTCTGCGGCCATGCCCGGAGTTTAACATAATCTATGCAACTGGTGAAGGATGAACAACTGGATGAAAGGACGCCGGTAGCTTTTTTGCACAACGGTAGCGTGTGTGGGAACTGTGTACTGCCTGCTGTCGCCGGTTGGAACAGTTATGCAACTACATTGGAACAATTCCCTTGATGCCTGTGTGTTACCTTACAGGCATGTCCACAAAACGCATTTTAATTGTTGACGACGAACCAAAGGTAGCCTTTTTCTTCCAGAAAAACCTGGAAATGGTAGACAAGAGCTACCAGGTAAAAGCTGTCAATTCTGGCAGCGAAGCATTGGTGGAAATTCAGGCAGATTCTTACGACCTGATGGTCACGGATTTGCGGATGCCTGGCATGAGCGGATTGGAGTTGCTGCGGCAGGTGCGCCAGGTTTCGCCACGCACGCAAACAATTCTGGTAACAGCTTTTGGCGGTCAGAATGTCTGGCGCGAAGCAGATCAATTACAGGTTTTCCGGTCGTTATCCAAACCTCTGAAGATTCCTGAATTAGTTAGCTCGGTGCGGGAGGCCCTGGCCCAACCCGACAATTTACCCAATGGCGCTGTGGTGGTCATGTCTGGCGAGAGCTTTGAGGCGATTGCCAGGCGGTTGGAAATGCTGCGGGTGGATGTGGGCGCGCACGCTGTGGTATTGGCAGACACGACCGGGCATGTTTTGGTGGAAAATGGGATGCTGCCCAAGTTGGATGTAAGTTCAACCCTGGCCCTGTTGGGCGGTACGATGGCCGCGTCTAGCGCATTGACGGAGCAACTGCATTATCCACAAACGGTGCATCTCACGTATTATGAAGGCCCGCCATATGATTTGTACGTCGTGTCGCTGGGCAAACATTTTTTCCTGACCATCTTTTTTGACCGGCGGCAGTCGGCCAATAATCCCAGCCGGATCGGTATTGTCTGGCTTTATACGCGGCGCATATTGGATGAACTGCTGGAACTGCTGGGTAAAAGACCGGCTGACCGAATGGCGCTGGATCGGGATTTTGCCGACTCTTTGCGTGGCGAGTTGGACAGCCTGTTTGTGGCAACGCCAACCGCCAAACCGGCGCCAACAGTGAAAAAGGGCACGGCCGTACACACCACCGCCGACCTGCATGGCAAAGTAGAAAGCCTGCTGCAACTGTTCCAAACGCAGACCAAAATTGCTGTTAATCACCAATTGGGTGGATTAGATGTGCCGCTCAATCAGATGGAAGGGGCGCTCATTTTGAAGCTGGTGCGCGAAAGTTTGAAAAATGTGCTCCGCTACGCCAGCGCCAAAAGTGTAACCGTATCATTCCAGGCAGATGACCAGATATTGCGTGGCCACATTCAGGATAACGGGATTGGTTTTAACCCGGCCACCACCGCGCTCAAAAGCCTGGCTAACTTGCGGACGGAACTGGCCGCACTGGGCGGCGACCTGAAGATCACATCCCAACCAGATGCAGGCGTGCAACTGCTGTTTACCCTGCCATTAGCCAATTAGAGAGGTGAGGTAGCTGATGTTTATCAACTGGAAAATGCGCGAACTGCAAGTGAAGTTGGTGTATTACGGCCCACCGCTCAGCGGCAAAACTACCAATCTGGAACAGGTTCACCTGCGCCTGCCCGCCGACCGGCGCAGCGACCTGGTATCGGTGAAGACGCGAGAAGACCGCACCCTCTTTTTCGACTTTATGCAGTTAGAACTGAACGAAATCAACGGTTTGCAGCCCAAATTTAAGCTGTACACCGTGCCGGGGCAGGTGTACTACGCGGCCACCCGCAAACTGGTGCTGAAAGATGTGGATGGTGTGATCTTTGTGGCCGATTCATCCATTCAACGGCTGGCGGCTAACCGGCGGGCCATGAAGGATATGTGGGAGCAGTTGCAAGAACTGGGCCGGTCGCCGCAAGATATGCCCTTTGTGTTGCAATGTAACAAACAGGATTTGAAGGATGCGGTGGCCGCTCCTTTGCTGGCCCGCTTTTTACAGGTGGAACACGCGACCGTGATTCCGGCTGCCGCCATGAATGGTTTGGGTATTACCGAGACGTTGAAGAGTGCAATCAATCAGGTGATTGCTCGTTTATGAGGCTGAGGACATGGAAGAAGTTAAGCTGCACAGCCGCCCGCTTCAGTTTGATGGCCCACAGCGCCAGCAGATTGACCGTTGTTTATTGCACCTGGCGGACCAGATTGGCTCGCCGCTGGTGATGCTGGCTGACGTGAGCGGCCGGTTGGTGCTGTATCGGGGGCGGCTATCGTCCTCACAGAGTACGGGACTGGCGGCGTTGGCCGCAGGTGGTTTTGCGGCCGGTAAGGAAATCGGTCATTTCTTGGGGCTGCGCAATAGTTTCCAGCACCAGCTTTTGGAAGGCGACCTGGCGAATTTATACATTTTGGCGGTGGGGCCGGAGTTGCTGCTGATTGTGGCTTTTACCAAACAGACGATGTTGGGCATGGTGCGGTTGTTTAGCCAGCAGGCGCAGCATGAACTATTGGAAGTGGCGCGGGTAGCAGCCATTGAACGCGAACGGGCGATGCAGGAAGCGGAAGCGCGCCAGGTAGAGCCGGAATTTGGCCTGGAACTGAATCGCCAGCTTGATGAGTTGTTTACCGATGAGATGTTCTGATGATTTTGCAAAATCGGCAATCACTCATTGCTCAGGAGTTGGGGCAGATCATGGCGGCGCTGAATGCGCGGCCAGAGGTGCAGGTAGCCGTGTTGTGTACGGCGGATGGGCTGCCGGTGAATGTGGCAACGGCCGTAGCCACCCAATTAGCCGCCGTAACCGGTTTCATTCTGGCAACCGTCCACCAATCATTTACCTTGTTGGGATTGGAAGAAGGCAACGAACTGGTGGTGCATATGAATGAAGGCTGGCTGGTTTGCCGTTCTTTTGTGGCGGCCGATTTGCAACTGGTGTTAGTGGTCATTTTTGGGCAGGAAGTTGCCCATAAACGACTGCTGACGCAGACGATTCAACATATCAAACAAAGTGTGGAGAGCAGCTAATGGCAATAAAGGGCAATCTGCATGATGTCAGTTTACCGACATTGGTGCAACTGGTCATCCATGAGGGCGACCAGGCCGTGATTCAAATTCAGCACGCGGATCAGGCAGGCGCTTTGTATCTGGCAGACGGCCGTTTGTGCCACGCGGCATTGGCTATCAAAGGCCAACCAGGCGCCGCCAGGACAGGCGAGGAGGTTGTCTATGAACTTTTAAGCTGGCAAGAAGGCCAATTTACCATTGAAAAAAGAGTCCCGCCCCCGGCCCATACCATTGAGACTGGCTGGGATTATTTGCTCATGGAAGGACTGCGCATTCTGGACGAACGCCACGTGACGATTCAGGATCGCGCCCCCACCGATGACGCAATTACCGATTTATTATCAGGTTTATCAGAAACAGATAAAGCCGTCCTCAAAGAGATGATGGCGCAAAAGGAGATTGATGACATGGCTAGTAAAGGTGAACAGATTCAGGCAATTCTGGACAATTTGGTGAGCAATTCCACCGACATTACCGGCGCGGTTGTGGTAGACAGCGATGGTCTGCTGCTGGCAAGCGTGTTGGGCAATAATGTGGATGGCAACCGGGTGGCGGCCGTTTCCGCCGGTCTGGTCAGTCTGGCCGGCCGGTCGGCGCAGCAGTTGAACCAGGGCAGCATTCGCCAAACCCTTATCCAGGCAGAAAATGGCAACATTATCGCCGTGCGCGCCGGAGAACGCGCCTCGTTTGTGGCTCTTACCTCCAGCAACGTCAACCTGGGCATGGCCTTTCTGGAATGCCGCGATGCCGCAGACGCCATTCGGTCGGCGCTGTAAATTGAGACAGTTTCCAGGTTTGGTGTGGCCGCTGCGGCGGCTCTTGAAATGGTTATGGAGGTAACAATGACAGAGTTTAACATTGCGGAAATGCGGAGATTTGCCGGTTTGGCTGATGAAGATGCGGTGTTGGTGGCCGGCATGAAGCCCATGTTGGAAAAACATGGGCCGGCCATGGTGGCCTCGTTTTATAACAATCTGGACCAACATGCCCACTTAAGAAGCCTGTTGGATGCCAAACCGGGGCGACGAGAGATATTGGGTAAACATTTGTTGGCCTGGTTGGTTAGTCTGGCTTCGGGTAGTTATGACACCACTTACCTGGAACGGCGTTATGTGATTGGGCAGCGGCATGTGGAAGTGGGGTTGGACCCACGCTGGGTGATTGGGGCGATGTCTTTTTGCCGCAGCCAGGTGGCGCCGATGGTGGAAGCTGAATATGGCGGCGCGTCTGATAAGATGCAGCGGGTGTTGGCACTGGATAAGGTGATGGACCTGGATCTGAATATCATGCTGCAATCGTATGATGACAGGCGCATGGATATGTTCCTGGAGACAACGGGTTTTAGCAAATCTTTGTTTGAATCCATGATCGCCTCTGCCGGAGACTAACGGCAGGTATTCGGGTTGGCATCTGTAACAGGCTGTATTTGTTGACGAGGTGAATGATGAAAGAGGTATTGGCCGATCTGATTGTGTTAACGGGGTTTTCAGAGGAAGACCCGCAGATTTTGCGGCGCTATACGAGTGTAACGGCCGTCTGGCAAGAAGAGGTGACGCAGGTGTTTTATGACACACTGTATGGACACCGGGCGACGGCGGCTGTATTTCAGGATGGTGAACGGCCGTCGCGGGAGCAAACGCTGCGTAACTGGTACCAGACTGTGACCGAAGGCCACATTGATGACAAATTCTGGCAGTGGCAGTGGTTTGTGGGGCTGGTGCATATTCCGCGTGGCATTACGAACCCATTTATGATGGGCATGATGAGCCGGGTGCAGCAGCTTTTCTGGCAGAAATGTCGGGAGAATATGCCTCTGGATGAGGCCGAGATGCTCTATGGCGCTTTTAAGCGGGTGACAGATGTGATTGCCGGGCTAATTGCCGAAGGGTATTTCCAGAGTTACGTCCATGCTATGGAGCGCATGAGCGGGCAGAGCCGCACCCTGATTGACCGCATGGTACACATGGAAGTGGAAGAGATGCTGGCCGAAGCCCGCAGCCGAAAGCAGTAGAGCCGATTGGTTGTCATCACTTCAGGGGATAAACGAACCTATGGTTGGGTTTGCAGGATAACACCCCGACCGCGCACGCTTTGCAGGGGGCAATTCTCTTCCTGCCCCAGCTTTTGCCGCAGGCGGAAGATGTGGGTGCGCAAAGTGGCCCTGGCCTCGCTTTCTTCCATCTCCATGTCGTGTGTCATGTATACCAGTTCGGCATAACTGAGAACAGTATCCGGGTGGTTGGTGAAAGCGCGCAGTAATTTGTACTCCATCGGCGTAAGTTCAAGTGGTTGGTTTTTGTAAGCGGCCGTTTGCTGCCTTTCGTTGATGGTGATGTCGCCTATGGTGAGCAGCGCCAGGTCTGGTGTGGCGCTCTCGCCGGGTGGCGAGGGGGGTGTTGCCGCCAGGGTGGACATGGCTTCCTGCAACAGCGCCAGCGCCTTTTGTTTGCGCAGTTTTTCGGCCTGTTTGTGCAGGGCTGTTTCCACGGCCGTGAACAATGTTTCCAGAGAAACCGGCTTGCGCAAATAATCATACGCGCCTGAACGAAGCGCCGTGATAGCCGTATCGGCCGACGCATGAGCCGTCAGGATGATGACGGCCGTGTGCGGCGCAATTTCCTCCGCTTTTGTCAAGACATGCACACCTGATAATCCCGGCATCTGCAAATCTAGTATGGCTGCATCATATGGCTGGAGCTTCATGGCTTGCAGCGCCTCTTGGGCAGAGCCAACGGCATCGGCCTGGTAGCCCTTTTGCAAAAACGCTTCTCGCAGGGCGCGCCGGGTCGTTTTTTCATCATCCACAATCAAAATCCGTTTGTCTGACTTTCCTTCTGGCACAGCTTTGTCCTTCTCGTTCAATGATGGGTACGCGGCAGCCTGACGGTGACTGTGCTGCCCATCCCTGGTTCACTCTCGACCACAATTTGCCCGCCATGTTGTTCCACAATGCCAAAACCGATGGTGAGACCCAACCCGGAGCGTTCTGGCCTGGTAGAGAAAAAAGGCTCGAAGATGTGGGGGAGCACATCGGGGGCAATGCCTTCGCCGGAATCTGCGAAAATCGCTTCCACGTAACGGCCGTGCGTCCGGGTGGTGATGCTTAACGCGCCGGGCAAATCCGCCATGGCGTCAAAAGCATTGAGCATGATAGCCATAAACACCTGCCCTATCTGGTCCGGTATGATGGGGACAGGCGGTACATCCGACCCCAGAAATTGTTTGATGGTGACGTTGTGGTGAATGACGTGTTTGTGCGTTAACTGCACCACTTGGCTGATGATGGTGTTGATGTTGGCCGGTTCAAATTCGCCGGCCGACGGCCGTGCAAAATCCAAAATGCGCGTCACAATATCCACCAGACGTTCCACCTCTTCGCCGGCCATGCCCAGGTATTCCGCCTGTTTTTCCGGCCCCAAATCAAAATGGGTGGCTAACTGCAAACAACTGTGAATGGCTTGCAGCGGGTTGTTGATTTCATGCGCTAACGAGGCGGCCAGCCGCCCGGTGGCGGCCAGTTTTTCGCTTTGAATACTTTGCGCCTGAGACTGCTGTAACTGTCGGATTAGCTCCGCCTGCTTTTGGTAAAGGCGGGTGTTTTCAATGGCAATGGCAATTGACGTGGCTGCCGAACTGACCAGCGCCAGGTCAACCATGTCAAAATCGCCGGATCGTTTATTCAGCAGTTCCACAGCGCCAATAACCCGGTCGTGGACGACGAGAGGAACGCACAAAATAGAGCGGGTTTGTTTACCGGTGAGTTGATCGATCTGGGAGTAAAATCTGGGGTGGTTTTTAACATCGTTTACCAGTAACGGCTGCCCATGTTTGATAACCTCCCCCACAATGCCCTGGCCTGGTTCCAGCCTGGTCAGGTTGAGGTCGGGTTCAGGCGTCAATGAATGCATGAAGATGAGCTTACCGGTCTCATCATCCAACAATACAATGGATCCCAATTCCACCTGAATCATGCTCTGGATGGCATCCATGGCCTCCATAAGCACCTGCTCCATGGCCAGCGAAGAACTCATGGCCTGCGCCATGGTATACAGTTGTTCGGCATGTTGGCGGCGGTCTTTTTCCCTGGCCAGTAGTTGTGTGTTTTCGGCAGCGACCGTGCGTAACTGATTGTTGCTTTCTTGAATGTCTTGAAAGAGGTAGATGTTGGTGAGGGTAATAGCCAGTTGGACGCTGAGAATTTCAATGGCCGGTGTGACACCCGGCGGAATATGGTCGGCGTGTTCGATGACGATGACGCCTAACAGCATATTGTCACGCATGATGGGAATGGCGGCTTCTTGCAGGCATTGGATGGTGCGCCTGATGGGTTGCTGCTGCCGTAAGATGGAGGGCAACGGCCGTGCCGCATCCGGTTTTGCGCCATTAGAATGGGCTGCCAGCGTCAGGCTTTCATCCTCGTGAGCGCATAAATAAATAGCGCAGCCAATACAATCAAAATAGTGAACAACGCTTTCCACCGTCTCATGCAGCATGGCGTCTAGATCAAGATATTGGGTAATCATGGCCCCAATGGCGTTGATGGCCCGCAAGTGCTGTTCCTGCACCTTGATCCGGTATTCCGCCTGGCGCTTTTGGGTACGCAGGCGCCTTATCTGCCGGTAAACGGCCAGCCGCGCCACTATTTCTTCTGGGGGAAATGGTTTTTCCAGGTAATCATCTGCATCCAGCGCGATCCACTCGCTGCGTTCTGTGGCATCAGCCGGCGTAGACATGATGATGATGGGAGCATCGGCCGTTTCTGGCTGTGTGCGCAGCCATTGTAAAGCCGCGCGCCCATCCAGGTCTGCCATCATCCCCGCCAGCAGCACCAGGTCATACGGCCGTTGCCGTTCCTCCCTCCCCTCCTCTGAAAACAGGCGGTTTAACGTAGCAAAATCACGCGCTACCGTCAGCCCATATCGCTGCCTGACCAATATCATATTGATCAGATCGGTGAATTGCACATCATCATCTACAACGAGAATATGGGATAGGGTGGCTGTTTCTTTACCCATCATTTTACCTGGCCGATATACTGCGACGTGACAAACCTCTCAACTTATCACGTCCATTAGGGTCAAGCCAATTGCGCAACAAATAACATAAAAAATCAGCAAAGTCCATAGCGAATATGGTAAAATGGGTTGGAGGTGATGTGGCCTCAATCTTTAAACCACCCAGACCATGAACCTTTCGGGTGGGAGCCGGGGAGATGAGAAGGTGGCTTTAGCAAGAGCATTAAAAGAATGTGCCCGTGTTTTGAATAGTACACTGGCCTATGAAGAAGTATTAGATCAAGTTATTTCATTTGCCGGCCGCGTCATTCCCCACGACGCCACCAGCATTTTGCTGATCAACGGCGGTCATATAGTGGTGCAAAGGGCTTCTGGTTATGAAAAGTACCAATCTGAGCCGTTTTCCTGGAAAATGCCCATTGCCGAAACATGCAACCTCCGTCATATGTTGGCAAGCAAACGGCCCGTTGTCATTCCCGATACCCACCAAAACCCCCACTGGATTGTGACACCTGAAAACAGATGGATTCGTTCCTATGCAGGCGCGCCGATCATTGTTGAGGATGTGGTGACTGGTTTCCTTAACTTTGACAACGCCATATCGGGTTTTTACACTGCTGATTTAGATTTAGAGGATACGCTGCTGGCATTTGCCGATCAGGTAGCCATTGCCTTGCGCAATGCCCGGCTATATGAACAGACTCGCCAGGAAATTCTGGAACGGCAGCAGATCGAACAAACCTTGCGTGCCAGTGAGGCCCGTTTCAAGGTTGTGTCTGAACTTATGTCTGATTACGCCTATGCCGGCCATTTTGCCTCCGATGGCAATTTTGAGTTCGATTGGATCACAGGCGCTGTAATCCGCATCACTGGTTACTCGAATGCGGAGCTAATGCATGGGGAATTGTGGAGAAAACTGATCTTCCCAGAGGATTTGCCCATGGTCAGAAGACAATTCCGCCAGGTAAAAGCAGGTGCGCCACGAAAAATGCTCCTGCGCCTGACTGACAGGAACGGCGACATGCACTGGATTGAAGATCATATGTATCCAGTGTGGGATGACAACCAAGAATATGTGGTTGGTGTAATTGGCGCAGCGCGAGACATTACGGAACAGCGACAAATCGAAGAGGCCATGCTGCGGGCGCAAAAGCTGGAGAGCCTGGGAGTATTAGCCAGTGGTATTGCCCATGACTTCAACAATCTGCTCATGGCGATTATGGGCCAGGGCACACTGGCCTCTTTGAAAGCCTGTCAGCCCCAGGCTGCCCGCCAACATCTGGACAATGTACTGCAAACAGTTGAAAGGGCGGCTCTGCTCACGCGACAGCTATTAGCCTATACGGGAAAGGGGCTTGCTGCTACTGAACCGATCAATCTGAATCATCTCATTGAGCAAAATGTGACTATATTACAGGCGGCGTTGCCTAAAAATGTCGTCTTAGAAATGAACCTGAAACCAAAGCTGCCTAATGTGTTGGCCGATCCGGGGCAAATGCAGCAGGTGGTGATGAATCTGATCGTTAATGCGGCCGAAGCGTATAACGGCCGTGCCGGTAAAGTTACAATCGTCACGGACGTAAAGAACGTGACGCCGGAAATCCCACAAAGCCCATCCCAACCCCAGAATGGGCATGAGACACAAGTTGTTCATATGGCGGTGATGGATGAAGGAGTAGGAATGTGTATTGAAACCCAGAAGCGCATTTTTGATCCATTTTACACCACAAAATTGACCGGGCGTGGTTTAGGGTTAGCCGCTGTTTTGGGCATTATCAATAATCATCAGGGCACCATTCAATTGGAAAGCGAGTTGGGCAAAGGCACCACATTTCATGTGTTTTTACCGACCACCACGGCCGAGGAGGCGCCGCCTGCCTCGAAGCCGCAAGCGCCAACGGCCGTGCACTCCGGCCTGATTCTGGTAGTAGATGATGAGCCGGTTATCCGCTCTGCCCTCGTTGACTTGCTCAGACTGAACGGGTTTACCACCCTCTCCGCCGAAAACGGCCAGACGGGGCTGGCATTGTTTGCCGCACACCATCAGGAGATTGACCTGGTGGTGATGGATATGACCATGCCTGTGTTGTCCGGCGAAGCTGCTTATTATCAAATGGTGGATTTGCGGGATGACATCCCGGTCATCTTCCTATCCGGGTATGAGGAAGAAGACACTTTTCGGCACAAAGTTGATCGAAGAAGGACGCGCTTTTTGCACAAACCATTTGATTTGCGCGCCTTGTTAGCCGAGATTCAGAGTTTGTTGGGAAATCGAATCGCCGTGTGACATAATTCCCGGCGAGATGGACGACACAATCCCGATACGCTCCGATGAACAACTGGATGAAGCGGCGCTGGCGGCATTTTTATACGGCCGTCTGCCCGGCGCTGAAAACCCGCTCACCATTCGTCAATTTGGCGGGGGCGCAGCCAACCTCACCTACCTGCTAGATTTTGGCACACATGAATATGTGCTGCGCCGTCCCCCGCTTGGCCCGGTGGCCCACGCCGCCCACGACATGAACCGGGAATATCGGGTGCTGTCGGTGTTGTACCAGGCATTTCCCTTTGCGCCGCGTGCCTTTTTGTATTGCGGGGACACGGCCGTGATCGGCGCTGATTTTTTCATCATGGAGCGGCGGCGCGGTGTTGTCGTGCGCCGCGCTATCCCCCCGGAATTTCAAGGCATTCCCGATGCCACCCGCCGCATGAGCCTGGCATTGGTAAACGCGCTGGCACAGTTTCATGCGGTGGATTATACGGCCGTAGGGTTAGCTGAACTTGGCAAACCACATGGTTTTGTGGAGCGGCAAGTGGAAGGCTGGTACAAACGCTGGCACGCCGCCAAAGTAGATGACCTGCCGGAAATGGACAGCGTCTACCGCTGGCTGCGAGACAATCTGCCCACCTCCACACACGTGTCTCTGGTGCATAACGATTACAAACTGGACAATGTGATGCTGGCGGCCGATGATCCCGGCCGTATGATCGCTATCTTTGACTGGGATATGTGCACCTTAGGCGACCCGTTGTGTGATTTAGGCGCATTGCTTTGTTATTGGACGCAGCCGGATGATCCTCCCTATATGCAGGCCGCATCCATGATGCCATTAGGCGACCTGGGTTTTCCCAGCCGCGCCGAACTGGTGGCGTGGTATGCGCAGCAGTCAGGTCGGGATGTGCATGATATTCATTTTTACCATGCGTTGGGCCTGTTCCGGCTGACGGTCATTATTGCCCAGATTTTTATTCGCTATAAACGAGGCCAGACACAAGACCAGCGTTTTGCTGCTTTTGAAATGATGATCCCCCTCATGGCGCGGGCAGCGCAAGATGTGGCATTGGCAGGAAGGTTGTGAGAAAGAAGCTATGAAACTGAGTGAACAGGCTTTGAAAGAACGCCTCTTGCCGCTGGCAGCGGATGAGTTTAAGCTGCCACAGGGGGTAGATGTTTACCAGCGTGTGCAGGAAATGTTGCCCCATGTGGGGGCAGTAGACAGTGAGCTGCGCGATGATTTGATTTACACCTGCCTGGCGACCTGGATGCTGGACGAGAGGGAGTTGTTTACAGAGGAGCAGTACAAGGAGATTCTGGCAGTCGCGTTGGATGATATGCACCTGTTTTATCGTTTGGGAGAAAAAGATACGGACTCGGTTTTTACGCGCACCTTTTCCATGCTGCTGCTGCCGTTGATATTGATTGCGCATCGGCGACGGCCGTTCCTCAGCCGTGATGAACTGTTGCACGTGAAGGAGCGGGTGCAGAGTTATCTGGCCCAGGAGCAAGATTTTCGTGGGTTTGTGGTGGAGGGTGACAAGGGGTGGGCGCACGCGGTAGCTCATGCCGCCGACGCCCTGGATGACCTGGCGCGCTGCAAAGAAATGAACGCCACCGATTTGCGCGACATCTTGCAAGTTATCCGCGAAAAGGTAGCCAATCCGCACCTGGTTTATAACTTTGAAGAGGATGAGCGGTTGGCGATTCCGGTGATTGCCTGCCTGGAGCGCAAACTGCTCAAGGAAGCCGATGTCAAAGAGTGGCTTAACAGTTTTGTGCCGCTGGCAAAGGAGACGGAACCATTCCCGGCTTCCTACCGGCAGGCGCTGAATGTGAAGATGTTTTTGCGCAGTTTGTATTTTCGGGCGAGCAGGCCAGACACGGCCGTGACCATCGGCGAAACCAGTGCCCAAACCCTCATTGCCCTGTTACGCGATGTCCTGAACCAGATCAGCCGGTTCTAAATTCATCAGGCCAGCCCTAACAACTCGGAAACACTGTGGCGCAGTTCGGCGGGCACAAAGGGTTTGGTGATTACCCGGTCAATCGTCCCCCGGTCAGACCGGACCGGGCGCCCCCCTTCCACAAGCGCCGAAAGTACGACCACATCCGGGTGGCAGTCATCCAGCGCATCGAGTTGCGCCAACAAGTCCCAACCAAGAATATCGGGCAGCGCCAGATCCAATACAACAACATCTGGTTTTACAGCGGGGATGAGTTTTAACGCCTCTTCACCATTACGGGCGTGGTGGCATTGCACAGGCAACGGCCGTAGCGTGGCTTCAATGAGTGCAAAAATACCGCCATCGTCCTCCACACTTACGACGTGGTATAAAGATGCCATTTTCTAAATTCCTCTACCGGGTATGCAAGGACAATACGTACCCCAAATTGTAACACGAATCAGAGGGGTGGGAAGAGGTGGTTTTATGGAATTTTTCGGGAAAGGGGGTTATTGAATTTGCAGAACTTCGCTGACCATAGCCGAGAGTTCGCGGGGCAAAAATGGCTTGTTCATATAGGCCACATTTTGCAGATGGCCGATGAGCCGGTGGGTGGGGTTGGTAAAGGCCGTTAAGACCAGTACCTTCGGTTTTTGAATATCCAGCTTGCTGATCCCTTGCAGCACATCCCATCCATTCATGTCCGGTAGAGAAATATCCAGAATTACCAGAGCCGGTTGGCAGCGGGTGATGAGGGCAATGGCTTCACGACCGGTGGCGGCGTGGTGCAGTTCAATCGGCAACGGCCGTAGCGATGCCTGAATGATGTGAAAGATTCCTAAGTCATCCTCAACGCTAACAACACAATATGGCGGATTCATAAAACGATAGATTGTTCAGACCTGACAGATTTTTGCCAATTCAACGGCAAAAATCTGTCAGGTGCTAAAAATTTAGCGGTGCGAGTTGATTATAGGAATTTTACCCTGAGGATTGGGGGGCTACCACCGCGCCGCAGAATTCGCAGGTGTAGCTGGTGACGCCACGCGGCTGGGCCGGAATGGGCGCGTAGCAGTTGGGGCAGGCGGTAGGGAAGGAGGCGCTGGTAATGCCAGACTCGGTTAACGCTTCCACATGGGCGCTGGAGCGATCCTTATCCACGTCGCCCGTCTGCACCCGCTTGATCATCGCCGCCCACTCGGAGGAGTTTTGCCCCTTCAGGTGGAAACGGGCGCGGGAGATATTGGCGCTGGCGGCAAACACCAGTTCCAGGATGTCCGCTTTGCCCATGCCCATGAAGCCGCCTTCCTCTTTGTGGCTGACGTTTTCAATCTGGTGGACTTCCACATCCACGTGAACTTCCTGCACCATTTCCGAATCAGCCTTGAAAAGACCAAATTTCTTTTTGGTGACAACTTCTTCGCGCTGTTCAAAGATGAGCCGCTGGTCGGTGAGGAAGAGATACCCTTTGGGGCCTTCTTTGCCGTCGCGGTGCCATTCCGTTTCCACGGCCAACAAGGGGCCTTCGGCGTTGCGCAGCCGGATCGCCTGGGAACCGTCGAGCAGGTCGAGCATTTTGCGGGTGTTGTTGACCTGGCGTTCCGCCTCGTTGACCTCGTTTTCTATCGGCCGGTAGAGGCTGGCGACGGCATCTTGGGCGGCAGAGACGCGGCGTTCCAGGCTGTCTACGGCCGTTTCCGCCAGCTTTACCGTAGATTCCACCCGTGGGTTCACACGTTTGACCATGCCTTCCGCCTGATTCAATTCACTATCCAGGCGCGTTACCTGCTCTTTGAGTGTCGCTTCCACGCGGGGGCGAATGTTATTGTCCCATTTGTCATCCAGCGCCGTCAGCTTGCTTTCCAGCAGACCGGCGTGAACGTAGCCGCGTATGCGCTGTTTTTCCAGTTCAAACGGCAGGTCGGTCAGTTTGGCGTCAATACGGCCGATGGCGCTGTAGATGTCGCTCAATTGGGCGGCTGTTTCCAGGCGTTCGTATTTGCTTTGCACGGCCGTGACCTTTGCCTGCATTTCCGGAGACACAACCTGACCGGCAGCAGCGCCCGCGGCGGCGCCGGCGGCCGCTGCCCCGGCAACGGCCGTGCCCGGACGCACAATCCGGCGTTCCGGTGGCTTGGGCAGATCATGGGCCGGCTTTTTGGCCTGTGTCTGCGGCGGGCGGGCTGCTGGTTGCGCAGGAGGTGTGGTACCACCCGACTGCACACGGCGTACCGGTTGGGGTGGTTGTTTGGGCGGCTCTGGTTTAGCGCCGCCCGCCTCCACGCGCCGCACCGGCTGCGGCGGCTGTTTGGGCTGTTCAGGTTTGCGCCCCCCTGTCTGGTACCGATTCACAGGTTGAGGAGGCGGTTTCTTTTTATCATCATCTTTGTCGGCCATTGGGAATCCTCCTGTGAGGGTAATCGGTTATCGGTTATCGGTTATCGGTGGGCAGTTTACCGATTACCGTTTACCGATTACCGATCACTGTCTCACCTAAACGATACTTCAAATATGCTTCCATAAAATCATCGAGACGGCCGTCTAAGACCGCCTCGGCATTTCCCACTTCGTAGTCAGTCCGATGGTCTTTGACCATTTTGTACGGGTGCAGCACGTAGGAGCGAATCTGGTTGCCCCAGCCGGCGTCTACGTTTTCACCTTTGAGGGCCGCCATTTCGGCATCTTGTTTGCGCCGCTCCAGGTCAAACAGTTGCGCTTTCAGAATTTTTAGCGCGGTTTCTTTGTTCTGGGTATGGGAGCGCTGGTTCTGGCAAGAGACAACGATGCCGGTGGGGATATGGGTAATGCGCACGGCCGTTTCGTTCTTCTGGACGTGCTGACCACCGGCGCCGCTGGCCTTGAACCGGTCAATACGCAGGTCACGCTCATCAATCTCAATCTCGATTTCCTCGGCTACGTCCGGCCACACTTCCACCTTGGCAAAGGAGGTATGGCGGCGGCTGGAAGCGTCATACGGCGAGATGCGCACCAGCCGGTGTACGCCACGCTCGGATTTGAGACGGCCGTACACATAATCCCCGCGCACCGCCAGCAAACAACTCTTCAAACCCGCCTCGTCGCCAGGGCTTTCATCCAGAATATCCACCACAAATTTGTGTGTGTCCGCCCAACGTAAAAACATACGCTGTAACATCAAGGCCCAATCCTGTGCTTCGGTGCCACCCGCCCCGGCATGAATCGCCAGAATGGCATCCTCATCATCATACTCTCCAGCAAACAAGGTCTGGAAGGCGCGTTCATCAATCTCCTGCCGCAAGTGGTCCACCTCTTGTATCAGATCATCTTCCAGGTCAGCGTCCCCCAGTTCCACCAATTCCAGCGTTTCGCCCAGCCGGTGGCTCAACTGCTGCCACACCGTCACCTGTTCCTTCAGGCGGGTCAGCTCCCGCATCGTCTTTTGTGCGGTCTGGCTGTTATCCCAAAAGCCGGGCGCAGCCACCAATTCTTCCAACTGGGCCGCCTTGTCAGCTTTAGCGGCTACGTCAAAGACGCCTCCCCAGCTGTTCCACTGTTTCTTGTAAGCTGTGTAGTTCATTCACTAATGTTTCCATCTCAATCCTCTTTTTATTATGGGTATCGAACGATCCAAAAACGATCCCGGTTGACGTGATACGTGATGTGTGACAAATGATCTCACGGGTCACGCATCACGCATCACGAAAAAAGTCCATCAACAAACGTCGCCGCATCAAACGGGGCCAGGTCTTCAATTTTTTCGCCGGTACCGATGAAACGCACGGGCAGTCCCAATTCGCGGTAGATGGCAAAGACCATGCCTCCTTTGGCAGTGCTGTCCAGCTTGGTCAGGATGACACCGGTGACTTTCACCGACTCTTTGAACTTTTGCGCCTGCGTCAGCGCATTTTGGCCGGTGGGCGCATCTAGCACCAGCAGCACTTCATGGGGAGCAGCGTGGACGCTTTTGCGGCAGACGCCGTACACTTTTTCCAACTCTTTCATCAAGTTGTACTTAGTATGCAAACGGCCGGCCGTATCCACAATGAGTAAATTGTAACCACGCGCCCGCGCCGCTCGGATGCCGTCGTAGGCGGTGGCGCCGGGGTCGCCGCCGGGTTGCCCGGCAATGACCGGCACGTTGGCCCGCTCGCCCCAGATGACAAGCTGGTCAATGGCGGCGGCGCGGAAGGTGTCAGCGGCGGCCAGGATGACTTTTTTACCTTTGTTTTGGTAGTGCTGAGCCAGTTTACCGATAGAAGTAGTTTTGCCGGAGCCGTTGACGCCGACGATCATGACCACCGTTAGCTGGCGTGGCTCTTCCAGTTCAAAGGTGGGGTTGATGTTCAGGATGGCGCGTAGTTCGTCTTTGAGGGCTTGCAAGAGTTGGTCGGCTTTGTACAGGCCGTCGCGTTTGACGCGGGCGCGCAAGGCTTCGACGATTTCCAGAGTGGTGGGCACACCGACGTCGGCTTGAATGAGCAGTGCTTCTAAATCTTCCCATGTTTCGTCGGTGATGTCGCCGGTGCCCAACACGTTGGCAATTTGCCCAAAGACGGTGTTGCGGGTGCGGCTGAGTGAGTCGCGGATGCTTCTAAACAATGGTTTACCTCGTTAATAGGATGTTTAGACCCTAAGGGTTTTCTGAAACCCTTAGGGTCTTTGGTGGCTTTGAGTATAACAGGCTTTACGGCCGTAACAATCAGCCGCTACAATTCCACAATCTCCCCATCGGCCGTCAGCTGCTCCACGCGCAGGCTGGCTTCGTCCAGCCGGGCGTGGCACCGTTTGGCCAGCAGTTGCCCACGTTCAAACAGGGCCAGCGATTGTTCCAATGTTAGATCGCCCGCTTCCAATTGGGCGACAATGCTTTCTAACTCTTGCAAAGCAGCTTCAAAACTCATTTCGTCAGGGTTCGTACTCATTTTGGTCTCCTGGTCTCATTGTTGGTGAGATTAGGAGATTGAGAGATTGGGAGATTAGGGTAATCTCTCAATCTCCCAGTCACTTAATCTCCGATAAAACCTGGGGGTTGACGGGAGTGAGGGGGGGCCGGCCGGTGAGGAAGGCGACGACGTTTTGCACGGCCGTCGTTGCCATTTTTTGCCGGGTCTGGATGGTGGCGCTGCCGATGTGGGGGGCGACAACCAGACGGTCTTTGATCTCCGCCAGACCGGGGTGCATCTTCGGTTCTTCTTCAAATACGTCCAGCGCCGCGCCGCCAATGACGCCCTTCTGCAACGCCTCCGCCAGGTCGGCTTCTTTGATGATGGGGCCGCGGGCGGTGTTGATGATATACGCGCCGCCGCGCATTTGCCGGAATTCGTTCATGGTGAAGAGGTGGTGGGTGCGCGGGCTGAGGGGGACGTGGATGCTGATGAAGTCGGATTCTTGCAGCAGGTCGGGGAAAGCGACGTGAATGACGCCCAATTCCCGTTCGGCGTCCGGCTTGGGGGTATCGGCCGTATACAGCACCTTCATGCCAAAACCGAGGGCGGCGCGGCGGGCTACGGCCGTGCCAATCCGCCCCAACCCCACGATGCCCAATGTCTTGCCATACACATCCGTGCCCAACATATCTGGGAAAAGGGCAAAGCGGGTGTATTTGCCCGCCCGCATGTAGGCGTCGGCTTCCGGGATGCGCCGGGCGATAGCCAACAGCAGGGCAAATGTCAGGTCGGCCGTTGTCTCCGTCAGCACATCGGGCGTGTTTGTGACCAGGATGCCGCGTTGGGTGGCGGCAGGCACGTCAATGTTGTCATAGCCAACGGCAACGTTAGCTATAAGTTTGAGGTGGGGAGCGGCGTCCATCACGTCGGCGGTCATTTTGTCGGCGAGCAGGCAGACAACGGCCGTCGCCTCCCGGATTTGCTCTTTTAATTCCGTCGGGGACCAGGCGTCGCCCTGGTGGTAGAAATACGGGATGCCCGCTTCAGCTAATAACTTTGGAGCCTGATCATACATGCTTTGGGTAATCACCACTTTACTCATTGTGTCTTTCCTTCAATATGGAACGCTAATGAATTATACGTCAGGGCAACAAGCCAATACCAGCAGGACGTGATTTAGCTTTTCGCACGGCCGTGATCCCCAATGTAAAATCTGTGTAACTATACAGGTACAAAACCTGTGATATAAATAGGGATCATGGAAGAGTTGCTGCGCGAAAATGAACGGCTCAGGCAAGAAAACCAAGAACTTCGTG
>JACTMP010000080.1 GCA_014584575.1 Chloroflexota bacterium
CACGAAGTTCTTGGTTTTCTTGCCTGAGCCGTTCATTTTCGCGCAGCAACTCTTCCATGATCCCTATTTATATCACAGGTTTTGTACCTGTATAGTTACCTTGAAAGATTATGCCACAAGATTTTCCTGCGTCATAGTAACTCTATTGATGGTTCACACAGCATGAACACGGCCGTACCGCGCTTCCACCGCCAGCAGTTCGTTTTCACCGGGTGGGATGTTGTACATGCGGATGACGAATTCGTCGGCCGCATCGGCGGCCAGTTCGATGCGCCAGCCCCAATCCGGCCCAGGGGGGGCGGGGTAGGAAGTGAGGGCAGAGATACGGCCGTCTCTATCCGCCTCCCCCCGAAAAACCATAAACTGCCCGCCCGTATGCCAGGAATCCAGCCACACCATGTCAATGCCGCCCGGTGCGGCGGTGTTGCGCACAATCAGCAGTCCGTCCTGCGGCTGCCCCTCGTCCGCCCAGGTGTAGCGAAAGGTAACAAACCCATCACGGGCAGCTAAGGCAATGGACACGGCCGTAGCCGACTCACGCACCGGTTCCCCCGGCATCAGCCACACCCGATTTGTCCCCGCCCATTCACCCACCAAACTGCTCAATTGTGTTCATGCGTTCATACTAAATTCCTCCAATAAACTTTAGACTGTGTGGCCAATCAGAGCTTGCGCACATCCACGTTGAATCTCAAGCATCTGGATGTTCTCCTGAGCTAGCTACTCTTGGTTACTGAACAGCCACAAGTTTACCGCATTTTGTCAGTTTGGTGTCACGGCCGTCACCCCCTCACCTCGACCTCCATAATAGCCGCAATCAACTGCCGCGCTTCGGCCTCACGGCCGTCCCGAATCAGCGTCAGCACCTCCGAATCTACCAGTTCATACCGGCGCTGCCCACCAATCGTAAGCCATCGCTTCGGGCAAATATTCTCGTTCGACTGGCTTTAAGGAAAATTAGCTGGAGCCTTATTTCAGGGGAGTAGTGTCATGCGGATACGATGATCTTCAATGACCGTAAAATGACCGGCCCAGTCCGTGCGATTGCCCAATGCAGAGACGGCCGTACGCGCTACATATTCTGCCGATGGTGCCGAAATGCGAAAAAGAACAATTCCGCTGGCGGCCGATAATCCTGCTCGGAATGCCAGTTCGCCAAAATCCTTATCAAAGGTTATCAAGATACGATCTTCAGCCTGAGCGCGGGCTAACACATCTGGATCACTGCTGCCCGGCGCATCTGTACGAATCCAGGCTACATCATGCCCTGCCAGACGCAAGGCCTCTATCGCGTCGTCAGAGAAATTTTCGTTGGCTAACAAGCGTAGCATCAGGCCAGACTCAATGGGTATACTTTTTCAAGGCGCAAAGATTCACTGGCGTAGGCCAGACAGGCGCGAATATCTGCCAGGGTAATACCAGGATAGTTTCGCAAAATTTCGCTTTCCGGCCAACCTTGTGCCAGAAGTTCCAGAATAAAATCTACTGAGAGACGGGTACCTTTGATAACCGGCTTGCCCACTAATACATCAGGATTTGCGGTAATATGCTCTTGCCAATTCATGATAGCCTCCAACTCTGATTATATCCGCAATCCCCACTTCGCCGAAGGGGTATTTGACGCCGACTTCGAGAAGCTGCAAATGTGGGAAGAAATCAACACCCCCCGACTGCTGTGGCCGGTTTTTCACATCTGCTCCACCTGCTTACCCCACAACCTCCACCCCCATAATAGCCGCAATTAACTGCCGCGCTTCGGCCTCACGGCCGTCCCGAATCAGCGCCAGCACCTCCGAATCTACCAGTTCATACCAGCGCCGTTTGCGTTCGGAGAATTTAGGGTGAGTGGCGGCGATGGACGGCCGTAACGCCGCCATCCACTGCAAAAACGTGCCATACGCCGGGTCAAACCGCCCCTCAAACTCCTCGCGCAGGCGCACCGCCAGCGCCGGCGCGGCCCCACTCGTAGAAATGGAAATCACCAGCGGCCCCTGCCGCACCACCGACCCCGCCACCACGTTGCAGTGGGCCACGTCATCCATCACATTCACCAGCGCCCGCTCCGTCTCCGCCTCTTCATAAATGGCCGCATTGCGCCCGGCATCGGCGCGCTCGGCAATCACCAGGAAGGCCCCTTTGAGGTCGCCTGTTTCATAATTGCGGTCTAACCAGACGAAACGGCCGTCGTCCGCCCATTGTTGCAACGTCGGCGTCAGGTCAGGCGCAATCACCGTCACCGCTGCGCCAACTTCCAGCAGCCCGGCGACCTTGTGCTCCGCCTCATGCCCGCCGCCAATCACCACGCAGTGCCGATCTTGCAAACCGATGAGAAAGAGGGGGTAGGGGTTCATGGGGTTATAAGGTGACAGGCACTTTCAAAGTGCCTGTCACCTGGCCTAGACGCACAATCTTCCCGTCCGGCTGAATGTGAATGCCACACTCAATTTTGTCCGTACCCGCCCAACGTCCGGCGCGTTCGTCGGTTTCGCCCGCCTGCAACGGCCGTGTGCAGGGCACACAGCCAATCGAGCCATAGCCCGCATCGCGCAGCTTGTTATACGGCAGGTCGTGGCGGTCAATGTAATCCCACACCTGCTCCGTCGTCCATGCCGCCAGGGGGGCCAGCTTAATCAGCCCATTGGCATAGTCCCAATCCACCAGCGGCGTTTGTGCCCGGCTAGGGGATTGGTCACGGCGAATGGCCGTCACCCAGGCCCGTTTGTCCGCCAGGAATTGGCGCATTGGTTCCACCTTGCGCAGCAGGCAGCAGAGGTCAGGGTTACGCGCCCAAAGGTCACGGCCGTATTGGTATGCCTGCTCCCCCAATGACAGCCCTGAATGCACTTCCGTAAACTGAATGCCCAACCGCGCCGACAGTTCGTCGCGCAGCGCCAGCGTCTCCGGGAAGAGCAAATCCGTTTGCAAATAAAAAAAGGTCGTCTTGGGGCGGAATTGGGCGATCATGTGCATCTGCACAATGCCCGACCCGCCAAAGCCGGTGGCTACCACCAGCGAATCACCATACGTCGCCAATGCCCAGCGCAGCAGTTCCTCCGGCGGGCGGTTCTCAAAGCGGCGGTTGATGTTTTCCAGGTTCGCCGGTTTCCAGTTTCGCACCGGCGTGTCAATGGTCTTAATGGATATATGGTTAATCATGATGTCTCGCTGCGCCGTGCCAGACACACCGCTTCAGGTTTTGGGTTTTCCAGAGCCGTTTGCGGTGTGCCTGGCACGACTGTTCCTAATCAATCCCCCACAAACGTCGGCTGCTCCGCAAAGAGTTCAGTCGGTTGGGTCTGATAAGTAATCGCCGGGTCAAACCAGCGCAATTGATGGTGCAGCGCCGCCACTTCGCCCACCACAATCACCGCCGGGGCGCGTACCCCTTGCGCCTGGGCCATGGCCCCAATGTCCGCCAATGTACCGGTGATGGTGCGCTGGTCGGTCGTAGTACCCTGTTCGATGATGGCGACAGGGGTGTGGGGGTCACGGCCGTGCGCCATCAAATCTACCGCCATTTTCCCTAACTGCTTCACGCCCATCAAGATGACCAACGTACCCTGCGCCGGGATACGCGCCCAATCAATGGCATATTCATCCTGCCCGGCGGTATGGCCGGTAATTACCGTGAACGAAGTCGCCGTTTGCCGGTGCGTCACCGGAATCCCGGCATAAGCAGGTACAGCCAGGGCGCTGCTGATGCCCGGCACCACTTCAAAGGGGATGCCATTTTCGGCCAAAGATTGGCACTCCTCGCCGCCGCGCCCAAAGACAAATGGGTCGCCCCCTTTCAGGCGCACCACCGTCTGCCCCAACCGTGCCTCGCTGATGAGCATATACTCAATCTCCGCCTGGCTAAATGCTTTGTATCCGGCCCCTTTGCCCACATAAATTGTCTTGGCATGGGGCGGAATCTCGCGCAGCAGCGCCGGATTTGCCAGCCGGTCATACAACACCACGTCCGCCTGTTGCAAAACCCGCAGCCCACGCACCGTGATCAAATCCGGGTCCCCCGGCCCTGCACCCACGATGAATACTTTGCCAACACTGGTCATCAAATTCTCCATGTTAGAGGAGTTCGCATCTGAGGATGCGAACTGGTGGGCATCTTCAGATGCCCACTCCTCTACCCAATTACCCCTGTTATCGTCAACGGCCGTCGCCCATCCACAGCCCCATTCTTCAATTCCACCTGGCCGTACTGTTGTTGCAAAACAGCCAGCGTTTCCCCCTGGAAGTGGGCGAAGGTTTCCGCGTTATTCGGGGCGTGCAGCCGGTCGGGGAAGGTGATTTCGATTTCGTCCGGGCGCAGCGTCAGGCCGGTGTCCTGGCTGAATTGGTGGGCGGCAGTCATGGCCGTTGCCAGCGCGTCTTGCAAATTCTCGGCCAGCGTTCCGTCGGTTAACCGTTTGCGGCGAGTGAAGAACCCGGCACGGCCGTTGCCCAAATCCAGCGCATAATCCACCTCATGCCCGATCAAAATAATGCCCGGCCCCGCGGCCACATGTTTATAATCGGCCACGTCAATCAACAGCCCCGGTACCGCCTCCGTCTGAATCCAGCGATGAAACACCGGCGTCACATTGGTGATCTCATACCCTGCCCCATCGGCGATAAAAAACTTAATGGTGATTCGATTTACGCTCACAGAAAACTCCATTTTAAGGACAAGAGATTAGGAGATTGGGAGATTAAGAGACTGGCAATGCCTTAATCTCCCAATCTCTCAATCTCTAATCCCCATTACAAACTCACGCCGCCTGCCAACGCCCCGGCCAACCGGGCATCACAGGCATGGCACGCTTCGATGAATAGATTGGCCTCTTCCACCAGGGCGCGGGCGCTGTCTTCCGTCACGGTCACGGGCGGCTTCTCGTGCCGGTCGAGTAAATAGCGGGCAAACTTGCCCTTGGCGTACCGGTCATAAAACAACTGCGTGTCGTAATAGCGGCTCTTAAATTCGGCCACAATGCGCTGCGGGTCATCACCCACGTCCAAAAACTGGTTGCGCACCAGCGCCCGCGCTGCCAGGATCATGGCCCGGTACGCTCTGGCATCCGCCTCCACAACATTCTTCTCATCCAGAGCAATCAACGCCTCAAACGCCTCGCCTTCCGCCTTAGCAATCTCAAAGGCAAAGAGGGAAATGACCTCACCGGCACATTCACCCACACCAATATCGCCGATGGAAAATTCGCGTGGGTCGCCCCAGTCGGAATAAAAGGTGGGGCTTTCCAGATAATCGGGCACATCGGTGAAGGGGTCAATGATCGCCTTGATCTCCTTTTTGCCCAGGCGTGTCACCCAATCCTGAAAGCTCTCTTGCGGTTCACGTTCGGCGGCATAACGACCGGTGATGGCCGCCAACACATCCGGCGCCGCTTTGGAGGGCACGGCGCCCATGGCCAGCCCATACGCCCCGGCGTTTTCGCGCCACTGCCCGCCCAGCACCACCTGGAAGTGGGGCACGGTGCGATTGTTGCGGCGGCGGCTGTTGCCAAAAAAGCCAATGTCGGCCACGTGGTGCTGCCCACAGGAGTTGAAGCAGCCGCTCACTTTGATGCGCAAATCCTTTACCGCCTGCGGCAACGTGGCGTTTTGCGCCGCCAGCCGGGTGCGCAGTTCACCCGCCAGCCCGCGCGAGGAGGCGATGCCCAGTTTGCAGGTGTCGGTGCCGGGGCAGGAGGTGATGTCCACAATGGTGCCCGCGCCCGGCTGCCCCAGGCCGATGGCTTTCAGGTCGCTGTACAGCGCGGGCAGGTCGGCCTCGGACACCCAACGCAGCATAATGTTTTGCTCGACGGTGAGGCGGATGGCATCGCCCACGTAGCGGCGGGCGATGTCGGCCAGTTGGAAGGCTTGTTCGCTGGTGAAATCGCCGAGGGGGGTGTTGATGGTCACGGCCGTGTACCCCGCCTGCCGCTGCTGGTACACATTGGTCTGGAACCACTCGTCAAAGCCATCGGGATGGACGACGCCGTTGAGGGGCACGGCCGTTTTCAAAGGCGTCTCTTCGTAGGCAGCCACCGCTTCCAGGTACCCCGTCCACAATTCATCGGGCGGAATCGAGGCCAGTTCTTCATACACCAGGCGGCGGAACTCTTCAATGCCCAGTTGGGCCACCAGGAACTTGACGCGGGCGCGGTTGCGGTTGCGCTTTTCGCCCAACCGGGCAAAGACGCGGAACACTGCCTGCGACAGCGGCAGCATCTCTTCTTCGCGCACAAACTCCGCCAGCACTTTGGCCTGGTGCGGCACCGTGCCCAATCCACCCCCCACATAAATGCGGAACCCTCGCACCGCACGGCCGTCAATCTGGCGTGTCAGCCCCAGGAAGCCCATGTCGTGCATCATCGTCAGGCCACACGCTTCATGCTCGCAGCCGGAGAAGGCGATTTTGAATTTACGGCCGAAGTCCTGCACATCATCATGCCCCAGAAAATAATGAGCCAGCGTGTCGGCGTAGGGGGTCACGTCAAACGCCTGGGTGCGGCAAACGCCGGCCAGCGGGCAGGCGGTCACATTGCGCACGGAATTGCCACACGCTTCCAGGGTGGTGATGCCCACCGCCGCCAGCCGCCGCATCAGATCTGGCGCATCGTCCAGGTGGACGTAGTGAAGCTGGATGTCTTGCCGGGTGGTGACGTGCAGAATGCCGTCGGCATATTCGTCGGCCAGTTCGGCCAGCACTTCTAGCTGTTCCGGGTTCAGGCCGCCGTAGGGAATTTTCAAGCGCATCATGCCCGGCGCGTCCCAGAGGGTGTCTGGCCCTTTGGTGACGTCTGTCAGGGGGAATTGCAGGGTGCGCGTGGTCAGGCCGTCGTGGCGCTGGCCGTTGTCATACCGCTGGCCGTATGCGCCGCGCCGCAGGCGAGTTTCGGCGAATACTTTTTCGTCAATTTTCCCCTGGCGGCGCAGTTCCATCTGGCTTTCAAAGAGGTCAATCTCGTCTGCTAAATCAAGAGGAATGGTGAGTTGTTCTTTCCAGGTTGTCATCCGTTTACTCCGAGAGTTGACAGGTTTGGGAAACCTGTCAACTGTGCATAAAAAACGCCCAGAAGAGCAGTCTTCTGGGCGTTTTAATGGCGACTGCTCCGTTGTACGTGGGGAGCGGTCGCTCGTTGTCCTGTGGGCTGTTTGTGTTGTCTAGCCACCCTGACGTGCGGTACCATCTCCCGTGTGGGGACACATACAACACAAGCACATCATCTGGGTGGTTATAGCGTTCACAAACATTTCTTATCAAGACCCTAAGGGTTTCAAAAACCTTCAGAGTCTATTTATAACGGAAATTTCCATGTTGACAACGGCAAAATCATATCAGATGTGGCCAGGGTTGATTATGGGTGAATGTGGGGAATTTTCACGGCCGTGATTGGACATATTGCTACAGACGACGGCCGTTGACTTGTCTACAACTAACTGGCGAAAAAAGTTGTGGGTCATTCCACAAAAATCTCGACGCGCTCCCCGCCTTCTTCGTCGGTGACATCCAGCACCTTGCCTTGCTGGCCGCTGCGCACCGCATCCATCAATTCGTCAAAATTCACCCCCTCCATGTCTGGGGCAAAGCGCGCCCCCATTTTCAGCCCCACATTCACCAGCCCAAAGGGGATATTCACGTTGACCTTGTTGCGCCCACTGTTCAGGTCGGTGACGCGCACACGGAACCAACGTGGATTGCTGGCGCCCTTGAGCGGTTCAACCGAAGGGGGGCCTTTCTCACGGCTGAGCGCCCGCAGCAGTTCCGCCCCTTCGGCGGCGCTGATTTTGCCCTCTTCTATCATTTTCAAAATTTGCAAGCGTTCTTCTGCGGATGCCATGTTGTCCTCATTTCAAAATGTTGCAAGTTGCAGGTTGCAGGTTGCAAGTCTTTACATGCCACTTGCAACCTTCTACAGCCTAAGTCTCATATGCGTCAAGATGCGGCGGGGCGTAAAATTTGCCTCGCGCAATAGTTCGTTCATCATCAAGTCGTCGTCTGGGTGTTCCAGACGGATGTTGCGGCGGGGCATATCCTGTAAACGGCGCACCATTTTGGCGGCTAACGGCCGTTCCAACTGCCCCCGCCACGCCGGATGAATGCGCACCAGGACGATGTGCGGTTGACCCCATTCGCTAAAAATGTGTATCAGCCCTACCAGCGCTTCCTGGGCGGTGGCGGCGACCCAACTTTCGGCGCGACGGCCGTTGATCATATTCACCGCCTGCCCCCACCATGATGTTTTGTAAAAGTCCGGCGGCGGCAACTCCGGCCAGTTTAGTTCGGCGGGTAAACTGGCCCTGTCTAGCGCATACGCCGCCGCCCACTCAGACCGTTTCAGGTCTCGAATGCGGACAGCGGCCGGGCGTGTGGCCGTATCGGTCAACGGCTGGAGCGGGGGCAGGATGGCGCGTAAACGGGAAACGGCCGTTTGCCAGTTTGTCATGCTGCCCAACGCTTCATACCCTATTGATTGGTAAAGAGTGACGGCGGAACTGTTGTTTTTGTCCACCTGTAACAGAATTTCACGGCCGTTACGCTGCCGCACCATCGCCGTCACTTGCTGCATCAATCCCCGCGCAATGCCGCGCCGCCGAAAATCTGGATGCACGGCCACATTCACCACCTGGTACCGCCCCTCGGTCTTGGTGTTGAGCAGGGTGACGTTGCCGACAATATGGCCGTCCACTTCCCACACAAACCCCATGGCCAGCTTGCTCGCTGCCGGATTGAGCCGCCACAGAAAGGCTGGCCCCTGGCTGGCGCGCGTGGAATCAGACAACATCTGCTGCCCTTCAGTGTCTAGCGTGCCGCCAAATACCAGTTCCAACAGCTTCATCACCTGGGGAACATCCCGGTTCAGATTGATGAGGCGGGGGCCGTCATGATTCGATTGGTCATGTAATGGCGCGGTTACAATCATCTTGGCGATCAATTCTATCGCATTCGCGCCAGTTCGGGAACTTTCCCGTAGTCCGTAATCCGTTATTGGTAATCCGTAATCGGACTTCGGGTTACGGATTACGATTTACGCATCACGTTATCTTTCCAGCGCTTCCAACAATGTCGCCGCTTCATCGGGCGAAATGATGCCCTGCTCCACCATTTTCAGGATTTTGATCTGCTCATCGGCGGAGGCTTTGGGGCGGGGTGGGGGCGGCGGGGCGGCGGGACGGCCGCAACCGCTGGTGTAGCGTGCCCCCTGCCGTTCAGCCCGCTGCCGAATGCGTTCGGCGGCCTGTTCAGCTTTACGCGCCGCTTCTTCCGCTTTGCGGGCGGCCTTTTCCGCCATCTTGTCGCCATACTCCGGCCCAAATTTCGTTTCAAAGCCAGACGTGATGCGGGCAATCTGTTCGTTTACCTGGCGGCCAATCTGCTCGCCCAAATCGGCGAAATCGAAGCCAAAGGCAAAACTGCCTTCGCTTTCATCTTCCCAACGTGAACTTACCATTTGTTCCTCCTTGAGGACAATGCGCCCGCCGGCGGTAAAGGTGGCGGTGGTTTCGCCATCACCCAGACGGCCGGTGAGGGTATGGTCTACGGTTAATTCTTTGTCCAGCAGCAGCCGGTTCACAATCTGCGGCGCGGTAGCGGACAGGTTCAACGGTGCATCGGCAGGCCAGCGCACGATGATGTCCCCAGCGGCGGCGAAGGTGTGTTCAGTGGCGCTCAGCCCACCAACCAGGCGGATGTCGCCCTTCACGTTTTGCACGGCCGTACGCCCACCCAGATTGCGCAGGTTCACGTCACGGGCGCACTGGCTGATGCTCACATCGCCGCTGACCGAACGCAGGCTGACATCGCCGTAGCTTTCGTTCAGGTCTACACGGCCGTTGACCACCTGCACGGACAAATCGCCATGAATGACGCCAACAGCCACATCGGCCACCCGGCGCAGGGCGGCGTCGCCGTGTAATGTCTGAATGCTCAACGGGCCGTTGCCATTCTTGACTGAGATGTCACCATGGATGACATTCACCTTGGCATAGCCGACGCCCGCAAGAACTACATCGCCGCGCGCCGTGTCCAGGCTCAGGTCGCCGTTCAGGTTGCGGATGACCAGGTCGCTGCCGGCATACTCCACCCGCAGACTGGCAGCGGTGGGCAGAACCAGCTTTAAGTCGCCGTTGGCGCTGATGGTCAGGTTGTCTACCGCTTCCTGTACCTCCACACCAGCGCCGGAGACCGTGACCGCATTTTCCATGCCGGTGTTAATAACCAGGTCGCCGCCGCAGCGGGTGACGCTGACCTGCGGTGAACTGGAGGTGTAATATTTTTGTTCGGCCATTGTAATCACCATTCTGGTAAGGGCGAGGCAGTCGGGAATCAGGCTGATTGTTCCCCATAATTTTTGCTCCGACTGTCTCGCCCCTACGTTTTAATCCACAAAAATCTGCACGTGTTCGCCACCTTCTTCATCCTGCACATCTACCAGGATGCCGGATTCCATGTCGTTCATCATCGTTTCCAGTTCATTCCAGTCCATGCCGTTGAGTTCTGGCGAGAAACGGCCGCCGATCTTCATGCCCAGTTTGACCATGCCCAGGGGGATGTTGACGGTGACTTTGTTGCGCCCGGATTCCAGGTCACGCACGCGCACATGCAGCCAGCCCGGTTTTTTGCTACCCGGTTGTTTACCGCCATTGTTGGTTTTAAGGGCTTCTTCTTGTTTCAAAATTTTCACGTCGGGCACGGCCGTTTCGTCGGCAACGGCCGTTTCGTCGTAAACGGGTGCAGCAGGTTGGCTGAGCAGTTGCGCGGCTTCGTCCGCCGTGATCTTGCCACCGGCTAACAGTTCCAAAATTTCCTTACGAGATGCGGTTGTCATGATTTTTGTCTCCTCATCAGACCTGACAGATTTTTGAAAATTTGTCAGGTCTTATGGTTAATTGATGGATGGAATTGAGGGTTCGCTGACGACGGCCGTGTACCCCAATTGCGCCAGGGTGTTCAACAAGGGGGTGGGGTCGGCCATGCGGATAGCGCCCGCCCACCAGCGGCCATTTCCGCCTAAAAAGACCAGGCCAGCGCCGGCGTGCCGTCCTTCAATAGGAATCAGCAGTTGGGTGGGGCTGCCGGTGCGGGCAATGCTGTTAAATGTCACCGGTGTGTCGAAGTACAGTTCCATTGTTACCCCGTTCTCGCTGTAATACTCCAGGGTCTCTTCCGAGAGGCCAATATCTACCAGGGCGGTGTTGTTCAGGTGGCTGAGGGAACGTTCGGCGGCGTCGGCCAGGGGGATAAAGTCGGGATGACCCGGCTGCACCAGAATGCGTTCACCCTCGTGCCAGATCACCATGCGGGACGGCCGTACATTTACTGCATTGTTCCTGAACCAGAACCAGTTGCCGGTGTTGAACACATTGATCAAATAAAAAACGGCCACGATAAAAATGCCCATCCAGATAAAGGGCTGTAAAACGCGCCAATAACTTTGCTGTTTCATGATCTTAATCCTTATATCGTCTTAATCCGTTATCCGCTATCCGTGACCCGTAAACCGTGACCCGTAATCCGAAGTCCGTTTACCGATTACTGATAACCGCTCAACCACCGCCGCGCAAAATCTCCAATGCTTCCTCGGCGGATAACTTACCAGTGCCTAAATCGGCCAGAACGCTGCGCCGCTGCTCTTCGCTGATTTCCGGCTCCGGTTCACCCACTTCAAAACCCATCGCCTTAATCACTTCGGTCAACCGGCTACGCACCGCCGGGTAAGAGAGGCCAATTTCCTGCTCCACCCGGTTGATTTTGCCCTCGCATTTGATGAAGGTTTCAATGAAGCTGAGCTGCTCCGGGGCCAACTGGTACAGCCGCCCCAGGGCAAAGTGGCCTTCGATGCTGGTATCGCAGTTGCGGCAGTGCAGCCGGGTGACGTGTAAGGTGTCGCGGCAGATAGGGCATTGACCGATAACGGAATTCATAATGGGTATCCTTGTTGTAAGGGCGAGGCAGTTGGGGCAAAGATTGGTCTTGCCAGACCAGGTAATACCCAACTGCCTCGCCCCTACATACATCACGCATGTTTTAATTGAAAGCTACCGGTGACAACTTTGGCTTTGATATTGCCTTCGCCGCTGCCCAGGCCACCGCGCAGCCGGCCGCCGGTCAGATGTTTTTTGTGCTGCGGCTGGCTCAGGGGAAAGTCGCATTGCACATGGCCGGTCATGGTGCTGGCGTCCAATTGGGCGTTGGGTTCTTTGGGCAGGCGCAGGCAGATATGGCCGGTGGTGGTTTCAAAACGATGGCTGGCATTCACCAGGATGCCGTTGTATTGCAGTTTGCCGGTGACGGTTTTGGCGTAAACAGGGCCGCCAATATCACTGAGCGAGAGGTCACCGGTAATAACGCGGGCGGTGACGGAAGCGTTGATGTCACTAATGCGCAGTTTGCCGGTGACGACGTTGGCCTGTATTTCACAGTCGGCCGGGATGTGGATGGTGAGGATGACTTTGCTGTTGAAGCTGCCGTTGAGCAGCCGTTCCAGCCAGGAGCCGGTGTTGGCTTTACGGCCGTGTTCCGATTTCACATGCACGGTATTGTCTGACCGGGTGACGATAATGTCGGCGTTTTCCACCTGGGCGCTGATGGTGACGGTACGGCCGTCGTGCGGCACAATCTCTACCCGCCCAACTTTGACATCTACATCCAACATCCCCTGGGAGCCAGAAAGGGTTTCTTCAAAATAAAGTTCTTTCATCTGTTCACCTTTGTATCTCTTCGCATCCTTCGTGGATCTTTTCCGAAAAGCTCAAGAATGCCCTTATCATAATCAAGAATATCAAGAATGTCAACAATTTCATTGATATTATTTTTGATTATGTTGTAAATTTTTATATTACCGAGAAAAATTTTAATCAGAGTTGATGGAACAATAGCGCTGCCAGGCATTCAGGCGATGAGTTTTCAACGGCCGTATACAGTAAATGTGGGATGGTAACAGGGAAGATACGGCCGTAGAATTCCTTTATACACGCTGGGCAAGGCAGGGGTGCCTCGGCGCAGACGCCGGCCGCAGCGAGCAGCGGAAGTCCGCGCCGGAGCAGGCCGTATCCACGTCAGTAGCGGCGATTTTCGGTGGTTTTGAGGGAAGGGAATTGGCGGGGCATAAAGGGCCGCGATAACTCCCGGCAGCTTTGCCCGCAGACGTAACCGTAGCCCAAAACGCCCGCCGCCAGAAAGGGAACCGCGCCCCAATGACCCCCAGCGACGGCGATGGCCAGGCTGAGCAGGCAGTATAGAGCCAGGGCCAATTCGGCCAGCACGATCCAATCAAACGGGAGGGCGGCGTTGGCCGCAGCGGTGCGCGCACCACGTTTGGGAGTGCGGATGAAGGGATGTGTACGGCCGTACCACACCTGCAACACTGCCCGCGACATCACGGCCGTCATGCCCATAGCCAGGATGAACATGGCCGGGAAATGGCGCAGCCGCCACAGCCAGTCCCGGTGCAACAATGGCTGCGCCAGGGCGAAGAGTAACGGCTGCCCCAGCCCGGCCAACGTCAACAGCCAGACCCACCCCCCTGGCTGATAACCAGATACCATCAGCGGTAGTTGCAGCAACAGCAGCAGAATGATGAGCAAATTGGTGCTGTAAGCCAGCATGGCCAGCAGCGCATAGAGGCGGGCGGCCCAGGAATGGCCGGGTGTGGTCAGGATAGGCCGGGCGTATTTGCGCAGGCATTGGGTGGCCCCTTTGCCCCAACGCGCCTGCTGGATTTTGTAGGCTGTTATCGTCGGCGGCAGTTCGGCCGGCACGACGACGTCGGGCAAAAAGCGGAACTGCCAGCCGCGCAGTTGGGCGCGGGTGCTCAGGCAGAGGTCTTCGCAGATGGTGTCGGCTTGCCAGCCGCCGGCGTCTTCCAGGCAGGCGCGCCGCCAGACACCGCCCGCGCCGTTGAATTTGGGGAAGAGGTGGGCGCGATGGCGTACCGTTTGTTCCATAGCAAAATGTTTGTCTAGCGCCAGGGCTTGCACGGCCGTCAGCGCCGACTCCTGATCGTTGAGATGCCCCCAACGCGCCTGCACCATGCCCACACGGCCGTTGGCCAGAAAATGGGGTACCGTCTGCTGCAAAAAGTCTGGCGGCGGTCCAAAATCGGCGTCGAAAATGGCGATCAGGTCGCCGCTGGCCTGGGGCAGCGCCGCCGCCAGCGCCCCCGCTTTATAGCCGGTACGTTCCGCTCGCCGCAGCAACGAGATGTTGACCCCTTTCTTTTGATAATAGGCAACCAGCCGCACGGCCGTTTCCGTTGTCTTGTCGGTGGAGTCATCCAGCAGTTGGATTTGCAGCCGGTGGGCGGGGTATTGCTGCCGTGCCGCGGCGCGCACCAGCCGTTTGACCACAAACGGCTCATTGTAAACGGGAAGCTGGATGGTAACGGATGGGGGGTCGGCGGGCAAGGGGGGGCAGGTGTATGTATCGCGGCGGTGACGGCCGTATAAAAACAGCGTGTAAAACCCCAACAGGCCATAGACAGACAGCCAGGCCAGCGCCAGCCAGTACAAGATGATGAGGAGTTGGATCATTCGGTTTCGTTTTCGACTTTGTTTTCGGCCGCCCGTTTGAGGAAGGTTTTGAGCCGTTTGTTGAAGTCGCCGCGCGGCAGCAGCACCCGCCGCCCGCATTTCTGGCACACCAGGCCAATATCCGCGCCAATACGCACCACTTCCCAATCATAACTGCCGCAGGGGTGGGGCTTGCGCAGCCGCACCACATCACCAACATGGACTTCTACAAACATGGTGGGGAATTATAGGCGCAGCGGTGGGGGCGGCAACTTAAATTGGGGAGATCGGAGGTTGGAGATTGAGAGATTGAGAGATTAACGAGACGCATAATGAGGGTGACATTCGTGGGGGGCGCGGTATACTTGACGGCCGTATGCGGGCCGGTGATCGGTAATTGGTGATCGGTCAATAATAAACGACAAGGATGGCTTCATGTTACTTTTTCTGCGCGGCGCTGAATATCCTATTCCCACGATGATAACCTTTGCCATCGTGTTGGTGTTTGCTTTTGCTTACCATGAACTGGCCCACGCCGTGGTAGCTGACCGTTTGGGGGACCCTACGCCGCGTTCTTACGGCCGTATCACCCTCAACCCCGCCCCCAATTTAGACCGCACCGGTTTAATCCTGGCGCTGCTCATTGGTTTTGGCTGGGCCTTTACACCCATTAACCCGCTCTACTTCCGGGGCAATCCGCGCCGCGCCTTTGCCATTGTCTCTATCGCCGGGCCACTGGCCAATCTGGCCATGGCCGGCTTGTTGGGGCTGCCGGTGCGTCTGGGTCTGGTGACGTACACGCTGCCGATGGAAGTGCTGCCGTCGCTCTATTCATTTTTGACTTTTGGCGTCTATTACAATTTGCTGCTCTTTGCCTTTAACCTGATTCCTATTCCGCCGTTGGATGGTTTCCGCATCTTGTTAGGCATTCTGCCGCCCGATATTGCCGTGCAAATGGAGCAACTGTACCGGTACAGCATGTTTATCTTTTTAGGCGTCTTTTTCTTATTACCGGCGGCGGGGATCAACATTGCCGGGGAAATCTTGTGGCCGGTGATCGGCTTTTTCTACCCGATATTTACCGGTGGCTGGCCGCCGATTATGTAGGGTATGCGCTACCGGCTGTGGCAGTTCTGGCAGATAGTCCGCGCCAAACCATTAACAATAGCAGCCTGGGCGGAGGTCACGGCCGTGCTCACGCACACCGAGCTGCCCTTATTCCGCCGCTTTTCGGCTAATGACCAATGGCACAGCCTGCGCGTGCTGCGGCTGGTGCAAGCGTCCGGTTGTGAGCAACCGGCGCTGTGGAAAGCAGCCTTGCTGCACGATGTGGGCAAAACCCAGGTGCGGCTGACGCTGCTGGATCGGGTGGTGATTGTGGTGGGCAGCGCCTTATGGCCGGGCAAAACGGCCGTGTGGGGCAGTGGTGCGGCGCGGGGTTGGCGACGGCCGTTTGTGGTCAAGGCGCAGCATCCGGCCTGGGGCGCGACGATGGCCGAAGCCGCCGGGTGTGATGCTCTTACAGTCGCCTTGATTCGGCAGCACCAGGATGCGCTTGAGGATATGACTGAACCGGAATTACGGGAATTACTGCGTATTTTGCAGTGGGCGGATGATCAGAGTTAAACAGCGGAGACAATACATGCAAGCACAAACGGTAACGATTCTTGGCCTGGGGCGGGCGGGGGCGTCGGTGGGGTTGGCGGTGAAGGCCAAACTACCGGTGACGGTGGTGGGTTATGACACCAACCCGGATGTGGCGCGGGCGGCGCAGGCGCAGATGAAGGCGGTGGATGCCGTCGAGATCAACCTGTATAAAGCGGCAGCAAAGGCGGACATTCTGGTGCTCATGCTGCCGGTGGCGGAACTGGAAGAGACGCTGCAAGCGATTGGCGGCGACTTGCAGCCACATACGCTGGTGCTCGATTTTTCCGGTCTAAAGGGGCCGGGGCTGAAATGGGCCAGGAAACAGTTGCAGCACGGGCACTACGTGGGGGCGACGCCGGTACTGGCGGCCCAATGGCTGGCCGACGGCCGTACCGATGTCACCGCCGCCACCCCCGATCTCTTCCAAAACAGCCTCTTTTGCCTGATGCCCTCGCCCGACGCTGACCCGCAGGCGGTGGAAACGGCCGTGAACTTTGGCCTGGTGTTGGGGGCACGGCCGTATTTTATTGACCCTATGGAGTATGATGCCCTGGTGCAGGGCACGGAGGCGCTGCCCGGTTTTGTAGCCGCTGCCTTGTTTAACTCCTTGAAACAATCCACAAGCTGGCAGGATATGTTACGTTTTGCCGGTAGCTCGTTTAACCTGGCCACGCTGCCGCTGGCGCAGCCCAAAGATATTGCCTATATGGCCCTCAACCAAAAAGAAGCCTCGCTGCGCTGGTTAGAGGCGCTTATTAACGAACTGACCACCTTGCGCCGGTTGGTGTATGAAAGTGAGCCGCAGTTGTTGACGGCCGTGTTTGAAGAACTGGCTAACGAACGGGACAAATGGCTGCTTAAGCGGCAGGACAATGATTGGGACGAACGCACCATGCCGGACATCCAGCGCCCTTCGATGATGGGGCATATGCTCGGTGGCCTGGCGCCAGACGCGAGGAAGAAGGGGGGGAGTGGTAATCGGTGAACGGTAATCGGTTTTCGGATTACGAGAAATTGCTCATGACTCGGCCAGAGATTTTAGTGACGCACAAGGTAAAGGCGGTAGAGATGGCAGCAACACGGCCGTTGCGCGTTTTGATGATCGCCCCCACCTCCTTTTTTAGCGACTATGGCGGGCATATTCGCATCTTGGAGGAGATGCGGGTATTGCAGGCCATGGGGCATGAGGTGGCGGTGGTCACTTATTATAAAGGAAGCAATATGCCGGGGCTGGATATTCGGCGGACACGGCCGTTGCCCTGGCGCACCGATTACGAAGTGGGTTCGTCCCGGCATAAACTGGCCTTTGATGTCTATCTGGCGGCGCAATCGGTGATTGAGGCCTTGCGTTACCGCCCCGATGTGGTGCATGGACACATGCACGAGGGGGCCATTATTGGCAGTGTGGTGGCAAAGTTGCTGCGTGTCCCCCTGGTGTTTGATTTTCAGGGCAGCCTGTCGGCGGAGATGGTAGACCACAACTTTCTGGCAAAGGACGGCCGTTTTTACCCCTGGGTATTTCGCCTGGAAAAGTTTATCACCCGACTGCCGGCGGCCATCCTCACCAGTTCCCGCCAGGCCACCGACCTGTTGCGAGAGGACTTTACGGTGCCCATGCACCGCCTCCAGCCCTTGCCGGACTGCGCCGACACCACCCGCTTCAACCCCGGAAACTTTCCCGCTGAGGTCAGACAAAACCTTAAGCAAAAGCTAAGGTTGCCGCCAGACCGCCCCATCGTCGCTTATCTGGGATTGCTCACAGACTATCAGGGCATCCCCCATCTGTTGCAAGCGGCGGCGATATTGAAGCAGGCGGGCGAATCGGCCCACTTCCTCATTATGGGTTATCCCAACGTAGACCATTACCAAAAACTGGCGGCCCATCTACGGGTAGAGGATATTGTCACCTTTACCGGCAAGGTGGAGTATCGGGATGCGCCGCTTTACCTCTCTCTGGGTGATATTGCCGTTGCCCCGAAAATGTCCAGCACCGAGGGCAGCGGCAAGCTGCTCAACTATATGGCGCTGGCGCAGCCGGTGGTGGCCTATGATTCACCCGTGCACCGGGAATATCTGGCCGACCTGGGGGTGTATGCGCCATTGGGAGATGTGAATGCGCTGGCGGAGGGGATTGCTACATTGTTACGTGCGCCGGTTTACGGCCGTGAACTGGGCCAAAAGTTACGTCAACGCGCCGTCACCGAATATAGCTGGCAGCGCGCCGGGGAGGAGATCGTCATGCTCTACCGACGTTTGACAAACTAGAAGGCCATCACTATAATCTTCGTTCGCTGTTTAGCAGGGTTTGATGAACGAAAACCTTTTACACCAACACACCAAAGGGGTGCGACAACCAAAATAACGTTGCACCCCTTCTTTTTGGTTATAGGGTATGTTTGTTTAGGGGTGTGGCCTTGCGCCCGCCTACATTTTCCAGGGAACAGGATATCTAAATGTCTAAATTACCCATTAAAAGTTATGCCCGCATGACAGACCTGTTGGAACTGCCCACATTGATTGATGTGCAGTTGAATTCGTTTCAACAGTTCATTGATGAAGGTCTGGCCGAATTGTTTGATGAAGTGTCGCCCATTGAAAGTTTTAGTGGCGACCTGAAGCTCTACTTCCCCAGCAAGCACAAAGAAACCGAAGGCTTTGACCTGAAATACTGGTTTGGCGAGCCGAAATACTCTGTCGAAGAGTGTGTTGAGCGTGACATGAGCTATGCCGCGCCGCTGTACGTGAAGGCGCTGCTGTATAGCCAGGATTTAGACCAGCCCATTGTGCAAGACATTTTCATGGGCGACTTCCCGCTGATGACACAGGCCGGCACGTTCATTATTAACGGCACCGAGCGCGTCGTCGTCAGCCAGTTGATCCGTTCACCTGGCGCATATTTTGAGGTGCAGGAAGAGCGTACCACGGGACGGCCGTTGGCTATGGCTAAATTGATCCCTGACCGCGGCGCCTGGATCGAATTTGAGACTCGCAAAACCGATTACCTTACCGTCAAGTTCAACCGCAAACGTACTGTGCCCGTGACGCTGTTCCTGCGGGCGTTGGCGGCGGTGGATGATGGTTTGGGGAATCCCATCTTGAAAACTGGCAGCGATGAAGAATTGTTCACCCTGTTTGAAGAAGTGGATACCAACGGCGAGCACCTCTATATTCAGGGCAGCATTGAGCAAGAACCGCCCTGGCACCCGGACAAACCGCTGGCGCAGCAGGCGCTCATTGAGTTCTATAAGCGGATGCGCCCTGGCGACCCGCCGACGCTGGAAAACGCCGAACAATATCTCTTTGAGCAATTGTTTGATCCTCGCCGTTACGATCTGGCGCGGGTCGGCCGTTACAAGCTGAACAAGCGGCTGAATCTGAAAGAGATCGTGCCCGAAGAACACCGCACGCTGACGCAGCATGATATTGTGAAAGTAGTGCGCCACATGATCCGCATCAACAACGGGCTGGAAGGGCCGGATGATATTGATCATCTGGGCAACCGTCGCGTGAAGACGGTGGGGGAACTGTTGCAGGCCAAACTGCGTGTGGGGCTGCGCCGCATGGAGCGGGTGGTGAAGGAACGCATGTCTATCCGTGACAGCGAAACAATCACGCCCATTGCGTTAGTGAATATCCGGCCTGTCGTCGCCGCCGTGCGCGAATTCTTTGGTAGTTCGCAGTTGAGCCAGTTTATGGAGCAGGCAAATCCGCTGGCGGAGTTGACCCACAAGCGTACCTTGTCGGCGTTAGGGCCAGGTGGTTTGCGCCGGGAACGCGCCGGTTTTGAGGTGCGTGACGTGCATCATAGTCATTACGGCCGTATCTGCCCCATTGAAACCCCGGAAGGGCCAAACATTGGTCTGATTGGGCGGTTGGCGGCTTACGGCCGTGTCAACCGCTATGGTTTCATTGAAACCCCCTACCGCCGTGTCTACAACGCCCTGCCTACCAGTGCCGATGACCTGATCGGCCACGACGCCTTCACCAATATCGTCAATCCCGACACCGGTGAAATCATTGTTGCCGCCGATGAAACCATTACTGCGGAACATCTGTCCGCCATACGGGCTGCCGGATTGGAAACCGTTTCTGTCAAACCCTTCGTCACCAACGAAATCACCTACATGTCCGCCGACGAAGAAGACCATTACACCATTGCCCAGGCCAATGCCCGTCTGGATGAACGCGGGCAGTTTATGGACAGGCGCATTTCTTCACGGCGCAATCAGCAATTCCGCTTCTCCTCGGTGCAGCGTATTGACTACATTGATGTAGCCCCACGCCAGATTGTGGGAATTTCTGCCGCCTTGATCCCCTTTCTGGACCACGATGACGCTAACCGCGCTCTGATGGGTTCGAACATGCAACGCCAGGCAGTGCCTTTGCTCAAGCCGGATGTGCCCGTTGTCAGCACCGGTATGGAACGGCACGCGGCCGTGAATTCCGGACAGATCATCCTGGCCGACCAGGATTGCGAAGTGGTCAGCGTCACCGGCGACAAAATTGTGGTCGTCAGTGAAGATGGGCCGCGCACTTACAATTTGCGCAAATACACCCGTTCCAACCAGAGCACCTGCATTGACCAACGCCCCGTCGTAGTCAAAGGGCAGCGGCTCAAGAAAGGCGACGTATTGGCCGACAGCTCCTCCACCGAATATGGCGAACTGGCGCTGGGCCAGGACGTGGTTATCGCCTTCCTCTCCTGGGAAGGGGGCAACTTTGAAGACGCCATTTTGGTCAGTGAGCGGCTGGTGCGTGAAGACCGTTTCACCTCTGTCCACATTGAAAAACACGAAGTGGAAGCGCGTGACACCAAGCTGGGGCCGGAAGAGATCACCTATGACATCCCCAACGTCAGCGAAGACGCCCTGAAAGACCTGGACGAACGCGGCATCATCCGCGTGGGCGCTGATGTGAATGAAATGGACATTCTGGTGGGTAAGATCACCCCCAAAGGCGAGAAGGAACTCAGCCCCGAAGAAAAATTGCTGCGCGCCATTTTTGGCGACAAGGCCCGCGAGGTAAAAGACTCCAGCTTGCGCCTGCCGCACGGCGCACGGGGTAAGGTGGTGGATGTGCATGTTTTCGACCGCCAGCACGACCGCGACCTGCCCGCCGGTGTGGAAACGATGGTGCGCGTCAGTGTGGCGCAGCGACGCAAACTGGCGGTAGGTGACAAGATGGCCGGCCGCCATGGCAACAAAGGTGTCATTTCCAAGATCGTGCCAATTGAGGATATGCCCTATCTGGCAGATGGCACACCCATTGACATTATCCTCAACCCGCTGGGTGTGCCCGGCCGTATGAATATCGGTCAGGTGTTGGAGACGAACCTGGGTTGGGCAGCGTCACGCCTGAATTTTCGGGCCATTACGCCGGTGTTCGATGGCGCCAATGAAATAGAGGTGGCCTCGGAACTGGCTCGCGCCTGGTTGACTGCCCGCGCCTGGGAAACGGCCGTGGAATGGGCCTGGGATTGGTTAAAAGAAATTGATTACGACATGCACGTGCTCAGAGACGACAATGAAGCCCGGCGGCTCTTCATCTCTGGCTGGTTGGGCGAGATGGGGTACGATACCGAACGGCTAGAGGTGGACGAACCTTTTGCGCGTGAAGCCGTTGCCAGAGAATGGCTGAAAGGGCGTGACTGGGACGGTGACAATATATTCCCGCCTGATTGGAGTACCTCACGTAAATTAGACCGCTCTTCCGGCAACGAGTTGGCTGTTGAATGTTGTATCCGTGAATGGTATGGCTTTATGCTTGAGAAGTACGGCGATAGTTTACCAGAGTCCGCGAAAGTAGACGCACGGCAAACAGACCTGAACACGTTGCAGGAGTTGGCCACCACCATTATGACCGAAACGTTTGAGCCGCTGCCGGTGTGGGGCAAGGAAAAGTTGATAGATGGGCAGACGGGCAAACCGTTTGACCAGCCCGTGACAGTAGGTGTGCTGCACATGCTCAAACTGGCGCACCTGGTAGAAGACAAGGCCCATGCCCGCTCCACCGGCCCTTACTCGCTGGTGACGCAGCAGCCGCTCGGCGGTAAAGCGCAGTTTGGTGGGCAGCGTTTTGGCGAGATGGAAGTGTGGGCGCTGGAAGCATATGGCGCGGCCTATACCTTGCAAGAAATGTTGACCGTGAAGTCAGACGATGTGCAGGGCCGGGTGAAGACGTATGAGGCTATTGTTAAGAATGAGCCGATTGAAGAGCCAGGTGTACCGGCTTCCTTCCGGGTGTTAGTCAAAGAGTTGCAGAGCCTTGGGCTGGCGGTGGAAGCTGTGACCGATTCGGGCGATACGATTCGGTTTGGCAAGGAAGACGACAAACGCAACCGCAAACACGCCGGCACGGGGCTAATGGACCTGGCCCGCAACCGCCGCTAGACGGTTGAATGACCCTTTAGACGGGTGGCGCTTGTTCTCTCCTGGGCAGGCGCTACCCGTTTTTTTTTGCCTGGATAAGCAGAATTTGGCTATTCGATGACAGGTTCTTGCGGTGCATGGCTCAAAAGCTGCCAGCCATCGTCTGTAAGCCAGGCGAAATCTTCCAGGCGAATGCCGCCCCAACCAGGGATATAAATGCCGGGTTCAATGGTGACATTCATACCGGTTGCCAGCATTGCCTTCTTGGGCGCGTGTGGCGAGAGAAACGGGCCTTCGTGAATTTCCAGCCCCACGCCATGCCCCAGGCCGTGTCCAAAATGCTCTTTATGCCCCGCACCGTGAATCAGGTTACGCGCCAGCGCATCCACTTTCAACAATGTCATACCGGCGCGAGCTTGTTGCAATACGGTTTGCTGCGCCTGCTGCACCAGCCGGTATAGCTGCCAAAAGCGGGGCGGTGGGTCGCTGCCCAGGTAAAAAGTGCGGGTCATGTCGCTGTGGTAGCCATCCAACCGGGCGCCCATGTCCATGATGATGAGGTCGCCGATTTGCAAGGGGCGGTCGCCGGTGGTGTGGTGTGGCAAGGCGCTGTTTGGCCCGGAGGCCACTGAGGTGGCAAAAGCGACGCCATCCGCCCCGGCCGCCATCATTACTTTTTCCAGTTCCCAGGCCAGTTGTTTTTCCGTCTGGCCGGGGCGGGCCAGGTGTGGGAATTGGGCCATGGCCTGGTCGGTGATGGCGGCGGCGCGCTGCATCAGGGCGATTTCGGCAGCGGATTTGATGGCGCGCAGCGGCTCAACTGTTTCGGCCAACGGCTGCCAGCGAATGCCCAGACGCAGGCCGCGCCAACGAGCCATCTGCTCCAGAGTAACGTGTTTTTGTTCGATGCCGATGCGTTGGGCTGGCGCGGCCTGGAAAAATTGGCGGTCATGCTGGCGGGTGCGTTCGTGTTTGAACAAGGTGAAGTGTGGGGCTTCGTTTTGGGCGCGTGTGTAGTAGCGGGAATCGGTGGCGATGAGCGCCTGGTCTGGGGTGAGCAGTAGCATGGCGTTGGAGCCGGTGAAGCCGCTCAACCAGCGCCGGTTGGCGGGGCTGGTGATGAGCAGGGCCTCTATCTGCCATTTGTCGAATTGTTGGCGCACGGCCGTGACTCTTTGCTGGTGTATATCGTTCATGTGAGCATTATTACCTCCTGTTTTCTACCGTGATCCATGCCATTTGTTCCAGATTGCGCAAACTGTCCACCAGCCGCGCCCACAACATCATGTCACGCATATTCACTCCTTCTCTTTGTTCGTAGCAGGTGATTTTTCGCCCATCTTTGAACTTCGCACCTCTTGGTGCTCTTCACGGATCAGTTCTTGCGCCAAATCGTCCAGATCGGCGCGCACCAGTGGCAGGTGCGGCGTTTCTGGTTGTTGCTCTAGTTGCGCCTGTAAATACGGCAGCCCTTCGACAAACTTTTGCATTTGGGCATGTACCTCAGCCGCCTGGGTTTCGCGTCCCAACTCCTTCAGGCAGCGCCAGAGATAATAATGCATCCACAACTCATATTCCAAAATATGCGGCGCGCGTTTTGTGGCCCCCGCCAGTGAATCTATCGCTTCCGCCCACTCTCCCAGGCGATACTGGCACAACCCCAGGTGATACCAATGCAGGGCGTGGTCGGGATTTTGGGTCACGGCCTGGATGTACACCTGTCTGGCCGCTTCAAATTGGGACTGCGCCAGATAAATTTGCCCCAGTGTATTGGCTGCGGCGTCGCTCTGGGGGTTGGTCGTTATCGCTTCTTTGGCGGCTCGTTCGGCGCGGGGTAAGTCGCCCTGCGCCAGAAAGATAAGCGCCTGCAACTGGTATGCTTCCCAAAAGTCGGGGCGGGCGTCAATGGTTTTTTCCACCAGCGCCAATGCCGTTACCAGGTCGCCGTCCTGGTAACGCCGGGTGGCAAAGCGATAGGAGATGGGAATGCTGACGGCGCGATGCAGCACCAGCAACAGCCCGGTCAGGCCAAAACCGAGCAAGATGGGGGTGATACGGCCGTTGCTCATGCCCACACTCAGTCCCACCAGCGCCGGAACCGCCAGCGCCAGGGCAATCACGCGCTGCCGCGCCGGTTCCCGCCGTGTCCAATAGAGCAAAAAGAGCAGTAAACTCAGGCTAATGGCAATTGCCAGCCCGGTATTAAAATCATCGGGCGCAATCAGCCACACCACCAGGCCCAACAGGACGATACCCACCGGAATCACCACCGGCAGCAGTGTGCTTGCCCGCAGTTCCTTTTGGTTCAGGCTGTGGGGGGAAATGGGTTTGGGGGGGGAATTGGGTTGGTTTTTCATGGGTAATTGGGTACTTGAACTATAACGTTGACACAGGGTCAATGTCTACCAGCCACGGCCGTGGCACCGGGAAATCCTCTAACAGCCGCACCGGGTCGGGAGAACGGACGAGAAGTTGCCAGCGGTAACGGCCGTCAATGCGATTAAAATAGGGCGGCGTCGGCCCCAAAATCTCCGTCGCCCCCAACGCCTTCTCCCGAATATGCAGCCGCAGCGCCTTCGCCAGCTTCTCCGCCTCCCGCTCGCCGCGCTCATTCACCGGGTCAATATACAGCAGCCGCGCCAACCGGCGAAACGGCGGCAAACTATGCTGCGTGCGGAAGCGAATCTCCTCAATATAAAACGAAGCAAAATCATGCTCCGCCGCCGCCTGAATGGCGTAATGCTCTGGCTGGTACGTCTGCACAATCACCCGCCCACCCAATAGCCCGCGCCCGGCGCGCCCCGCCACCTGGGCCAAAATCTGGAACGCCCGCTCCCCGGTGCGGTAATCGGGCAACCCCAACGATATATCCGCCGAAATTACCCCCACCAGCGTCACCAGCGGCAAATCCAACCCCTTGGCAATCATCTGTGTGCCCACCAAAATATCCGATTCATGGTTGACAAACGAAGCCAGCAGCGTCTCATGTGTGTTTTTCCCCGCCGTTGTGTCCCGATCCCAGCGTATGAGCCGCGCCTCCGGCCATCGCTGCTGCACCTGCGTCTCCACTTCCTCTGTGCCCAGGCCAAAATGTTTGACGCGCTTTGATTTGCACTGTGGGCACTCGGCAAAACTGCGTTCGCGCCGACCGCAGTGGTGGCAGACCAGCATCATATCTGGCCGATGATAGGTCAGCGGCATGTCACAGCGCGGGCAGCGGGCCACGTAGCCACAATCCCGGCAAAAGACGTAGGTATTTGTGCCGCGCCGGTTCAGGAAGAGGATCGCCTGTTCACCACGCGAGAGGGTTTCGGTCACGGCCGTGTCCAACACCCGGCTAAAAATCGAACGATTACCCGCCCGCAGCTCCTGGCGCATATCCACAATCTGCACCGGCGGCAGCGGGATGGAAAGGGCGTCATCCGGGTCATCAGCCGCATGTTGGTAATGGCTCATCGCCTGCACCCGCTCCGCCTGGCTTTCAATGCGCAGCCGATGCCCCATCACCCGGCGCGGCAGTTCCAACAACTGATAACGCCCCGCCCGCGCCTGATGGTAGGTCACAATATCCGGCGTGGCGCTGCCCATAATCAGAACAGAATCAAGAATTTGGGCCAGGGCGACGGCCGTTTCCCGTGCATGGTAATACGGCGGCGGCACCGGCGGCGTCTGTTTGTAACTGGGGTCATGTTCCTCATCCAGAATAATTACCCCCAAATTGGGCAGCGGCGTAAACAGGGCGCTGCGTGGCCCGACGATAATGTCAAACAAGCCCTGCCGCGCCCGGCGCCAGGTATCATACCGTTCACCCTCACTCAGACGGCTGTGCAGCACCGCCACCCGCCCCGGAAAACGGGCGGCAAAACGGCGCACCGTCTGCGGCGTCAACGCAATCTCCGGCACCAGCACAATCGCCTGCTCCCCGTCCGTCAATGCCTGCCCAATCGCCCGCATGTAAATTTCCGTCTTGCCGCTGCCCGTCACCCCATGCAAGAGAAAGGGTGAGGAGGTGAGGGGGTGCGGAGGTGACAGGGTGAGGGGGTGATCTCCCATCACCTGCTCACCCCTCCACCCATTCACCTGCTCATCTTCCACACCGAGCATCTGCACTTTGATGCGTCCCCACACCCGCGCCTGGTCGGGCGTAAGCAGGGGGGGCTGGGCGGGCACAAAGTCCCGGTCGGCCAATGGGTCACGCCATACCTCCTCCGCCCCAAAACGAATCAGCCCCAGCTTTTCCAGCTTCTTCAAGTGGGTCAAATTCGTCTCCGTCTGCGCATAAATGTCGCTGATGTTGACCGGCTGCGCTTCCTTTTCCAGCAGCGCCAGGATGTCGTAATACCGTTTTGCCCCCCGCCGCGCCAGCAATTGCCGCAGCGCCTCTTTCGGCGCGATGGTCAGATAAACCAGTGCGGGTTGGGTGATCGGTAATCGGTAATCGGTGATCGGTAATCGGTCTTCGGGCATTGGGATCACCTGGGCGGGGGAACGGCCGATCAGCCCGGCGGCGGCCAGTTCTTGCAACTGTTTTTCGGTGGTATTGGTGGCGGTGAGCACGGCCGTTTCCTGCGGCAGCGGGTCATCACTTTGCAGCAAATAGGCCAGCACGTCCGCCTGTTTGTTGGCGCGGCCCAGCGTAGCCACGCTCCGGTGCCACCGTTCCGGCGCGACAATCAGTTCGGCCGTGCGGATGGTTTTGGGGCGAATGCGCGGTGGGTCGAGCACAGTCGCCTTACGCAGGATGTTGCGGCGGGCGAGTTGGGTAACGGCCGTTTGCCAATCCCCTTTTTCTCCCTGTTTGCGCAGCGCGGTTTGCAACTGCCGCCCGCGCATATCCCCCTTTTCCCGTACAATCTCGATGATTTTACTTTGCAGGTCGGTGAGACGGCCGTGACCATCCCAATACGGATTCAGCGCCACGGTTGTGTCCGCCCAGCGCGTCAGCCCCGGCGGCAGCATCAGCCGCAAACAACCATTTAAGGGGGCCAGGTAGCGTTGGCTGAGCCATTGCGCCAGTTCAATTTGCCACCAGTATAAGACCGGCTCCGGGTCTATCAGGGCGATGATCGGCTTCGTCTCTTCCACCGGGGCCGTATCATCAAAGGCAATAATCACCCCCTGCGCCAGCCGTTGCCCAAACTCCACCTCCACCAGATGCCCCACGCGCAAAATGCGGGCCATATCCCGCGGCACGTGGTAATGAAATGTACCTTCTAAGGGAGCTTCAATATTGATGACTAATTCGGCAAACATGAAGCATCACGCTTCCGGCTCAATGCCCAGAGCGCGTAACTGCTCGGCCAGCTTTTCGGCGCGGGTGCGTTCATAGGCAACCGCTTCAGCCCCGGTCGGGATGAGGCTGCCTTCTTGATCACACCAACGCAGCCAGACGGCCGTTTGCTCCTCATAAACCCCCTTCCACAACTGCACCCCCAACCCCAATTTGGGCAACCACGTTTTGCGTGTCTGTACATATTCCGCGCCGCGCCGCTCAAACAGATAAAGAGGTGTTTCCCCCAGATGCAAACCGGGGTCATACACAAGGTAATAGGCAATGCCCAATTGGGCATACAGCCGTTTTTTGCGGGTCAATTCTCCACCCTGACGATTGGACACAATTTCCACGACCACATCCGGTGGTTTGCCATATTCCCATATAAAGTAGGAGCGATGCTTTTTCTCCCACAATTCGGCGGGTAATTCTACGTCCAGACTTACCAAAACATCTGGTACGACGGCCTGTTCGTTAACAGTATAAAACATGCCCACATTAGCCAGAGCGACAAACGGCCGTGCCCGCACCGGACGCCACGATGTATATAAACTTTCGGTCAGTAATCGTTGCTGCTTTTCAGAAAAGATGTTGTCTACAGGCGTATCATCCTCAGTTGTCAGGTGAGAAATGTCGGGTATAGGAATTTCAATCACTTCCGGCTCTAGCATCATTTGAATGACATCGGTCATATACATTCCTCCGCAAGCGGTAATCGGTGATCTGGTTAATGGAGTGGATTATAACATATTCGTCAGGGGCAGGACGGGGTATAATTGCCAGAGACCCGAAGGATTTTGAAAACCCTTCGGGTCTTCTGATGAGGAAATAAGCTGATGCGCATTTTGATTACAGGTAGCAATGGACAATTAGGAACGGCTTTGCGGGCGGTGTTGCGTGAGCATGAGGTCACGGCCGTCCCCAAAGCCACACTCGACATTACCGACAAAGCAGCGGTGTGTACGGCCGTATCCACCACCCGCCCTGACCTGCTCATCCACTGCGCCGCCTATACCAACGTAGACGGCTGCGCCCACGACCCGGAACTGGCTTACCGGGTCAATGGCCTGGGCACGCAAAACGTGGCATTAGCCTGCCAACAGTTCGGCGTGGAGATGGTTCACATCAGTACCAACGAAGTTTTTTCCGGGCGGGAGCCGGGTGGGTATGCGGAGTGGATGGTGCGGGAGCCGGTGAACGCTTACGGCCGTTCCAAAGCCGCTGCCGAGAGCCACGTGCAAGCCATCCTCAACCGGTACTACATTGTGCGCACCGCCTGGCTGTACGCCCCCGGTGGGCGCAACTTCATCCACGCCATCCTCAACCGCGCCAGAGAAACAGGACAGGTGCGCGTGGTCACGGACGAAATTGGCAACCCCACCTACGTCAACGATCTGGCGGTCGCCATCGCCCAATTGATTGAGACACACCAATACGGCATTTACCATTTTGTGAACAGTGGGGCTTGCTCCCGCTGGCAGTTTGCCAACGAAATTTTGCGGCTGGCGGGTCTGACCGATGTGGTGAACACGCCTATTTTGAGCCGGGAATTTATACGGCCGTCTACCCCACCTCCCTTTGGCGCTTTACACAATATTGCCGGGGCCGCATTAGGCATTACGTTACGGCCGTGGCCAGAAGCCCTGGCCGATTACATGATGGGTGATGCGTGAGACAATGCCGGTCACGCATCACCCATCACCCATCACCCATCACGCTCCCCCACCCTGTAAACGGGCCAATTCTGCCCGCAGTTGCGCCAATTCCGCTTCGGCTTTATCGGCGCGTTGGCGTTCCATTTCAGCGCGTCGGTGTTCGGCTTCGGCTTGCTGTTGGGCCGCTTCGGCTGCGGTGGGGATGAGTTGGCCGTCTTCATCAAACAGGCGCAGCCACACCGCTTCCTCTTCGAGGAATTTGCCTTGCCAGAGACCTAACCAGGCATCCAGTTCGCTGCTCCAGAGACGGCCGTTTTCATCCGGTTCCAGTGGTACATACCGTTGCCCTACCAGATGCCAGCCGTACAACTTTTGCTCATCCGGGTCATAACAAAAGTAGTCAGGCATCTTAAATGTGCGCTCATATAACTTCTTTTTTGAACCCAGGTCTTCGTCTTTTGTGGATTCCGACATCAATTCCACAACCACGTCAGGGAAATGGGCATCTTCTTCCCACACTACCCACTTTTGGCGCGGATAACTGCCATCAATACCTTTCACCACAAAAAAGTCCGGCCCCTTGTAATCCCGGTTCCGCGCCTGATTCATGCTGTAATACACAAACATATTACCGCCAGTAAAAAAGTCTTTCCGATCCCGCCAGCGGTGGCGCACCACGTCAATCAACAAATTCATCTGGCTGCGATGCCAGTTTGTCTCCATGGGAACCCCATCCTCCTCCGGCAATTGGCTGCTATCTGGCAAATCGGGCAATATGTACCGCTCCACAACTTCAATTACCTGGCTCATCATCCACATCCTTTTTGGATGGCAACAAAGTTACCGATTGTCGGCCATCATTCATGCTCACGCTCCCCATTGTAGCACAAACGTCTTATTAAAACTCGCCGATGTCAGCGTAGCGGAAGCGTTCGATGGCGATGAAACCGGCGGCGCTGACGGCCATGAGGATGACGCTCATGGCCATGGCCTGCCCAAAGTTGAGCGCGCCACCCGGTGTGCTGAGGAAGCGTTCAATGGCGATGGGCATGGTCAGAAAACCGCTGTTGGGGCGGACGATGAAACTGGTAGCGCCAAATTCGCCCATGCTGACGGTGAAGGCAAACACGGCCGCCACCAGCAGCGCCCGGCCAATGATGGGCAAATCTACTTCGCGCCAGACGCGCCCCGGCGTGGCCCCCATCACTGCCGCTGCTTCGTGCAGGTGAGGTTTGATGCCCTGCAATACCGGCAGCAGGCTGCGCACCACAAAGGGCAGTGCCACCAGGGTGTGGGCGATCAGCACCAGCCAGGCGGAGGTGCGCAGGCTGCTGTATGTGACCACGTAGCCAAAACCGAGGGTCACGGCCGAAGCGCCCAATGGCAGCATAAACAGTGGGTCAGCCCATTTGCGCCAGCCTCCGGGCCGTGCCAGCGCCACCGCCGTCATCAGCCCCAGGCCACCCGCCAGCAGCACCGTTAACAGTGCATAGCCAATGGAGTTTCGCACGGCCGTCAACGGCGCAATGAATACCACACTGCCCCGCCGTGCCTCGGAAAGCGCCTGGTAATAGGCCAGCGTCAAATTGCCGTCCCGGTCTACCAGCGATTGCCACACCAGCGCCAGCAGCGGTGTTACCAGAAACAGGAACAGCCCCCCCATGATCGTTATCACCGCGATCTTTTCCGGCCAGGTGCCTGGCCTTTTCAGGTTGGCTTTTTCGGCGCGCATATCTAGTGACACGGCCGTGCCCTGCTGCCAGCGTGTGTAAATCATCATCACCACAAACGTGAAAACGATTTGAAACAAGGCCAATACAGCGGCAATATCCGGCCGCAAAAAGTTGACGTATTGACGGTAAATTTCCGTTTCCAGGGTGCTGAACATCGGCCCACCCAACAGCAAAATGACGCCAAAACTGGTGAAGGTGAAGAGGAAAATGAGCAAAGAGGCGCTGATGAGCGACGGCCGTAACAAAGGCAATGTCACCTCCCGAAACGCCCGCCAACGGCTGGCCCCCATCGTCCGCGCCGCCTCATTCAGGCGCGGATTCAGATGCGCCCAAAAGCCACCCACCAGCCGCACCACAATGGCCGTGTTGTAAAACACATGCGCCAGCAAAATGATCGTTAGTGTCTGATCCAGCCGCAGCGGGGGGCGGGACAGATCAAACAGGGCCATCAACCCCTGATTTAACACCCCCTGCGACCCCAATAAAGCACGGAAAGCGGCCGCTACCACCACCGTCGGCATCACAAAGGGCACAGTGGTCAGCGCCCGCAGCAGCGAGCGACCGGGGAAGGTGTAGCGGGCAAACAGGTAGGCGGCGGGCAACCCCACCAGCAGCGTCAGCCCGGTGGAGAGCGCCGCCTGCCACAGTGTAAACCAGAGTGTGTGCCGGAAATACGGCCGTACCAGCACCGCCTCCACGCCCACGGCCGTGACGCTCAGTCGCAAGATATTCGCCAGCGGCCAAAAGAAAAATGCTATCAGAAAGAGCAAGGGAATCCCGGTTAGGATACCTGTCCAGATGATTTGTTGTGTTCTGTGGGGCATTTTCGTGGGATGCGTGATGCGTAACAAGAGAGTTCTCACGTTTCACGCATCACGCATCACTATCTTCCTACAGCGGCCAAAATATCGGCAGGAAAATAATCATCAATATCCAGATCAAAATTTGCAGCGGCAGCCCTACTCTGGTGAAGTCAAAAAAGCGATAACCGCCTGCCCCGTATACCAACACCGACGCCTGATGGCCGATGGGGAAGAGGAAGGAGTTGGAGGCCGCAATAGCCACGCCCATCACGTAAGCGCGCGGGTCAGCATCCAGGCCAACGGCCGTGCTGATGGCAATAGGCGCTACCAACACCGCCGCCGCCGCATTGCTCATAAATTCGGTTATCAGTGAGGTCAACACAAACAGGCCAATCAAAACGGCCGCCGGCCCCCAGGCGCCCACACTGTTGATGATCAGGTTGGCCAGGAATTGCGCCGTGCCTGTGACCTCCATGGCAATACCCATAGGCAGCATCCCGGCGATCAAAAACACCGATTTCCACTCAATGGCCTCATACGCCTCATCCATTGTCAGGCAGCCGGTGAGGATGGAAAGCACTGCACCCAACACGGCCGCCACCGAAATGTGCAGCTTTCCGGTAGCCACCAGAGCGATCATAGTCACAAAAATGACCAGGTTAATAGGGGCGCGGTTCAGGCGACGGTTCGGCTTTTCCGGTTCGCGCAGCACCAGGAAGGCGTCCTCCTGGCGTATGGCTTCGATGCGGTCCCGACGGCCGTGAACCAGCAGTGTATCCCCCAAATAGAGCGGCGTATCCGACAATTTCTGCTGTAATGGCGCTTCCTCACGCCAGATGGCCAGCACCGTCAGCCCATACCGCTCCCGAAAATCCATCTCCTTCAACGTCCGCCCTAAAAACCATGATTTCTGGCTGATGACCAGTTCAGCAATCGTTGCCTCTGGGGATTTCAAATCGGCGTCCTGCACAAAATCCGGCAAGATAGAGACGCCCATCTCGTCGTGCATCTGGAGCAGACGGCCGTGCGCCCCCCGTGCAAACAACACATCCCCGGCCCCCAACTCCAGGTCGGTCAACACCCCCATATACCGGTGGCCGTCGCGCTGTACGCCCATCACGTTAATGTCATACCGTTCGCCCAACTTACTGGCCATCAACGTCTGCCCAATGAGCGGCGAGCCGGCTTCCACGCGCAGTTCGGCCAGGTAATCTTTCAGGCGATATTCGGCCGTCAGTTGTTCATGCTCATGGGCATGGGTGATTTTCTCCCGGTGTGGCAGCAAGTGGCGGCCAACCAGCACCATGTAGGCAATGCTGGAGAACATGATGATCAGCCCCATCGGCGTATAGTCGAACAGACTAAACGGTTCATAACCGGCGGCCGCCAGCGCATTGCTGGCTAATAAATTGGGTGGTGTGCCGATCAGGGTAGTAATGCCGCCCAGCAGCGAACCAAAGGCCAGAGGAATGAGCAATTTGGAGGGAGGGATGTTAATCTTTTTACCCAGGGCAATAGCGACGGGCAGCAGCACGGCCGTAGCCCCAATGTTATTCATAAAAGCCGACATCGCGCCCACCACCACCATGATCACCAGAATCAGGCGCGCCTCGCCCGTTCCGGCAATGCGCCCCATATGCACCCCAAAGTAGTCGGCAATACCTGTGTGTGTCAGGCTGGCGCTGACGATGTAAATGGCCCATACCGTGATCACCGCCGGGCTGGCAAAACCAGAAAACGCCTGTTCCGTCGTCAGCAAGCCGGTCAGCAGCAAGGACAGCAGCACCATCAAGGCCACCAGGTCTACCCGGAAACGCTCCGTGGCAAACAACACAATCGCCGCTGCCAGAATAAAAAGGGTCAATCCAATTTCAAAGGTCAATGTGCCCTCCTCTATAAAAGGGACGCAGATTTTCGCGGATGACGCGGATAAAGTTGCCAATTGTGCCAGGTGCAGGTCGTGATCATTGTGGATGATCAACTCTGGCGTCCATTGCCAGGCGTTTCCCTCTCCCGTAACGGCCGTGATTATACGACGCCCCCCCCATATACAAAAATGCCGCCGTTTGTGGCGGCGGCATTTTGTGGGGATTAGGGCTAAAAAAGACATCCGATTTCTTCAAGAAATCGGATGTCTGCACATCAGACCGTCATCAGGCGCGGCCGATCTTCTTGCCAATCCAATCCGTCAGGTCTTGGAACAGGTAGAAGACCACCGGCACCACAATCAGCGTCAGCGCCGTGCTGACCAGCAGGCCGCCCATCACTGCCCGCGCCAGGTCAGAGGCAATGATGGCCCCCGCCTCCGCGCTGGCAGCCAGCGGAATGAGCGCCAGGATGGCCGTCAGCGCCGTCATCCAGATGGGACGCAGCCGGGTACGGCCGCCTACTACCAGCGCCTCATATGTGCCCATGCCCCTGGCGCGTAACTGCTGCACCAGTTCCATCAGCACAATGCCGTTGGTGGTCACAATACCCACCAGCATCATAAAGCCGATGAGCGCAGAGATACCCATGACGCTGCTGGTGACGTAGAGGGCGATGGCTGCGCCCACCAGAGCAAAGGGCAGGCTAAAGAGAATGACAAAGGGCAGGATAAAGCTGCGGAACGTTAGCCCCATGACCACGTAGACCAGGACAATGGAAATGGCAATCGCCAGCAGCATGGATTGGAAGCCCTGTACCTGCTGTTGCGATTCAAACCCTTCGCTGACGACGGCGCCGGCGGGCAGGCTGCTCACAGACTGGATGGCAGCTTTGGCGGCATTGGTGACGCCCAACGTATTCTGCGTTTCCAGTTCACCGCTGAAGCTGATGGCGGGACGGCCGTCAATGCGAATATACATCGCGCTGCCATTGCCATTACCCGCTATCAGGTCGTCCACCGTGCTGGTGACGTTGGCAATATCGGGCACACCATCCCCTTCCAGGTCTACCGAGCCAATGGCCGCTTTCACATCAGCCACCACTGGCAGCAGTTCTTCCAACGAATTGCCGGTGACGGTGAGCGAAAAGCCGCTAAAACCCGTTTGTGACGCCGCCGAAACACTGGCATTTTCTTCGCCAAACTGGCTGACAGCTTTAGCCCGTATCGCTTTGGTCAGATCATCCAGCGCATCCTTGTCCTCCACGCTGATGGTTAGCGAGGCGATATTTTGTGTCACTGCTCCCTGGGAAAACATCGCCTCAAATCCGGCGGCGCTGCCCACCGTTGTCTGTACAGAGCCTAGGCCGGCAATGTCCCGGATTTCTTCTTCAAACTGCGCCACCGCTTCATTTGTCTCCAGAATGGACGTGCCATTGGGCAGTTCAATGCTGACGTTGATGGTGGGTTCCCCCAACGCCGGGATGAAACTTTGCGGCAGCAAGGTAAGCAGATACAGGCTGCCCGCAAAAATGATCACCGAACCGAGCAGGGTCAGCGCCCGGTGCGTCAATGCCCATTCCAGCATAGGTGTATACCAGCGCTGCATACTCGTTTCCCGCTCTTCGGGGATGTTGTTTTTGTTGATGAAGAGCGAAGTCAGGGCGGGTACGACGGTAATGGAAACCATGAAACTGGCGGCCAGCGCCCAGACCACCGTCAGACCAAAGGGCATAAAGACGGAACCGATAATGCCGCCCACAAACCCCAGGGGCAGGAATACGACCATGGTGGTGACGGTAGCCGAGAAGATGGCGATAGCCACTTCGCGGGTGGCGGCGCGGATGGCGTCGTTGGTTTCTTCGCCGCGTTGGATGTGGCGGTAGGAATTTTCCAGTACCACAATGGAATCATCTACCACCCGGCCAATGGCGACGGTGAGGCCGCTCAGGGTCATAATGTTGAGTGTAACCGAGTTGGGGAAGAGTCGGGAGATAAAAGTGACGACACTGTTGCCGCTGCTGTTGGCCCAATTTTGCATTCCCTCGCCAACGGTGATGGGCAACCACTGCATCAAGAAGAAGGCGCTAAAGATAGAGAGGGGAATGGACACGGCGATGACCAATGTGGCCCGCCAGCTTAATTTATAGCGCCCACCAATGTGCCCGCTTAAAAAGACCAGGATGACCAGGATGGCAAACACCGCCCCCAAAGAGCCTTCGCGGGTGACACCAGCGATAGATTCCTCGATAAAAGTGGCCTGTTCAAACACCAGCGTGGCTTTCATACCCGGATGTGCCTGTTCAAAAGCGGCCAGTTCATCAAATATGGCGTGGGCGGTATCCACTGTATTGTCATCGCCACCCTTGAATAGTTGAATCAGCACTGAAGGGTCGCCATCGGTGCGGGTAATGGCCGCTTCGGGCACAAAAACCGCCACCGTGCCGGCGGCGACCCCTTCCAATCGCGTCGCCAGTTCGGCGTCAAAAGCATCCGGGTAGTTTTCCAGCATGAAGGTGAGCGTCTCCGGCGACATCAGTTCCAGGATGGTTGGCTCCAGGTTTTCAATAAACCCATCTTCGTTTTCGGCCAGGTAGGCAATGACTTCCGGCATCAGGTCGGCCATCATTTGCGGCGCCATCTCCGCATTGGGGGAAGAGGGCAGCACGTTTAGCAGCGCCGCCGCACCGGGCATAAAGCTGTTGTTGAGCAGGTCAAAGGCTGTTTTGAAGAGTGGCTCTTCGCCGTTGGGACCTGGCTCCAACCAGATACCGACCAGGGCGGGCGCTTCGGCGGAGGCGGCTGCGGCTTCTTCGGCTTCGGCCAGGGCCAATGCACCCGCGCCGCCAAATTCAGCCGCCAGTGCGTCTAGCTCGGCGCGTAAATCGGCGTCCAGCGTATCCAGGAATGCCACCGGCAGCAGGGCGATCACTTCCGGTTGTAGCAAGCGCAGGTTGTCTTCGGTTAACAGCGCCAATACCTGTAACCCTTGTTCACCTAGACTGCCAAACAGGCGGATCATGTCCGAGTCAATGTCCTGGGCATTTTCCACTTCAAAGCCGGCCTGGGCCGCCCCGGCAATAATTACTTCTGGTAGGCGAGACGGGTCGGCCGCTGCCGCTTCAGCCAGTGCCAATGCCCCTACACCGCCATACTCGGCCGCCAGGGTATCTAGTTCTGCAAGCAGGTCGGCCGGTAATGTTTCCACAAACTCGGCCGGGAGCAGGGCAATGACTTCTGGCTGCAACAGGCGCAGATTGTCTGGCGTGAGCAGTTGTAATGCCTGGACTCCTTGTGGGCCAAAACCGGCTAACAAGCGCATCATGTCTGGTGTAATGTCTGTTGCCTGTTCTAGTTCTATACCAGCCTGGGCCATGCCTTGAATGAGTAGATCGGGGAGACGGCCAGAATCGGCACTTGCAGCGTCAGCGGTTGTCTCAGCCTCAAGCATGGCGTAGCGGGCATCGGCGATGAGGGTATTGGTGATGGTTTGGGTCATGCCTTCGTCGAGTACGGCCGTCATCCCCTCCGGTAACTGCGCCAGGATGAAAGCGGGCAGCCCTAATAATATCTCCGGCGTCAATTCGGCCATCATTTCCGGGGGCATGCCGCCGGACATCATGCCAAACGCCTGTGGCGGCAGGTTGGCCAGGCTGAGGGTGCTGGTGAGCGTCATGCCAAAACCGGCAGCCATATCCTGCCACGATTGGGGCAGATCGGCCGGGGGTGGCAGTTCGCCGTTGGCGGCGGCCTGGATGGCCTGTAACTGACGCAGCAGCAGCAGGTCTAAATCGGCTTCAACCAGGGGCAGGGCCACGGCCGTGACTGCCGGGTCCAACGCCCGCCACATCTCTGGCGTTAATTCGGTTAGTTGGTCGGGGGCAAACTGCACCAGCCCTTGCATAAATTCGGGAGTAATGTCGGCAGTGGTGGAGATGACCTGGCCCATTTGAGCGGCCCCGGCGACCCACGTTTCCGGCAAATCTACGGGAGCAAAGGTGGGCAGTACGGCCGTTTCGGTGATGGTTTCTACTTCGGTTTCCGTGGTTGGTATGGGTGTTGGCTCTTCTGCGGCGATTTCGTTGCCAGACAGGATAGCGGTGGCTTCGGCCAGGGTATATTGGCCCACGCCGCCAAACTCCGCCGCCAGTTCGTCCAGTTCTGCCACCAATGCCGGGTCGAGGGTGTCCATATACTCTACCGGCAGGTAAGAGAGTGTATCGGCGGGCACGAAGACCAGCAGGTCGGTGGGGAAGATGGTTAGAATGGTCATCACGTCTTCGGCGGCGGTAGGCCGGTCGCTGAGGCTGCGCAGCAGGTCAACGGTGATGTCCTGGGCGTAACCGATTTCAACGCCCAGACTGGCTGCGCCATCCACGATGATTTGTGGTAAACGGCCGGGGTCTTCTGGAATAGCGGTGGGGGTGGGGGCAACAGGCGCCGCTTCCGCGACCGATTCAGTTTCGTCCGGCAGCTCTTGCCCGCCAGAGACAATCACGCGGCTTACCGGCTCTAATCCTTCCAATCCCGGTTTTAGTTCCGATTCCACCAGCGCCTTCAGTTCCGGCAGCGTCAGTTCCGACGAGGAGACGCTGGCAATGACCACCGGCAGGTCGCTAAAGCTGAAATTGATTACCTGGCTTTCGGCCGTTTCCGGCAGCCCGGCGCTCTCGATAGCGGCGTTGATGTCGGCCAGGATCCGTTCCTGGTTCAGGCCAAAATCATAGCGGGCAATGAGGAAGGCGAAAGTGGGATTGGTGGTGGATTCCACATTCAATATCCCGTCTACACCTTGCAGCTTTTCTTCCAGGGGGATAGTGACTTCTTCCAGGAATTGTTCGGCCGAGGCTGCGTCGCCCCATTGTACGACGACCACTGACTGCGGGAATTCCACCCGCGGCAGCAGCTCCTGGTTTAACTGCGTCACCGAGTAGACGCCGGCCGCCAGAATAATCATGGCAATGGCGATGGTAATCCAGCGGAAGCGAAGCGATAAAGCTGTAATTTTGTCGAATAGTTTGGATAGCATGAATGTGCTCCTTGGGTAATTGAGTAATTGGGTAATTCAGTAATTGGGAGATTAGAGATTGGAGATTAGGAGATTCAATCTCCAATCTCCAATCTCCAATCTCCAATCTCTAATCTCTCTTAAACGGCTCCCACGGCGGGAACACTTTTTGTAATGTGAGCAGGCCATTTTCCAGGGTAGTCAGTTCGGCTGTTGACAGGGGGGCCAGCAAGGTGGCAAGGTGGCCGATGATGTGCTGGCCCAGGTGGTTGAGTTGCTCACGGCCGTCGGGCGTCAGTTCCAGCATAATCATGCGCCGGTCATGGGGGGCGCGCGTGCGTTTGACCAGACCCTGCGCCACCAGGTGGCTGACGGTGCCAGACATGGTGGGCAGACTGACGCCGCTGACCTCGGCCAGTTCGCTCAGATTGCAGGAGCGTTCGCCCAGTGCGCCCATCACGCCCAGTTGGGCAGGCACAAGCTGGCTTTGCTGCTTGCGCAGTTCCGCCGCTACCAGCCGCATGATAGAGGGAATGGTACGAATGATTTCGGTTGCTACGAGATTGGTTTCAGACATTATGGATAACATAGTGCCAGGCACAGGGCAGCTCGGCCCTGGAAATTCCAGGTCTTTCGCTCTGTGCCTGACGCTGCATGATAAATTTACTTAGCCAACCAAATGATTAGGCAAGCTAATTGTATGCCCGCCTAAGTAATTGTCAATCATTCTGTGAAAAATAGTACAGATGGGTGAGGAAATTTTTATCTGCCCGGTCAACTCCTTGACAAATGCCGAAAGTGGCGTAGAAAGGGTGCGTGTGGAGATGGTAAGCACGGCCGTAACCGCCAAACGCTATAGTCCACACAACGTTAACAGGGCATGATGAGCGCACGGACAGCTTTGCCCCCAGCAAAGCCGTTGACGAGGTGAAGGTTTCTCATCGCAAGGTGGGACTAACCGGAATTTAGACCCTAAGGGTTAGGGTTTCAGAAAACCCTTAGGGTCTGGGAACTTCCGGGAAAATCGAAAGATCAGCGGATGCCTTCCAGAGTGGTCGCTTAAACTCTGAATCAATGCCCCTTCAATTGAAGCCATTCCACAAACCGGCGCGGGCAACCGGCCGACAATAGGGATGGCAAGCGACCGGTTTATCGTCAATCGTAATCCGTAATCCTTAGTCCGTGTATGGATAACGGCTTACGACCTACGGATTACGAAACATCGAAGGGGCGTCCCCACGAAACACACAATCGAGGGTCGCCATTTATGCGAGTTGCAGGTTGCAAGTCGCAGGTTGCAGGTAATTACTTGCCACTTGCAACCTGCCACTCGCCTCACAAACGGAGGTTCATTATGTGTGGCATCGTTGGGTATATTGGTTTGCGGGAAGCGTCGGCCGTGGTGTTGGGTGGCCTGAAACGGCTGGAGTACAGGGGGTATGATTCCGCCGGGGTGGCGGTGCTGGCCCAAAATGGCAAAATTGAACTGCGCCGGGATGTGGGCAAACTGGGCAACCTGGAAGGGATGATGGCTCAATCGCCGCTGCATGGGCACATTGGCATTGGGCACACGCGCTGGGCCACGCACGGGCAGCCCAGCCAGCGCAACGCTCACCCGCATGTGAGCATGAACGGCCGTGTCGTCCTGGTTCACAATGGCATCGTCGAAAATTACGTGGAACTGCGCGACGAATTGATGGCTGAGGGCGTGCGTTTTGATTCCGAAACGGACACGGAAGTGATCGTGCAAATGGTGGAGCGGTATCTGGAAAGTGGGCTGGCGCTGGACACGGCCGTGCGCCACACCCTGCGCCAGTTACGAGGGGCCAACGCCGTCGTCGTGATGAGCGTGGATCACCCGGACACCCTCATTTGCGCCCGTTTGGGCAATGCCGGGGGCATCACGTTGGGCGTGGGGCAGGATGAAATGTTCATCGCTTCGGACATTCCCGCCATTCTGGAGTTTACGCGCCAGATGGTCTTTCTGGAAAGCCGCCAGATGGCGCGCGTCACCCGGCGGGGATTTACCGTTACTGACCTGGAGGGGCACACCATCACCCCGGAAATCCACACCATCGCCTGGGACCCGGTGAGTGCGGCCAAGGGGGAGTTCAAACATTTCATGCAAAAAGAGATTTTTGAGCAGCCGCAGGCGATCATCAACACACTGCGGGGGCGGGTGGATTTTGAAACGGGGCACATCAGCCTGCCGGAGATGAACCTGACGCCGGAACTGGCAAAGCGGCTGAAGAAAATTTTCATCGTGGCCTGCGGCACCAGTTATTATGCCGGGCTGGTGGGCAAATTTATGATCGAGTCTATTGCCCGTGTGCCGGTGGAGGTGGAGTACGCTTCGGAGTTTCGCTATTATGAGCCGATATTGGATGGGGACACGGCCGTGCTGGCGATCACCCAATCCGGCGAGACGGCCGATACCCTGGCAGCCAGCGAACAGGCCAAAGCATCCGGGGCGATTTTGTGGTCCATCGTCAACGCCTTTGGCAGCCAATCTATGCGCATTTCGGATGGCTACATTGCCATGCAGGCCGGGCCGGAAATTGGCGTAGCCAGCACCAAAGCGTTTATCACTTCCATCGTAGACCTGTATTTGCTCGGTTGTGTGTTGGGGGAACTGCGGGGCGCGGTTTCGTCGGCGCGTTTGCGCCAACTGGCCGCTGACCTGGCCCATCTGCCCGACCTGACCGGGCGGGTGCTGGATCATGATCCAGAATATGAGGAGTTGAGCCACCACTTTTTTAAGGCTAACGATTTCCTCTTTTTGGGGCGGGGCATCAATTACCCGGTGGCGCTGGAAGGGGCACTTAAGCTGAAGGAGCTAAGCTACATTCACGCTGAAGGCTACCCGGCGGGGGAGATGAAACATGGCCCCATTGCCCTGATTGATGAGACGATGCCGGTGGTGGCGATTGCTACCAAAGACCCGCTGTATGAAAAGATGGTCAGCCAGATTCAACAGGCGAAGGCGCGCGGCGGTACGGTGATTGCGTTGGCGACGGAGGGGGATACGGCCGTTGCCGCCGACGCCGACCACGTGATTTATGTGCCGGAAACGCCGCCGCTGCTGGCTCCGGTGGTGAACAGCATCCCCATGCAGTTGCTCAGTTATCACACGGCCGTGCGCCGTGGCTGCGACGTAGACCAACCGCGCAACCTGGCCAAGAGTGTGACGGTGGAATAGGCTCTATTTCAGCATCAGAGGCAGCAAGCCATAGAACTTTGTCGCCTCCACCACATCGGCTAGAGGTACGTGTTCGTTTACCGCATGGGCATAAATCTCGTTGCCGGGGCCAAAGCCGATGCAGGGGATACCTAATTTGCCGGCCCAGTAGTTGCCGTTGGTGGAAAAGTCCCATTTGCCCTGGCCGTGAAAATCGGTTGTGTCCGGCCATAGCGCCTGCATGGTGTTACGGCCGGACACAACCAATGGGTGATCTTCAGGAAAAGCCCAGGACGGGAAGTATTGCTCGTATTCGTAGACGGCCCCGGTGTGACTCGGTTCGGTGTAGGTGAGGCCGCGAATGTCAAAATCTTTGCGCACGGCCGTTGGGATGATGGCTTTGATTTGCTGGCCCACCAGTTCTTTGGTCTCGCCAAAGGTGATGCGGCGGTCAATGAAAATGGTACATTCATCGGGCACGGCGTTGTTGCTGGGGCTGACGCTGCGGATGTTGGTGACGGTGATACGGCCGATCCCCAAAAACGCATCCGGCGTAAATGTTTCTTCTAATCGGGAAATGGCTTCCACCACCGGCATCATTTTGTAGACGGCGTTGTCGCCCATGTAGTTGCTGGCCGCGTGGGCGCTTTTGCCCTTGCAGGTCACTTCCAGTTCATAGCGTCCCTTGTGGCCGCGGTACACCTTCATGTTCGTCGGCTCGCCAATGACCACAAAGTCGGGGTGTACCCCTTCCCAATCGTGGAAAGCGGCGCAGCCGACACCATCGCACCACTCTTCGATATTGCCCAGGACGTAACAGGTGAAGCCGTCCAGCAGCCCCAGGTCGCGGGCAAAGGCCAGGCCGTAGACCATACCGGGGGTGCTGTTTTTCTCATCCAGTGCCCCACGCGCGTACAACATCCCATCTTCCACCTTGCCGATGAACGGGTCCCATTGCCATTGCGCCGGATCGCCAATGCCGACGGTGTCAATATGGGTGTCGTAGAGCAGGATTTTACGGCCGTCCCCAATCCGCCCCACAATCGAACCATATTTGTCTACGTAAACCTGGTCGTAGCCCAACTTCTGCATTTCTTCGCCAATGCGCTGACCGACGGCCTCAATGTCACTGTTCATGCTCGGAATGGCCACAATTTCGCGGAAAAAGCGCAGGATTTCCGCCTCCGCAGCGACCACTTTTTGATTCAGTTGTTGAATGATATGTTCCATGAGCAATACCTTTATTGGGACGCAGATAAACGCGGATGAACGCAGATTTTGGGGATAAAAAATCTGCGAAAATCGTGAAAATCCGCGTCCTAACCCTTTTCTTTATTGTTGGGTTGGCGTAATCTGGTCGCCACTTTGACTGGGGTGAGCGGGATTTCGTCAAACCAGATTCCGGTGGCATCATGCAAAGCGGACGCGATGGCGGCAGCCAGGGGAATGAAAGGCATCTCGGCCATGCCGCGCACACCCCACGGGCCGCGTGGGTCGGGGATTTCCAGGATGACCGATTCCACTTCATCCGGGATGTCGCGCACGCCGGGGATGAGGTAGGTGCTAAAGCGGGGGTTGAGAGTACGGCCGTTCTTCACCATCAACTCCTCTGTCACCGCATAGCCCAACGCCTGCACCACGCCGCCTTCAATTTGCCCCTCAATCAATCGCGGGTTGATCGCCTTGCCCACATCGTCGGCACACACCACACGCAGCAGGTGAATGTGTCCCGTCTCGATGTCTACCGCCAAATCCACACATTCGGCCACATAGCCATAGGCAAAATTCGGCGTGGCGTGGCCGGTTTCCGGGTGTAGGGGTTGGGTGGCGGGCGGTGTGAAACGGGCCTGCCCAACGGCCGGGCGGTCTTCATCTGTCCAGTGCTGTTTAGCATCAGCCGCGGCCAGTTGAATGGCGTTCCCGGCCATCCACGTCATGCGCGAGGCAGAGACGGAGCCGGAATCACCGGTCACGGCCGTGTCCGACATCACCAACTCCACCATTTCCAGCGGCACACCCACGGCCGTAGCCGCCATCTGCCGCAGCGCCGTGTGCGTGCCCTGTCCCACCTCCGCCGCCGAATGTTTCAGCACCACGCGCTCCACGCTGCCCGCGCCGTACAACTCAATTGTCGCCTCGCACCGCTCCGGGAAACCAAAGGAGTAGCCGATGTTTTTGTAGGCGCAGGCAAAGCCCCGACCAAAGCGGAGGGTGGCGGGGTTGGGGGGTAATGATTGGAAAGGAGATTGGGAGATTGGCGGTGAGGACACTGCGAGATTGGGAGATTGATTGTTTTCCGACTTGACACCTGACACCTGATCACCTGACACTCGCCATCCTGCCTTTACCGCACACGCCTCAATCACTTGCGGCAGGCTGACGCCGGATGGTAGCCGCGTTTGGGTGATGCCGATGCTGTTTTCGCGGTAGCAATTTTTCAGACGTAGTTCCACCGGGTCCATGCCCAGCGCTTCGGCCAGTTTGTTCATTTGCGATTCGGCCACAAAACAGCCTTGTGGTGCGCCAAAGCCACGAAATGCACCGCCGGGCACACTGTTCGTATAGACAGTGTAGCTGTCAATGTGCGCGTTGGGGATTTCATACGGGCCACCCACGGTCAGGTGGAAGTTGCCTAACACCTTGTTGCTGGTGTAATTGTAGGCGCCGGCATCCATATACACTTCGGCTTCTACGGCCGTGATCTTCCCCTCTTTCGTCGCCCCCCACCGTGTTTTAGCCCGTGCCCGGTGCCGCTTGTGGTGGCCAATGATGCTCTCTTCGCGGCTCCAGACACAGCGGATGGGGCGCGTCTCGCCACGTTGATGCAATTTCCAGCTTGCCAGCGCCATCACAATTTGCAACGACATATCCTCGCGCCCACCAAAAGCGCCACCAATAGCCGGGTAAATGATGCGAATTTGCTCCGGCGGCAAATCCAGCGCGTGGGCAATTTGCGCCTGGTCTTCATGCGTCCACTGCCCGGCAATTTCCACCGTCACCCGCCCTTCTTCGTCCACATAACTCAAAGCCGCTTCCGGCTGCAAATAGGCGTGTTCCTGGTTGGGCAGGATGTATTCGCCTTCAATGATCACATCCGCGGCGGCCCAACCGGCGACCATATCCCCTTTGCGGATTTTGTAATGGTGGTAGACGTTGCTCTGGGCAGGGTGTTCAGGGTGGAGCAAAATTTCATCGCGCACGGCCGTGTCCACATCCGGCACGATGGGCAATTGCTCCCACTCAATCTCAATCCGCTCCCGTGCCAGTGCCGCCGCCGCTTCCGTCTCGGCCACAATGATCGCTACCTGATCCCCCTCCCATCGGCTCACATCAGAAGGAACCGCGCTGCGCCCTGTGGCATTTACACCTACCAACACCGGCTGGTCAAACTCCGTCAGACCGTACTCATTCACGGGCACATCAACGGCCGTGAAAATAGCAATGACGCCGGGCACGGCCGTTGCCGCGCTGGTATCCAGGCGCACCATGCGGGCATGAGGCTGATTGCTAAACAGCACTTTGGCATGGAGTAGCTGTGGCCGTGTCAAATCCCCCGGAAACAAGGCCGCCCCGGTCACTTTACCCGGCGCATCCACACGATAAGGTGACGTTCCAATACTCATGTGTTTGCTGCCTTTTCCACCGCTTCAATGATTTTGTAGTAGCCGGTGCAGCGGCAGAGGTTGCCGCTAAAGGCTTGTTGGATTTGGGCAGGGGAGGGATTGGGGAGTTCGTCTAGCAGCTTCGCGCCGGACATGATAAAGCCGGGGATGCAGTAGCCACATTGCACTGCGCCTGTTTCGATAAATGCCTGCTGCAAGGGGTGGAGCTGCCCGTTTTCAGCCAGCCCTTCAATCGTGATAATGTTTGCCCCATGTGCGCGGGCAGCCGGAACCAGACAAGACATCACGGCCGTACCATCCAGATAGACCGTACACGCGCCACATTCCCCTTCCGCACACCCTTCTTTAGAACCGGTCAGTTGTCCTTCATCGCGCAGCCAGTGGAGGAGGGTTTTGTTTAATCCGGGGGCGCGTAGCGGACGGCCGTTCACCTTTGCCTCAATCACCGTCTCTTCATCGTGACTGAGGGGGGTCGCCAGACGACCGGGCGTTACATCCGCTGCCAGCATCACCGGCTGGGGGGGCCATTGGCTGCGTTCCTGCCCCTCACGCAGCGCGGTCAGGGCGCGTTTCACCATCACGGCGATCATGTCGCTGCGGTACACGGCCGTGCCGCGAATATCATCAATCGGTGTGGGAATGGCTGCCGATAAGCGGGCGGTTTCGGCAATGGTTTCATCGGTCAGCGATTTGCCCACCAGATACGCTTCGGCGGCGGGGCTGGTGATGACGGTGGGGGCCACGCTGCCCTGGGCGATGGTCACGGCCGTGACCACAGCCCCTGCCCGCCGCAGCACTATCGCCAGATGCACCACGGAAATAGCCTGCGCCCGGCGCAGCCCCAACTTCACAAAAATTCCCTGCTGGTCGGCTGCCAGCGCCGGGAAGGAAATATCAATGAGCATCTCCTCCGGCTGCATCACCGTGCGGCGCACGCCGGTGTAAAACGCCTGGAGAGGCACGGTGCGCTGCCCTTTGGTGGAGGCCAGCGTTACCTGCGCCCCCAACGCCATGAGCGCGGAAATGGTGTCATTGGCCGGGCTGGCGGTGACCAGATTCCCGGCGACGGTGGCCCGGTTGCGCAACTGCGGCGAAGCCACTTCCAGGCAAGCCTGCGCCAGCGGCAGCGCCCGCGCCACCAGCAGCGGCGAGGCCACGACCTGATTATGTGTCACCAGCGGCCCCAGATGAATCAGGCCATCGTCGTCGTGGCGAATCTCGTCCAGGCCGGGGATGCGGGTGATGTCAATCAGGATGTCCACGCCAGGGCGTTGGCGGCGGGCCAGTTCCAGCAGCAGGTCGGTACCACCGGCAATCAGGCGGGCGGCACGGCCGTACTTCGCCAGCAGCGTCAGGGTATCAGCCACCGCTATCGGTGTCTCATACCTGGTAAGCAACTGGCCGGATTTTTGTATCTCGTGCATGGTGTTTGGGTAATTGCGTGATTGGGTAAATTGATGTGGCTACCCAATTACTCACTTAAAAATTGACTGTTTTGTAACACAGAAGGGGGGTTTGAGCAAAGGGGCACGGCCGTTATTTGCCGAATGTCTGGCGCTGGCGCGCGCCCTGGCTTCCCCCCATGTCATCTCCATTGCTTTGCTCAATCTGGGCATGGTCACACAATACCTAGGCAATCTGGCAGAGGCGGAACGGTACTATGCCGAAGGTTTAGACCTGTCTCGTCAACACGACCTGAAAACCAATACCGCTATGATCCTCAATAGTTACAGCACACTGCCGCTAGACCAAAACCGGCTGCCTGCGGCCAGGGACATGCTCATGGAAAGTGTGCCACTCAATGTAGAGTTGGGCATCAAGATGGTATCGCCTGGGCGTTTTTGGGCTTGTTGACGCTGCAACACCAGGCGGGCGCTTGGGAAACGGCCGCTTGCCTGGTAGGCATCCAGGAGACATTACGCCGCGAACTGGGCGCGCCGCCGCTACCTCCCACCAACCAGCGCCACTTTGACGCCATTATCCACGCGCTGGAGCAGCAGTTGGGCGCGGAACAGTTCGCCGCCTATCGTCAGCAGGGTCAAAATATGACAATGGCCGCTGCCCTCCCCCTCATGCCGCCCCCCGTGACTGTTTGAAATGGTCGTGAACTTGCAAACCCCCCTCATCGCCAGTAATATCACCTGGTCAATGCTTGTCGTTATTTGTTGGTAAGCGGTGAGCAGTAAGAGAAACATCAACACGACAATGGTCGGCCTACGAACCGACCATAACAGGAATTCATCGTGAAACTTGTGACCTTTGCCCACAACGGCCGTACCGCCATCGGCGCCGTCATAAATAGCCAGATTGTTGACCTGAGCCACCTGGCCCCGGACATGCAGACCTTCATTGAGTTAGGGGCCAGGGGGCTGGCCGCGGCGCAAACGGCCGTGACCACCCACTCCAGCCAGACCATTCCCCTCACGGCCGTGCGCTTGCTAGCCCCCATCCCCACCCCCCGCCGCAACGTCATTTGCCTGGGGCTAAACTATTCCGAACACGTCAAGGAGTCTTATAGCGCGCGGGGGCAGGAGGCTAAATTGCCAGAAACGCCCGTTGTTTTTACCAAGGCGACAACGGCCGTCAGCGGCCCCACCGACCCCATACCCTATGACCCAGCTGTCACCACCCAACTGGATTGGGAAGTGGAACTGGCGCTCATCATTGGCCGGACGGGTAAAAATATTCCCGCCGACGCCGCGATGGATTACGTGTATGGTTACACCGTCCTCAATGACATCAGCGCCCGCGACCTGCAAATGGCCGGTAAACAATTCTTCAAAGGCAAAAGTCTGGATGGCGCCTGCCCCATTGGCCCCTGGATTGTTACCGCCGATGAACTGCCCGACCCCCACAATTTGCGGCTCACCTGTCGTGTGAATGGCGTCGTTAAACAAGACGGCCGTACCGACATTATGATCTTCAACATCCCCACCACCATTGCCTACCTCTCGCGTGGCATGACCCTTCTGCCCGGCGACATCATCGCCACCGGTACCCCGGACGGTGTCGGTTTTGCCCGCACCCCACCCGAATTCTTGCAGCCCGGCGACATCGTCGAAAGCGAGATTGAGGGGATTGGCCTCTTGCGGAATCCCGTGATGTGTGATGCGTGAATCCTTTCTGGGCACGCATCACGCATCACTGTTCACGCTTACTCTTTATCCGGGCCGTCACTCATTTCTTCTTTGATCTCCTCAATTTCGTCCTGCAAATCTTCCATCACATCTTCTTTGATTTCGGCGGCAGTAGCGCCGCGCCGGCCAAAGAGGAAATCCCAGCCAATCATCACCAGCGCCAATTGTGGCAGCCCCCACCAAACCAGGACAAAGGTGACGATGGTTTTGACCAGTTCTTGCTGTTGAATGACCTGCGTTTGAATTTGCTCAACAGCGTTGGAAATCTGGTTCACAATGTCAATGTATTGGTCAATGAGGGCGGGCACCTCGGCCACACGGCCGTTGATCGTGGCAATATCACCGGAAATGGTGCTGACGCTCAAACTGATCGCAGCCAGGTTTTCATTGGTTGTGGCCAGATTTGGCCCCACCGAACGCAGATTTTCCGGCAGCCCGTCCAGGCTGTTTCCCAGGTCAACAAACGTCTGGTCAAAAGGCGTCGTCGGCTGGTAGTTGATGCCTAAATCGTAGTTCAATGCGATCCCTAAAACCTCTTCTTCAATCCGAAATTCGTTCAAGGTGAGGAGTGTCTGATCAATGCTGGAAGCGACAGCGGCAATGTTGGGGATAGCCGCCTGGACGGCTTCAATCGTATCCGGTGTGTTCTCGCTGACCACCACACCGATCTGGTCTACAATCGGCCGTGTATCCGTGATTGTTTTGCTGACATTCAAGACGGCCCCTTCGACCGTTTCCAGACCGCTGTTCACGTCGCCCAGCGTGGCTTTGGTCAGCTCCAGACTGTCTACGGCCGTGTCCAGACTGTCCAGCGTCAACGTCAACGTCTCATCTATGCCACCAAAAAAGTTATCCACCAGTTGACGGCCGTAATAGACCCCGGCAAAACTAATGACCAGCCCCACCAACCCCAAGACCAACATCACAATGCCAATTATTCGACGAAACATCGTTTCCTCCTGTTCCTGCTGCTCGTTTAAGGTAATTGTTGCCCCCGCCTGTGCCCACCAGCATTGCCCTGATTATACATCAGAGACCCGGCGGTTGAAACCGCAGTAACAGAGGGCAAAGTCGGCCCTTCACCAGGTTCAGGGCAAGCTCTGCGCCAACTATCCCGACTGTCCCCAGCCGACTATCTCCAGACCGCGCAGGCGGTCTTTGCCTTCTGTTGCCGCGAATGTATTCGCCCGGCTGCCAGGTGAAAATAGAATAAGTGTATCATTGACGTTAAATTGGCTTTGTGTTACAGTTTGCCCAACTTTTAGTGTAATAAATACACTTAATGTCAGACCTGACAGGTTTCAAAAACCTGTCAGGTCTCCAGACAGATGGAGATAGGCAGATTTGAAACTACACCCACACATTGAACAGGCTATTCACACTGCCCTGGCCGAAGATTTAGGCAGCGGCGACGTGACCACGCTGGCGATTGTGGCCGAAGATGGGGTGATGCACGGCCGTTTCCAGGCAAAAGCACATGGTATCATTGCCGGGCTGGAAGTGGCGCGGCTGGTATTTGCCCTACTGGACGAACGGGTCACATTCACGCCACAGGTGCAGGATGGCGACCCGGTCACACCCGGCCAACTCATTGCCACCGTCAATGGCCTGGCCCGCGCCCTGCTCAGCGGCGAGCGCACGGCGCTCAACTTTTTGCAGCGCATGTCCGGCATTGCCACACTGACACGCCAGTTTGTGGACACCATCGCCGGGACAACGGCCGTCATCCTGGACACCCGCAAAACCGCCCCCGGCCTGCGCGCCGCCGATAAACTGGCGGTGCAAATGGGCGGTGGGCAAAACCACCGCTTTGGCCTGTTTGACATGGCGTTGATCAAGGACAACCACATTGCCGCCGTGAACGGCGATCTGGCGGAAGCAGTACATCGCGTCAAACGTTATGTACCCGACGTGCCCGTGGAAATTGAAGTGACGACGCTGGCGCAGTTGCGCACGGCCGTCTCCCTCCCCGTAGACCGCATTATGCTGGACAACATGAGCCTGGAACAGATGCGGCAGGCGGTGGAGATGTGCAACGGCCGTGTCCCCCTGGAAGCGTCCGGCAACGTCAATTTAGACACCATCCGCGCCATTGCCGAAACCGGCGTGGACTACATTTCCATCGGCGCTCTCACCCATTCCGTGCGGGCGTTGGATATTAGTTTGGAGCTTGAGTAAGGGTCTGTAGTAGGCGATTTATCGCCTTTTGACGGCGATAAATCGCCTACTACGAACGAGGAAAACCATGACCTACGAACAAACACTCACCCACATGCGCGCCAAATTGCAGCGCATTGCCCCGGACTTTGAGATTGAGTACAAGGCCAAAATCGCGTATGAGATCAACCAGTTGAAAAAGGAGCGCAACGCCGTCATCCTGGGGCACAATTATATGGAACCGGCGCTGTTCCACTCCGTGCCCGATTTCACCGGCGATTCGCTGGAACTGAGCCGCCGCGCCGCGCAAACAGACGCGGACATCATCGTCTTTTGCGGCGTCGAATTCATGGCCGAGACGGCCAAAATCCTGAACCCGAGCAAGACGGTACTCATCCCCTCGCAAAAGGCGGGCTGCTCCTTAGCCGCCAGCATTACCGCCCAGGATGTGCGCGATTTGAAAGCGCGTTTCCCTGGCGTGCCCGTCGTCACCTACATCAACACCTACGCCGACGTGAAAGCAGAGACGGACATTTGCTGCACCTCCGGCAACGCCAAAGCGGTGGTTGAATCGCTGCACGCGGACACCATCATCTTCCTGCCTGATGAATACCTGGCGCGGAATGTGGCCCTGGAGACGGGCAAACATATCATCTTCCCCAGCAAAAACGGCAAACCGAACGGGGAAACGACGCTGGATGTACAGATGATTGGCTGGCACGGCCGTTGTGAAGTGCATGAAAAGTTCACCGTCGCCGACATTGAAGCCGTGCGCCACGACCATCCCGACACGCTCATCCTGGCTCACCCCGAATGCAGCCCGGAAGTCGTCTCCGCCAGCGACTTTTCCGGCAGCACCACCGCCCTCATCCGCTTTGTAGAGCAAAGCACCGCGCCCAGCTATTTGCTGCTCACCGAATGTTCGATGGGCGACAACATCATGGCCGCCCACCCGGACAAGGAGATGCTGCGCCTTTGCTCCGTGCGCTGCCCGCACATGAACCAGATTCGCCTGGAAGACACCCGCGACGCCCTGCGCTACACTCAATACGAAGTCCACGTGCCCGAAGAAATTCGGGTGCGTGCCCTCCGTTCTGTTGAGCGCATGTTAGCCATTGGGTAATAGAGATTGGGAGATTGAGAGATTTGCTCTGCACCCAATCTCCTAATCTCCTAATCTCTCAATCTCAAAAAAACCATGATTCAAACCGAAGTTCTCATCATTGGCAGCGGCATAGCCGGCGGCACGGCCGCGCTGCAACTGGCCGACGCGGGCATCCCGGTGACGCTGGTGACGCGGGCGCGGGAGCCGGAAGAGTCGAATACGAAATACGCCCAGGGGGGCATCATTTACAAAAGTCCGGCCGATTCGCCAGAGCAGTTGGTAGCGGACATTTTGCACGCGGGCGCCGGGCACAGTTATCCTCAGGCGGCGCAAATCCTGGCCGACGAAGGGCCGGGGCTGGTGGAAAAAATCTTGCTGGAACGGGTGGGCGTGCCGTTGGATCGGAATGAGTCGGGAGAACTGGACACGGTGTTTGAAGCCGCCCATTCGCAGCCGCGCATCGCCCACGCCGCCGACGCCACCGGGCGAGCCGTGGAAATTGCCCTGCTTAATGTGGTAAAAAACCACCCCAACGTGCAACTGCTGACGGGGCACACGGCCGTAGACCTGCTCACCCCCGCCCATCACGGCCGTAACCGTCTGGCCGTCTACGAACCCCGCCACTGCGTGGGTGCATATGTGCTGAACCAGGACAGCGGCGAAATCAGCCGCATCATCGCCAAAAAGACGATCCTGGCCACGGGTGGTCTGGGACAGATTTATTTGCGCACGACCAATCCCGCCGGGTCACGCGGCGATGGGTTGGCGATGGCCAACCGGGCCGGAGCGCGGGTCATCAACGCCGAATTTATCCAGTTCCACCCCACCACTTTTTACAAAACGGGCGCGCCCTACTTCCTGATCAGCGAGGCGGTGCGCGGCGCAGGGGGGCGGCTTGTGCATGAAAATGGCGCGCCGTTCATGCAAAAATATGACCCCGAATGGAAAGATTTAGCCCCGCGTGACGTGGTGGCCCGCTCCATTCGCCAGGAGATGGTGGCCCACGATCTGGATAACGTCTATCTGGATTTGCGCTCCTACCTGCCCAAAGCCAAAATTTACGAACGCTTCCCCACCATTGCCGCCCGCTGCGCCGAGTTTGGCGTGGACATTACCACCGACCTGATTCCGATAGTGCCGGGGGCACATTATTCGTGTGGCGGCGTGTGGGTGGATGAGTACGGCCGTACCACTATCCACGATCTCTACGCCGTCGGCGAGGTCTCCTGCACCGGGCTGCACGGGGCCAACCGGCTGGCCAGTACCTCGCTGCTGGAAGGGCTGGTGTGGGGCAATCGGGCGGCGCAGCACATCCGGGCCGGGCTGGCCAATGCCCCTCTGCACAACCCGGACGACATCCCACCCTGGCAAGATACCAGCCGCTACACGGCCGATCCGCTGCTGATCGCCCAGGACATGAGCACCATCCAACACATCATGTGGAATTACGTGGGCGTGGTGCGCGCCGATTACCGTTTGCAGCGGGCGCTGCGCGAACTGCGCCACCTGGAAACGGAGATTGAACAGTTTTACCGCGTGACCAGATTGACAGATGGTTTGGTGGGGTTACGGAATGCGGTGAGGACGGCCGTCCTCATCACCCAGGCCGCCCTGGCAAACAAACAAAGTATGGGCTGCCATTACCGCGAATAGGACAGCGAATGGGGAAGGATGGGGTACGGCCGTGTTGTCCATTCGCCCAGTCCTTCCCCCCAGAGAATTGTGTAAACTCAGGCAAGACCCGATTGTGTCCGGCCACGCCTGGAGATAGCGTCTACCAGCACTGCCGAGAGCAACACCAGACCGGTAACGACAAATTTAACGCCCGCGCTTAACCCCAGCAGCCCCATGCCGTTGTTGACCGCAGCAATGATCAGCGCACCTAACAAGGCGCTCATCACCCGTCCGCGACCGCCAAACAGACTGGTGCCGCCGATAACCGGTGCTGCAATCGAGACCAGCAGCAAATCGCCGCCGCCGGCAGCCGTATCCACCGAGCGCAGCCGCGACGCCAAAACAATGCCCCCCATGCCGGCCATTACACTCGACAGCATAAACACCGTCACCCGAATGCGCGTGACATTGATACCGGCGCGCCGCGCCGCCTCCATATTGCCTCCGATGGCATACACATAACGGCCGAAGCGCGTGCGCGTCGCCAGAAAGGAGAAAAACGTGAGCAGGATGAGCATGATAATGCCTACCAGCGGCACACCTCGATCCAGGTTACACACATAAATCACACCCATTGTTGCCAACGCCACCAACGCGATCTCTAGCACGATAATAGTTACCGGCGTGGTAGAAACGCCGCGCTTGCGCCGGGAATTCCAGCGTGAGACGCGCCCCAGGGCAAAGATAAGCACAATAACTATGCCCACCAACCAGCTCAATTGCACCGGCAGCGTCACCCCACCTACGGCCAATTCGCGGGGCAAGAAGTAGTTGGCGATATTGACAATTACCTGGTCTTGAATGATGACCGTGCCACCCGCGCCAATCAGGATCAGCACCACCCCATTCCAGACCAGTAATCCGGCCAATGTTACCACAAAAGAGGGGAGCTGGAACCGGGTGATAATCATCCCCTGCGCCACGCCGATGAGCGCAACCAGCAGCAGCGCCACGCCGACAGCCATCCACCAGGAGAGTGGTTCCGTCACCCCCACTCGCTCCATCAGCTGCCCCACCCCGGAAATACCTGTAGGGCCGCGCAGCAGCAAGGCCACCAGCACCGCCGCTACAGCGCTGACATAACCAATGGAGAGGTCAATTTCTCCCAAGAGCAGCACAAATACCACCCCAGTAGCAATCACCGTAATCCCGGCCATCTGCACAATCAAATTCACCATATTGCGTGGCGTCAGGAAGTTTTCATTTAACGATTGGAAGATAATGGTAATAAGAACCAGCCCTAAAATGATGGGAATGGCCCCCAGATCACCAGAACGCAGCCGCCGTAAGTACGCATGGGCGTAATCACCCAATGACTGGGTCTGTGCTTTCTGCATCATCGAACCTTCGGTTGGTGAGGGTAATTGAGTTTCGCTCATGTTGAGGCCATCCCTGGTACGTGTTCCAGCTTGCCCGCCGTAATGGCATGGACAACTTCTTGCTGGTTAGTCTCTTTGGTTTTGTATACGTTTACACACTGCCCTAACCGCAGCACGGTGATGCGGTCGGTTACTTCAAAAATATCATGCAAATTGTGGGAGATGATGACGACAGCCAGCCCTTTATCGGCCAGGCGGCGCACCAGGTCAAGCACCTGCCGCGTTTGCGCCACCCCCAAAGCCGCCGTCGGTTCGTCCAATATCACCACCCGTGAATTCCACATGACAGCCTTAGCCACGGCAATGGCCTGTCGCTGCCCGCCAGAGAGTTCGGCAACGGCCTGCCGTACCGAACGCACGGTGGTGACAGAAAGCGAATCTAGTGTCTTGAGAGCCACTTCTTCCATGGCCGCTTCATCCAGGCGAAACGGCCGTTGCAGCACCTCCCGCCCCAGAAACATATTGGCCACCACGTCCAGGTTGTCTGCCAGGGCCAGGTCTTGATACACAATCTCAATCCCCAAATGGGCGGCGTCTCGGGGGCTGTGAATATGCACCGGTTGACCGGCAAATAAGACCTCGCCCTCGTCGAATTTGTAGATGCCGGCAATACCCTTAATGAGAGTAGATTTGCCCGCGCCGTTGTCACCGACCAGGGCCATCACTTCCCCTTCGCGGGTTTCAAAGTCCACTTTAGTCAGCGCCTGCACCGCGCCAAAATTTTTGGATACACCTCTTAGCTGCAAAATGGGCACACCGTTTTCTGCCATGAAGTCACCTTCTCCTGAGTCGCCGATTTCAACCCCTCTGGGGAGACTGGTCAGGGCCAGCCTCCCCAGACAAATTATATGGTGAGTTAGCCTGTTTTCAAAACAGGCCAACTACACACTTGCTTACGGGCAATACTGCTCAAACTCGCCCACGCAAATCTCTTCCCAGGTACGGAAACCGTCGGCAATCACCGTCTCTTCGATGTTCACGGCCGTTACCGCCAGCGGGGTCAGCTTGATGAACGGGATATCATTCGTGCCGTTGTTGAGCGTGTCGCTGGTCAAGGCGGAGACATCTTCACCGCAGAGTAAGGCAACGGCCGCTGCGGACGCGGCGTCCGCTTCCAGTTTGATCGGTTTGTAGACCGTCATCGTTTGCCAACCGGAGAGGATGTTCTGAATCCCGGCGGCCGTGGCATCCTGCCCACTCACCGGCAATGGGTCCAACCCCTGGCTCTTGAGGGCGGAGATGACA
>JACTMP010000002.1 GCA_014584575.1 Chloroflexota bacterium
CTCCGGCCATTCTGCTGACTACTGGGCGTATTCGTTTGTCAAGGTGCTGTTAAGATGTCTTTATGTCAATAACTTTATGTCACTGCAAAAGTCGTGTTACTTTGTTCTTTGGAGGAATGATGACGCGATTTTCAAGTGATTACAGATGGATTGGGTTGACGGCCGGGCTGGTTTTGGTGGCGACGGCCGTATTATTGCTTATGGTATCCCCCGTGTTTGCCGAAAGTGAGCCGAATGATACCTTTGCTACGGCCGACCCCATCGGTATAGGTCTTTCCAATGCGGAAGTAGGTGCGACGCTGACAGACAATGACTACGATTATTTCTACTTTGAGGCGGTCGCCGGCCGCACCTACGTCATCGAAACCTACAACATCCAGGGCACGGGCACAGGTGAAAATGCTACCGGTCTCTGGCTTTATAACAGTGGTCAATCCCTGCTGGCGCATGACCAATATGGCAGTTACGGCACCGGCAACACCAATGCCCGCATTGTCTATACCTTTTCCACCAGTGGTACTTATTACATTCTGGTCAAAGATCGCTATAACTATACCTGGACAGGCACCTACTCACTCCGCATTTTGCCAAAGTATGACGAACCGGGAGCAGAATGGGATGCGGGGAATGATAATGAGCCAAACGATGTGCCAGAATTGTCTAACGAAATTCAAGTAGGGTTGAACAACGGGCAGACGCACCAGCTTTTTGATCATACAAATTATGTGACAAATAGCTCAGATCATGACTGGTATCGTTTCACGGCCGAAGCTGGCCGCACCTATATCATCGAAACTTATAACATTCAAGGGCTAGGCACGGGTGAAAGCGCTACTGGCCTCTGGCTCTATAATGGCAGCGGGTCGCTGCTTGCCCATGATCAGTATGGCAGCTACGGCACCGGCAATGCCAATGCCCGCATCGTTTATACTTTTTCAACCAGTGGTACCTATTTCATCCTGGTCAAAGATCGCTATAACTATGCCTGGTTGGGCAGTTACTCTCTCCGTATTTTGCCGAAGTATGGTGAACCAGGTGCTGAATGGGATGCAGGGAATGATAATGAGCCAAATGACGTGCGAGAGTTAGCTAATGAGATTGAGGTTGGGTTGAGTAACGCCGAAACCCATCAGCTTTTTGACCACACGAACTACGTGACAAATGGTTCAGATTATGATTGGTATCGGTTCACGGCCGTTGCCGGACGCACCTATGTCATCGAAACATACAACATACAGGGTGTAGGCTCAGGCCAAAGCGCTACCGGTCTGTGGCTCTACGATACCGGAGGCGCATTACTCACTCATGACCAATATGGTAGTTATGGTACTGGCAATGCCAATGCCAGGATAACCTACACCTTTATAACTGGCGGCACTTACTTCGTCCTTGTGAAAGATCGCTACAACTATGACTGGATGGGCAGCTACTCTCTCCGCATTTTGCCCAAATATGATGAACCGGGTGCAGAGTGGAATGCAGCAAATGATTATGAACCGAACGATGTGTTGCCATTGGCTAATACGCTGGGCGTGGGCGCGGAAAATGCCCAAACGCACCAGCTTTTTAACCATGCAGTTTTTGTAACCAATAGTTCGGACCATGATTTCTACCGCTTTCATGCTGATGCAGGTACGTACATTATTCAGACCTTCGGCATTCAGGCCAGCGGCCGGGCCACCGGGTTATGGCTTTACAACAGCAGCGGAACGCTGTTAACCAATGACCAATATGGCGATGCGCAAACGGGCACGGCCGAAATTGAGTTTACCTTTCTGACACCTGGAGAGTACTTCATTTTGGTCAAAGATGCGCAGAGCGTCAGTTGGACGGGCACGTATTCGGTGCGGGTGTGTGCGGGGTCTTGTTTGCAGAAGGTTTTTTTACCGGCCGTGATCCGGTGATGAACGCGGGCACGGCCGTAGGTAGGATTCTTCAAGGTTTCGCGGGGTCGTCCCTGGCCTGACCATGGGCGACCCTGAATTCCCGAAGAGTCTAAGAAATCTGCGCCAGCTGGGTCATTTATACGCCAGACCTTAACCGGCCAATTCACCAAGCCATTGTTTGATCCGCGCCGCTTCAAAATGCCCTGTTGGCTCCAAAAGCGCCAGGCTTTCCTGGCCCAACTGGTGAGCAGGCGTGGTATCCCCCGCCGCTTGGGCTATCTGGGCTAACCCAAATAAAGCCAGGGCTATTAAATCGGTAGCGTTCATCTGGCGGGCATCTGCTAAGGCCCTGGCAAAAGCAGTTTTGGCTTCAGCCAGCTCGCCACACTTCAAATACAGTTCTCCCCAGCCCACATGGATGTTAAGCAGCAGCCAGGCATCCACCGCGCCTTCGGCTGCTTCTTGCGCTTCCTGCAAGTATTGGCTTGCTTTAGCATACTGCCCGGTTTCGTAAGCAATACCGCCCCAATTGAGCAGTGTGCCGCTTATGATGAGCGGATGATCGAGCAGTTTGCCGATGGTTAAGGCCTGGGCAACACATTGTTCGGCCCGATCATACTCCTGGAGAGTGAGAAACAACTGCCCTAAATTGCTCAGGATTGTGCCCTCATTTTCCTGATGCCCAATCTGGCGTGCCAGCGCCAGCGCTTCTGTGAAAACTAACTCTGCTTGCCTGTGTTCGCCTAAAGTGAACTGGACCATCGCTTCATTGATTAAGATATCGCTCAATAACTGGGGGTCCGCTAACGAACGGGCGACGGCAATACCCTCTTGAAGATAAATTGCAGCCTGTTTGTAAGCAGCCTGATGGTGGGCCAACATCCCCAAGTTCATACATAAATGGCAAATGGAAGCTAAATCATCCAACTGACGGGCGGTCTCCAGACTTCTTAACCAGTAAACCTCCGCATCAGCATAGGCTCCCCTGACATAGTTGAGGGTGCCTAGACCCTGATATGCCGCTTTTACCAGTTTGTCGGTGGCCTCAACATCTATCAAGGCCAGCGCCTGTTGCAGATATGATTCAGCCCGGTCAATCATACCTCGCACACCGGTAAATGTAGCTAATTGCAGTAACGATTCGGCCAGCAATCTTTCTTCATGGGAAGCTCTGGCAGCCTGTTCTGCCTGTTGTAAATAACCATCCGCCACCTTGTATAAGCCGCGTACATAGAGGTAGTTGAACACGGCCGTAACCCCACGCACCAGATAACCGGGCATATGGCGCGCCTGGGCAGAGTGAAAAGCCTGGAATATATTCTCTTTGTCCAGGTCAAGCCGGGCATTATCTTGTTTGTTTTTCTCGGCATACGTGACCCAATACTGCACGAAGCGCTGGTTATCGGCGTAGTAGCGCGCCTGCCATTCGTTGTGCTGTTGATCGATCATTTTTTATTCCTCACTCTCCGGGCCGGGCGCCTGACAAAATTACAGCAATTCTCAGTTTGGCAAAACCCGGCGATTAAAATCGCGGCAACAGAAAGCAAAGTCGGCCTTCGCCGACTATTTCCAGCCGACGAAGGTCGGCTTGAGAACTGCTGGGCAGAATTACAATACATTGACAATATCAGACAAGACAAAGTTCTGCGTCAGCGGATGCAGGTAATAACGGATCTGGCTGATTCCGGCGATCGGCCGGACTTCCAACAAGGAGCTATCCCAAAGAATCTCCAGGCAACTGACCAGGATGCCAAATTCCAGTTCGCTGATGTGTTGGATGGCTTCAAAGGGTGCGCCGTTGGCGGTGTCAAATTGGGCCATCGTGACCAACAGGTTTTTGCTCTCATTGTTTAAGAGCGCCCAAGAGTGGTGGAACACAAATTTGTAGAATTTGACGTATTCACCCTCGTTGTTTATCTGCGATAGGGGGGTGACGGCGCGCAGATTTTTCAGGACGACGGGCAAAGGCAGGTGGCGCGACTGGCTCACTACCAACTGCATGGCTAACGGTGAGCCGCCGGTTGCCCAAATGATTTCATCTACTTCCCCATCCGTTGCCATTTGAATGTGGTGGAAGCCATTGCCCTGACCGTATTGTTGGATGAAATGGGCGGCGCCGTCGTTTTCCAGGCCAGTTAGATGGATGGCATATGTGTCGTGGCGGAAACGATGGCGGCTGGTGGCGAGGACTTTGCTCTGGCCGAGCAATGGTTGTAACTGGGCCAGGATTTCATCCTGGGGTTGCACGGCCGTTTCCAGATTGTCCAACACCAGCAAAACACGGTGGCGGGCAAGATACGCCTGCGCCAGTTGTTTTTTCTCGGCCAGGCTTACATCGGCGAATGCTTCGCCTTCGGATTGGGCGCCAATGGCATCCAGAATGGTTTCCAGGGTGAAACTGGTATCGGCTTGCAGCAGGGGGCCAGACGGCCGTGTCACACTTAACCAGATCACGCTGGCAAACAGACCACGCTGCTGGCACCGGTGGGCAGCATCCAGGGACAGCGCCGTCTTGCCAATACCGCCCTGCCCATCAATGGATACCATGTGTGGCGGGTCTAAGGCGGCCAGGATGTCACTGATCTGTTTCAGCAACGGGTCACGGCCGATGAGCTGCCGGTAATCTTTGCCGGGGAGGGGGTGGATGGTTTGCGGGGGCACGGCCGTTGTTTCACCATCTGGAAACAAGGCGGCGCAGATTGTTTCTGCCGGGTACTCTGTTTGCGCAAATAGCTGTTCCACCCAACTCCTTTCCAGATTTCCCCGCCTGACCATCTCGCGGGCCAGATTCTCCAGGTCGGTATGGCTGGCAGGGATATTGCCGCGCCGCCAGTGGGTCAGGGCGCTGCCGCCCGTGTCACGCCCTATGGCATAGCCTAACTGATCCTGAATCAGGGTTAACGGTTTGTCTTCCCGCAACTTGATTTTGTACAACCCTTCCGCAAGCAACTGGGCAAACATCTGCCGGGATTCGTCCATCTCTTTACTCCAATTTGTGCCGATTCGGTAGTCGCTTTGTAGCGCCAGACAAACTTCTGGTAGCGCTGACGCCTTTACCATCTACCCAACGGATTAATTCGTTCAGAACATACCCAATTTAATCACGGCTCGTGGGACTCTCATGGGGCGCCTGGTTTAACCGCCCGGCGCGGCGCGCCAATCTTCACGAGTCACTTAACCCCAAAAGGAGAGTCGTGATGTTTACTTTCAAAGTACGTTTACTGTTGGCAACGGCCGTGCTCAGCCTGCTGCTCATTACCCCTGTTGTGCCCACAACCCACGCCGGTGATTGCCCTACAGCAACATCATCCGGGTGTGGCGGATAACCCAACATCATGACCTGGTTGATAAGACAACCAGGTCACGATAATTCCTGAGATAAGTGGGTATAATTACTTGCCAACTCTTGTGCCAGGGCATTGTCTGGGTAAACAGCCACCAGTTGCAGTGCTTTGTCATAACAGGCAAATGCTTCTGCCCGACGCTCTTGCTGTCCGTATAGTTTAGCCAGATTACCACAGGCGATTGCCTGGTAAATGTCAGCGCCCACCAGACCAAATTGCTCAATACTACGGCGTAAGCTGGCTTCAGCTATCAAGAATTGATTTTGATCGCGCCAGATACAACCCAAATTATTCGCTAATCGCGCTTTATGAAAAACCAGCCCTGGCCGCTGAGACACAAGTTTCTCTGCCTCGTGAAATATGGCTTCTGCTTCACTTAATCGGTTCAAATCATAAAGCAAGCTGCCTTTGTTAAGCTGTACTTCAACGAATAAATTGGTGCCGGCCGTGAGATCTAGCCGGGCTAACAGTTCATTGTAGATTTCAAGGGCGTGGTCGTATTGTTTTTTTTGCTGGTAAATCACAGCTAGTATGTTTAAGGTCAATGCCTGGTCTCCAGGTGAAAATGAAAATTTGAGAGAGGTTTGCAACTGTTCCTCTGCCTGTTGGAGATAACCTTGCTCTTGAGCTATGATCCCCAGGGTTCGGTGGGTGATGGCCTTGAGTTTAGGCCGATCATCTGCCAGGGTATTAAGGGCAGCACGGCCGTAACTCTCCGCCACTTTGTAATCCCGTTTCAAATGAAAAACTTGACATAAATTCATGTGAATTTCGGCGAGCGCCTGTTCATCTGCCAGCGTATGGGCCAGTTGTTCCGCTTCTTGCAAGGTGGCTACGGCCGTGTCTAGTTGATATTGCAGCCGCTGAAACTGCCCCAACTGCTTGAGCAAACGGAAGCGCAGATTGACGTGGCCGGCCGGTAATTGCTGTGCTGCCAGCGCCACCAATGGCTGCCACACCTGCCCATAACCCACCTGCTCTACCCAGAAGAAACATTGCAGAACTAGGTTAGCCGTCTGCTCCCGTGTTTCCGGCAATACCAGACCCAGTTCCACAATGTGCAGCAAACTGGGAAAGTCCGGGTTCAGTTGGCTGATGGTCGCGTCATCAAGAACGACCGTTTTTTCCAGCCAATGATCCAGATAGGCGTGCAAACCACGAACAAAACGAGGACTGGGCATGGTGGTAATCAGTTATCGGTAATCGGTAAACGGTTATCCGATTACCGATTACCGTTTACCGTTTACCCTCTACCGGCCTTCCGGCCAGTGGATGATTTCCGTATACAAAAATGATTCCGTCAGCCGGTGGATGGTGTAACGGCGTTCCCAGGCGTTGCCGCGTAACTCCAGCAATGAGCGGTTGACCAGTTCGCCAATGGCTGACCAGAGTTTACTTTCATCAAGCTGGCTCATCGCCTGTAACTGTTCTGGCGTAGCGCCAATAGCGGCCGTCATGGGCATCATTTCCAGGAGCGTCTGGCTGTGTGGGCTGAGGCTGTGCCAGGCCTGCCAGTAGATGCGCCGGTAAAGTTGTTCAATTTCCTGGCTGCGCGCTTCTTTCAGGTCTGCTAAGATGCGTGGCAGGGGGTAAACGGCCGTTAACCCCACTACCAGTTTGATTGCCAGAGGATTTCCACCGGTGACCTCATAAATTCGTTGCAACTCCTCTGGCGGCGCCGCAGCCAGGTCTGGCAGGCCAATGGTTTGCGCTTGATGGCGAATGAACGTTGCTGAATCGGCCAGGGGCATTTCCGCCAGCGCCAGGCTTAAAACGGAGGCGGAAACTGGCGGTCGCACCCGGCTGGTCAACAAAAACTTGCTGGGATTTGCCAGATCATTCAGCCTATCTACCATAAAAGCCACATCTGCTCCCGATTCCAGATTATCTATCACAATCAGGTATGGGCTGGATTTCAACATCTGGCGCAACTGGTTGTGGCGCTGTTCACCGGTAGCCTGAGGCGAAAGGCGCAGGTTTAACTTTTCGGCCAGTTGGGCCAGCAACTGTGCATACGTTTCGTCCGGCGGGTGGGATTCGGCCGGATCAACCTGTACCCAGATGACCTGCTCGTAAATAAAGTGCGGAATGATTTGCCGCGTCACCTGGTCGGCAAGGGCCGTTTTGCCAATGCCGCCAATCCCTACCACCGCAATGACCCAGGGGGATGCCGACTGCTGTAAATGGGTGAGCAACTGCTGGCTGCTGGCCTCAATGCCAAACAGGTGGGTGTAATCGGCGGGCATGAGTTGGGCCTGTAGCTGGTGGGCGCGTTGTTGGCGCACGGCCGTTTCCTGCTCCCAGATAACGCCGGTGAGGTCGGTAATGGCTTCCCGCTGTCGCCGTTTGACCTGGTCTTCGCTCAGGTCCAATTTCCGCGCCACCATCAGCACCGTCTCCTCATCCATAAAACGCAGGCTGAGAATGTCGGCGCCCACCGGATTTTGCTGCTTGAGTATGTCCAGTCCCTGCATTAAAACCTGGTTGGTAGCCAGGCGACGTGTGGTGGGGCTGCTGCTCATGCTGGCGCGCTCCAATTGTACCAGCAGCAGCTCTTCCAGCAGGTTGGCGGCATCGCCGGCCAGATCTCGCCAGGCGTGCAGCGCCGCCTGGATGCCGGTATGCAAATGATCCCTGGTTAATGGGTGCATAGATGTCTCCGCAACTTGTGATAGGGCGAGTTCTGCCCCATCATAACCAAAATTACGCCGCCTGTACACCCTGGCGCGCATATTCGCGCCAGCGCGCCCCACAATCGCCCGACCCTGCTCCATTGGCACACCTGATCCCGGTTTACACTACCGGGAGATGGGGGTTAAGCGTGAGCCGGTTTGGGTTAAGGGGATGGCAAACCAGTGTGTTTGCCATCCCCCATGGCCAGATGGAGCAGGGTGAAAGTTGACGCGGTGGCAGGAAACCAGAATGCCTTTTATCCCGGTACAAAACGATGCACATAATACCAGACGTTTTTATTTTAGCGGCGGCGCATTTTGAGGAGGTGGGTGTGGTCACCTGTTTGTCTGAGATGCGGGGGCAGGGGGTCACGGCCGTGTTAGTCGCCGCCACCTCTGGCCTGTTAAACGGCAAACGGGGCATCACCCTGCGCCCTGACCTGTCATTGGCTCAGCTAGACGAATTCACCATCAAACCGGGGCAGTTGGTGGTGGTTGCCGGGGGCGCGGAATCGGCCGCCGCCATCCTGACCGACCCGCGCGCCCACCACCTGCTGCGGCAAACCCAGGCGGCCGGCGGCGTTATCGCCGGCATGAGGCATACCGGCCCGTTTATTGAGGCGTTGGGGCTGGATGATACTCGTTTCATGCGACAGGGGGGGGAGGATACGGCCGTGTTTGTGCAACAACTTATCAACAGCCAATTTCAAAGATAAAGGAAGCTTTTTCATATTGGAGGACGTTATGAAGACAAAAAAATGCGGTAGCTGCAAAGGCACAGGCGATTGCAAAGACTGCAATGGCAAAGGGAAGTATCCAATGAGCAGCATTAAGTGGGGAGCAACCTGCAAGCGGTGCAGTGGAACCGGCGTTTGCCCTGGCTGCAAGGGAAGTGGTTGGGTATAGGATATATCACAAAAGGATATATCACAAAGGGAGGATGTAAATATGTTATGGTTGATAGTCATATTGGCTGGTTTTGTTTTTTTGTGCGCTGCTTTAGTCTTTTTGGGTTATGTAATATACGAAATAGGTAACACATTAAAGATGGAGATTAGTTTTGGTAGGGCTGTTGTTTTCGCTTTTTTGCTTACCATGTTTGTTGGATGTGGGGCTGTAACACTGATTCTAGGTTCAGGTTCTCTCAATTAGGCCATTGCGAACCACCAATCTGTGGTTGTCGTCAGGCATACGGTCCGTTTCTCGAGGCATTGGGCCGTATGATACATATATGCTGCGGCAGCGCGGGTAGGATACGGCCGTGTTTGTGCAACAGATGATCAACACTCAGTTGCAAAGGTAAAGGAATAAGCCATGTTAACAAAACGACTAAAAATCTTCATCCGTGTTGGTTTGGTAGGATTGTGTATGATGTCTGTGAGTTGTCAATCTAGCGCCGACCTCATTGAGGAAATAGCCCAGAATCCCACAGAGCCTTCCCTTACTCCTTTTGCAGAGCCTACCGCTACTCCAGAGCCATCACGCCCTCAACCCCAACCCGGGCCTGATAGAGATGGCGATTGGGTGTCAGATGTTGACGAGGCAAAATACGGCACAGATCCGACCAAATGGGATACGGATGGTGACGGGGCTACTGATTTTGAAGAGATTTTTATCATCGCGTCTGACCCTTTGGTTTATGAAGAGGATAGCGATGGCGATTTAATTCGCGATATCACCGAAATCCTTCTGCTTGGCTCCGATCCCAATAAACCAGATGAAGACCGGGATAATGACGGCATCCCGGATTTAATCGAGCTAAAGATGGGCGCCGATCCTGGCAAAATGGATACAGACGGTGATCTGCTCTCCGATTTCCTGGAACTGTTTCTAACAGGTACAGACCCGGCAGAGGCTGACCCCATCAATGAATATGGTTTCCCCGAACCGTTAGTGCCCTGGCTGCCAGAACATTTGCACAACGTCAATTGTGAGGTCGCTGTTGTTTTTACCATGGATGAAGTGCGTGTGCCTAACCCGGAAGAGGCTGATTCGCCATCGGACGTTATTCCAGGCGATGATGCCTATATCAAGTATGGGCTGTGGGTGGATGTGCCTGATGATTTTCAACTAACGATGACATTTGACACGAATACGCCAAATACGGCCGTGTGGTTTGGCAAAGCATTTACAGACAGCGTTTTCACACGCGCTGACTTCCGCGTACTCAGCCCCGTTATCGCCAGATGTGGCCAGACTGTAACTTTGGCGGTGCAGGCGTTAGAAGACGATAGCCCCTTCGGCGGTATTTGGGATATGGGAACCTGGCGTGATGATTTGCAGTTAGTTTTCAATCGCATCCCCTTTGGTTGGTGGCACTCCCGGCAAGATGGCTTTTACTTCTATGGCAAGACTCATGACAGTGATTACCGCTACGAATTCGATTACAGTTTTGCCGTGCAACTGCTTTCCACCATCACAAGTCAGGAAGACGTAGTAGCGGAATATGAAAAGCAGTTTGTTACCAGCGGTGATGGGCAAACACCCTTGAATAATGAACAGGCGATGCAAGCGATGGTGCTGACGTGGATGTTGTTGGGCATGTTTGATAGCTCCACGAGTAGCAGCTATGAACTCCAAAACGGCTTCGATGATTTTGTTCCCTATACCTACTACTACGATCCGGCCACCGGGCAGACCAGTGGCTCCCCATGTAGTGGCTGTGAACGAAGAGTGGATATGGTACCGGGTAATTAAATGGGCTTTTCAGAAAATTGGCGGTCTGTGCCGTGGTAAAAAGTTCAACTTTTTGGAAAAGTTGAACTTTTAGAACAGTGCAATAAGGAGGATATGATGTTTGCAAAAACAAAGATAGATAAACGTGTGCCCTATATTTTGTTTGGCTTTTGGCTGCTCATAGCAGTGTTCTTTTTCCGAGCCACCACCCAGGTTCATGCCGACCCGATCAACGAGATAGAACCCAATGACATCCCAGAAACGGCGCAAATGTTGGATATGATCGGCCGTGAAAACTACGTCATCGCTTCCACCAACCCCGGCAACGACCGCGACTGGTACAAATTCACAGCTACGGCCGGCCAAACCTACGTCATCGAAATTTTCGAAGCCAGCGCCAGTTTTAACGCGCCTCCTGATGGTGATAATTGTTATGGCTTTGATGATGATGGGGGGTTAGGGCTGAAAATTTATGATTCCTCTATAACAGAGATTGTCCGTTCTTGCGCACCAAATAATACTCGTGCTGGTGCCGGGAATGTTCATAACATTATTCAATTTACCACCGGCGCAAGTGGCGAATTTTACATCCAGGTCATTCCAAATAAGAGTAATGTCACTGGCGATTACAAACTGCGTGTTTTATACCAGTATGATAATGCGGCAGCCTCATGGGACACCAACTATGAACCCAACAACCGGCTGATGAATGCTGCCCCCATTCAGATTGGACGTGAATACGCCATAACCACAATGGTTGAACAGCGTATCGTAAACTATGCTACTAACTTTGTTGATGTTGATTGGTTTCGATTTGAAGCAGAAGCCAATAAGGCTTATGTTATTGAGATATTCAACGCCGACGCGAATTTTAATGCTGGAAGTCAAGATCGTAATTGCAGGTCTTTTGCCGATGATGAAGGGGTTGGTTTAGCTATTTATGATGAAAGCGCTACAAGGATTGTAGATTCATGTGAACCTAATGACACCAGAGCTGGTTCTGGGAATGTCCACAATATCATTCAGTTCACACCTGGATTAGCTGGTACATACTTCATCAAGGTCATCCCAAATGAAAGTAATCGTTATGGAAGTTATAGTCTACGAGTGATGCCTAAATACGATGACGCAATTGCTTCATGGGATAGTAACTACGAACCGAACAATCGGCTTATGAATGCTGCCCCCATTCAGATTGGGCGGGAGAACGCTATTGATACTGATATAGAGCAACGTATTGTGAACTACGCTACAAATTCTGTGGATACGGATTGGTATCGCTTTGAAGCTGAAGCTAATGAAACGTATGTTATTGAAGTGTTTAATGCTGATGCAAATTTCAACGCCGGAAGTCAGGGCCGCAATTGCAGGTCTTTTGCTGATGACGAAGGAATAGGTTTAGTCATTTATGATGAAAGCGGTACAAGAATTGTAGATTCGTGTGAACCTAATGACACAAGAGTGGGTTCGGGCAATGTTCACAACATAGTTCAATTCACGCCCGGGTTAGCTGATACCTATTTCATTAAAGTTATTCCCAACGAACATAACAGGTATGGAGATTATAGTTTGCGGGTGCTACCATCACACAATAATCAATTAGCATCTTGGGATTCAAACTATGAACCCAATAATCGGGCGGCCAATGCTCATTTATTGCAGCCAGGGCAAACATTATCTACCAACATTGAATCACGCAGCAGCACCTATAGCACAAATTTTGTAGATCGAGATTGGTATCGGCTGGAGGCTGTTGGTGGGCAAACATACACCATTGAAACAGTGAACGTAGCACCTAACCTGGCAACTTCATCAGGGTCTAATTGCACAGGTTCTACGCGAACGGGACTGGGTATTGTGGTCTATGACCCCACCGTTTCTACCCGGATTGTGGAAAGGTGCAGCGCGAATGGGTCGGGCAATGTCCATACGACAGTGACATTTCAAGCTGGTTTGAGCGGTACGTATTACGTCTGGATCATCCCCAATTCCAGCACGGCTTTTGGTAATTACAGTGTACGTTTGGGTGGGCAAGAAAAGGTATATTTGCCGGCCATTGTGCGGTAGGTGTGGTGGAAGACACGGCCGTTACCCATGCGTAACGGCCGTACCCCCTCCTCACTCCATCACCTCCCGTGCTGCCCGCTGCCCGGAGAGGTACGCCCCATGTACGGTGGCCGGATGGGCGCGGTTGGTGGCTTCCCCGGCAAAAAAGAGCTGCTCTCCAACGGGGTGGGCCAACGCCACGTAATCCTTGCCGGATGCGCCCGGCGGAATGAAGGAGTACGAGCCGTAGGCAAAGGGGTCGGCAGCCCAACGGGTGATGAGCCAGGCGTCGGGATTGGGAATGTCACGGCCGTACATCCCCCGCAGCGCACCCATCATCCCGGCCACAATTTCTTCGTCCGGCAGCGGTTCCAGGGCGCGGCCAAAATCGGCTACATTGAACCCTACCAACACCGGCTGCCCGGTGTAATAGGCGACGTTCAGGAACTCAGCCCATTCCCCTTTGGGCGTCGCCATGCGGCCGATCAACTCCACATTCTGTTCCCAAAACTGACGCGGAAAACGGAGATACGTCTTGTTCAGCACCCCCATACGCAGCCGGTTCACGGCCGTTTGTTTCCAGGTGGGCAGCGGCGGCGAAAAGGTAATCGTGCCCTTTTGCAGCACGCCCAACGGCACGGTAATGATGGCCCGGTCGCCGCGAAACGTATCCTGGTTGGTGGTGATGGTGACGCCCCCGTCCCCATAGAACACCTGGCTGACAATGTGATTCAAACGAATGTCCAGCCCGGCCGCCAGCCGATTGACGATCTGGTCATACCCGCCGGGAAACAGCACATCGTGGCCGACTTGTTCCTCGTCCTGGTTCCATTCCCACAGCGACAACTCATCCACATCGGCTGCATACTCCTGCTCAATGGCGCTGTTGATGACGTAGTGCAACTGTATCATTTGCTTCTTTGACAGTTCTTCGTCTCTGGCAGCAGCCGCAATGGGCGTGGCTAAGGGCATATCTTCGCCGGTGGCCGATTGCGCCTCTTCAATCACCTCGTCTACGGCCGTCAACACCACCTCCAACTCGGCCATTTCAGCGCGAGAAAAGGCACGGCCGTCGCCATCGTACACCTGGTAATTGCCGTAATTGGAGCGTACCGTTTTCACACCAAACTGTTCGGCCAGCGTCATGATGGGGTTGCCGTTGACGCCATGAATCCAGGCCGCGCCCATATCCAGCGCCATGCCAGGCCAGGTACGGTCGGTCCAGATGCGCCCACCGATCCGGCCCCGTCCTTCCAGCACGGTAACGGCATAACCGGCTTCTTGCAACCGGCGGGCGGCGGCCAACCCGGCTATGCCCGCGCCAATGATGAGGATTTGTCTGGTTGTGGATGTGGTCACGGCCGTGTCCTCCTGCCTGCCATTACACCGTGTTAAACCGCCGCTCAACAGCGAAAAAAGCGCCATCTGCATAAACCACCGCCGGTTGACCCGATACATGGCCGAATTATAGCTTGATTGCCTTGCCGCTGACCTCTTATAATACGCCCAACAACCCTAAGCTAGACGCAGATGTGCAGCATCCTTTTGCCTTTTCATCTTTCACCCGTTCACCCTTTGCACCTTTGCGTTGATTCAAAAAGGAGAAGGGGCCATGTTCCCCAAAGAAATCGAAGTGATTCTGGCGCGACACCTGGCAAGCTGCCTGGCGATGCCCATTTTTATTGTGGATGAAAACGGCAACCTGGTTTTTTATAACGAACCGGCAGAACTCATCCTCGGTCGCCGTTTTGAAGAAGCAGGTGAAGTACGGATTGATGAATGGACAGCCATTCTGGGGCTGACGGACGAACAGGGGAACGAACTGCCATATGAAGAACGGCCGTTGGTCTTTGCCCTCAACGAACGCCGCCCCACCTTCCGCCAAATCTGGATCACGCCATTTGATCATATCCCTCGGCTGATCGCCATTACCACCTTCCCGCTCATCGGCCAGGCAGACCGTTTCCTAGGGGCGATGGCGATTTTTTGGGAAGTGGAAGCGGGGAAGAAGTGAAAAGTGAGCAGTAAGCGGTGGGCAGTGAGCAGTTGTCAAGTACCGCCTACTGCTCACTGCTCACTGCCCACTGGAGAAAATTATGCAGGTCAAACTATGGGGCACACGCGGTTCGTTGGCGACGCCAGACCCGGAAATGGCGCGGTATGGGGGCAACACCTCTTGCGTGGAAGTGCGCGGCGCGGCGGGAACGGTGTTGGTGTTGGATGCAGGCACGGGCATACGGCCGTTGGGCAACACCCTCAGCCACATCGCCCCTCGTCTGGATATTTTGCTCACCCATTTGCACATGGACCACATTTTAGGGTTGGGTTTTTTTGCTCCCATCTTCAACCCGCAAATGCAAATTCACATCTGGGGGCCGGCCAGCACCACCCTGAACCTGCTCTCGCGCATCACCCGCTACCTGTCGCCGCCCCTTTTCCCCATCCGCATCAATGAATTACCCAGCCGCATCACCCTGCATGAAGTTCCCTGCCCAGCCTTTGACATTGGCGAATTTCACATTGAGACGATGCTGGTCTGCCACCCCGGCCCCACTGTTGGCTACCGCATTACCGAGCATTACCCCCACGGCCCCACCCTCACCTATTTGCCTGACCATGAACCGGCACTAGGCGCGAAAAACTTCCCGGTAGCATCCATGTGGACGTCCGGCTATTCTCTGGCCGCTGGCGCCGACTTGCTCATCCACGATGCCCAGTACACACACGAAATGTACACAGCCCGCCATATTGGTTGGGGACATTCTTCCCTGACCGATGCCTTTAAGTTTGCCGCTTTGGCACAGGTAAAGGAGTTGGTGACGTTTCATTACGATCCGGCGCATAACGACGCCACAGTGGATCGTATAATCGCCACGGCCGTGGCCGAAGCCGCCCCCACTATTCCAGTAACGCCGGGGCGTGAAGGGGCCATTTTCTCGTTGACTTGAGAATTGCAAACAGACAAAAAAAGAGCAACCCATTCTCTGGATTGCTCTTCTGTGGTGGGCGCGACAGGACTTGAACCTGTGACCTCACGGATGTGAACCGTGCGCTCTAACCAACTGAGCTACGCGCCCACAGCGCGCCTACAGCGGACGGCATTATAACACCGCGCCCTTCCCGTCGCAACCAGATTTCGTGTGGTCAATTTGTTGGGTTATAATGCAGACAATCTATCAACAGCGTTTTTTAGCAAAACAGGATGTGAATGATGAAAACATTTGTTACCGGCGGTTCTGGTTTTATTGGTCAACACGTAATACGCAAACTGGTAGCGCGTGGTTATACCGTTCATGCGCTGGCCCGTTCAGAGCGGAGCATGGCTATTATCCGCGAACTTGGCGCCACCCCTATGCCCGGCGACATCACCGACACACTCTCCATGCGTGACGCGATGGCCGGCAGCGACCTGGTGGTGCATATGGCCGCCTGGTATCACATCGGCGCGCCCGATTGGATGGAGGCGGAAGCCATCAACGTGGGCGGGACGCAGCGCGTACTGCATCTGGCGGTGGAATTAGGAATCCCTCGCATTGTTTACGTCAGCACCGTCGCCGTCTTTGGCGACACCAAAGGGCAGTTGGTGGATGAAACCTTTTTCCAGGGCGGCCCCTTCCTGACGGAGTATGACCGGACGAAATGGCTGGCGCACTATAAAGTGGCTGTGCCCATGATTGAAGACGGCGCGCCCATTATTATCGCCATGCCCGGTTTTGTCTACGGGCCGGGCGACCCCGGCATGGGCGGCCAGATGATGCGCACCTTTTACCGGGGTTTGCCGGCACTGCCGGGGGCAGATACCACACTGACCTATGTGCATGTGGAAGATGCCGCCGAAGGGATTGTGTTGGCGGCCGAAAAAGGGCGGCTGGGCGAGAGTTATATCCTGGCCGGGCCGGCCATTCCGTTGGGGGAGATGGTAGATTTCTGGGCCAATTTGTTGGGGCGGCGGGCGCCGGCGCTGCGTATTCCAGGGGCGGCGCTACGGCCGTTAGCGCCTGTGATGGGCGCCGCCAGCAACATTGCCCCCATACCGGCTACTTTCAGCGAAGAGGCGACGCGCATCTTGGGCGTCACCTACATGGCTCGTTCTGACAAAGCACGGGCGGAGTTGGGTTGGAAGACACGGCCGTTGCAGACCGGCATGTTGGAAACGTTCAAATGGATCGCCAGCACCGAACCGCCCCCCGCACCCGCCCGCAGCCGTGAAAAACAGGTGGCGGTATTGGTTTTGCTGGGTACGGCCGTGTTGCTGCTGCTGTGGTTGATGGGCAGGAGACGCAAGGGATAAATAATCGTGAGCAGCGCCAAAAGCGCCGCGTATGGCAACGGATTATTCCCATAGTGGACAGATAAAAAAAGCCGATAATCAATAGATTACCGGCTTCTGTGTTTATTTGAGTTGTATTGGTGATGGGGTTTAGAATGGAGTCTGTCGGTTAGCAAGCTGGCGACGACGTTGCGCTTGAGCCAGGGCGACGGCTTTGGCCTGTTCCCGCTGCCGATGTTTGCGTACTGCCAAAAAAACCATTCCCGATAACATTGTGCTTGCCAACAGAATTGTCATGTTAATACCCCTCTTGCATAGGTAATAAATATATGCCCACTACAATAATGTTTTTTGTTCAAATTTTCAAGCCCCTTTTATAGGACTTTGTTCTCTAACTTTATCCCATTTTGGGCGGAGATGGCAGGTATAAAGCAATTTCTCATTTTCGTCCCCCCGATTCCGAAGTCCGTAATCCGATTACGGATTACCGTTCACCGATTACCGAGTACCCCCATATGCCCCATGTGGAACTCGGAAAAATAAATACGGCCGTTCCCTTCCACCATCGCCTCCATAATCGCCCCATTTGGCAGCCAGACCCCACGCGCAAAATGACTGTATCGCTGCATCGCCTCCGGCGTCGCCTCAGTAGCACCGGTCAGCGCCGACCAGAGCAGCGCCCGTAAAAACAGCCCATGGCTAAACACGGCCACAAATCCGGCCGTTTGCGCCCGCGTCAGTTGCAGCGTCTCCTGCACCCGCGCCAGCAGCGCCGCAAACGATTCACCACCGCCCCCTTCTTCTTCCCAGGGATCATTGCGTTCCCAATACGCCTGGGCAAAGGGGCCGCGCTCCGTGCCGGTGGTGCCGCTGTACCGCTCCGGGTCCAGGTAGCTGAATTCGTGAACCGGCCAGGTGACGACGGGGACGTGGGGAAAGCGGTTGAGGGTGGGCACGGCCGTTTCCCGCGCCCGCACATACGATGACACCACAATCAAATCCGGCGCTTCCGTAAACGCCCCCGCGATCAGCGCCGCCTCCTCATGCCCCCGCGCCGTCAACTCCGACTCCGCCGGATGCCGGGTGGGCAAATCCGCGTTAGATACACTCTCCCCATGCCGAATAAACCAGACTCTTGTCATACAATCACCTGATAAAGATTGGACAATGAGGAGTCTGGCATCCTCAGATGCCAGACAGGGCACATCTGAGGATGCGCCGCTCCGCCAGATAAAATTGTCCGATCTTTAACTGGATTATCCATAAGTAATTAACCCCCATTACCCAATTACCCAATTACTCCTAAAGCCCTCTCTCCCCACGAATATACGGCACACCCAATGCGGCCGGCGCACCCAACCGGTTGCGGATGGCCGCCCGCGAGCCAATCACCAGCGCCAGAATCGTCAGGATGTACGGCGTCATTTGCAGGAAGAAGCCAAAATTGGAATTGATATACAGCGGGTTGGTAAAACCGAGCAAAATGGCCGGGCCTTGTAAATCCAGAATCGCCCGACGCAGCGCCCCAAACAGATACGCCCCCAAAGCCGCCCGCAGCGGGTCCCACTGAGCAAAAATGACCAGGCCAATGGCAATCCACCCCTGCCCCGAAGTCGTCTGGGCGCTGTACCAGCCCGGCGAAACGGACAGGCTGATGGTGGCCCCGGCCAGCCCCGCCAGGCAGCCGCCCACAAACACGTAAAAATAACGCAGCCGGTACACATTGACGCCCATCGTATCCGCCGCTTCCGGCTTTTCGCCGATGGCCCGCAGGTGCATTCCCGGTCGGGTGCGGTAAATGTAATACCAGGCTGCCGGGATAAACAGGTAGCCCACATACACCAGCAGGCTGTGGTTGGTGAAAAAGATGGGGCCAATGAATGGAATTTGGGACAACAATGGCAGGCTAAATGTGGGTACCAGCGGCGGCGTTTTGCCGGTCAGCCCCTCGCCCAATACCAGCGCCAGCCCGGTGCCCAAAAAGGTGAGCGACAGGCCGCTGACCACCTGGTCGGCCTGCAAATGGATCGTCACCAGCCCATGCGCCATGCTCAAAACGCCGCCGGCGATCATCGCTGCTGCCAGCCCCAGCCAGACGTTGCCCGTCGCCAGCGAAGCGCTAAAACCGGCCATCGCCCCCAAAAGCATCATGCCCTCCACTCCCAGGTTCAGAATACCGGAACGTTCGGCATAAATCTCGCCAATGGCGGCAAAGAGCAAAATGGTGCCCGTGGCCAGCCCGGCGCGCATGATGATGGTGAAATCCATAACAACCTCCTTGTTGGTCGTTGGTGATGAATCACCTGCGACCAACGCGAACCTTATAGCGGAGCAAAAAATCGCTGCTGATGACCATGAACAAGACGATGCCCTGTAATAAGCTGGACAGGCCGGCCGGTTGAATTTCCCGGCCGGCAACGATAAGCGCGCCAAACAGGATGGAAACGGGGATGACGGCGATAGGGTTCAGCTTGGCCAACCAGGCGATGATGATGCCGGTGAAACCGTAGCCGGGTGAAATGCGCTCTTGCAGGCGATGTACCACGCCGCTGATTTCCGACATGCCGGCCAGCCCGGCCAGCGCCCCGGAGAACATCATCACCAGAATGATGTTGCGGCTGATGTTGATGCCAGCATAACGGGCCGCTTCTTTGTTATCGCCGGTCAGTTTGATTTCATACCCCCACCGGCTGCGTTCCAGTATCCACCAGACAACAATGGCCGCCAGGATGGCGATCAGGATGCCCAAATGCAGCGTCATGCCAGAGAGGATCGGATATTGGCGGGCGTAGTCGGTGAGGCGGGGCAGCCAGGCGGCGCGCATAAATTGCGGCGTCATCTGGAAACCGGCGTCGCTCCAGGCATTAAATATCCAGAAGTTGTTCCACAAGATGGCGATGTAGTTGAGCATGAGGGTGGTGATGATTTCGTTGACGGCAAAGCGGGCCTTGAGGAAACCAGGGATAAAACCCCATAATGCGCCGCCGATCATGCCCATGACCATCATCAAGGGGATGACCGTCCAGCGCGAGGCGTCGGCGCTGACCATGGGCAGCAGCACCACCAGGCTGGCGAAAAAGGCGCCCATATAGAACTGCCCTTCCGCGCCGATATTCCACAACTTCATCTTGAAGGCGACGGTACAGCCCAACCCCACCAGGATGAGGGGGGTGGCTTTGACCAGGGTATCAGAGATGACGGCCCAACTGCCAAAGGTAGCCTGGAAGAAAAAGCGCATGACAACCAGGGGTTGCCCGCCAATTTGCTTCAGGATGATCCCGGCGATGAGAAAGGCAATAATCACAGAGCCGATGGAGGTGGCGGCGGGCAGCCAGCGAGGCGTGTCTTCAACCCGTTTTTCGACGGTCAGGGTGTAAGGAAACGAAAATTTGCGTTTGGGGGCGGGTGTGGTGGCCATAGCAGGTAATTGGGTAATTGGGTAATTGGGTAATTACGTAATTACCCAATTACATCTCTTTTCCTCCGGTCATCATCATGCCAATCTGGTTTACGTCGGCGGTGTCGGCGTCCATGATGCCCATGATGCGCCCTTCAGAGATAACGGCGATGCGGTCGCTGAGGGCGAATAATTCCTCCAGTTCTTCGGAGATGAGCAACACGGCCGTACCCGCCTTCCTCTGCTCTAATAATAACGTTTGAATCGCCTCAATCGCGCCCACATCCAGGCCGCGTGTGGGCTGAACAGCCACCATCAACTGCGGTTGGGCGGAAATTTCCCGCGCCAGGATGACCTTTTGCAGGTTGCCGCCGGACAATTTGCGGGCTACGGTGTCTACGCTGGGAGCCAGAATGTCGTAGGCATCTTTCAGCTTTGCAGCCGTGTCATGGGCGACGGTGTAGTTGATGCGCCAGCCCTGGCTGATGGGCGTCTGGCGGTAGCTCTTCATAATGGTGTTATCGGTGATCGAAAGGTTGGGGGCGCTGCCGACGTGGGTGCGGTCTTCGGGGATGTGGGACACCCCCTGGCGAATGGCGGCGATGGGGGGGCGGTTGCCCAGTTCTTCGCCGTTGATGCTGATGTGGCCGGTACACGGCCGTAGCCCCGTAATCACCTCCGCCAGTTCACTTTGCCCATTACCCGCGACCCCGGCAATACCCAAAATCTCGCCGCTGCGCACTTCCAGGGAAACGCCGCGCAGCGCCGGCAGTCCCTTGTCGTTTTCAGCGTGGACATCTTGTAAGGCCAGCACCACCGGCCCCGGTTCCTGGGCTTCTTTATACACGGAAAAGACGATGCCCCGCCCCACCATCAATTGCGCCAGCTTTTCACGGGTCATGCCCTCAATGCTCTGCCCTTCGGCCGTGACCTGCCCTTTGCGCAGGACGGTGATGCGGTCGGCGACGGCCGTGACCTCATGCAGCTTGTGGCTGATGAAAACGATGGACTTACCCTGGGCCACCATGGCGCGCATGGTGTGCATGAATTCGTCAATCTCGGCGGGGGCGAGTACGGCCGTTGGTTCATCCATGATCAATATGCTGGCCCCCCGGTATAGGGTTTTCAAAATCTCCACCCGCTGCTGCTCCCCCACCGACAACTGCCAGATTTTGGCGCGGGGGTCCACCCGCAGCCCGTACTGCTCTTGCAGCGCCAGGATTTCCTGGTCATACTGCTTCAAATTCAGCCGGAACCGTGGCCGGTTCAGCCCCAGTAAAATGTTCTCCGTCACCGTCAACGTGGGCGCCAGCATAAAATGTTGGTGTACCATGCCAATGCCCCTGGCAATGGCGTCTTTGGGCGAGTGGAAACTGACCGGCTCCCCATACACCCTCATCGTGCCGCTGGTTGGCCGGTACAATCCGGCCAACACATTCATCAACGTACTTTTGCCCGCCCCATTTTCGCCCAACAGGGCATGAATCTCACCCTGCTTCAGCTTTAGATTGACCTGGTTATTGGCTAACACGCCGGGAAAACGGACAACGATGTTTTCCATCTCCACGGCGTAGGGCGTTTCTGGCATGAGGTTTTCGATAGACCCTAAGGGTTTTTGAAACCCTTAGGGTCTTTTTGATTACTACTCCAAACTGGGTAGTTCGGCCGTTACATTTTCGTTCCACCAGTACATACACGTCGTACACGGGCTGCCAAACTGGGCAAAGCCGTCCAGATCAGCCTGTTCCAGCTTTTCACCGGCGGCCAGCACCACATTACCCTGATTGTCGGTAATTGGCCCGGCAAACACGTCAAAGCGGGTGAATTCCCCGGCCAACATCTTGGCCAGTGTATCCCGGATCAGTTGCAAATCGGCTTCGGGCAGTGCGGCCGTACCGGGCATCATCTCTTCGCCTTCCATGAACCCTAACAGGCCCATAGCCCCAGAGTCGGCGTCGAAGTATTCCCAACCACCTACCCAGGTACCGGCTTTTGACTCTTCCACGATGCGGGCATAAACCGGTCCCCAATTCCAGTACATGGAGGTGAGGCAGCGCGGGTTGGTGCAGTTTTCTTTGTAATCGTAGGTGATACCCCATTTGCCTTCGGGGGCGGCTTCGGCCGGGGCGGGGGTATCCGCACCCGTCATCACCACCTGTACGCCGCTGTCAAACAGCGAGGAGGCTGCTTCTTTTTCGATGATGGGGTCGTGCCAGGTGAAAATCCAGCGCACGTCCATGGTACATTCCGGGCACGTTTCTTGGGCGCCCAGAGCAAAAGCATTACCTAGACGCAATTCTTCCGGGATGGGGAAGGTGGCGATATAACCCAGGCGCGGGTTGCCATCCATCATGGCGCGGGAACCGGCCAGCATCCCGGCCAGATATTTCATATCTTCCATAGCCCCAAACAGGTTGCCAAAATTGTCTTCGTTGGATTTGAAGCCGCTGATGTGGATGATGTCCACGTTGGGGAACTCTTCGGCCACCGCTTCGGAAGCGTCCATAAAACCAAAGGAGGTGGTGAAGATGGTGTTGAAACCTTTACGCGCCAGGGAACGGATCACCTGCTCGGCGTCCGCGCCTTCGGCCACGTTTTCCACGTAGGCAGTGTGGACGCCTTCGACGGTATCTTGCACGTATTGGCGGCCTACGTCATGCGCCTGCGTCCAGCCGCCGTCATTGTGGGGGCCAACGTAGACGAAGGCGACGTTGTGGCAACCTTCGATGGTGGAGGGTATCTGGTAACTTCCTTGTGTTTCGGTGTCGGATGCGGCTTTACAGTCTACGGCGGCTTCCTCGCTGCCGCCGCCGGTACAGGCCGCCAGCGCCAGCGTAAAAGCCAGCACAAGCGCCATCAGTTTCCAAAGGGTATGGTGTTTCATTATATTCTCTCCTCTATTTTGGTCAGGGCGTTGGCGTTTCGGCGTGGCGCGATTTTCCAAATCGCACGACAAGGCCAGCGCCCAGGTAGTTTTGGAAAAAACGGGGGTAGAACAATTAAACTGGACTACTTCTCCTCATCCACTCACCTCCTCTTGAAATTATGAATTATGAAGGATGAATTATGAATTTTCAGCCTTCCTCATGCCCCACAACTCGTTTACCGACCACCGATTACGGATTACGGATTACTAACAAGGCCGGATCATACCACATCCTTGCCAGCGTGGGGATTGTAGGAATTGCCCAACGGCCGTCCCGCCTGCTGCTCGATAATGTGACATTCTTGTTGGTAGACGGCCGTTTGTTTTTCCTGCCCTGCCTGCTGCGAAAGCTGCACCGCCTGGGTCATGTCCTGGTACGCCTGGTCATATTGGCTCTGGCGGCGGTAAGCCAGACTGCGCTGATGGTAGAGGTACGCCTGATAATTTTGGTAATCTCGGCGCCCAAAATCGTCGGCGGGCCGATTGTTTAACACGGAAATCCCCTGGCTGAAATGGTTCACGGCCGTTGGGTATTGATTCCGCTCCAGGGCATATTCACCCAAAATGCGCCAGGCAGCCGCTTCTTGCCGGGGATTCTGGATGCCCAACTGAAGCGCCTTTTCGGCGTTTGCCTTGCTTTTGGCAGAAACGTGATTGTTCTTGCCCGCCTCTAAGGCCGCCAGCAAAGCGGTGGCGTCGCCATCTTTGGGGTGGGATAGTAGATATTGCTGTAATTCATGGGTAGCTCTGTGTTCGGCGCCGCCGCGCCGCAGGCCATCAATCACCTGCATCGCCAGCGCCCGGTCTTGCGGATTCTGGGCGGCCTGCTGCGCCAGCGTCTCAAAGGCGGCCTGCTCGTTTACGGTTTCAAAACCGGCCATTTCAAACCAGCCGGCCCGGTCGGCGCGGTAGAAGATGACGAGGGTGCCAATGTGCAGCACGGCCGTGACCGTACTCAATAGCGGCGTCGCCGAAAAATCATAAATGAAGCGCCAGTCGCTAATGGTGGGCAGAAATATGGTGAAGATGGGGTAATATACCAGCGCAAAATATAACTGGAAGCGGAATGCCCGCAGCCCAAAATAGCGAAAACTGCTGGCGCGATGATGGCGCAGCGCCAGCCACAACACCGCGCCAAAAATCAGATTCGCCAGCGTCCCGGCAATAGCGATGAACCAGTTCTGCGCCGGGGTAAAATCCCCCACCGGCACCACATACCCCCAAAAGCCGCCATACCCAAAGTCCACAATTTGCCCACCCACCAGCCAGGTAGCCAGCGCGTGAAACAATTCGTGCAGCGCCACCGATGGCGGCACAGCCACAAAAAAGGCGGCCTGGTCGCCCAACCACTTTTTGGCGCGGGTCAACGGCTCCTGCAGCAGCAGCCCCCACTGGCGCACAATCTGCCAGACAATCTGCACCCCACGGAAGATGTAGAGCAGGGCAAAGAGGTTGAATATGGTGAAAATTGGATTCATTACTGCTTACCGCTCACTGATTCAATCCACGTCCCCGTCTCCCGCTTCAAAGCGCGGGCGATGTTGGGCGGATTGGTGATGAGGGTGGCTTTGCCGCCGCCGTCCAGATAAGACAACACGGCTTCAATTTTAGGTTTCATGCTGCCAGGGGGGAAGTGATTTTCCTCCATAAATTGCCGTAGTTCGGCAGGCGTCACATGGTCCAAATTGCGCTGTTGGGGCGTATTAAAATGAACGGCCACTTGCTCCACGCCGGTAGAAATGAGGAACAGGTCTACCTGCAACTGCCTGGCAAGAATGGCGCTGGCGCGGTCTTTATCAATGACGGCAAAAACGCCGCTCAGTTCACGCAGTTCGCCGCGGGGATTATGCACCACCGGGATGCCGCCGCCGCCGACAGCCACGACAATGGAGCCGGATTGCAACAAACGGCTGATGGCGTCTTCTTCGATAATCTGGAGCGGCTGCGGCGAAGCGACGACGCGCCGCCAACCGCGCCCGGCGTCTTCCACCACCTGCCAGCCTTCAGCCTCAAATTTGCGGGCGTCGGCCTCGCTCATAAAGCTGCCGATGGGTTTGGTGGGATGGGCAAAGGCGGGATCGTCCCGGTCTACCAGCACTTGTGTGACCACGGAGACGACGGGGCGGCGCATGCCCCGGCTGTGTAGTTCGTTGCGTAACGCCTGTTGCAGCATGTAGCCAATCGCGCCCTGGGTATCGGCGACGATGAGGTCAAGCGGGGTGGTGTGGACTTCGTGGGCGGCCAGTTCGTTGCGGCGCAGGATGTAGCCAACCTGGGGGCCGTTGCCATGCGTAATGACCAGCCGCCAGCCGGCTTCAACCATGTCGGCCAGGTGGCGGCACGTTTCGCGCACGGCGTCCCACTGGTGGGGCACGTCGGGGTGTTTGTTATCGGTAATAAGCGAGTTGCCGCCAATGGCGACGAGTGCGGTTCGGGACATAGGGCCTCTAGTAGGGAAGGGTGTCAAGTGTCAAGTGTCAAGTGTCAGGTTATGGACTACCGATTACCGATTACGGATTACCGATTACGGCCCACCGGGCCAGCAGGGCGGCTTCGCGTTCCGGTTTCATGCCGTTGCGCCATTGGTAGTCGGGGGCACGGCCGTTCGCCCAGTCCAGTGTATCGCGGATGGTAGCGGGTAACGGCCGTGTCATCAACCCCGCTCCTATCGCTTTCTGGCAGTTCACAGTGTCAAACCCGGCAAAAGCGGCCGGTACCCACAGCGGCATTTCCGTGTAGGCGGCGACTTCGTTTGTTTCCAGGAACTCATCGCTGACCCAGGTGAAGGTAGCATCACTACCACTGACTTCTTTGCAGGTGTGTAAAAGCTGGCTCATGGTGATTGGCTGGTTGGGGCCGGTGACGTTGTAGGCGCCGGTGAGCCGTTTTTCGGTCGCCTGCACCGTCCAGGCGGCAATGTCACGCACGTCAATGAACTGGACAAACGAATCGGGATCGCCAGGCGACAACACCTGGCCCCCCTGCGCCACCCGGTAAGGCCAGTAGGTAAAACGATCCGACAAATCATGCGGGCCAACAATGAGACCGGCGCGCACGTTGAGGGCACGGCCGTGCATCGCTTCCGTCGCCGCAATTTCACACAGCACTTTCAGCGGGCCGTAGGTGTCACCATCCACCGTTTCCACCGTCTCGTCGGCCATTGTGCCCAACGGCGAATCCTCATCAATGCCCGCCTGGGAAGGATCGGCATAGACGGAAATGGAGGAGATGAAGGTGTACAGTTCCACCCGGTCGGCCAGTAAGGTCGCGGCGTCACGCACCAGCCGGGGCACGTAACCACAGGTATCAATGACGGCGTCCCAGGTACGGCCGTGCAGCGCCCCCAATCCACCATCCCGATCCCCCACCAGCGTTTCCAGGTTGGCATACAGGTTGGGGTTGCTCTGTCCCCGGTTAAACAGCGTCACCTCGTGCCCGGCGTCCAGCGCCGCTGCCACAATAGCGCGCCCCAAAAAGCGCGTCCCGCCGATGATCAGTAATTTCATATAACCTCTCTATGTATGGTAATCGGTAACCGTGAACGGTTTACCTGATGCACGAATCCATGTTGAATGCCCAAATATTGAGCGCCATGGTAGCCGCTAACTGCACGACACGCAAGGCTGCTAGAGGGGGTAGGGGGTGAACTTCAGGATGATTCAACCGTTTGACGCTAGGCTTGGTTTACTACACGGAAAAGTGGCACACGCCCACATAGAGGTAAATGGCATAGATGGCATATAATAGGGGCGTACCGTGCAACCTGTTGATACGTTTGAGACGCATTTTATGGAACAAAGTTACCAGCGTTGGCCGTTTTTACCCCCGACCATGCGTACACCAGAGCAAAATGAGCAGTGGTGGGCGCATTGTTTTCTGCCGGTGCTACCGGTAGAAAATTTTGCGCAGGCGGTGGGGAGTACGGCCGTGACCAGCCTGCCCGGAAATGGCAAAAGCGTGGCGCTGGACTATATGATGCGCCAGACTCAGCAATGGACGCTCCATTTGCGCTATCCGACTGTGCATTGGCCGCATGGCGCTCGCCCCAAAGCACCGGCTAAAGAACATCTCAGCCAGATTATGTCAATTTTGGCGTTGGAAATTGTGGCTTATTTGGAGGCTCACCCCGAAACTCTGGCTGTGAATGATCTGAATGATACGCAGCACGAGTTTCTGGCCTGGCTGGTAGAAAAATATCTGGGCCGTCGTGCCCTTGTGCGGCTGGCGCAGCGGCTGCAACAAACGCATCAGGCCCCGATAAAAATACCGCTGCAATTTACCGACATTTACCCCACCGATACCGGCGAAGGTGATGTTTGGGGGCAGATTGGCGAAGCCGCTGAACTGGCAAAATTGCTAGGTTTTACCCAAATCAACTTGCTTATTGATTTGAGCGAAATGGAGGCATCTCTATTTCGGGACGATCTGACCGATTTGTTTTCCCGTCTTGATTTTTGGGAACATGCTGATTGGTTGTTGCGGAGTGCTTTGCCGCAGTCTGATGTCATTGAGGGCCAGGTGTTGCCACGTGTAAGCGGCCGGTTATATCCCATGCGGTTGGACTATGCCGCTGCCGACATGCAGACGATTGTTTCGCGCCATGTGCAGGCCGCCACCGACGGCCGTGCCCATACCATTGAGTTATTGGCGGATACGGCCGTGTTGGTGCGCGCCCAACAAGAAATGACGACCCTTTATGGGGCGGAAACGTTGGCCGGTTGGCTGAATTGGGCGGAGACATTGTTGCATTTGCAGGCAGGGGGCGGGGGGATAGCACAGGATGAGGAGACGGCCGTTTATACCTATTACAAACGGCACGTTCACCTGCGCCTGGATGGGAAAAAGCAGGGTTTGTGGCGCGGCCCCCAATTTATTCCTCTGGAAAACCAGCCATTTGAGATGATGAAAATGTTGTTTGAGAAACGGGGCAATCCCGCGCCGGAGGCTCTTTACCAAATTGCCGGCAGCGTTGCCAATCTCAATACCATTGCCAATCGCCTGCGCCAAAAGATAGAACCCATTAAGGGCAAAACAAACATCTATCTACACAATCGCCGTGACCAGGGTTATTGGTTGGAAAATTTTATTCTTTGAGCCACCTCTATTTGTTTTCCCCATTTTGTCAGACAGTTGTTAGATTCACGTCCGTTTGTTGAAGGTGACGCGGTCTATAATTTCAGTGACCACTCATATTATCGGAGGGTATCTGCACAGAGGGTTGGGTGACGGCCGTTCCCAAAAACTTTTATTGGCAATACCTTTGAAATATCCTTGCGAGGTATATCACGTTGACTGCTCAAGCCACTGCACCCAAACAAACACCGCGTGAGCGTTTTATTACCCAGACGCTTAAATTAACCCATGATCCTTTTGCCTATGCTACGGCCGAATTAGAGCTAAAAACAAAACCAGAAGACCCGCCATTTTTTTCCTATTTTGTGCCACCGCCGACAGTTCCCCCCCATGACAATATCCTGGAACGTATTCGAGAGGCGAACCCGGTTTTTATTTTTGGCGCTGCCGGTAGTGGAAAAACAACGTTACGTTATGCGCTAGAGGCGGAGTGCCGGGTGGCGCCTGATCGCACGTTAGCGGTTACATACACAGTGGGCAAAACAGATGCGCCGGGGAATGAGGCGACGGCCGTCTGGCGGTCATTAACACAAGCGTTGGCCACTGATTTATTTGTGCAGGTGATGGAGCAGTTTCATACCATGCCGCCGCTTGATGCCCACATGACAGAACGGCTGGCACGGTTTTGGTATGCGGCTATCCCCCATTACGGCCGTAACCTGCGCCTCCACCGGGAACGCTTCCAACCTGATGCCGTGACGGGCATCTCCCCTGTCTGGTGGACAACATGGAAACGGGCCGTCGTTCGCTACACGCCGTTCACGGCAGAACGCCTCTCATTCTGGCAACAACTCATTGCTCTGGAAAACAATATCCCCTCTGTCGTTGACATTGGACAGGAGCAATTCTATGAAGGATTGTCTTTAGCCAAAAGTCTGGGATTTGGACAGAGTTATTTTTTGGTAGATGTGGTTGACAGTAGTAAGAGGCAGCGACTCAACCTGGAAGATCATCTGACTACTTTGCTGCATGTGTTACATACACTCAACCCGCCAATCCCTATTTACCCCAAACTATTTTTACCAGAACGCTGGCAAAATCATGTCAATAATCTGGCAACTTCTCTGGGGTGGTTGACCCCACAGACGCTCTCTGCCATAATGCAATGGAATCATCCAGAGGCGTTGCACACCATCATCGAACACAGGTTTCGTAGTGCAGGCAGTCGGATTACCGGGTTGAACACCATTGCCAGCCAGGATATTGCCGGAAGGTTGGAAGAGATGATCATTCAAACAGCAGACCAATCGCCGCGTCGCTTGTTACAGGTGATTAACTTGTTATTTGATGCCCATGCCAGCCGTGATCCAGATGAACCTTTGTTAACGGCCGTAGACTGGAACCGCATGTGTCAGATGTGGAATTATGGTTCACCCCCTCCCCTTTCAATCACTACAAACCATCAAATGGCAGGGAATGAATAGACCATGAACGGAGAACCTACAGATACCAACTCGACGGCCGTGCCCGATATTCGCCGGGAATATAATCCCCAACAATACATTCACCGTCCCCAAATTCAATCCGCCATGCGCTGGCTGCATGACAAAAACAAACAACTGCTTACCGTCGCCAGCCCCCCTGCCACCGGCAAAACCTGGTTTCTGAAAAAACTCCGCGAAGAACTAGATAACAATGGCATTTTCAAGACGGTGTGGATAGATGTGGACGATCTGCTGCCACCGCCCAAACGCCCTCCGGGTGAAATCACTCCAGATTCCAAATCCGCCTGGTTTCAAGGTTTCTTTCAACAATTAGCAGCCCAATGTCCAGACGCCAAACGCCTCAAATTCCAGCCACAAGCAGACATCTCCGAGCAAATTGAAAAAGTGGCAAAAGAAATGTGCCGTCACTGTTTTATCGGCCAGCAGGTGGTGTTGTTCATTGATAATGGTGACATTGTATCGGACAGTAGCTGGCGTTTATTTGAACGCACCATTTTGGAACCGTTTGCCCGTGAAGATTTGCTGCGTCTGGTTATTGCCCTGCGCGAAGACCAAAAAGTGCAATTCCCCCTGACCTGGCGACAGCAACGATTATTATTGGGTGATCTGGCGGCCGATGGCGACCCCCAACCCCATCCCGGTGACGAACACATCCAGACCTTGAGTCAGGAATTCCCCACTTTATTACCCCAGGTGCTTCAGTTGCTTGAAGCCGTGCCTACATATAACAAAACACACCCTGGCATCAACACCTTCCTCTTTCTCTATGCCGAGAAATACCCCAACCCCCAACCGTCGGTTGAATTTATGCGCATCATGTTGGAGTCGCTGAATCCCTTTTCGCCGCATGACACGGGCGAATTGATTGACATCTTAAGATATGTGGCCGACTACGCCGATGAGTGGGTGATTGAAGAATTGGCCGCCTGGCAAAATGTGTCTAATACCGAAGCCTGGCAGCGCGCCCAAAAATTGATAGACAATTTCCTGGTAGTTAATATCGCGTATAACCGCTACAAGGTGGCCGATGGTGTGCGCGAATTTGCCCGAACTGCGCTGAAATTGCAGACGACTGTGACGGTGGAAACAACCCCTGATGTGTCCGCAGAACAGACGGAACAACGCCTGTTGCAGCAGTTGGCGACCATGATGCCCGTGCATACTGAAAACGTGCTGAATGTCGTGACTACCCCTGACCGAATCAGAATTGCCTTGGACCTACCCACCGAGTTGGCTAACCAACTGGTTACGCTATATCTGCAAAAGCAATTGGTATTTTCAGACGTCAATGTGATAGATGTGAAATATGAGCCGATCAAATTACGCACGCTTATAGAAAAACACTTTGATCTGGCTGAGGTAAAGACGCTTTGTTTCGATTTGGACATTAAGTATCAAAACTTATCAGGCGACACATTAACGGAGAAGGTTATTGAGTTAGTCAAGTATTGTGAGCGTCACGGCCGTATGTCAGATTTATTGCTGGCCTTGCAACAGGCAAGACCAAAGGTGTCCTGGCAACCTTAAGGAGGGTGAAATGGGTCAAAGACGTTTGTTAGCTGTTGTGAACCGGCCGGTCCATCTGGTGAACCGCAAAAGAGAGATGGAAACCATCAGCCAGGCTATTTTTGACGAGGGGGATGGTTGTCGCCTGGTGTTGGTGGAAGGGGCCGGTGGTTTGGGTAAGACGCGCCTGGTGGAGGAAGTGCTGCGTCGCCTGGGGCATCCCGAAACGAGAGAAATGTATCGGGCGCCGCGCCCGGAAAATGATTGGTCACAGCGCAGCCCGCAGGTGCTTATTTCAGACCTGATTGATTTTACCGATGTTCGTTTGCACACCCGCGAATACTTGTTGGAAAAATTGGCGGATCCGTTGAACTGGAACGGCCGAATCCGTTTTACGCACTACGCTCAGGCCCATGCCCGTTACCAACGGTTGGCCGACTTTGGCGTAGCCTTCACCATGTTGCAACCCGCCGCCGTTGAGTCTGAAAAAGCGTTCTGGGAAGATTATCGGCAGGCCGCCCAAAAACAACGGCTGGTTATTCCCATGGACACCACTGAGCAGTTAGCCATTATCAGTTCCAAATGGCTGCTGGATCGAGGGCTGATTCGCCCGGAAGATACCGCGTTTAACACACAACAATGGTTGCTGGATCAGATCAAAGCCGGTAGTTTTGCCAATACCACCATCATCATTGCCGGACGGCAGGAAGAAGGGGCGCTTTTCTTTGACCTGCTCAAGCAAACAGCCCATCAGGCCCAGGATAAATGTGAGCTAATCACCGTTAACTTGCAGCCGTTTAAGCTGGCCGACACCCGCGCCTATTTTGATACCATTTACGAAGATTGGCATGAGGCACTGGCGCACGAGGTAGATCAGGAAACGGCCGTACACATCCGCAAAGTGTTGGAACTGCTCCGCGCTGATGCCGAACGGCTGGAGGTGTTGTGGCTGTTCACCGGCGGCCAACCCATCCGCCTGGCGCTCTACCTGGACGTGCTGGTCGAAGGCCGTACCATTCCCGAACCCCTTCTCTCGCCCCTTCCGGCGGCGCGGCGCGCCGCCGCCAATCCGGAAACCCTCACTGCCATCCAAAAAGAGATTGAGGCCGAATTTGTGCAACTGCTGTTTAGTGCTGAACCAGATTTGCGGGCGCGCATCCTGCGTTCGCTGGCCCGGGCCACACGCGGCCTGAACGCCGAGCAACTGCACTTCATTCTAGACAGCGAACCGCAGCAAAAAGTGAAAGAGTGGCAGCCAAACACGCGCCAACTGGAAGCCATACGGACCGAACTGAACGACATTGGCCGTTTGTCCATTGTCAAAAACAAACCCGGCGGACGGGTAGGTTTGCAGGACGAGATGTACCGCATCTATGCCGAATGCATGTCGGCTAATGAGGCCGACCGGCAAAAAGAGATGATTTCGCGCCAGGCTGCTTACCGCCAGATGCAGACCTGGGCCGATTATCTGCGGCAGCAGTTGGATGAGGAAGATGAAGTGTATGTGCGCGATGATTTGAAACGGATTCATGTGGAACGGCCGTCTAACATCCTCAGCACCCGTATGCCCACCGCCTCCGCCATTGAGGAACGTCGCCGCAATCAGGCAGCTGCCGCCCTGCTAGAAGCCGAACTGGAATATCTGCATTATACGTTGTTGATAGACCCCAACGTGCATTTCAATGACATTTATTACAATATGGCGAATGAGCGACTTTCTACCTATCAGGAAGCCGAAGTTGCCATGTTCCAGGCCGAGATGTGGCGCATCCTGCATGATAATAATACCTTTCGGTTTATTGATATACCTGAACGACCACGTTACGGAGGAGACCCTGAACCCTTACCTGTTATCCTCCGGCGGGCCGCCCAAACAGATGATGCAGCCAAATGGATAATCCGCTTTGTGTTACGCAAAGATTATGATCGAGCCATTGCTCTGGCCAATGAAATTGACGTCGTGGTCACTCAATTAACAGCTACTAACGAGTACCACAGTTGGAATCATACCCTGGCGTATGGCGAACGGGCCTGTTGGCGTGAATATGCTCGCTTGCTAAAAGCTGAAGATATTCAACAGTCCGCTGCCATTTTGGAGGAAACAGCTAAAGAACTAGAGGCTCTAGTGCATGCAGACATACACACGGTTGTGTTTCCCGACCGAAAAGAGTACGGTTTCCGCGGCCATCCGGCAGAAAAGAGAGTCATCCTGGTCCTGTCGCTCATTTATTACAATTTGGGCTATGTGCAAACAACTTTAGGTGAGTTCGAACAGGGTGTCCAATCATATGCTAATAGTCTCAGATATATCCGCCAACTGCGGGCTAATCAATCAAAAGCTAGAGAAGCCACAGTGCGTAACAACCTGTCGCGGGCATTAGGGGAAATGGGTAAAAAGCGGGCGTTGCGGGTATGTGAGGATGCACTGGAGTTACGAATTCAGGTGGGAGAGTGGCTGCCTATTGCTCTCTCTTATAATACACTGGGGTTGATCATGAATGATCTATACCGGCCATATGAAGCTACTCAATACTGTGCCCGTGCCCTGGCTATTGCTAGCAGAGTAGGCGATGAGCGTACCATTGGTCTGGTGTTGGTACAGTTAGGAGAGGCATTGCGCCGATTGGTGTTGTTCAAAATTGCACCAGAGGACTCGCCGGATGAGATCTATCGTGAGGCGGAGCGAGCGTTGGAACAGGCCCGTGAAATTTTCGCCAGTTTGCAGGAAAGTGTGCGCTTGATCGAAGCCAATCTGGAAACTGGCTGCCTGTATCGTAACTGGATGCTCATCACCGACCGGGTGCAATTACCGCACATTTGGAAACGGCGATATGGGGATGCGGTGGATTATTTGCTGCAGGCAGTACAGATGGCACACGAGCGCCAGTTGGTACGGCTGGAACTGGATGCGCGGGCCAACCTGGCCTGGACGCATTTTTATGCGCAAGAGTGGACGGCCGTCTCCGAATCCCTGCAATTAGCCGAAAAATTAGTGCCCGCTGCCGCGCTGCTGAAAGCGGGGCAGCCCCCTCCACGGCGTGATGCGGCGCCATCTCACTTTTTCAAACAACTGGGTAAGCTGTATGGCCTGCACGGCCAGATGGCGCTGAAGCAGTTTGAAGCTGTTGTGGAAAAGGAAAAATCACGCCTGTACACGGCCGTAGACCGCGCCGCCTTCCTCAAACAGAAAGAAGCGTTACTGACCAAAGCAGCCGATGCTTATGTGCAGGCATTGGCTTATGCTGAACTCTTCATCCCCCGTTCTGACGCCCTGGTCATTATGTATGACGTGTTGTACAGTTACCTCAAACGCATGAACCGGCACGAGTTGCAGCTCTTCTACCAGGCCGAACGCGACGCCAGCCGGAAGTATAACGTTCGCCAGATAGAGTTGGAGAACTTTGGCAATCTGGAAGGTTTCTTGCGTGACAATTTTGGCGACTATTACGAGCCGGATACGGCCGTGACGCCTTCATAGGCAATCACATGGTTCTCCACATCCCCGTTTTGCTCATTCAGAACCAACTTGAACAAGATGATGACTGCGCCTGCCCGGACAAAGCATTTGTGCTGGCGTTTGATTATGCCAATACAGAAGTTGATACTGACTGCGCCTGCCCAGATAAAGGGTGGGGGTTAACAACAGCAGAAGCCAACGGCCGTATCCCCTTCACCACGACCCCCCACACCCACAGCCAACCCCTCACGGCCGTACATACCCTCCTCTACAGCCCCTATGCCCCTGGCGGCCCCAGCGTGCTGAATCAGGCCGCTTATGCACGCTGGCAAACATTCGGCCGTGCCCAAACGCTGCAAGAGGAGATAGATTTTCAACTGGCCGAACAGGCATTGTTGCAACCGGCAAACGCCGGTTTCCGGGCGCAGTATCGTACCCCGGAAACGCTCACCGCCTGGCTGCACATTACCAACGCCTGTAACCTGGACTGCCCCTACTGCTACGTGCGCAAATCGTCGGCGCGGATGGATGAGGCTACCGGGCTGAAGGCGCTGGCGCACATTTTTGACACCGCCCAACGGCACGGCTTCCGGCGCGTCAAACTCAAGTATGCCGGCGGCGAGGCCACGCTGTATTTCAAACTGGTGCGGCGGCTGCATGAGGAAGCCATACGGCTGGCAACCGCCCACAATCTGGCCCTCCGCGAAGTAGTGTTGAGCAACGGCGTCCACTTGCGCCCCGATGACGCCAATTGGCTGGCGGCATCGGGTATCAAGCTGATGGTGTCGTTGGATGGAGTAGGGGAGGTGCATGACCGGCAACGGCCGTACCGCAACGGCAACCCCTCTTTCCATCACCTGGAACACACGGTAGACCACATCTTGCTGCCGCGGGGCATCAAGCCGGACGTCACCATCACCCTCACCCGCCTCAACGCGGGCGGCGCGGCCGATGCCGTGCGCTGGGCGCTGGCCCGCGACCTGCCCATCAGCCTGAACTTCTACCGCCAGAACCTCCTCAGCGCCAGCCGCCAGGAATTGGAACTAGAGGAGCAGGCGATCATTGACGGCATGTTGGCGGCCTACGCGGAATTTGAAGCGAATTTACCGGCACGGCCGTTTCTCAATGGCTTGCTCGACCGCGTACAGGCCGAGGCCCACGCCCACACCTGTGGTGTCCAGCACAGCTACCTGGTCATCACCCACGAAGGACGCATCGCCCAATGCCAGATGCACCTGGACCAACCTGTTCCCGCTGCCCTCACCGGCGATTTGCTGCCGCTGGTCGCTGCCGGCCCCATTCAAAACCTGGCCGTTGATGATAAAGAAGGCTGCCGCAGTTGCGAATTTCGTTATCGCTGTACCGGCGGCTGTCCCCTGGAAACGTTCCGCGCCACCGGCCGCTGGGACGTGCAAAGCCCCCACTGCCGCATCTACAAAACCCTCTTCCCCCATGCCCTCCGCCTGGAAGGGCTGCGCCTGTTAAAGACCCATAATCCAGTAAATTAAAGCAGAAGCGCTGAGTGATCGTGCATTGGTAAACGGCCGTTTACTGCCGTTTGTTATTTCTTTCCTGTTTCCCACCATGTGTCAGACCTGTGTCAGACAAATGCAATTCGGCGTCAGGGTGGCGTCACACGGCCGTTCTTCTGGCCTGATATGATGATGACATGAACAAATTTTGGAAAAAGGAGCGTGATAAGTGATGAGTAGCTTTTTAATTATTGCACCGGCTTTTTTCCTTCATGCTTTCATTGTTATTATCGGAACGATCTTTGGTAATCCGAAATCAAAAAAATGCTATTTGCTGTGTTCTTTTTCTTTTATTTCGATATGCGCGGCGGCTATCTATTACCTATAAATAACATGTTTGAGGAGTAGATGTCATGATTCAATTAGTTCTATTTCTGGTAATCGGGTTTGTTTTTCTTTTGCCCACTTTTTTCCTCATTGCTGCCTGTGCCCGATCTTCCCAAATTAGCCAGGCGATTGAAATCACACAAAAGTAAATTGGTCTGGCTGCCATCGAATTCGCTCGCAACGGCCGTCACGACCAGTCCAACTAAAAAGGAGGTCAATTGAATAGACAATGACTGTTTACATAAAAACAAGATGGACATAAGGAGAAACGTTCATATGACTTAATTCTCGCAGGATAACCTGCTCCCCACCCCCTTTAATTCTCTTCCCATAAAAAACGGGACGGCTCCGCTGGAACGGCCGTCCCGTTTCTTTTTGCCAAATCCTTCACGCCCCTTAGTGTCCTTCGCGAATCAAAATCGCCGACACGAACAACTGCCTCAGGCTCACATCTGCCCGCAGCCGTTCCATGTCGTGCATGGGCGGTAGGCCAAAATTGAGAATGGCTGACTTTACCGTCTGTCTTCTACCACAAAACAGGCAAAAAGGATAAACTTGCCTTCCATTTGATGTATCAGTGGATCAATGCGGAGTTCGCATCCTCACATGCGACCCGATGGCTATTGGATGTCTCCCCCCGCATTATTCACAGGGTTGGGCAAGAGTTCGAGGTCAGAAGTTCAACTTTTCTTCTCGACAAAATTTTCAGTTGATGGCAAAAAGCTGAACTTCTTTCGGTAGGCTCAATCATCAATGTTGATCAGATAAGGCGTTTTATGATGCACCACCAATTTGCCACCACCGATCGCGGCCTGAATCGGCAGCTTCCGGCCATGCGGTTGTACGAAAAAGCCAAGCGGCTGGGTATCTGGAATCCGTCAGATATTGACCTGAGCCAGGATGCCCGCGACTGGGTCGCCTTGTCGCCAGAAGAGCAGGATTTACTGCTGCGGCTGACAGCGATGTTTCAGGCCGGGGAAGAGGCGGTGACGCTCGATTTGTTGCCATTGATCATGGCGGTGGCGCACGACGGCCGTATCGAAGAAGAAATCTACCTGACTACCTTCCTCTTTGAAGAAGCCAAACATACCGACTTCTTCAGCCGTTTCCTGTCCGAAGTTGCCCGGCAGCACACCAATGGCAACATGACGGACTTGAGCCGCTATCACACGGAGAGCTATCGCCATGTCTTTTACCACGCCTTGCCACAAACGTTACAGTCGCTACAAACTGACCCGTCGCCTGCGGCCCTTATTCGCGCTTCCGTTACCTACAACATGGTGGTGGAAGGTGTGCTGGCGGAGACGGGATACCATGGCTACTTTACCGTGCTGGACCAGGAAAGGTTAATGCCGGGTATGCGGCAAGGCATCACCCTGCTCAAACAGGATGAATCCCGCCACATTGCCTACGGCGTCTTTCTCATCTCCAGGCTGCTGGCGGCCGATGATGGTTTGTGGCCGGTTGTTGAACAGACCATGAACGAACTACTACCTTATGCCCTGGCCACTGTCGGCGAGGCGTTTGATTATTATGACCCCATTCCCTTTGGACTGGACCCGGCTATCTTCACCGACTTTGCTCTGAATCAGTTCCAAAAGCGGCTGGAGCGGATTGAGCGGGCGCGGGGGGCGTCACTGGCCGAAATTGAGCAAATTACCCATCACATTATTGAAGGCAATGATGGTTAGAACAGGGGGCGGTTATCGGCAATCGGCTGCCGGTAATCGGTTATCGGTAAAAGGAGTGCAGAATGAAACGGGTGTTGCGGTTAATAACGATGGCAGCGGCCTGGCTGGCATTGCTGGCAAACGTATCATTGCCCGACGGCCGTTTGCTTCCCTTCCTGGCTATCCCTAAAGGTTTTGCCGGGCCGTTGTCGCCGTTTCTGGCGCTTATTGGGTTGAAGGGGACGCTGCTGGCTTTGTGGCGGCGAGATTGGTTGTCGCTGGCTGCCGGGCTGTCGGCGCTGTTGCTGGCCCGGCGGCATATCCAAAACGTAACCGCGCCCCATGAGGAGTTTACCTTTGCCTTCGGCCCCGACTGGCAAAAGCGAATACCGCCCCATCTGCAATGGCGGCTGCGGGCAAAACGGTATGACCTACGGCCGTTGCCCACCCCCACGCCGCCCACATCACCAGACACCATCATCGGCTGCCACCAGGAAACGGGTGAACCACTGTTGGCCGACATCTGGCAGCCGCCGTCTGGCACACCCCATACCGGCATCGGCATCATTTACCTGCACGGCAGCGGCTGGCATTACATGGACAAAGATTTTCAGGGAACCACACGGCCGTTGTTCCACTATCTGGCCTGTCAAGGGCACGTTATTGCTGATGTGGCCTACACCCTGGCCCCTAAAGCGACCATCATCCCCATGATTGCGGATGTGAAGCGGGCCATCGCCTGGATGAAAACAAACGCAGCCGACCTGGGTCTTAACCCTGACCGGGTTGTGCTCATGGGTGGCTCGGCCGGGGCGCATCTGGCGCTGCTGGCGGCGTATACACCCAACCATGCTATTTTAGACCCGGCGGATATTGGTGGCGCGGACACGGCCGTACACGGCGTCATCTCCTACTATGGCATCACCGACATGGTCAGCGGGCATGAACGATTGTGCCATATCTCCCCCACGCCAGCCTTGTTGGCCCCCCGGGTAGAGTGGCTATTGCAGCGGGGTGGGTGGATAGCGGGCGACGGCTGTTACGTTCAAGCGCCCCAGATGATTCCCTTTGCCCTCGGTGGCCTGCCCGATGAAGACCCCGACATGTACCAGCTTGCCTCGCCGCTCACCCAAGTCGGCCCGCATTGCCCCCCGACCCTGCTCATCAACGGCGCCCACGACGTTGGCCCAGACATCGGCCAGCACCGCCAGTTGCAGGCCGCCCTCTATCGCCATCACGTCCCCTGTGCGCATGTGGAACTGGCCGACGCCGACCATGCCTTTGACCTGATCGCCCCACGCTGGTCTCCCGCCGCCCAGGCCGCCCTTTATGACGTGGAACGCTTTCTTGGGCTACTTGTCTAAAGAAGACACCCCATTTTTGTTCAAACTGTTGACAAACTTTTCCGGTTTTGTTATAGTTTTGGCACTTCGTGGGAGCGCTCCCACGAAGGGTTGAGGAGAAGAACACCACCTTTCTAAGCCAATACCAAACCGTTTCTTGAGCTTTTCACTGTTTGAAAGGCTTTTTTAAGCACCTGTTTGGGAGCGCTTCCACGCGGGTTCTTTTCGCCCAACCCTTACTCATCCATAGCAAAAATATGACATATTGTGCCGGTCACAATATGTAGCACTGGTTATGAGTCGGTTGACCCTGGAATCAATAGCGGAATTGGCGGGTGTGTCACGCTCCACCGTCTCGCGGGTGGTCAATAACCACGTTAGTGTCCGCCCCGAAGTGCGTGAGCGGGTGTTGTCGGTGATTGAGCAAACCGGCTATCAACCAGACACCGCCGCCCGCCGCCTGGCCGGCCAGCGTGCCAATATCATTGGCCTGGTGATTGCTGAACCGGCGCAAGCCCTTTTTGCCGACCCCTATTTTCCCCGACTCATTCAGGGTATTACCCAGGCATGTAATCCTCTGGAACTTACCCTTTCTCTCTTTTTATTTCATACCAAAGAAGAAGAAGCCAGCTTATACCCCAAAATCGTGCGCAGCAATTTGTTTGATGGTCTGATTACGGCGGGTAATCATGTGGATGATCCGTTGGTGCCACAACTGATTGAAAATGATGTGCCTTTTGTGGCCATTGGCCGCCACGAACATCCTGATGTCAATTTCCTGGATACCGACAATGTGGCCGGCGCTCATGCGGCCGTCTCCCACCTGATTCGCCTGGGACGGCAACGCATTGCCCATATCACCGGCCATCTGAATAACCGGTCGGCGATGGACCGCCAGACTGGGTACCGAAATGCCTTGCGTGACCGGGGGCGCGTGGTAGACCCTGACTTAATCGAAGTTGGGGATTACACCGAAGCCAGCGCGTATGAAGCCACACACCGGCTGCTGCCCAAGGGCATTGACGCCATTTTTGTGGCCTCAGACAGTATGGCCTTGGGGACACTGCGCGCCCTGCGGGAAGCGAATGTGCAGGTGCCGGAAGATGTGGCTATCGTTGGATTTGATGATCTGCCGCCGGCGCTGCTGGCCATGCCCACGTTGACAACAGTCCGCCAACCAATCCGGCGCATGGGTGCGCTGGCGGTAGATACGCTGCTAGATATTATTGACAATGGCTCCAAACCGGCGCGGCGCATCATTTTGCCGACAGAACTGGTGGTGCGTGAATCATCGGGCGTCGGGTAATGGGTTGGTGATGGGTTGGTGATGGGTAGGTAATGGGTAGGTGATGGGTTGGTGATGAATGCAATGAATGGTAAGGCGCAGGGGCACACGGCCGTTGTCGGCGTAGATGTCGGTGGCACAACCATCACCGCCATGGTGGTGGATGCAACCCTGCAACCTTGCGGCCACTATAGCGGCTCCACCGATAAACAAACACCAACCAGCACCCTGGACAGCATTCAAACGGCCGTGTACCAGGCATTGGCGCAATCTGGCTACGCTTTGACCCAAATCGCCGCAATCGGCATGGGCATACCTGGCCGGGTTGACCCGGAGGCGGGCATGGTTCACCTGGCCGTCAACCTGAACTGGGATGACATGCCGGCCGGCCCGATGTTAAGCGCGGCTTTGGGTGGTATACCCTGTTACCTGGAAAATGACCTGCATCTGGCAGCGTTGGGTTATTACACCTTTTTTACCAACCAGACCATTCAGCACATGGCGTATGTGAGCGTTGGTACGGGGTTGGCAGCAGGCTTGATTTTGGACGGCCGTCTCTACCGCGGTGCACACGGTATGGCCGGGGAATTTGGGCACATGGTGGTTGACCCGGACGGCCCCCGCTGCAACTGTGGCAATCATGGCTGCCTGGAACAGTATGTGGCCGGCCCGGCCATCGCCCGCGCCGGGCAACAGGCAGCGGCCGCGGGTTTATGGGAACCGGGGAAAGAGGTGGCGAAGGTGACGGCCGTAGACGTATTCCAGGCTGCCCACCAGGGCAATCCGGCAGCGCAAACCATCATCAATCAGGTGGGAACATACCTGGGCCGTGGCCTGCAAGCACTTATCATGGCCTTCGACATAGACAAAATTATTCTCGGCGGTGGCATCTCCCGTGCGGGTGATACCCTGCGCCAGGTTATCTTACGCGAATGGCAGCGGCAGGCAGCCTTATCCCCCCTCGCCGCTGAAATGTTACTGGCAGATAAACTAGAATTAGCGCCGGCCGATAGCAATCCCGGCGCCTGGGGTGGTGTGGCGTTGGCGCGCCAGATGCTGGCAAAAACAACACCACAACGACTCCTGACAACAGCTTAAAGGAGGTGAGGCACAGGCACAAGCGCAAAAAACATCTCGTTGCCGTCCCGACCGCGCACCACATCATAACCGGACAGGCAACCCGTTCGTGATAGTTCATAATGATTACAATATTCAATAACCAAATCAGATACGCACAAGGAGAGAAGAACATGCGTACATCACGTTTCCTGTTAATTTTGTTAGCCATGATCCTGGCCCTGGCGCTGGTTGCCTGTGGCGGTGGAACTACCGAAGAACCTGCTGCTTCCCCCACCGAAGAAATGGCGGAAGAAGCTGCTCCGGCGGAAGAAGCCGCCCCAGCCGAAGAAGCGCCGGCCGAAGAAGCCGCCCCCGCCCCCACCACTGCCCCCAGCACCAGTGGCAAAGTTCAGATTCGCTGGTTTGTTGGTCTGGGCACTGGCACCAATGCGGAACAGGTCGCCACACAGGAAGAAGTTGTGGCTGACTTCAACGCTTCCCAAGATGAGATTGAACTCATTCTGGAAATTGTGCCCAACGACAGTGCTGTGCAAACCCTGTCCACCCAGATCGCTTCTGGTAACGGCCCTGACGTCATCGGCCCGGTGGGTTGGACTGGCTCCAACTCCTTCTTTGGTCAATGGCTGGATATTGGGCCTCTGGTAGACGCGAGCGGCTTTGACACCAGCATCTTCGACCCGGCCCTGGTGGACTCTTACCAGACAGAAGAAGGTCAGGTGGGTTTACCATTTGCTGTGTTCCCGGCGGCCGTTTATTACCAACCAGCCCTGTTTGATGAGGTTGGTCTAGCTTACCCGCCCCAAAACTATGGTGACATGTATGAACTGGATGGTGAAGAAGTTGAATGGAACTGGGAAACCTTTAACGAAGTAGCCCGCCGTCTGACCATTGACGTCAACGGGTTGAACTCCACTGAAGAAGGTTTCGACCGCACCCAAATCCAACAAGTTGGTTATCAACCGCAATGGCAAACGCATACGAACTACATGTCGTCCTACCGCGCCGGCGCAACCAAAATCTATGAAGGCACTGAGCCTGGCAGCTTTACCTCCACCATGCCCGATAGCTGGAAAGAGGCCAATCGGTGGCTCTATGATGCCATTTGGGGCGACCAACCCTTCGCGGTACCGGCATCGGTAACCGGTGCGGCTGAATGGGGTGGCGGTAACGTCTTCAACAGTGGCCGTGCAGCCATGATTATCACCCCGTTATGGTACACCTGCTGCCTGGGTGAGTTCGCGGAAGCGGGTCTGGAATTCCAGGCTGGTATTCTACCTTTGGGTGATGATGGTGAGTATCACGGCCGTGTAGACGCCGACACCTTCCGCATCTGGAGCGGCACCAAATATCCCGAAGAAGCCTACGCCGTCTTGCAATACCTCATTACCGATGGCGCGGACAAATTACTGCCCGTCTATGGCGCTTTACCGGCCATCCCTGATAAGCGCGAAGCTTTCTGGGCTCAGCAGACTGAACGATATCCCTTCTTGTCCCCTGAGAGCATTGCCGTCTTCGAAGCCGGCCTCTCATACCCGGATGCGCCCAGCGCCGAGCAATATCAACCCAACTACCCCGAAGCCTGGTCACGTGGGCAGACATTCTTTGACCTCCTCCTGAACACCCCGCCCGACCAACTAGACTTCGATGCAGAATGGGACCAACTGGTCACAGACCTCGAAGCTATCTATAATCGGCAATAACCTGACATGATAGGCAGGATAGTCTCAGGCTATCCTGCCTATTCTCAGGGTATATACGTTGCCCAGGGGGAAATTTTGTTCACCATTTGACAAAGATAGAGGAGAAAGATCATGTTTGAACAACTAAACCGTGGCATGCCCCAATTGCCGTCGTTTAGAGCCTATCGCGCTTTGTCAGCGGTCAAACGTCGTGAAATGCGAGAGGGTTTGCTTTTCATTTCACCCTGGCTGATTGGATTCCTGGTTTTTACCATCATACCCATACTGGCCAGCCTGTTTTTCAGTTTTCTTGATTTAAAAATTACCGACGGGATTTTAAGTACTCCCTCATTTGTGGGGCTGCGAAATTATCGCCAATTGTTTAATGACCCTCAAATATGGCGATTCAGCAGCCAGACCCCAGGCTCATTTTGGATCACGATCAGGTTTGGTATGATTGCCCTGCCGGTAGCGATTTTTTTGCCGTTAGGGTTGGCAATTTTGCTCAACAACCGCCACATGAAAGGTTCTGTACCCATACGCACCCTGTTTTACATGCCTTATATCATTCCCTTCGTAGCCGCTATCTTTCTCTGGGGCGGTATGCTTAACGCCGAAACGGGATGGATCAATCGCGCCCTCATGTCTATCGGGGTCCCCAGAGCCAATGTGCCGAATTGGGCTAATGACGTTAACTGGGTGTATCCCACTTACGTCATCATGGGTATTTGGGGCATAGGTAATGCCATGCTCATTACGCTGGCCGGTTTACAAGGGGTTCCCACAGCCCTTTATGATGCAGCTAAAGTAGATGGCGCCAACGCCTTTCAATCTTTTCGCAATGTCACCTTCCCTATGATTTCACCTGTTATCTTTTTTAACCTGGTGTTAGCAATTGTGGGGTTGTTCCAGTATTTTCTGGTTCCACTGGTGGTTAATAACGGGACCGGGCGGCCAGGTGGGGCCACCATGTTCTACAATCTTTACCTGTACCGAACCTTCTTTGTCTTTCAAAACATGTCATATGGTTCGGCCATGGCCTGGCTGTTATTTGTCATCATTCTTGTCGTTACGGTGTTTTTGTTTAGGACAGCGCGTTACTGGGTTTATTATGCCGGTGAAGCTCGCTCATAATTAAGGAGACAATAGACGATGAAAGCACTATCTAGACGTCGCCATCCACGCGAGACTGCAAAAACATTCACTGTAACAGGCACGGCGCTGATACTTTTGTTCATGTTTCTTTCGCCGTTTTTTTATATGGTTTCGACGGCGCTTAAAACACCGCAACAGATGTCTGTTTTAGGGGCGCCTCTTTGGCCGGCCCGTGCTGCCATGGCTGAGTACAACGGTGTGGAAATGGAAACTTACTCAGTTCCCATGAACACCTGTGTAGGCAGCGAAGATGACGATTCCACGAGGGGCCTGGTTTTGCTTAAGAAGGGGCTGCGGGAAAGCACTTTTGCCGATCCTGACAATGTGGACCGTGGTGAATTTGTTTGCGCGGTTTCCTGGCGAGCCTTACCGCGCCCCTGGGAATTTGCTCCTTATTGGGGTAATTTCAGCACTGTGTGGGAAACCATTGATTTCCCACGGCTGATGTATAACACCACCATGTACGCGGTGCTATCTACCATTGGCGTATTATTCTCTTGTACACTTGTGGCTTATGGATTTTCGCGGTTTGATTTTCCGGGTCGTGACTTTTTGTTCCTTATTTTGATTTCGACGCTCTTTTTACCGGCGTTTGTGACCGTTATTCCTACGTATACATTCTTTCAGAAAATTGGATGGGTAGGTACGTGGCTACCGCTTATTGTGCCCACTTTTTTCGCAAACGCTTTCGATGTTTTCCTACTCCGGCAATACTTTATGACCATTCCTCGTGAGATGGATGAGGCGGCGATGATAGATGGGGCCAGCCGTTTCCGCATTCTCTGGTCGGTGATTCTGCCACAATCGTATCCGGCGCTGCTGGCTATCACGGTATTCCATATTGTGTATGCCTGGAATGATTACTTTGGCCCACTGATCTATTTATCCACCGCACGGGACAAGTGGCCTATTTCTGTGGCTTTGCCGCTGTTTAATGGCATTTATGGCTCCAACCCGGAACTGATTCAGGCGGCTTCATTGATGGCGCTGGTTGTGCCCTTGATTTTGTTTATTTTGGCGCAACGGTTCTTTGTTCAGGGTCTGGTGGTTACGGGTGTTGATAAATAAAGGTGGGGTTGCCAGCATGTAGTGTGGCGTGCCTACCCTGTGATGCACGCCGCATTACATCATACCCAATCCAGGAAGGTTGAGGAAAATGTACCGATTTTTTGTAGCAATATGGCTGCTTTTGGTTTTGGTTGCCTGTTCACAACAGCCAGCGGTGAGTGATGAGGCTACGGCCGTACCCACTCCCACCCCCATCCCTGCCCCCGCCACCGCTTTGCCCAACCAGTTATACACGAATGTGGATATTGCCCGCGGGCCAATTAACCCCTTTGTGTATGGCGTCAACTATGGCCCCTGGACGGCCGTGCCCGCCGCCATGCTCGACGAATACCAATCTTCCGGGTTAACCATGCTTCGTTTTCCCGGTGGGAATTGGGGGGATGAAAACACCGTGCGCCCCAACCAGGTGGATTTTCTGATGGACATAGCCGGCATGGTGGATGCCGAAATTGTCTTCCACGTCAATTTGCTTGGTGGCACACCAGAAGAAGCGGTAGAAATGATGCGCCTGGTCAATGAAGAAAAAGGCTATGGTGTTAAGTATTGGAGCATCGGCAATGAACCCAATTTGTATGCCCCGGCGCGGGGCTTCACCGAATGGGACACCGTTTACTTTAACCAGCGTTGGCGCGAATTTGCCGAAGCGATGAAAGCGGCCGACCCGGATATTGTGTTGATTGGGCCGGATTTAAGCCAGTACACGGCCGTAGACGCCAACAACCCCAAAGATGCCAACGGCCGTGACTGGATGCGTGAATTCCTGCGCGCCAACGGCGATCTGGTAGACATTGTGGCCATCCATCGTTACCCCTTCCCCGCCAGTGGCAACAACCCCAACCCCACCATTGAAGACCTGCGCCAGAACAGCCCGGAATGGGACGCCATCATCCCCCACCTGCGCCAGGTCATTCAGGAAGAAGCCGGGCGTGACCTGCCCGTGTCGGTCATGGAGGTCAACTCCAACTGGAGCAACACCCTCGGTGGTGAAGCCACGCCCGACTCCTTTTACAACGCCATCTGGTGGGCCGATTCCTTAGGCCGCATGATTGAGCAAGATGTGGATATGGTGGCCTATTTTGTCATCGCCCACAGCCGGGGCGGTGCGGGGCTGCTGGCGCTCAGCGCCCCCACCCCCACCTTCTATGTCTACAAAATGTACCAGCAGTTTGGCAATGAAAAACTCCATGCCGATTCAGGGGTAGAGGATGTTTCCATTTTTGCCGCCCGGCGCGAGGATGGCGCGGTGACATTGATGATGATAAATCGCGGGCCAGATGAGATGACCGTGCCTTTGCTAGTAGATGGATACACCGGCAGCAACGCCGAATTGTGGCGCTTTGACGCGGAGCACAAGGCCGAAAATTTAGGTGCGTTGGATTGGACAAACGGCGATCCCATTACGTTGCCGGGCCAATCCATATCATTATTGGTATTGTCACCGTGAAATCTATCGTAGGGGCGAGACAGGCGGGTAGAACTTTGGCGATGAAGAAGGGCTTTGCCTCCCGCCTGTCTCGCCCACCTGCCGGGCGAGGGCGAGACGGCGCGGAGACGAAGTATTGGTACTTCGGCCAAACGTTACCGCGCCGTCTCGCCCCTACAAAAATAATCCGGCGGGAAAAGGATTTGTATTTATGACCGCCAGGCGGTGTTTATCCAAGATTTTTTTGGGGGGGATTTTGTTGCTCACGGCCGTTGCCTGCCAGCAACAACCTGCACCAGCCCCCACCAGCCCCCCAGATACAGCCACGACGGACGCGACATCGCCGACAGAAGCCGCACCCGCCGTTGAACCCACCCCCAGTTCCGAACCCATTCCCTCTTACCTGAACCAGGAACTGCCTACCGCCGAACGGGTAGAAGATTTGCTTGGCCGTATGACGTTGGAAGAGAAAATTGGGCAGATGACGCTGGTGGAGAAAAATAGCATCCAGCCAACGGCCGTCACCACTTACTTCATCGGTGGCATCCTCAGCGGCGGCGGTGGCTACCCCAGCGAAGGCAACACGCCCGAAAACTGGGCGGCCATGGTAGACAGCTACCAGGAAGCGGCTCTCAGCACCCCCTTAGCCATCCCCATCATCTACGGCGTAGACGCCGTTCACGGCCACAACAATTTGAAAGACGCCACCATTTTCCCACACAACATCGGCCTGGGGGCCACCCGCAACCCGGAACTGCTGCGGCAAATTGGGCAGATCACGGCCGTGGAAACCCGCGCCACCGGTATCCCCTGGAATTATGCGCCCGTCATCGCCGTGCCCCAGGACATCCGTTGGGGGCGGACGTATGAGGCGTTCAGCGAAAACACGGAACTGGTCAGTGAATTGGGCGTGGCCTATATGCAAGGGTTACAAGGGGAGGATTTGGCGGCGGTCACGGCCGTACTCGCCACCCCCAAACATTACATCGGCGACGGTGGCACGGCCTGGGGCAGTTCCCATACCCAGAATTACATGCTCGACCAGGGTGATATGCAGGTGGACGAAGCTACCCTGCGGGCACTGCATTTGCCACCCTACCAGGCGGCCATAGACGCGGGCGCACAAAGCATTATGGTCAGCTTCAGCAGTTGGAACGGCACCAAAATGCACGCCCAAAAATATCTGCTGCACGATGTTCTCAAAGGAGAATTGGGGTTTACCGGCTTTCTGGTGTCTGATTGGCAGGCCATTGACCAGATTTCGCCCAATTTCTATAACGCCGTGGTCACTTCCATCAATGCCGGGGTGGATATGAACATGGTGCCCTATGATTACCTGCGCTTCATCAACACGATGTTGACGGCCGTTGAAAATGGCGACATCACCGAAGCCCGCATTGACGACGCCGTCCGCCGCATCCTCACCGCCAAATTTGACCTGGGGCTGTTTGAAAACCCCTACGCCGACACCACCCACATCGGCCTGATTGGTTCAGCCGAACATCGCGTAATCGCCCAAGAAGCGGTCAGCCAATCGCTGGTGCTGCTGCAAAACGAGAATGAGACGCTGCCCCTCTCCAAAGATGCCCGTATTTTTGTGGCCGGGACATTTGCCGACGACATCGGCGTGCAATCGGGCGGCTGGACGATTGAATGGCAGGGACGTTCTGGCAACATCACCGCCGGCACCACCATTTTGGAAGCGATAGAGGCCACTGCAACTGGCGAAGTGCAGTTCAACAAGTTTGGCCGTTTTGAGGAATTCAGCCCCCCCGCCGATGTGGGCATCGTCGTGTTGGGTGAACTGCCCTACGCTGAAGGGTGGGGGGATGCCGCCGACCTGAGCCTGAGCGACAGCGACGTGGAGATGATCCGGCGTGTGGGTGAACAGGCGGAACAGGTGGTGGTGGTTTTGTTATCGGGACGGCCGTTGCTCATCACCGACGCCCTCCCCCTGGCCGACGCCTGGATTGCTGCCTGGCTGCCCGGCACAGAAGGGCAAGGCATCGCCGACAACCTGTTTGGCGACCACCCCTTCACCGGCACGCTCCCCTACACCTGGCCCGCCAGCATGGATCAACTACCACTCGGCACTGGCGGCGAACCGCTGTTTCCGTTTGGCTACGGCTTAACAACAGACAATTAACACTGTTTGTAGTAGGCACTTTAGTGCCGTCCAAAGGCGATAAATCGCCTACTACAAACCTGTAATGGAGAAGAAAATGCGCTACGGACACTTCGACGATGCCAACCGGGAGTACGTGATAACCCGGCCCGATACACCGCTGCCCTGGATCAACTATTTGGGCAGCCAGGAATATTTTGGTTTGATTAGCAACACCGCCGGGGGCTACTCTTTCTACAAAGACGCCCGGCTGCGGCGGCTGACCCGCTACCGCTACAACAACGTGCCCTTTGATTTTGGCGGCCGTTACCTCTACCTGCGCGACAATGAAAGTGGCGAATTCTGGTCGCCCACCTGGCAGCCCACGCGCAAAGAATTGGACAGCTATACCTGCCGTCACGGCATGGGCTACACCATCATCGCTTCCGAATATCGTGGAATCAGGGCGGAAACGCGCTATTTTGTGCCGCTTGACCAGACATTGGAGGTGTGGCAGATGACGGTGACAAATGAGAGGAGTACGGCCGTAGACCTTTCCGCCTTCTCCTACATCGAATTTTGCCTGTGGGACGCCAACGACGACGCCACCAACTTCCAGCGCAATTTCAGCATCGGCCAGGTAGAAATTGAAGACAACGTCATCTACCACAAAACCGAATACCGCGAACGGCGCGACCATTTTGCCTACTTCGCCTGCTCCCTGGCCCCCGCCGGTTATGACACCCAACGCGAATCCTTCCTCGGCCCCTATCGCGGTTACGACAATCCGCTCGTCGTCGCCCAGGGGCATTCCACCAACTCCGTCGCCTATGGTTGGGCGCCGATTGGTTCACACAGCTTTCATCTCTCCCTCCAGCCGGGCGAGTCAAAGAGTATCATCTTCGTTCTGGGTTATCAGGAGAACCCGCAGGATGAGAGATTTGACCCGCCCGGCTCCCAAACCATCAACAAACAGCGCGTCAAACCGATTTTGCAGCAATTTCTTGACCCGGCGCAGGTGCAGACCGCCTTTGACCAGCTTCGCGCCTATTGGGATCGGCTGCTGGCTGGTTACCAGGTGACATCACCGAACGAACACGTCAACCGCATGGTCAATATCTGGAACGCCTACCAGAACATGGTCACGTTTAATATGTCCCGCTCCGCTTCCTTTTACGAATCGGGCATTGGCCGGGGCATGGGCTTCCGCGACTCCAACCAGGATTTGCTTGGTTTTGTGCACATGATTCCCGAACGCGCCCGTGAGCGCATCCTGGACATCGCCGCCACCCAGTTACCCACCGGCGGCGCGTATCACCAATACCAGCCGCTCACCAAACGGGGCAATGACGCTGTGGGCAGCAATTTTAATGACGACCCGCTGTGGCTGGTGATGGGGGTAACGGCGTACATCAAGGAAACGGCCGATACCAGCATCCTCGACGAACTCGTCCCCTACGACAATCAACCCGGCACCGAAGAACCACTCTACGAACATTTGCAGCGCAGCATCCGCTACACGTTGGACAGGCTGGGGCCACACAATTTGCCGCTCATCGGCCGCGCCGACTGGAATGATTGCCTGAATCTGAATACCTTTTCTGAGCATCCCGGCGAATCGTTCCAGACGACGACGAACAAAGATGGCAAAACGGCCGAATCCGTTTTCATCGCCGGGCTGTTTGTGCTGGCGGCGCAAGAGATGGCCGCCTTAGCCGACCATTTAGGCAAAACGAAGGAGGCGGAAACGTACCGCTGGCACGCCGCCAACATGACGGAAACGACACTGGCGCATGGTTGGGACGGCGAATGGTTCCGCCGCGCCTATGATTTTTATAGCAATCCGGTGGGTTCAAAGGAATGTGAAGAGGGGAAGATTTTTATCGAGCCGCAGGGGATGTGTGTGATGGCCGGGATTGGGCTGGACGATGGCAAGGCAGAGCAGGCGTTGGCATCGGTAGCCGAACATCTGGCCACCCCGCACGGCATTGTCTTGCAGCAGCCTGCCTATTCGCAGTATTACCTGCACCTGGGCGAGATTTCCTCATACCCGCCTGGCTACAAAGAAAATGCCGGTGTTTTCTGCCACAACAACCCCTGGATTATGATTGCGGAAACGGCCGTTGGCCATGGCGACCTGGCATTGGATTATTATCTGCGCATCTGCCCGTCCGCCCGCGAAGGGATCAGCGACCAGCATCGCTGTGAACCCTACGTTTATGCCCAGATGATTGCCGGCAAGGATGCACCCACACACGGCGAGGCCAAAAATTCCTGGCTAACAGGCACGGCCGCCTGGAACTACGTCGCCATTACACAGTGGATTTTAGGCATACGGCCGTCCTACGATGGCCTGCAAATTGCACCAATCATTCCCGCCGATTGGGCTGGTTTCACGGCCGTGCGCCGTTTTCACGGTGTGGATTATCACATTACGGTGGAGCGGGCCGGTGCGGGTAATAACGTGGCGCTGACGGTTGACGGCCGTACCGTTCCCGGAAATATCGTACCGCTGCCTGGGGATGGGGTGACGGCCGTTGCCGTCCACGTTCAGCTAGGTAAATAGAAGCACGGATTAGAATCAAAGATGACGCAGATGACGCAGATTTTTAATCGGTGAAATCTGCGCAATCTTTGATTATTTTCAGAACAGAAATGACAAACTACGGCTATTTTGACGACGAGAAACGAGAGTATGTGATCACCAATCCCAGGACGCCGGTGAAGTGGATCAACTACATTGGCGGTCTCAGTTTTGGCGGTTTTGTAGACCACACCGGCGGCCTGCTCATCTGCAAACAAGACCCCAGTCTCAACCGCATCACCAAATACATCCCGCAAATGCCTGCCAGTGATTTCAAAGGCGCAACACTCTATCTTCGCTTCAAAGAGATTAAGAGATTGGGAGATTGGGAGATTGGGGAATCACCTGATCTCTCACTCTCCCAATCTCCCAATTACTGCATCTTCTCCCCCTTCTTCGTCCCCACGCTGGACAACTACGACCGCTACGAATGTCACGTCGGCCTGGGCTACACGCGCATCGTGTCCGAGTTTTATGGCATACGCACCGAGGCGACCATTTTTGTGCCCAGCGGGGAGGATGTGGTGGTGCAGGCGATTACCATCACCAATTTAGGTGAGGCGGCGCGGGAGATTGACGCCATTCCGGTGGTGGAATACACCCACTTTGACGCGCTCAAACAGTTCACCAATGCGGACTGGATTCCGCAGACGATGACGAGTAAGGTGGTGGAAGAGGGGGACGGCCGTAAAATCCTCATTGAATACCCCTTCATGCTGCGTGACCTGCGCATCAACTACTTCACCAGCAGCCACCCCATCAGCAGCTTTGAATCCGACCGCAAAAAGTTCCTGGGCGACAACGAATATGGCACCTGGGCCAACCCGCTCAGTCTGCAACAGCCGGACCTGAGCAACACTGAAGCAGTGCGCGGTGATATTGTGGGCGCGCTGCTGCATCATTTGGGCGTGTTGCAACCCGGTGAGAGTGCGCATTTCACCACCCTGCTCGGCCAGGCGGAAAACGTGGCTGCCGCCCAACCGCTCATCGAAAAGTACCGGAATCCTGAAAACGTCACGGCCGCGCTGAAAAACATGGCCGCCTTTTGGGACAACTACCTGAACAAATTCCAGGTACACACACCCGACGCCAGCACCAACGCCATTCTCAATGTGCATAATCCGCGCCAGTGTTACATCACTCTGAACTGGTCGCGCTATCTGTCGCTGTACCAGTTGGGGTTGGGGTCGCGGGGCATTGGCTTCCGCGACAGTTCGCAAGATGTGTTAGGCGTGTTGGCCGCCGCGCCAGAGGAAGGGGTGGCCCTCATCCGCAAATTGCTGAGTACGCAAAAGCGCAATGGCTCAGCCATGCACCAGTTCAACCCGCTGACGATGATCGCCGAAACGGGCGAGGCCACCGACGACGACCGCCCGAACTATTACAGCGATGACCATTTGTGGATTATCCTGACCGTTACCGCTTACCTGAAAGAGACGGGCGACATGCCCTTTTTGCACGAAGAAATCCCGTTTTACGACAAGGATAAAAAGGGGCAGCCCATCGAAACGGCCAGCGTGTGGGAACATTTGCGGCGGGCGGTGCAGTTCACACATGGCGACCGGGGCGCACACGGCCTGCCGCTGGCCGGTTTTGCCGATTGGAATGATACGGTCAATTTGCGGAAGGGGGCGGAATCGTTGTTTACGGCGAATTTGTACGGCCGTGCCCTGCTCGACCTGATCACCCTGGCCCACCACCTGCAATTTGACGAGGCCGCCGCCCAATTCCGGGCGCAGTATGACGAGATGAAGGAGATTGTGAACCGGGTGGCCTGGGACGGCCGTTGGTATGTCCGTTACTTCGATTATGATGGCACGCCGCTTGGCTCGCACACCAACGCGCAGGGGCAGATTTACGCCAACGGCCAATCGTGGCCGGTGCTGTCCGGTTTTGCCGAGGGGGAGCGGGCGCGGCTGGCGCTGGATGCGGTGTATGAGCATTTGAACACCGCACACGGCATCAAACTCAGCACCCCCGGTTTTAACGGCTTTGACCCCGGCAAAGGCGGCGTGACCACCTATCCGCCGGGCGCAAAGGAAAACGGCGGCATCTTCCTGCACGCCAACCCCTGGGTGATGATCGCCGAGACGCTGCTGGGGGACGGCGACCGCGCCTATGCCTATTACCGGCAAATCAACCCGGCGGCGAAGAATGAGCATATTGACCTGTTTGAAGTGGAACCGTATGCCTACCCGCAAAACATTTTGGGTGACGAACATCCGCAGCACGGCCTGGGGCGCAATAGCTGGCTGACGGGCACGGCGTCCTGGACTTACCAGGCGGGTACGCAGTGGATTTTGGGCATTCGCCCGGATTACAACGGGCTGATTGTGGACCCGTGTATTCCAAAAGAGTGGGATGGCTTCACGGCCGTGCGCCACTTCCGCCACGCCATCTACCACATCACCGTGGAAAACCCGGCCCACGTTTGCAAAGGGGTGAAAACGATGACGGTGGACGGTACGGCCGTGCCGGGACACACCGCGCCGGTTTTTGAAGATGGGCAGACCCACCAGGTGCATGTGGTTTTAGGGAATTAACCACGGATTGGACGGATGGGGCGGATTTTCACGGATAAAAGATTTAACGCCTTGGAGGATTTGGTTAGTGTCATTCGTTTTTTGCCGTGACTACAACGGATAAAGAAATGAACGGATTCCTCTGTGGAAATTCATCCGCTTAATTCTCCATCCGTTGTAGTCTCAAGGGGTGGCGAAAACTTCGTGTCACTAAAGGATTTGTCTTATCCAGGATTATGTGTTCCCCCCTGACTCACAACCCGCATTTGCCCCATCGGGCCGATGTCATAACCGGGCATGGCGGCTACGGCCGTCCTGAAATCCGCGTCGTGTAGTAAGTCCAGCAACGGCCGTAGCAAATCGCTCTCATAATGAACCTGCGGGATCACCAGATCATACTGCTCATGGGCCAGCGGCACGAAGTCTAGCTCCAGGGCGCGGGCGGCGGCACGAATACCCAGCCCGGCGTCGGCTGTGCCAGAAGCGATGGCCGCAGCCACGGCCAGATGGGTGTACTCTTCACGGCCGTAGCCCCGTACCTGCTCCGGCGTAATCCCCAATCTGCCCAATTCATAATCAAACAGCACCCGTGTGCCTGCGCCTCGCTGCCGGTTCACAATCTGCACATCGGGGTTGGCGGCGTCGCCCCATCCGCGTAGCCCTTGGGGGTTGCCTTTGGGCACGATCCAGCCCTGTTCGCGGCCTACCAACGCTACCAGGACGATGGCCTGACCGGGCAGGTATTGGTGGATGTACCTGACATTGTATTCGCCCGTTTCGGGATCGAGCAGATGGGAACCGGCCAGATGGGCTTCGCCGCGCCGCAGGGCAACCAGCCCGCCCAGGCTGCCCACGTTGGCGGAAACCAGGCGGCGGTTACTGCGCTCCGCCAGGAATTGGGCCAGCAAGTCCAGCGTCAGGTCGTGGCTGCCGATGGCCAGGATGCTGTTTTCAATTTCGTGGGCGGCGCGGTAGAGGTGGACGGTTACGGCCGTGCCCGCATCTGCCCCTTCGCTAAAACGGGGGATACGCACAATGCCATCGGCCCGCACCAGCGAGGAGATGACACCAGCCCCCCGGCTAATGGGTGTGGCCAATGTGCGCTCGCCTCCCGGCGCGCCCACCTTGCCCACGGCCACGCGCACAAAGTCATCGTCGCCGGTGTGGGAGACCACTTTGCGGGTGAGTACGGCCGTTAGCGTTTGGGGTTGGTATGGCGGCTGCCCCCGCCACTGTGCCAGCAGTGGCTCCACAAAAATTTCGCCGGTGAGAGCGGCGCTGACCGGGTAGCCGGGCACGCCGAGGATGGGACGAGGGAGTGAAGGGGTGACAAGGTGAAGGGGTGACAAGGTGAGGGGGTGATTCTCTTTCACCTTGTCACCTTGCCACCCTGCCACCTTGTCAATCATTCCCAGGATGACGGGATGGCCGGGGCGAACGGCGACGCCGTGAACCAATAATGTACCCAACGATTGCACTACGTGGGCGGTGTAATCTTCGGAACCGGCGGAAGAGCCGGCGTTGAGCAGGATGAGGTCGTGGGTGAGCGCGGCGGCGCGCACGGCCGTTTGAATCGCTGCAAATTCGTCGGGCACAATCGGCCAACGGGTGGGCAGGCCACCCCAATTTTCTACCTGCGCTGCCAGCACCAGGCTGTTGTATTCGATGATCTGGCCGGGGCGAACGCCGTCGCGGGCAGCGTCTTCGGGAGAAATAAGTTCAGAGCCGGTGGGGATGATGGCTAGACGGGGACGGCGGTAAACGGCTACGGCCGTATGCCCCGACCCGGCCAGCGCCCCCAAATCCACCGGGCGCAGGGTGTGGTTGGCGGGCAGCACCAGTTCGGTGGCCACCATGTCTTCGCCCATGGCCCGGATGTGCTGCCAGGGTGGTAGGGAAGTGCGAATTTCGATGGCGGCACGGCCGTGTGCGTCCGTCACTGGCTGCGTGTGTTCGATCATAATCACAGCGTTGGCCCAGGCGGGCAGGGGATGGCCGGTGTTGACCGCTTTGGCCGGGTGCAGGTTGGGGTCGTTGGCGGGATCGAAATCTTCCACCAGAGTCAGGCACACGGGGTTGGTTTCGGTGGCAGTGTGGCTGTCCTGGGCGCGCACGGCGAAGCCATCCATGGCGCTGGCGTGGTAGTGCGGGGAGGAGAGTCTGGCCCAGATGGCGGCGGCGGTGGTACGGCCGTTGGCCTCCGCCAGCGGTACCTCCTCTGACCCAAGCGGCTGCCACAAACCCGCCCCCTTCAAGGCGGTCTGCCAGGCTGCCCATGCCTCATCCAACGGTATGTCTTCCAGATAAATGTGTCGTTCCATAGACCTGATTGTATACGCCTACCGATGGGTGGCAAAGCGGCAAATCACTCTGTGCCCACAAAAAGCAAAGCCGACCTTGCCTTCTGTTACCGCAATTTTTGTCGCCTGGTTTGCCCATTGCTGCCCGATTTTCCACCTCCCTATCGCGTTGCGCTTCCATCGAGTACAATGCCACTTATTTCCCCACGACAGCAGGCGGCAACTCGCCAGGAGGATACAAAATGAACGCATCAGACATTCTCAAATATGGTCACTTTACTGTTTTGGGCGCGGTCAAAGACTTGCCAGAAGCAGACTGGGAAACAGGCGGCGTCTGCGGCGTCTGGTCGGTCAAACAGATCATTGCCCATCTGGCCTCGTTTGAGCAACTGTTGGTAGAGATTTTGGAAAACCTGTCCGGTAGTGAAGCCGGCCCCACGTTGGCGCGGTATATGGCCGATCATCTGGCTTTTAATGATGTCGAGGTAGCTGCCCGCGACGGGATGAGCGCGGCGCAAACAATGACCGAATATGAAACCCTTCAGGCGCAAACGATGGCATGGCTGGCACAATTTCCCGATATACGGCGGCGCGAAAATGGCATCTTGCCCTGGTACGGTGCGGCATATGATCTGGATGATTTTCTGGTGTACACCTACTACGGCCACAAGCGGGAACACTGCGCCCAGATTGCCGTCTTTCGGGATCAAATCAAACGATGAGCGCTACGAAAAGTACGTTATCTGTCGCTCGGATTTACCCAGGCCAGCGAGGAATAGCCCAGGTTGTCATGCACAATCAACATCGCATAGTTTCCTTTTGTAGTTGCCAGAGGTATACTTTTTTCAATGTGTAAACACTGGAACACTGTTTATGCAGAGGAGACTTCACCGGCTGTCGCCGACCACCATGAATGAAAACGGGACGCCTATTCACAACATTTTATCCGCGTCATCCGCGTGAATCTGCGTCCTATTTACGAAGGAGAACTGTATGACTATTACGTTAGATCCATTTGTCCTCCCAGAAAGAGGTCAGGTAAACGTTAAACTATATCGGCAGTTTGAAATCAGGGTTACGGCCGAAGAAGCCCAACGTCAGGTGAATCGCTGGCTTTTGCACGCGGTCAGCTACCTGCTGCGGGCGCAGCCACCCACGCTGGTGATTGGGGCGCAGGTGGTTTGGCGTGTGCCGGTGTCATTGGGTTCACCAGATTTAGGGCAGGTAGCAGTTGTAGATATGGTAGATGTGGATGTGGAGACAGGGGAGATGGATGATTCTGACGGCCGTCGGGCGGCAATTTTGCGTCAGGCTGAAGAATTAACATCGCGCCTCCCACCTTATCAGCCAAAGCCCACCACGCTTGCAGAATTCCTGGCTAAAGACGTTCCGTTAGCGCCCCGGTTAACCATCCAGTAGTTTCCCCCGATCAGCCAGAATATGAATCGTATCCTTCTGCCTGTCCCGCATCTTCAACAGCAAGAACGCGGTGAATGTCTGGCTGCTTGGGCGGCTATGCTTCTTGCTTATTTGGGGCGTCCCGTGCGTTATAAACATCTGCTAAAGGTACTCCAGATTCGCAGTCAAATTGGTGCGCCGGCTTCTCATATCCGCAAATTGGAACAACCGGGATTGAAGGTGGTTTATCAACAGGGAACATTACCGGATTTTCAGGAGCAGTTGACCAATAATCGGCCGTGCATTGTGTTTATAAAAACGGGTGAATTGCCATACGGGGTGAGGATTGTGATCACGCTGTCGTGGTTGCCGGACTGGATGATGAATCTGTTTATCTCAATGATCCGGCGTTTTCTGACGCGCCGGTGCAAGTTCCTCGCGGTGATTTTGATCTGGCCTGGCTGGGGAGAGACGAGTTTTTTACAGCTTTAGTAGTTTGAACCCATATGAAATTCCTGCCCTCCCAACTGTATTATTTCCTGCGCCACCGGCCCAGCCGGGTGCAGTTGTTGAGCCTGTTTCGCTTTCTGCTCATACTGGCCGGGGTGGTTGCTCTTTATAGCGTGTTGTTCCACTACATCATGGCCTGGGAGGGGCGCAGTTTTAGCTGGATCACCGGCTTTTACTGGACGCTGACCGTCATGTCTACCCTGGGTTTTGGGGATATTACCTTTCACTCGGACCTGGGGCGGCTGTTTTCTATTATTGTCCTGTTGACGGGTATTGTTTTGCTGCTGGTGCTGTTGCCCTTCACCTTCATCGAATTCTTTTATGCGCCCTGGGTCAAAGCCCAATCCGAGGCCCGCGCCCCCACAAAACTGCCGGAGAGTACCCATGGTCACGTCATCATCACCGCGTTGGATGCCGTGACCATGGCGCTCATCAAGAAGTTGCAGCTTTTCCAATACTCTTATGTGCTGCTGGTGCCGGATTTGAACGAGGCGCTGCGACTGCACGATCTGGGTTATGCGGTGGTGCGTGGTGATCTGGACAGCCCGGACACGTATCGCCGGATTCGGGTGGCAAACGCGGCGCTGGTGGCTACCAGCAACAATGACATGATGAATACCAATGTGGCCTTTACGGTGCGGGAAGTGTCTGAGCATGTGCCTATTGTGGCCACGGCCAATGCCTCGGCTTCGATAGACATTTTGTATCTGGCCGGGTGTAATTATGTGTTTCGTTTGGGCGAGATGATGGGGCAGGCGTTGTCACGCCGGGTGTCAGGGGGGGATACCCTGGCGCATATCATTGGTGAGTTTGAGAACCTGGTGATTGCCGAAGCGGCCGTGCGCAATACGCCATTGGTGGGGAAACGGCTGCGCGACAGTCGCCTGCGGGAGGATGTGGGCATTGTAGTTTTGGGGATTTGGGCGCGGGGCAAATATGAAAATGCAGGCGCGGAGACGGTGATTACGGCCGATACCATTTTGGTGTTGGCCGGTTCGGCCGAACAGGTTAACAGGTATAACGCGCTTTATTACCATGACCGCATCAATGAAGACCCGGTGATTATCCTGGGCGGTGGCCGGGTGGGGCGGGCCACGGCGCGGGCTTTGCAGGAACGGGGGCTGGATTATCGCATTGTGGAAAAGCTGCCGGAACGTATCCGCGACCCGGAGAAGTATGTGTTGGGGGATGCGGCGGAGTTGGCGGTGCTGGAAAGAGCGGGCATTAAAGAGGCGGATACGGTGGTGGTGACGACGAATGATGACAATACCAACATTTATCTGACCATTTACTGCCGCCGCCTACGCCCGGAGATGCAGATTATCAGCCGGGCGACGTTGGAGCGGAATGTGGAGACGCTGCACCGGGCCGGGGCGGATTTTGTGATGTCTTACGCCTCGATGGGGGCCAACGCCATTATGAGTTTTCTGGATCGGGGGGATATTTTGATGATTGCCGAGGGGTTGAGCATTTTTAAGGTGAAGACGCCGAAGGTGCTGCATGGCAAGAGCATTGCGGAAGCGCGGATACGCCAGGAGACGGGCTGTACGGTGGTGGCGGTGGCGTTGAATGGGGACACTTTCATCAACCCGGACCCGCACATGCAGCTAAACGCGCAGATGGAATTGGTGCTGATTGGCACGACAAAAGCGGAGGATGCTTTCCTCAGCCGGTATCATCCGCTGGAAGATGATTGATAGCTGGGTAATCGCATATTCCTCAATGCGGCAGATAAATCTGCACCAACAGAAGGCAAAGTCGGCCTTCGCCGACTGAAACCCAGCCCGCGAAGGTGGGTTTTGCCTTTTGTAGCCGCGATTTTGATCGCCGGGAATTGAGCATGTAATTACCCTACCCAAAACCACCTGTACGGGCGGGACAGGCGGGCGCAACCTTTGCCACGAAGAAACCCCTCATCCCCCGCCTGTCTCGCCCCGCTTCCCTGATGGCGGCGTTCGCACGGGGGCGAGATGGCGCGGGACAACGTTTCCCGTTTCGGCCACCGCATCACCGCGCCATCCCGCCCCTACGAATTACGTCTTACGGATTACCTCCCTCCTTCCTTTCGTGTATACTACGCCCATGCCCGCCTTCATCAACCGCCTCTTTAACATCCGCCGCGAAGAATGGCCGCGCGTCTTATTGCTCTTTGGCATGGCCTTCCTGGCCGTCACCGGCATCACCTGGGGCAAGCTGACCGTGCAGCCCCTCTTCTGGCAGGTAGTGGGGGTAGACCGGCTCGGTTTCAGTTTCATCGTCGAAGGGGTGGCGGCCATCCTGCTGGTGATGGTGTACTCCCCTTTTGCGGACCGGTTGAATCACGGCCGTCTCCTATGGATTATCGCGTTGGGCAGCGCCACGGCCGTACTCATTGGCTGGTATCTGCTCATCGCCGATTATCAGGCGGCCGGCGCATTTTTGCTCTATCCCCTCTTCACCGTCATCCCCTTCATCCTCAACCTGCATTGGTGGACGTATGTCACCGGATTTTATGACGCCCGCGCCGCCAAACGTATTGTGCCCGTGCTGGCCTCCAATGCCCGGCTGGCCGGCGCATTTGCCGGTTTCAGCGTCGGCTTTCTCACCCGCTGGTTGGGGTCATCCGAGGCCGTGATCGCCCTGTGGGCGCTGGCACTGCTGGTGATGGCCGCGCTGGTCTGGCTCTCGCCCGTCATATTGCGCGAGAAGGGCACAGTTGTAGCGGAAGCCGCCCCATCCGCCCCCGCTGCCATCTCCTTCACCCAAAGCCTGCGCGAAGGCTACCGCTACGTCATGGATTCACCCTACCTGCGCTGGCTGGCCCTGGCCACCCTGCTCGTTTCCCTGCTGCTCATCCTGATGAAATTTGAAAGCAGCCGCATCATTGATGGCGCATTTGGCAGCCACGTGGCCGCCACCGCCTTCCTGGGCAATCTGGAAGGCTGGGCCAATTTGCTGCTGTTGCCGGTGCAAATCTTCCTGCTCAGCCGCCTCATCAACAAAATCGGCCTGCACAATGCCAACCTCATCTTTCCGGTGGGCACGGCCGGCATTGCCGGTGGGCTGCTCATAGTCATGTTCCTCTCCCTCACGCCCGGCATTGTGCTTTTTGGCTCTCTGGCTTATCTTTCCGCCAATGTGCTGAACACCACTTTCCGCAACCCCATTGACAATTTGCTCTATAACGCCGTGCCCCTGCGCATGAAAGGGCGGGCGCGGGCGTTTGTCAATGGCTTGCTGGTGCCCACCGCGTCGCTGCTGGGGGGGGTGTTGCTGCTGCTGCCTTTTATCACCCGTGTTGATTGGGTATTGCCCGTGCTGCTGCTGCTGGTGGCCATCGTTTATCTGGCGGCAGCCTGGCGGGTGAGCCGACAATATACCAATGCGTTAGTGACTATGTTGGAACAGGAAGATTACTCCTTTTTGTTGGGACAGGAGGCGGCGGACGTGACGGTGACAGACCCGGCGGCGCTGGATTGGCTGCGCGAGCGGCTGGAGCAAAGCCAGAGCGACGAGATGACCCTGTTTATGGTGACGCTGATCAGCGAGGCGGGTGGCGACAAGGCGGTACCCATTCTGGCCGACGTGGCCCGCAGCCGGGACGCCCATATGCGGGCGGCGGTGCTGGATATTCTGGCGGCGGTGGCGGCCCCGGTGCCGGCGGTGCATGATTTTTTCGCCGAATTTTTGGGCGACGAAGACCCACAGGTACGCCGCTCGGCTTTGGCCGGGTTGGAGCGGGTGGATGGGGCGCAGGACAATCATTACCTGGCGGCGGCGGCGCGCATGTTGGACGATGCGGACACGGCCGTGCGCCTGCAAGCACTGCCCGGTCTATTGCGCTTTGGCGATCTGGCGCAGCGGGAGCGGGCCTTACGGCTGGTACAAACCATGCTCGGCAGCGCAGAATCGGCTGAGCGGGCGGCCGCGTTGCGGGCGTTGGGGCAGACCGAAGATATGGGTTTTGTGGGCAACGTCACCGGGATGCTGCCCGATTCGTCTGACCGGGTGCGCCTGGAAGCGGCGCTGATTTTGGAACGGTTCTCCACGCAGAAAATGTCCCCGCCGGTGGTGGAACAGGTGACACAGGCGATGAGCGACCGGCTACATGACCCGGTAGAGCGCACCCGCGAGGCGTCATTGGTGACGCTGGCGCGGCTGGGCGACCAGCGCATTTATCCGTTGCTGACGGAGGCGCTGCGGGATAACAGCCCCCAACTGCGGGCTACGGCCGTGACCGTCCTGGCCGGTCTGGGCAAAAAAGTGATCCCCACCATTCACCCCCTGCTCGATTCGCCCGATCCGCAATTGCGCAAAATGGCAACCGTGATCCTGGGGCGCATCAACCGGCGCGAATATGGCCCGCTGGTGACGGCGCAAATTCAGGCCAACCTGCTGCAAATTGCCGAAAACGTGGGCTACATTGAGGCGTTGACCGCCATTCAAAGTTATGCCACTGTGAACGTGTTGCTGACGCTGTTTCGGAACGAAAACGGCCGTTTGCTGGACGAGATTTTCTTTTTGCTCACGGCCGTGCAAAAGCCAGAATCAGTAGCCGTCATTCGGGAATCGTTGGCCAGCGACGTGGAGCGCGTGCGCGTCAACGCAGTGGAAGCGTTGGAATCACTCACCTCGGCGCAAACGGCCGAGATGATTGCCCCCCTGGCCCAGACGGAACCATCGCTGGTGGAGATCAGACAGATCAGCCAGGAATTATGGGATATGAAGTTCCCCAGCACGGCCGAAGCCATGGAAAAGCTGGCCACGGATATGGCTGTTGACCCCTGGCCGCGCTCGATTGCCGTTCACGCGCTGGGCGAAATTGGGCAGGCCATTGTTGCCCCGCAACAAACGGCCCCGCAACAAACGGCCCCGCAACAAACAGCCCCATCGCCTAAACCCAATGATACCGCCGCCGACGGCCGTGCGCCCCGCCGCCGCAGCAGCGCCGATCTGTTGAACATGCTCACCGAAGAAGGGGAAACGCCGCCCGTGGCGAAGGATGCGCCACCCGCCGAAACAAAACCGGCCGATGCCCGCCAATCGCGCCGCGAACGGGCCGCCCGCGCCAGCGGTCTGTTGGATGCTCTGGCCGCCGACGAACCCGCTCCCGCGCCGGCCCCCACACCGACCGCCCTGGAAACGGTCTATTACCCGCCGCCGGCCGTGGCCAAAACCATTCCCGTGACGCGCATATTGGCCTGGTTGCAGATGGCTAATCTGGCCCCGGAGGAAGAGGTGCGGCTGGCGGTGCAGCGGGCCAATGAGCGCATGGCCGGTAAGGGTGATGCCCTGTCCCGGCGGCGTACACAGCCACAGGAGGTCACGATGTTATCTACCATTGAACGTATTATTTTCCTGAAGGAAGTCCTCTTTTTCCGCGAGATGACGGTTGACCAACTCAAGGTGCTGGCTTCGGTTTGTGAAGAGGCCTTTTATACGGAAGATACGCTGATTTATAAAGAAGGCGACCCCGGCGGCCAATTGTATGTGGTGGTGCAGGGTCGGGTGAGCATTGAGCGGGAATCACGCAAAGGAGTGGTGGCCCGGCTGGCGACCATTGAAGCGTACTCCTATTTTGGCGAGATGAATTTGTTCGACGCCAGCCCGCGCACGGACACGGCCGTAGCCCTGCAAGACACCGTCACCCTCACCCTGCGCCGCGAACCGCTGATTGCTCTGGCGCGGCAATATCCCGACCTGTCGTTGGAACTGATCAACGTCCTCAGCCAACGCCTGCGCGAAACCACCGACCAGGTGGCCAGCCTCACCAAATCGCACCCCCGCGCCCTGCATAAGGTGTTTGACCAGCTTGAGTAACCCGTGATGCGTGATGCGTGACACGTGAAATAACGTCTCACGCATCACGCATCACGCATCACTATGACAACCATCCGCCCCGCCACCCCCAACGACATCCCGGCCATTACGGAGATATACAATGAGGCCGTTGTGTACACGCGCAATACGTTTGATACTGTACCCAAGACGGTAGCCGACCGGGAAGAGTGGTACCACCAGCACATGCCCGCCTATCCCATTTTGGTAGCGGAAGATGCGGGACAGGTGGTCGGGTTTGCCTCGGTGAGTAAATGGTCAGATCGGCCGGCCTACGGCCGTACCGTCATCGCCTCTGAATATATCCGCCAGGATTATCGCGGTCAGGGGATTGGCAAGGCTTTGTTGGTAGCTTTGTTAGAGGCTGCCTACGCCGCCGGGTATCATACCGTCATGGGCAACGTGTATGCCGGCAACGAAGTCAGCCGCCGCATGGTGGAATCCATCGGCTTCCGCACCGTCGGCCTGCTGCAAGAAGTAGGTTACAAATTTGATGAGTGGCTGGATGTGTATTTAGTGCAGCATATGAGGTCAGAGATTAGAGATTAGAGATTAGAGATTGGAGATTGCACAATCTCTACTCTCTAATCTCAAAACAACACCCTTGACCAATCAAGAAGAGAACCAACGATCCCGACAAGACTTCAACACCTTTGCGGACGAGTATGCGCAGTTCCGCAAAATTGACCCACCCGTGTTGGAGGATTTGTTAGTGCGCGGCAATATCAATGCTGAAAGCGTGGTGCTGGAAGTGGGCTGCGGCACGGGCAATTATCTGACGGAGATTTCCGCCCGTACCCACGCCGCCTGTTATGGCCTTGACCCGGCGGAGAAGATGCTGTCCCAGGCCAGAGCCAATCTCCGCGCCAATGGCATTCAGTGGCGCATGGGCTACGCCCGCCACCTGGATTTCCCCGACGAGATGTTTGACCTGGTGTACACGGTGGACGTCAGCCACCACATTCAGCATCGCCTGACCTATTTTCAAGAGGCGATGCGGGTGCTGAAACCAGGTGGTAAGGTCTGCACCGTCACCGATTCAGAGTGGATCATCAGCCACCGCGAGCCGCTGGCTACCTATTTCCCGGAGACGATAGCCGTTAACCTGGCGCGGTATCCTACCACCCACGAGTTATTGGAAGAGACGGCGGCTGCCGGGTTTGTGAACATTGTGGAAAAGATGGCCGAATATCCCTATATGCTCTATGACCCCGCCGGATACCGCAACAAGGCGTACTCGTCGCTGCACCTGATTGACGAAGCTGCCTGGCGGCGTGGCCTGGCCCGCCTGGAAGCAGATTTACAGAATGGCCCGCTGTTATGCCATTCGTATTATTTGTTGATTTGGGGAGAGAAGGCGGCGTGAAAGGTAGAGATTAGAGATTAAAGATTGGAGATTGAGCCAATCTCCAATCTCTAATCTCCAATCTCCTATTTTCAGGATTTGCTATGATGCGAAACTGGTTGCTCATTTTTTATCTGGCGCTACTGGTCGGCTGCACGGCCGTGAACGAACCCACGCTCCGGCCTACTGCTACCCCCATTGTCATTCCTACGTCAGAGCTAAAAGACCGCACCCTGCGCCTCTTTTGGTGGCAGGCGCCCAAAGTGGTGAACCCCCACCTGACCAGCGCCACCGCTGACCGGGACGCGGCGCGGCTGATCTATGAACCCCTGGCCAGCTTCAACGCCGACGGTGAACTGGTACCGGTGCTGGCGGCCGAAATCCCCACTTTTGAGAACGGCCTGCTTGACCCCGATTTGAAATGGGTGCGCTGGAAAATTCCGGCGGGGCTGCGCTGGTCAGACGGCAAAGCCTTTACCGCCCACGACATAAAATTCACCTATGATTTCATCCAAAGTGAGGGCGCGGTCACGGCCAGCACCTATAACGCCGTGGAGAGCGTGGACGTGGTGGATATGCAAACGGTGCAGGTCAATTTTAAGGACACCAACCCCGCCTGGGCGCTGCCCTTTGTAGGTACGGAAGGCATGATCATACCGGGGCACATCTATTCTGAAGCCAGTGAAGCGCCTGTGCCCTCGGTGGGGACGGGGCCGTACCAGTTGCTTTCGGCCAATACGGAAGAGGTGTTGTTCCTGGGCAGTGAACTGGTGACGACGGTGAAGCTGATTTATGAGGTGAACCCCTATTATCGGGGCAAAGAAGATTTGTATTTTCGGCGGGTGGAGATGCAGGGGGGCGGCACGGCCGTAGAAGCGGCCGGCGCTGTCTTACAATTTGGCGACGTGGACTTTGCCTACAACTTGCAGCTAGAGGGGGATGTGCTGGACAGAATGGTAGAGGAAGGCAACGGCGTGGGGCGGCTGATGAACAGTTTGGGCGGCCGGGTGGAATTTCTTTCTCTCATTCAGAATGACCCCAACGACACCACCTTCACCACCCCCCATTCCATCCTGAACGTGGCCGCCGACGAGAGCAACCTGCTGGTGGCTCAGGCCATCGCCCACGCCATTGACAAGGAAGCGATTGCCGCTCTGTATGGGCCGACCGGCGCGGAGGCCAACGCCATCTTGTTTGCCCCGGCCAATTTTCGCTCTGAGCAGGATTTTTACCCCTACGATTTAGACAGGGCCAGGCAATTGCTGGCGCAGGCCGGCTGGGCGGATACAAATGGCAATGGGATTGTGGACAGGGACGGCCGTGACCTCTCCCTCACCCTGCGCACCGGCCCCAACGCCCTGCGCCAGGCCACGCAGCGCCTGATCCAGCAATCCCTGGGGGAAATCGGCATAGACCTGAAATTGGACGTGAGCGGCCAGTTTTTCAGCACCAGCACGGCCATTCCCAATAGCCTGTGGGCGGGTACGGCCGATATGCCTATGTTCACCAACGGCAACCAGACGCCCGACCCCACCTCCTACATGCGCGAATGGACGTGCGCCCGCATCCCGCAGGCCACCGACGGCAGTTGGGTGGGCGTGAATGTGGCCCGCTGGTGCAGCGACGCCTATGACGCCCTGTATGCCCAGGTGGTGGCGGAAACAGACCCGGCCATGCGCGAACAGCTTTTTAAGCAAATGAATGATATGCTGGTGCAAAACGGCATCGTCATCCCCCTCATCAGCCGGGCGCGGGTCTCCGGCGTTAGCAACCAGATTGAGGGAGTGGAACTCACCGATTGGGATTCGCACCTGTGGAACATACACGAGTGGAGGCGTAAACCATGAGCGAACAACAAATGACGCCCAATACGCCGGTGCTGGAAGTGATGGCGGCGGAGGTGCATACGGAAACAACCAGCCCGCAAACTTTTTCTATCTTTCGCCGCATTCCCATCAGCCGTAAGCTGACCATTGGCTTTTCCATCCTGGTGCTGCTGACGCTGTTGGTGGCTGCGCTCAGCTACTTTAGCAGTGATGACGCCAGCCAGAAGATCGAAGATACCAACCAACTGCGGGTGCCCATTGCCCTGGAAGCGGCTGCCGCCGAATCCAACCTGTTGCGCATGCTTTCCAACACACGCGGTTATCTGGCGTTGGGGGATGAACGCTTCTTGCTTGATTATCAGGTGTCGCAAATCGCCTTTGAGTCGAACCTGGATAATCTGGAGCCGCTGCTGGCGGCTACCGGTGGCGGCAGCCAGGAGCAGTTAGCCATGTTGGGGCAACTGCGCACGGCGCTGCTGACCTATGATGAGTGGGCTGAAGAATCGTTTGTGCTGCGTGATGACCAACTGGCGCGGGAACCGGCTTACAAAATTGTGGCTACCGAGGGTACGACGCTGGCCGGTAATGTGCTGTTGGATACCCAAAAAGTGATTGACAGCGTGGCCCGCGAAGCGGCCGTAGAAGATGTGGCCGTTCTACGAGACCTGGCCCGCTTTCAAAGCTCCTTCCTGGCGATGTTGTCCGGTTTGCGCAGCTACACCACCACCCGCAACCGCAGCTACCGAAGCGAATATATTGCCAATAGCCTGATCAATGACCAGGCGTGGACGGCGCTGCAAGAGCGGATGGGGCGGGGGGAATTTAATGAGGAGCAGGCAGCCTTGCTGGCGGCGATGGGCGAAAACCGGGCGGCGTTTTTGCTGCTGCCGGAGGAGCAGGTGTTCCCTGTTTTGGAAAGCGACCAGTGGCGGCAGGATTTACTGTTGTTCCGGGAACAGGTGCTGCCGTTGGCTGATAATATGCTGCGGCTGCTGGAAAATATCACCGCCAGCCAGCAGTTGGAGTTGCAACGGGAACTGGGCGCAGGCACGCTCAGCCTGTTGCAGTCGCGCCAATTGACGTTGACGATTGGGGCGATTGCCATTGTGATTGGGGTGATGCTGGCGTATTTGTTCCGGCGTAATATCGTGGGGCCGGTGGGACGGCTCACGGCCGTGTCCGAACGCATTCGTGGTGGTGATTTGCAGGCGCAGGCCGCGGTAGAATCGGCCGACGAAATTGGCATCCTGGCCGTCACCTTTAACCGTATGACCGGGCAGCTACGGGCTACCCTGGGCCAGGTGCGCCGGGAACGGGACCGCGCCGACAATCTGCTGCACGTGGTCATCCCCATTGGGGTGGAACTGTCATCTGAACAGGATTTTGACCGTATGTTGGAAAAGATGCTGGTAGAGGCCAAGACCTTTTGCCATGCCGACGCCGGCAGCCTCTACCTGCGCACCGAAGATGAAAAATTGCAATTTGTCATCATGCGCAACAATTCGCTGGATATCGCCTTAGGCGGCACGACGGGCAACGCGGTCACTTTTCCGCCGTTGAACCTGTATGACGAACACGGCCGTGCCAACCACCAAAACGTCGCCGCCCACGTCACCCACACCGGTCAGGCCGTCAATATCCCCGATGTGTATACCGCCGCCGAATTTGACTTTAGTGGCCCGCGCCGCTTTGACGCGCAAACCGGCTACCGCACCCAATCCCTGCTCACCATCCCCCTCAAAAACAGCCTGGGCGACGTGAAAGGGGTGCTGCAACTGCTCAATGCCACCGATCCACAGACCGGGCAGATTATTCCCTTCGACCCCAATTTGCAGCAGATGATGGAGTCCTTCTCCTCTCTGGCCGTCGCCGCCCTGGAAGCCTACATCCGCGAACAGGCGTTGCGCCAGGAAATACAACAGTTGCGCATTGAAATTGATGAGGCAAAATTACAGAAGACGGTCAGCGAAACGGTGGATTCGGACTTCTTCCAGGATTTACAGGCCCGCGCCGCCGATATTCGCCGCCGCCGGCAGTCTGGTAGAGAGGAAGAGCGGTAATCGGTTATCCGTTATCGGTAATCGGTTGTTGGCGTCTCTTACCCATTACTGATTACCGATTACCGTTTACCGGGCACAGGAGAGTTATGTCTCGAATCATATCCATACATTCATTTCGGGGGGGCACGGGCAAATCCAATACGACGGCCAATGTGGCGGCGGCGCTGGCGATGAAGGGCAAACGCATCGCCGTAGTAGACACGGACTTGAACTCGCCTGGCATCCATATGTTGTTTGGTTTTGACCTGGAAAGCCCTGATCTTGGTTTTGTCCTTAACCACTTTTTGTGGGGCGACTGCGAAATCCAAGAAGCGGCCTATGACGTGACCGCCCGATTGGGGTCAGACATCCCCGGACAGGTCTATTTGCTGCCGGGCAGCATCAAAACGGCCGAAATCTCCCGGCTGCTGCGTGAAGGGTATGACGTGGGGCTGCTGAATGATGGCTTTGATGACCTGATTGATAAATTACAGTTGGATGTGCTGCTGGTGGATACGCACCCCGGTCTGAGCAATGAAACGCTGCTTTCCATTGCCATCACCGACACCCTGTTGATCACGCTCCGGCCCGACCACCAGGATTACCAGGGCACGGCCGTGACCGTGGAAGTGGCGCGCAAATTACAGGTGCCAGATATGCGCCTGGTCATCAACAAAATGCCCGAAGTGTACGACTTCAACCAGGTGCGCACCCTGGTCGAGAGCAAATATCGCTGCCAGGTTGCCGCCATCCTGCCCCACGCCGAGGAAATGATGACCCTGGCCAGCCAGGACATTTTCGTCCTCCGCCACCCCGACCACCGCATCAGCCAGGAAATTAAGGCGTTAGTAGACACCTTCGTTTAAGAATGTAATTGGGTAATTGGGTAATCATGTAATTACCCAATTACCCAATTACCCAATTACTCAATTACCAAGTTACCTCTGGGAAACAACATGGGAAAAATTATCTCCATTCACTCCTATCGCGGCGGCACCGGCAAATCGAATACCACCGCCAATCTGGCCGCCACCTATGCCGCCCTGGGCAAACGTGTCGCTGTGGTAGATACCGACATCCAATCCCCCGGCATCCATATGATTTTGGGCCTGGGTGAAGACGCGCCACCGCCTGTTTATGCCCTCAATGACTACCTGCACGGCAACTGTGACATCGAACAGGCGGCCATGGACATCACTGCCCAACTCAACCCCAACCTCACCGGAAAACTGTACCTGGTGCCCTCGCGCACCCAAGCCAGCGAAATTGCCAAAGTGATCCGGGGTTACGATGTGGGCTTGCTGGTAGATGGCTACGAGCGACTGGTAGACTCCCTCAATCTGGATGTGCTGCTCATTGATACCCACCCTGGCCTGAACAACGAGACGCTCATGTCCGTCAGCGTGTCCGACGCGGAAGCGATTATTTTGCGCCCGGACTACCAGGATTATCAGGGCACGGCCGTGATCGTCAGCATCTCCCGCAAATTAGGTGTGCCCAACCTGGTCCTCGTCGCCAATAAAATCCCCAAATCCATCCCCCTCAGCGACCTGCGCAGCCAACTGCAAAGCCAGTATGCCTGCCCGGTGGGCGCGCTGCTGCCCCATTCTGACTCCATGATGGCCCTGGGCAGCCAGAAAGTGTTCGTCCTGGCCTATCCCGATCACTTCATCGCCAACCAGATCAAACAACTGGCCCAAACCCTCCTCAACTGATTTTAGTGGTAAGTTGCAGGTGGCAAGTGGCATGTTGCCACCTGCAACCTGCCACCTGCAACTTGCACCCTCCGCCTTTCCATCCCCACCAGACTTGCAAACGCTTGCAAACGCTCATTGACAACCGAACCCATTTCTGATATTGTTTCTGCAAACGCTTGCAAAGCGTGGAGGTTGGCAGAGAAGATGGCTCACAAAAAAACATCCACAGACATCACCATCATTGATGTTGCCAGAGAAGCTGGCGTTTCTTATTCCACTGTTTCCCGCGTCGTCAACAACAAAAGCTATGTGAAACCGGACACCCGCGAACGGGTAACCCAGGCTATGAATCGCCTGGGCTACCAGGCCAACCTGCAAGCGCGCGCCCTCGCTGGCGGTCGTTCACAGGTCATCGGGCTGTTGGTGCATAACATGTCTACTCAATACATGGCGGAGATCTTCCGGGGCATTGATGACGTGTTGGCCTCCTACGACTACGAGGTGATGCTTTACACCACCCATCGCCGCCGCGCCAAAGAGTCCGCGTATGTGAACATGATGGCGCGCGGCCTGGCCGATGGGCTGCTCATTGTGCTGCCGCGCCAGCCCGAAGCCTATATCGAATCCTTACGTGACCGTGATTTCCCCTATGTCCTCATAGACCAGGTTGGCATTGATGAAGACGACGTCTCCGTCACCGCTACCAATTTTCAGGGTGGGTATGACGCGACCGCCCATCTCATCGAATTGGGGCACCGGCGCATTGGCAAAATCACCGGTTGGATGGATATGGTCAGCGCCCGCGACCGCCTGGAGGGGTACAAAGCCGCTTTGGCCGACCACGGTATCCCCCAGGACCCCGACCTGATTGTCATTGGCGATTTTGAGCAGATCAGTGGCTACCAGGGGGCGCAGGCATTGTTTGATCTGGCGGAACCGCCAACGGCCGTGTTCGCTTCCAATGATGTGATGGCCCAGGGTGTGTTGGAGCTTCTCCGCGAGCGTGGCTTGCAGGCGCCCCAGGATGTATCGCTGGTAGGGTTTGATGATATTCCCATGTCTGCCATCTCAAACCCACCGCTCACCACCGTGCGCCAGCCCATGGTAGAGATGGGGTGGCGGGCTGCCCAAATGCTGCTCGACTGGATCAGTGACCCTGAGCAAAAGCCAAACAGCGTCATATTGCCCACGACCCTCATCCAGCGTGAATCAACGTCCCCGCCTCGTTTTTAGGGCAAGTGTGGGGACGATTTTTGCCGTCATATTTGCAAACGCTTGCAAGATTCTTGATAGGACTTTAGCAAAAGAGGAGGCGCCCATATATCAAATAAATAATCTTTACCCCTTACCCATTTATCAGTGCATATTCACAAAAGTTGACCAATAAGCGAGGAGAATCATGAAAAAGATAAAAGTAGCATTATTAGTGTGTTTGTTAGCCTTAGGCATGGCCCTGGTGGCCTGTGGCGGCAGTACGGCCGAACCTACCACCGCCCCCACGACAGCACCGGCCCAGGAGCAGGCGGCGGACGAACCGGCGGACGAACCGGCGGGCGAACCCGCCCAATCTGCCGATACCTGTAGCGAGATCAAGACAATCGAATGGTGGCACATTTCCACGGCCGAGAACGAACAGGCGTATTGGCAATCCAAAGCCGACGAATTCATGGCCGAAAACCCCTGCGTCCAGATCAACATCACCGTCCTGGAAAATGAAGCCTTCAAATCTCGCCTGACAACCGTCATGCAGTCTGGTGAACCGCCCGACCTCTTCCAAAGCTGGGGCGGCGGTGTCCTTTGGGCTTACGCCGATGCCGGTCTGTTGAAGGACATTTCCCCAGCCCTGCGTGGTGAATGGCAGGATTCCGTTGCCGCCAAAGCGGCCCTGGACCTGTATAGCAAGGATGGTGCATATTACGGTGTGCCCTGGCAGTGGGGCGCTGTTGGTATGTATTACAATAAAGACTTGTTTGAGCAGGCTGGCCTCGATCCCGAAAACCCACCCAAGACCTGGTCTGAGTTCCTGAATACCGTGCAAATCCTGAAAGATGCGGGCATTACCCCCATCACGGTGGGTGAGGGCGACAAATGGCCGGGTCACTTCTGGTGGGTCTATTTGGCCATCCGCAACGGCGGGGAAGATGCGTTCCTGAAAGCCTTCACACGTGAAGGATCATTTACCGATGCCCCGTTTGTGAAGGCTGGTGAAGATTTGCTGGAGTTGATTAATATGGAACCTTTCCCCGAGGGCGCTCTCGGCTTTTCCTATGGTGATTCGTCGTCTGCTTTTGGTAATGGCGAAGCGGCTATGGAACTGATGGGGCAATGGCACCAGAGCGTGCAGCGCAGCAACAGCGAAAGCGGCGAAGGTGTGGCCAACCTGGGCTGGTTCCCGTTCCCCATGGTGGAAGGTGGCGCCGGTAATGCCAGTGACGTGTTGGGCGGCGGTGATGGTATTGCCGTCGGCAAGAATGCACCGGAAGAGGCTGTTGCTTTCTTGCGCTTCCTCACCAGACCGGAAAACCAGATTCAGGCTATGAACGATGTTGGTTTTGGGCCACCGACTATGGTGGGCACAGAAAGCGCCATCACCGATCCCATCCAGCGGGCGATTGTGGATGCGCGTAATAATGCCGCCTACTTCCAACTGTACTACGATCAATTCTTGCCGCCCGCAGTGGGCGGCGCGGTGAATGATGCCGTGGAGCAGTTGTTTGCCGGTGTTATCACCCCGGAACAACTGGCGCAGCAAATTGAAGACGCGGCGGCTATGGAGTTGGGTAACTGATAGACTGCAAAAGGCCATAAACTGACGTTTTGCTTTTGGGTGGCAGGTAGCAAGTTGCAGGTTTCAGGTGATTATTGCCAGAGCAGCTTGCCACCTGCCACACTTGCAACCTGCAACCCATAGGTGAGGGTCTAATGGAAGAGACCAGAATGCTGACAGGAACGACATCCCGAACGCAGGTAAACGCCGACAAGAGGCGAACACAGTGGAACAAGACAGTGCTGATCGTGGCTTGCCTGCTGCCTGGTTTTGTGCTGTTAACCACATTTTTGATCATTCCGATCGGTCAGGCGGCTTATTACAGTATGTACAACTGGAATGGGTTGGGACCTTTGGATAACTTTGTGGGCCTCGATAATTACCGGCGCGCCTTTTCCGAGGCGGTATTTCGGGGAGCGATCAGACACTCTTTTATCATTATGGGGCTGTCGCTGATCATCCAATTGCCACTGGCCATGGCGCTGGCGCTCATTTTGGTGCGGGGGCAGTTGCGCTTTCAACGGTTTTTCCGCACGATCTTTTTTCTGCCCTATGTATTTTCAGAGATTATCGCCGCTTATATCTGGTTGTATGTTTACAACCCCCGAGGCGGGCTGCTAAACAGGTTCTTAGAGGTTTTCAATCCGGCTTACGCAGGTACGGCCTGGCTGACCAACTTGGATACGGTGCTGGTAGCCATATTCGCGGTGCTGACCTGGAAGTTTTTTGGCTTCCACATGCTGTTGTATATGGCCAGTTTACAGAATATCTCCAGAGAAGTGGAAGATTCGGCGCGGGTCGCGGGCGCGAATGAGTATCAGGTGCTGCGTTTTGTGACCCTGCCGATGATGCGAGACACCATTGCGCTGACGGTGTTCCTGTCTATTTTGGGGTCGTTTCAGCAGTTTATCATTGTCTGGATATTAACCGGCGGGGGGCCGGCTTTCCGCAGTGAACTGATCGTCACGTATCTTTACAAGTTTGGCATTCAGCGAATGCAGTTGGGGTATGGCAGTGCGCTGGCTGTTATCCTGTTTACCATGACTTTGTTGTTTTCCATTGGCTATCAACGGGCGGTTTTGCACCGCACGATGGGGGATTGAGGTGGCGAGATGACCAGTATGGCAAGACCCAAGATGAACTTTAGCCGGTTCTTGATGTATTTGTTTGTGATTGTGGTAGCGTTGATCATGTTTAGCCCGGTGGTGGTGGTGATTTTGGGCAGCATCCGCACGACGGGGGAGTTCATGTCTAACCCGGTGGGGCTGCCACAAACGGGGATTAAGTGGGAAAACTACACCGATATTTTGGTAAAACCGGATTTCTGGCGGTCGGTGGGTAATAGTTTGCGGATCACGCTGACGACGACGTTTCTGGTGGTGCTTATCGCCAGCCCGCTGGCGGCTATTTTTGCGCGGGTGAATTTTAAGGGGCGGTCGGTGTTTTTTAACATTCTTTCGATTGGCCTGCTCTTTCCGTTGGTGGTAGCGATTTTGCCCGTTTTTCTGCAAATCCGTAATTTGGGTTTGATCAACAGTTTTTGGGGCGTGATCCTGCCATTGGTGACGTTTGCATTGCCCGGCAGCACGGTGATTTTGATCGGCTTTTTCCGGGCGATACCCAGCGAGTTGGAGGATGCTTCGTATATTGATGGGTGTTCGACGTTTGGGTTTTTCCGCCATGTCTTGTTTCCGCTGGCGCGACCAGCGTTGGCGGCGATTGCCACGCTGACGGTGGTGAGTGCCTGGAATGAGTATTTCCTGTCGCTGGTAGTGCTGGGAGATTCCAAGAAGTGGCCGTTGACGCTGGGTATCATGCAGTTTCAGGGACAATATGGCACGGAATGGGCCAGGGTGATGGCTTATATTTCGTTGCTCATTATCCCGGCGGTTATTTTTTACCTGCTGGCGGAGCGGTACATTGTGACGGGGCTGACGGGCGGGGAGTTGAAAGGGTGACAGGGTGACGGGGTGAATGGGTGAAAAAATGGAGAATCGTGGGCGTTGTGGGGTATATGTAGGCAGGTTGTTTTGGGTTGCTTTGGCGGCGCTGTTTTTGGTGGGGTGTGCAGAGGGAAGAGGGGCTGAGGTGGCGACGACGGCCGTAGCCACTCCCCCTTCACCGCAAGCACCTGTTTTTGCCGACGGCCGTCCCCCCAACCTGTTTGCCGAACTGTTGGGTAAGTCTGAGGCGGAAGTAGACGCGAAAATTGAGACGGCCTGGCAGCAGCTATTTTATGGCAACCCAGATACAGAAACAGTCTATTACCCGGTGGGCGACGATATGGCTTATATCAAAGACATTGGCAACGATGACATCCGCTCCGAAGGTATCTCTTATGGCATGATGATTGCTGTGCAGCTAGACAAACAAGAAGAGTTTAACCGTATATGGCAGTGGGCCAAAACGTATATGTACCACGAGGAGGAGCCATACAAGGGGTATTTTTCCTGGCATAACCGGGAAGATGGCAGCCAGATTGACGCCAATCCGGCCAGCGACGGTGAGGTGTGGATGGCTATGGCTTTGTTTTTTGCGTCGCATCGCTGGGGCGATGGCGAAGGGATTTTTAACTACAGCCAGCAGGCCAACGAAATTTTACACACCATGCGCCACACCAAAGGTAACAGCGCTGTGGCCACCAATACGTTTGATGAGGAGACAAACCTGATTGTCTTTGTGCCTTCGCGGGGGCGGGTGAGCCAGTTTACGGACCCGTCTTACCATGTGCCGCATTATTACCAACTATGGGCGGAATGGGCGGCACAGGATAATGAGGCGTGGGTAGATGCGGCCGTGAAAAGTCGTGCGTTTTGGCGAACGGCCGTGCATCCTCAAACCGGCCTCTTTTCCGATTATGCTGAATTCGACGGTACCCCCCTGCATTTTGGCGGCGGCCCATCCCACGCCGATTTTCGTTTTGACGCCTGGCGCACCGGCATGAACATTGCCATAGACCACATCTGGTTTGGCGAGGATGAATGGGCGGTGGAGCAAAGCAACCGCTGGCTGAACTTTTTTCTGGAGCAGGGGATTGATAGCTACGTCAACCAATACAGCCTGGAAGGCGAGCCGCTATCTACTGACCGTTCACCCGGCCTGATTGCCATGAACGCGGTGGTGGCGCTGGCTGCCGACCATCCGCAACGCGCCGAATTTGTGCAGGCGTTGTGGGATCAGCCCATTCCGTCCGGGCGCTGGCGGTATTACGATGGCTTGCTCTATATGATGGCGTTGTTGCAAACAAGCGGCAAATTTACCATTCATGCGCCGGACAACAATCCATAATCTGCACACGTTTGCAGAAATCATTGACAATCCGAGATGATTTTGATAGAGTTTCATGCAAACGCTTGCAGCGACTCTCTGGAAGTAAACAATACTGCGCAAAAAACCTCAGCTTACACCTCATTGCCACTTTATTTGCGCAGGGAATGAGAAGGAACTCCATCCAGTATTATTTTTTTGACTATTCATATGGCGTTGTCAATCCGTTGCCCCTACTGAGAATCACGGGGGAGCAGCGGTTTTTTTTGATACCTTTTGCAAGCGTTTGCAAAATAGATCAAAGGAGGAGGAAGTTATTGGATAGATTTTGTGAACCTGATTGTTTGTCCATGCTTTATCAGCCTCGCGTATAATGATGGAGAGAAAAATGAAAAAGATTACCGCTCTGTTACTCATTCTGTTGATTTTTGTTGCTTGTAGTTCTGAACCCGTTGTGGTTACTCGTGTTGTTGAACAGCCAGTTGAAGTTACCCGTGTTGTTACCGAGACAGTGACGGAAGAGGGGGAGACTGTAGAAGTGACCCGCGTTGTCACCGAGACTGTCGTCCAGGAGGTGGTTGTTGAAGTGACGGCCGCGGCCCCGGAAGCGGAAAGTCTGCCGGCGGGTGCTGTTTTGGGTATTTTGCCCCGAAACCAGACTCTGATTGTGGATATGCTCACCGGGCGCGCCGGGTCTCCGGGCAACTTTAATGAATGGGTTGGTTGGAAAAATCGGGATCGGGGGATGCAAAACCTGGCCAACGAACCGTTGTGGTCGGTGGACTTCGCCACCGGTGAAATCATCAATGGGTTGGCCGATGGCGATCCTGTCTATAACGAAGACTTCACCCAGGTCACAATTCCGTTACGTGAAGGCGTTACCTGGGATGACGGGACGCCTTTCACTGCGGCTGATGTCGTTTTTACCGCAGAGACGCTGGCGGCTACTGAGGGTTTAAATGGGCATACCTTCTTTGCTGACAACCTGGTCAGCGTATCAGCGCCTGATGATTACACCGTTGTGTTTGAACTAAGCAAGCCCAACTCCCGCTTCCACACCACGTTCCTCGACCGCTGGGGCAGCACCTGGATTATGCCCAAGCACATCTTTGAAAGTGTAGAGGACATTGTGGCCTTTGAGTTTAATCCCTTTGTCGGTACCGGCCCCTATAAGCTGCATAGCTACGATGAAAATGGCTTCTGGACGATTTGGGAAAAACGGGAAGATTGGCAAAACAGCCCAACCGGTATCCTCTATGGTGAGCCTAAACCTCAGTATATCGTTCTCCAATACTTTGCCAATGAAGGGGCAAAAATTCTGGCGCAGTTAAGACACGAAGCTGATGTGGTAAACCTTTCCTCCGAAGGGCTTAAAGCGGTGTTGGCCCAGTCTAGTTCGTCCCGCGCCTACCAGCAGGGGTATCCCTGGGTGGTGAATAATGACCCGGCGCAGACGGGTCTTACTTTCAACGTGGCCAGGGCGCCATATGACAACCCCGATGTGCGTTGGGCGCTGTTGTTGGCCATTAACATTGGTGAATATATGGGCACGGCCGTTGACGGCGCCGGCACCTTAAGCCCGGTTCATATTCCGTCATTGGGTTCTTACCCCACCGATTACATCGCGCCCATGGAGGAATGGTTGTCTAATTTTGAACTGGATTTGGGCAATGGCGAGACCTTCAAGCCCTATGACACGGATGCGCCGCAGCAAATTGTGGAATATGCCCAAGGGCGCGGCTATGTTGTGCCCGAAGACCCGGCGGCGCAGGATAAAGCCTTTGGTTTGGGCTGGTACAAGTTTGCGCCGGAAGTGGCCGAGCAACTGCTCATCAAGAATGGGTTTTCCAGAGATGGGGATGGTATGTGGCTGTTGCCCGATGGCACGCCCTGGAAATTGGAATGTATGAGCGGCGTGCAAGTGGCGACTGATTTACAAGCCCGGAACTGCATTGCGGCAGTGCAGCAGTGGCGGAAATTTGGCATTGATGCTTCCCATTTTGCTACCGAAACAGCTGCTGATTTAACGGCCGTTGGCGACTTTGATGTCAATGGCGCCTGGCCGGGTTGGGAACCCTGGGGCGCCGGCCCGGACTTGTACCGCACGCTGGATCGCTGGAATTCAGCTTACGTTTTGCCTATTGGCGAGCGCAATCAAGGACACCAGTCCCGCTGGAGCAGCCCGGAAATGGATGCGATTATTGTCGAACTGCGGGAGACAGACCCGGCCGACGCTGAGGCGATGATTGCTGTGGGCATTGAGGGCTTAAAAGAAGCTGTCATCAATATGCCGGGTATTCCGACCTTCGGTTACATCGGTTTTATTGCCTGGGATCAGACGTATTGGACGAACTGGCCCGGCGCGGAAAACCCCTATACCCAACCGTATACCCACTGGGGGCCGTTTAAGTACATGACGCCTTTCCTGGAGCCGACGGGCAGATAGGTTGTTAGCGATTGATCTTGGAGAGTAAGAGATTGGAAGATTGAGAGACTCGTTCAATCAATCTTCCAGTCTCCCAATCTTTCCATTCACACGGGCAGCGAGACCGAGGAGGATATTGCCATGCTCTTTGTCAAAAGATACCTCATACCCAGACTCATTCAGTATTTCCTGGTGATCTTTGTGGGGATCACGGCCGTGTTTCTCATCCCCCGCGCCTTACCCACAGACCCTGTTAGCCGCACCATCTCGCAACTGGAGGCGCGTGGCTCAACCCTGGACCCGGCGACGATTGGCAAAATGATTGAAGACCTCACCGAGTTGTACGGTCTGGAGGGTTCAACTCTGGAACAATATAAGGCATTCTGGATCCGGCTGTTGCGGGCGGACTTTGGCGTCTCGTTTTTTCAATTTCCGACGCCGGTGAATAAGATGATCCGCGCCGCCATGCCCTGGACGTTGGGTTTGTTGGTGACCACAACGGCGATTGCCTGGTGTCTGGGCATCCTTCTGGGGGGATTGGCCGGATATTTCAACCGCTCACGCTGGTCGCGGACGATGGATGCTGGCGCGATGATTATCCGGCCCATGCCTTATTACATTTTTGCTTTTGGTTTGTTGCTTATGTTTGGCTATGTGCTGCAATGGTTTCCTATTTCCGGCGGGGCCGGGCTTGGACGACAGCCATCCTTCACCTGGGTATATGCCAAAGATGTGTTGCGCCATGCCTTCTTACCGGCCTTGTCCCTCATTTTGTTGGGTACAACGGCCTGGTTCCAGACAATGAAATTGATCGTCCAGAATGTCAACTCGGCCGATTATGTGCAATATGCCAAGATGGGGGGCGTTCACGAGCACAAAATTGTCTCGCGGTATGTCATTCGCAACGGGATGTTGCCGCAGATTACTGCGTTGGCGTTGTTGATTGGGCAGATTTTCAGCGGCGCTTTAATTGTTGAAATCGTTTTTTCATACCCAGGTATTGGCACCCTTTTATACAATGCCATCCTTACCGGCGATTACAACCTGATCATGGGGATTACCGTTTTTTCGATTGTGGGTATTACCACAGCCATTCTGATCATTGACCTGGCGTATCCCTTGTTTGATCCCCGGATTAGATATAGTTGATGGCAACCTGGCCGCAGGCGAGAGGATTCTCTGGGGCCGAATGCTTGTGGTTTGCCACTACCTTCAATTGGAGTAGATGCCATGAAAGTATTTCGAGACCTTTTCAGGGATTACCGGTTCCGGTGGAGTTTCACCATCATGGTTATCCTGCTCTTTTTTGCCTGCCTTTCTTTTTTTGCACCCCATGACCCAACGATGTGGGGAACTTATCCCCGGGATTTGCCGCCATCAACAACGAACCCGCTGGGCACCGATTCCAGAGGGATAGACATTTTCTGGACAGCGACGTTTGCGGTGCGCAACTCCCTGACGATTGCGCTGGTTGCCGGTTTGATTTCACGCATGATTGCGGTACCCGTGGCCTTGCTGGCCGGCTATAAAGGTGGCATGGTTGACAGGGTGTTCATGTTTATTGGTGATAGTTTTCTGGTGATTCCGCTATTTTTGATCATTGTTTTGCTGGCGATGCTGGTGCGGGACTCCATGAATTTGTTTACGCTGGGGTTGATGTTGGCCTGCCTGGGGTGGGCCTGGGATGCGCGGGTGATCCGGTCTGAGATTTTGAGTTTACGCGAACGGGGATTCACGCAAACGGCCGTGCTCTCTGGCTCCGGCACCATGCGTCTGGTGACAAAGGAATATCTCCCCTTTATCACCCCCCTGATATTTGCTACCTTGATCAACGTCATGGCCTGGGCGATTGGGCTGGAAATCACACTGGCTATTCTTGGCCTGGTCAACCTGGACATCCCCACCTTAGGCACCATGATTTTTTGGGCGCTCAGCTATCAGGCGATATTGCTTGGTTTTTGGTATTGGTTACTGACGCCCGTTATTCTCTCTGTTCTCCTCTTTATCGCTCTATACTGGCTTTCCGTTGGCATCAGCGAATATCTCGACCCACGTTCCCGTATCCAACGAGTCGGCGCCTGATCTGAAAGAACCAATGAACAAACCCATTCTCAGCACAGAAAAATTGAAAACCTTCTACGTCCTCGAGGTTCATGGCAATCAGAAGGTCGTCAAAGCGGTTAACGAAGTTGAAATTGAGATTATGGAGAATGAAATCTACGGCATTGCCGGTGAAAGCGGTTGTGGAAAATCCACACTGCTTAAAGCATTGGCGGCTGTGATTGAACCCCCGCTGCGGCAGATTGATGGAAAGGTGTACTATCACATCAATGGTGAAAAAATTGATGTCTCTGCCCTTAGCGCCGACGAAAAAAGGAAGCTGCGCTGGGTCTATGTCTCTTACGTGCCGCAAGGCTCTATGAGTGTGCTGAATCCTGTGATCAAGCTGAAAAACACCTTCCAGGATTTCATCAACAGCCATGTGGAGGGGAAATCAAAGGATGAGGCGTTCAAAATAGCCCAGAGACATATTGCCGAATTAGGGCTGCCGCCACAAGTAATGAATGCCTATCCCCATCAGCTATCGGGCGGTATGAGGCAACGGACGACGATTGCCCTGGCTGCTTTGCTGGAACCGCGCCTCATTATTGCCGACGAGCCGACCACTGCCCTGGACGTGGTGGTGCAGTGTGGTGTGGTGCAACTGCTGAAAGAAATTCAAAACAAACTGAACAATACAATTGTTCTGGTGACACACGATATGGGTGTACATGCCAATGTAGCGGATCGGATTGGCATTATGTATGCCGGCAAAATGGTCGAAGAAGCGCCAACCGAGACTATTTTTGCCGAACCGCTTCATCCCTACACCCAATACCTGGTGAACTCGTTACCGAAGTTTGGGGACAAGACACCACGAGACAGTGTGCCGGGTAATCCTCCTTCCCTGGCGGACCTGCCGCCAGGATGTCCCTTCCATCCCCGGTGCCCACATGTGATGGATATTTGCAAGGAAAAGATGCCTGATTACATCGCCATAAAACCCCGCCACAAGGTTGCCTGCTGGCTAGTGAGGAATGAAAACAATGGACAAAGTTCTTGACGTTGAGCACCTGACAAAAGTGTTCTCCTTAGGGAGTATCACTTCACGCATCAAGATCACGGCCACAGATAATGTCTCTTTTGACATCAAGCCGGGGGAGATTTTTACGTTGGCCGGTGAGAGTGGTTGTGGCAAAACCACAACGGCCAAGATGATTTTGGGTTTTGAAGAGCCAACGTCCGGGGTCATTCGCTACCAGGGGAAGGAAAAGAAGCGAAAGGAGAAGGTCTGGTTTACCGAAGGGGTGCAGGCCATTTTTCAGGACCCGTTTGGCACGTTTAACCCGCTGAGAGTGGTAGATAGTTACTTTTTTGAGACGATTCGGAATTATAAGCTGGCAAAGGATAGGGACACGGCCGTAGCCCTCATCGAACGCACACTACAGGCCGTTGGTCTGTCTTACAACGAGTTTGCCGGAAAATATCCCAGCGAGTTTTCCGGCGGTCAATTGCAGCGCATTTCCATCGCCAGGGCGCTGCTGACCGAGCCAAGATTGTTGATTGCCGATGAGCCGGTTTCAATGGTAGATGCCTCCCTGCGCATGTCCATTGTGAACCTGTTCAAAACGCTCAAAGAAGAGTTCGGCATGAGCGTGTTGTACATTACACATGATCTGGCCACAGCCTATTATGTGAGTGACCGTATTGCCGTGATGTTCCGGGGCAACATTGTGGAAATGGGTACAGTGGAGGAGGTATTGGTAAACCCCAGACATCCCTACACCCAACTTTTGCGGGATTCTATTCCCCAGGCAGACCCCAAGATGCGCTGGGTGGGGAAGGTCAATCTCAATGAAACGGAACAGGACGAATACTTAAAACAAGGTTGCAGGTTTGCGGGCCGATGCCCGTCTGCCATGGACATTTGCCGACACGAAGCGCCGGCAGATATTCATGTTGACGATGTCCTCGTCAGGTGTCACCTGTATACCAACCAAACTTAATGAGGCAAAAAGATGCAAACAATTGATAAAAAACTCGTCTACCAGGACCCCAACAGGGCCACATCCGAACGGGTGGCCGATCTGTTGGCGCGCATGACGCTAGATGAAAAATTGGCCCAGTTGGGTAGTGTTTGGGTGTTTGAGGTGCTGACCGACATGGTTTTTGACGAGGTCAAAGCCCAAAATTTGATGGGTCATGGCCTGGGGCACATCACCCGCCTGGCCGGGGCCAGCAGCCTGAAACCCAAAGAAGGGGCCGCCCTGGCAAACCAGATTCAACGTTACCTGATTGAACATACGCGGCTGCAAATCCCGGTTATCATTCACGAGGAGTGTTGCAGTGGGTACATGGCCCGCAACGCCACCTGTTTCCCGCAAATTATCGGTCTGGCCAGCACATGGCAGCCAGAATTGACCGGGGCCATGGCCGAGGTAATCCGCCACCAGATGAAAACAGTTGGGGCGCATCAAGGTCTTTCGCCGCTGCTGGATGTCGTGCGCGATCCACGCTGGGGGCGGGTGGAGGAGACGTTTGGTGAAGACCCCTATCTTGTCTCCCTCATGGGCGTTTATTATGTGCATAGTCTGCAAGGCGAGAATTGGCAAGATGGCATTATTGCCACCGCCAAACACTTTGTAGGCTATGGCATCCCGGATGGCGGCCTGAACTGGAATCCGGCGCATATCCCGGAGCGGGAACTGCGTGAAGTCTATCTGGCTCCATTTGAAGCGGCCGTCAAAGAAGCCGGTTTGCAGTCAATTATGAATGGCTACAATGAGTTGGACGGCATCCCTTGTGCCGCCAGCGACCTGCTGCTGAACCAGATTCTGCGCCGGGAATGGGGTTTTGATGGTGTGGTGGTGTCTGATTATTTTGCCATTGACCAGTTAGAAGAAGCGCATCATATGACGGACAATCAGATGGATTCGGCCGTGCGGGCGCTGATGGTGGGGCTGGATGTGGAACTGCCGAGCACCGATTGTTATGGTGCTCCTCTTAAGGAAGCGGTCGAACGGGGTCTGATAGATGAAGCATTTGTTGACCAAAGCGTGGCCCGGTTGTTGACGCAAAAATTTGAAATGGGACTGTTTGAAAATCCCTTTGTGGATGCCGACGCGGTGGAGTTTGACACACCGGCGGAACGGCAATTGGCGCGGGAAATTGCCCAACAATCCATCATTTTGCTCAAAAACGAAGGTGATCTGCTGCCATTGTCTAAAACAGTGGCTAAGATTGCCGTCATTGGGCCGCAGGCCAATTCCACCCGCCATCTGGTTGGTGACTATGCCTACATTTGCCACATTGAAAGCCTGATGGCGGCGCGTGAGCAAACGATGTTAGGCATGGCCATGCCTGTGCCTGACATCATGGAAGTTGATACCGCTTTTGTGGAGATGCGCACCATTTTGCAGGCTTTGGGCGACAAAGTTTCGCCGGAAACGGAGTTGATTTTTGCGCCGGGCTGCGAGGTGATGGGTGATGACCGGTCTGGTTTTGCCGCGGCAGTGGCCGCTGCGCAGGGGGCCGATGTGGCCCTGGTGATGTTGGGCGGCAAGTCCGGGCTGACGGATGATTGCACCTGTGGCGAGGCGCGGGATCAGGCGGATTTGAATTTGACAGGGGTGCAGCAGGAGTTGTTGGAGGCGGTGGCGGCGACGGGGACGCCGGTGGTGTTGGTGCTGGTGAACGGCCGTCCCCTCACCACTACCTGGGCCGCCGCACACATTCCGGCGATTGTGGAAGCGTGGCTGCCAGGCGAGGAGGGGGCGGAAGCGGTGGCTGATGTCTTGTTTGGCGACGTGAATCCGGGTGGCAAACTGCCCGTTACCGTGCCGCGCCATGTGGGGCAGGTGCCCATTTATTACAACCACAAACCGTCTGGCGGCAAGTCCCATTGGAAAATGACCTATGTGGACATGAGCAACAAACCGCTCTGGCCGTTTGGTTTTGGGCTGAGTTACACCCGGTTTGAATTGTCCAATTTGCAGGTGGACAAACACGCAGTGGCAGCCGGTGATTCGGTTCAGATCAGCCTGACCGTTACCAATACCGGGGCGCGGGAAGGGGATGAGGTGGTGCAGTTATATGTGCGGGATAGGGTGGCGAGTGTGACACGGCCGTTGAAAGAACTGAAAGGGTTCAAACGTGTCTCCATCCCGGCGGGTGCGTCTCGTACTGTCACCTTCACCTTATTCGTGAACCAGCTTGGTTTTTATAATCCGGCGATGGAGTACGTGGTGGAACCGGGCGTCATCGAATTGATGATTGGCACATCGTCCGAAGATATTCATTTGCGCACCGAAATCGAAATTGTGGGGGATGGGCCTGGGCAGGAGATTTTGGCGAGCAAGAAATTCTTCAGCGAAGTGCAGGTTATTTAGGGAAGAGATTGGGAGATTGAGAGATTGGGAGATTCAAGTAACCTCAATCTCTTAATCTCCTAATCTCCCAATCTCAAAAAAAGTACACGATGTTTCAAAATCCTATTCTCTCCGGTTGTTACCCCGACCCATCCATTTGCCGGGTGGGTGCAGATTATTACCTGGTTACGTCTACCTTTGAGTATTTCCCCGGCCTGCCCATTTTCCACAGCCGCGACCTGGTGCATTGGCGGCAGATTGGGCATGTGCTGGATCGGCCGTCGCAGCTTGACCTGGATGGCATACGGCCGTCCGGCGGCCTGTACGCCCCTACCATTCGTTACCACAACGGGCTGTTTTACGTCATCAATACGCTGGTAGACGGCAAAACGACTTCCGGCAACTTCATCGTCACCGCCACCGATCCCGCCGGCCCCTGGTCTGAACCATACTGGCTGGACGCCACGCCGGGTATTGATCCGTCGCTGTTGTTTGACGACGACGGCCGTGCCTGGTATTGCGGCACAAACCTGGTCGAAGAAGGGCATTATCGCGGCCACACCGAAGTCTACGTGCAGGAGCTAGACCTGAATATCATGCAGTTGGTGGGTGAACCAACTGTCATCTGGGATGGCGCTGTCAAAGGAGTGGTCTGGTCAGAAGCGCCACACATTTACAAGATTGACGGCCTCTATTACCTGCTCACCGCCGAAGCAGGCACCGCCCATCATCATGCCGTCGCCATCGCCCGCAGCGAGCACATCACCGGGCCGTATGTGGGCAATCCCGGCAACCCCATCCTGACCCACCGTCACCTGGGGCTGGACTACCCGATTGTGGGCACAGGCCACGCTGACCTGGTGCAGACCCAAAACGGGGAATGGTGGGCAGTGCTGCTGGCGATGCGGCCGTATGGCGGCTACTTCTACAATCTGGGGCGAGAGACATTCCTGGTGCCCGTGCGATGGGAAGAGGGCTGGCCGATTTTCAGCCCTGGAACCGGGCGGGTGGAAACGGCGTATCCGCTGCCCAACCTGCCGCCGTACCCCTGGCCGTCTCGCCCGGCGCGGGATGATTTCGATGCGCCGACGCTGGCCTATGAATGGAACTTTTTGCGCACACCACGCGACGATTTCTGGAGTTTGTCTCAACAGCCCGGCTATCTGGTGTTACAATTGCGCCCGCCGCAGCTCAGCGAATGGGCTAACCCCAGTTTTGTAGGGCGGCGGCAGCAGCATATTCATTTCCGGGCGGCTACGGCCGTGACCTTCACCCCCCAACATGAAAACGAGTGTGTCGGTCTGGTGCTGCTGCAAAACAACAATTTCCACTTCCGTTTTGTTGTCACCCTGGCCGATGAACCAATCATCCGCCTGATTAAACGGGACAAAGGAGAGGAAGAAGTCATTGCCCAACAGCCCATGCAACCGGGCACATTTTACCTGAAGGTAGAAGGGCATGAGCAGGATTACAGCTTTTACGCGGCGACGGAACCGGGAAAATGGAAATTGGTAGCCGGCGGCGTAGACGGCCGTATCCTCAGCACACCCGTTGCCGGTGGTTTTGTGGGCGCCTATATCGGACTGTATGCCAGCAGCAACGGCCGTGAGAGCAGCAACTATGCCAGCTTTGACTGGTTTGAGTATGAAGAATTGGAGAATGGAGATTAGAGATTAGAGATTGGTCAATCTCCCATCTCCAATCTCCCAACATGGAGAAAAACATGTACACCCCCCAACCAGAACACAAATTCACCTTTGGCTTGTGGACACTGGGCAATACCGGCCGTGACCCCTTTGGCGAACCGGTGCGACCGGCTTTGTCCCCGGCTGAAATTGTCCACCTGTTGGCCGAAGTAGGCGCGTATGGCGTCAACTTTCACGATAACGACCTGATCCCCATTGACGCCACGCCCGGCGAGGCCGCCGAAATTAAAAAATCATTCCGCAAAGCGCTGGATGACACGGGCATTGTGGTGCCTATGGCCACCACCGATCTATTCAAAAGCGCCATCTTCCGCGATGGGGCTTTCACCAGCAACGATCCTAAAGTCCGAGCCTACGCCCTGCAAAAGACGATGAACGCCATTGACCTGGGTGTGGAATTTGGGGCCACCACCTACGTCTTTTGGGGCGGCCGTGAAGGAACGGAAACGGATGCCGGGAAAAACCCGCTCGACGCGGGCAAATGGTTCCGCGAGGCGCTCAACTTTCTCTGCGAGTACGTCCTCGACCAGGGGTACGACCTGAAATTCGCCCTGGAACCCAAACCAAATGAACCACGCGGCGATTTATATCTGCCCACTGTGGGGGCAATGCTGGGCTTTATTGAGACGCTCGATCACCCGGAAATGATCGGTCTCAATCCCGAAGTGGCCCATGATACGATGGCAGGGCTGAACTTCGTTCATGCCGTGGCCCAGGCGTGGGACGCGGGCAAATTGTTCCACATTGACCTGAATGACCAGATGATCGGCCGTTATGATCAGGATTTTCGTTTTGGCGCGGCCAATATCAAGTCTGCCTTCTTTCTGGTTAAATTTCTGGAAGATGTGGGCTATGCGGGCAGCCGCCACTTTGACGCCCATGCCTACCGCTCCTCCGATTACGAAGATGTGAAGGCGTTTGCGCGGGGTTGTATGCGCACCTATCTCATCCTGAAAGAGAAAGCGGTGCAGTGGAATGAGGACGCCGAAATTCAAGACCTCATCGCCGAAATCACGGCCGACGATGGCAGCATGGACAGCTACAAAGGCGCCTACTCCCGCGCCAAAGCGGCGGCGCTCAAAGCGCACAACTTTGACCGCCAAGCTATCGCCGCCAAAGGCCAACCCTACGAGCGGCTGGATCAACTCACGGTTGAACTCCTATTGGGCGTGCGATAAGAAAAATGGGACGCGGATTTGCCGGGTTTTCGCGGATTTTTATCTTCGAGACTTTGTAAATACACCGTTCACCAAATGATCTAAACCTTGTCGTGTCATTCCGAGGAGTCTTCGACGAGGAATCCCCACCACTTGCACAGGAGAGGGATTCCTCACTCTGAAGACCTCGTTCGGAATGACATGGCCTCGTTGTGTTAACCAAATGAAACACACCTTTTGGAAATCATTTTAGAGCGAATCATGGATTATTTTCTAGGCATTGACAGTTCCACAACGGCGACGAAGGCGTTGTTGATGGATGAATTGGGTCATGTGGTGGGTGTGGCGGCGGTGGAATATGGCTATGAAACGCCACGGCCGTTGTGGAGCGAACAAGACCCCCATTTGTGGTGGCAGGGCACGGTGGCGGCGATTCGGCAGGTGTTGACGAACACGGCCGTACCCCCCCACCACATCCGCGCCATCGGCCTCACCGGGCAGATGCACGGCCTGGTGCTGCTGGATAAACACGGGGCCGTCTTGCGCCCAGCCATCCTCTGGAACGACCAGCGCACCGCCGCCCAATGTGACGATATTCGCGCCCGCCTGGGCAAGGAACGGCTGATTCAGATTACCGGCAATGACGCCCTGACCGGCTTCACCGCCCCCAAAATCTTGTGGGTACAGCAGGAAGAGCCGGATGTTTACGCCCACATTGCCCACATTTTGCTGCCCAAAGATTACGTGCGTTATCGCCTCACCGGCGAATTTGCCATTGATAAAGCCGACGGCGCAGGCACGATCTTGTTTGACTTGAAACAGCGTGACTGGTCGCCCGAAGTGCTGGCGGCGCTGGAAATTGATCCCGCCTGGCTGCCGCCGACGTTTGAGGGCACGGCCGTGACCGGCCATCTCTCCTCTGACGCGGCGGAAGCGACGGGTTTGCCTGCCGGAATTCCCGTCGTGGGCGGCGGTGGCGATCAAGCGGCTAATGGCGTGGGGGTGGGGGCGGTGGTGGAGGGCATTGTGGCCCTCAGCCTGGGTACATCCGGCGTGGTTTTTGCGGCCACAAACAGACCGGCCATTGAGCCAGACGGCCGTCTGCATGCGTTTTGCCATGCTGTGCCCGGTAAATGGCACTTTATGGGCGTGATGCTTTCGGCGGCGGGCAGTCTGCGCTGGTTCCGTGATGCGTTGGCTCCTGGCGTGGAATTTGGCGATCTGGTGCAAGAGGCGGAAACGATACCGCCCGGCAGCGATGGCCTGCTCTTTCTACCCTATCTCACCGGGGAACGCACCCCCCATCCCGACCCGTTGGCGCGGGGGGCATTCGTGGGGCTGACGGTGCGGCACGGCCGTGCCCACCTGACCCGCGCTGTGTTGGAAGGGGTGGCCTTTGGGCTGCGGGACAGTTTTGAATTGATGAAGGGGGCGGGGCTGACGGCCGTGACGCAGGTGCGCATTGCCGGTGGTGGAGCCAAAAGTTCACTCTGGCGGCAAATTTTGGCCGATGTCTTTAATGCCGAACTGGTGACGGTGAACACGGCCGAAGGCGCGGCTTATGGCGCGGCGCTGCTGGCAGCCACCGGCGCGGGCGCCTTTGCCAGTGTGGAAGCAGCCTGCAACGCGGCCATCCACATCACCGGGATGACCAGCCCCGGCCCGCAATCTGCCAGTTACCAGACCCTCTACCCCCACTACCAGGCGCTATACCCTGCGCTGCGGCCCACTTTTCAGGCCATTGGTTGAGGCAGCCACCTTACTCTGCGAAGAACCAAACCTCAAGAACTCCTGAACGCCCTCAATAAATCTCAACTGCCTGACCGGTTTGTGAGGTATAATCTGCGTCATGGAGAGTGATCATGCCGGCGCAAGATGTTTATCATAATGCGGTGAAACAAGCCCTCATCAAAGATGGCTGGACGATAACGGCCGATCCCTTTTACATCAGTTATGGGGATGTCAACGTTTTTGTAGATTTGGGGGCCGAAAAACCCATTGCGGCTGAGAAAGAAGGGCGCAAAATTGCTGTAGAAGTGAAGAGCTTTATTGGCCGTTCTGTTGTGCGGGATATGGAGCAGGCGGTGGGCCAATATGTGCTTTACCAAAGTTTGTTAAACAAGACAGAGCCTGAACGCGCCCTCTATCTGGCAATTGATAATCAAACGTATGAAGGTGTTTTTCGGCGCATAGGTTTCCATACTCTTTTTGAAGAAAACAGAATTCGGCTGTTGGTTGTGTATGTAAATACAGAGGAGATTGTGCAATGGATAGAATAGACGAATATCGGCACATTATAAAAACAATCCTGAATGAACACGCACAAAGAAAATACAGTCACGGTGAAATTGAACGGTTACCGATTTGTGATGAAAACCTGGACAGTTATTTATTGCTTAATGTAGGATGGGACAAACATCGGCGTGTTCATGGCATCGTCTTTCATCTGCGTATCCGTGATGGCAAAATTTGGGTGGAGGATGATTGGACGGAAGATGGCGTCGCCGGTGACCTGCTGGATGCGGGAATTTCCAATGAGGAAATTGTGTTAGGTTTTCATTCAGCAGAGAAACGGCCGTACACCGAATTTGCCGTCGCCTGATGCCTGTCCGGTAGTCGTCACCATTGCGTAGGGCGGGGGCATGGTTTGGCGGTCGAATGGCGATACAATTTCGCCATGAGTCGCCAACTGTTTTTCTCTACGCTTTTTTTGTCCCTGCTGCTGGTCGCTTGTACCAGCGTTGACCCGACGCCAACGGCCGTCATCGCTGACTTACGAGTCACGGCCGTGCCCTAACCCATACTACGTGCAGTCCCCCCGATTCCTGATAAAATCTGGTTGCCGTTGAGAGATTGATTAGAGATGAGCGATTCGAGATTGGTCAATCTCCAATCTCCGCTCTTCAATCTCCCAGGTTAATCACAAAAGATGCCTACAATTGGAGAAAATATCATGTCCCCAGATTTTATCTTTCGAGGCGACCTCGAAGAGCTAGACCCAGAACTGAACCACATTTTAGAAGCAGAAGACCGGCGGCAGGACAGCACCATCATCCTGATCGCCAGCGAGAGCGCCGCGCCGGATGCCGTGCGCACGGCCGTGAGCAGCACCTTTGCCAACATCTACGCCGAAGGCTACCCCCGCGAGGAGAGCCGCCGCCAGCGCGAAGCCGACATCATGGACGTGCCCCTGGAACTGGCCCACTACCGCCGCTACAGCGACCCCCGCTATTACAAAGGCGTGGAATACGCCGATTTGCTGGAAGCCCTCGCCCGCCGCCGCGCCGCCGAACTGTTTGCCGCCAATGGCGTGAGCGCCGATAACCTCTACGTCAACGTGCAGCCTCTCAGCGGCGCGCCGGCCAATAGCGCCGTCTATACCGCCCTCTTGCAGCCCGGCGATACCATCCTGGGCTTGAACTTGAACGACGGCGGGCATCTGTCACACGGAGCCAAGGTGAACCGTTCCGGCAAGGTGTACAACGGCGTGCCCTATTTTGTAGACCCACAGACCGAACTGCTGGACTACGATGACATCGAACGCCGCGCCCTGGAAGCCAAACCACAAATCATCGTCGCTGGCTTTTCAGCCTATCCCATGATTGTGGATTGGGCGCGTTTCCGCCAGATCGCCGACAAAGTGGGCGCCTATCTGCTGGCCGATATTTCGCACATCTCCGGGCTGGTGGCGGCGGGGGTGCATCCGTCGCCCATCGGCATTGCCGATGTGGTGATGACTACCACCCACAAGAGCCTGTGCGGGCCACGTGGGGCTATGCTGCTCACCCATCACAAGGATTTGGCGAGCAAACTTGATCGCGCCGTTTTCCCTGGCGAGCAGGGCGGGCCACACCTGAACACGATTGCCGCTTTGGGCGTGGCTTTGAAACTGGCACAAACGGAACGTTTCCGTGCCTTACAGCAGCGCATTGTGGACAACGCCCGGCGGCTGGCGCAAAAACTGGCCGAACATGGCTTCCGCATAGTCGCCGGTGGCTCGGAGACGCACCTGCTGCTGGTAGACACGAAGAGTGTGACACACAATGGCGTCCATCTCTCGGCCGATATGGCCGCCCGGATTCTCGATTTGGCGGGTATTGTGCTGAACCGGAACACGATTCCGGGGGATGTGGGGGCGCTCAACCCCACCGGCCTGCGCATAGGCACAGTGTGGATCAGCCAGCTTGGTTTTGGCGACGCGGAAGTTGACCGGTTGGCGGAGGCGATTGCCACCGTACTCAAGGGGTGCAAGCCGTTCAGCTACATGGCCATGGGTGGCAAGACGCAATTGCGGGCGAAGGTGGAATTTGCCGCGCTGCAAAAGGGGCGGGCGATAGTGCAGGAGTTGAGAGGGGTAGGCGGACGGCCGTTAATCGGCACCGTCGTCGAAATTCGCGGTACGGCCGCACCCCAACTGCTCAACCATGCCCTCACCAGCGATGTGTCCGGCCTGGCGGTGGGCGCGTCACAGCCCACGCACATTTTTGGCCCTGGCCTGGATTATGATGCGGTGCTGTATCGCCTGACCGAGGACACCTACCACCTGCAACTGGACGATGAAGCGGTGGCAATTCTGGCCTGGGATTGGCTGGCGGCGCTGTCTGATGGCTACGTGGATTTTGGTGATTTGTATGCCAAACTGGATGGGCCGGTGGCCGTATTCCGGCTGCCCTTTGCGCCGGAGGATGAATTGACTGAGCCGGTAGCGAAAGCACATCAATCGCGGCGCGTGGAGGGCGTGGCCCCGTATGCGGACAGCAAGCCGTTTTTTGTGGGGATGCAGCATCGTTCCGGTGGGCAAGCCTTGCCTGCCTTCACCTGGGAAGAACCGGCCGACCCACCGTTGAAGCGCACCACGTTGTACGAGACGCATGTGAAGTTGGGTGGGCGCATCGTGCCCTTTGCCGGGTATGAGATGCCGGTGCGCTATGAAACGTCGGTGGGGGAGGAACACACGGCCGTGCGTACCGCCGCCGGTCTCTTTGATGCCACCCACATGGGCGTGTTTGACGCCACCGGGCCGCATGTTTTCGAGTTTTTGAATACGGTGTTGACGAATGATGTCAGCACGTTGGACGTGGGCGAATCCCACTACACCTACCTGCTGCTGCCCGATGGTTCGGTGATTGATGATTTGCTGGTGTACCGGCTGGGAGCGGAGCATTTTATGCTGGTGGTGAATGCCTCAAATAATGACAAGAACTGGGCGTGGCTGACGGCCGTGAACGAGGGGCGGGTGATGATTGATGGGGCACGGCCGTATGCCCGCATCCAACACCCCGTCACCCTACGCAACCTGCGTGACCCGCAGTGGGGGGATGAATGTCGCGTGGATGTGCCCTTGCAAGGCCCCAAGGCGCTGGAGGTGCTGCTGGCGCTGGCCGATGACGCCGAAGTGAAGAGGCGTATCAAAGGGCTGGGCTGGGCGCGATTGACCCAGGGTTATCTGGCAGGCATGAACGTCATCATCTCCCGCACCGGTTATACCGGCGAGCGGGTGGCGTATGAACTGTTTGTCCATCCCGACAAAACACCGCAATTGTGGGAGGCTATTTTGGAAGTAGGTGGGCCGATGGGCGTGAAGCCGTGTGGCCTGGCGGCGCGGGACAGTCTGCGCACAGAGGCCGGGCTGCCGCTTTACGGCCATGAACTGGCGGGCGAGATGGGATTGAATCCGGCCGATGCCGGTTTTGGCAGCTATGTGAAGCTGTGGAAGCCGTTTTTTGTGGGGCGGGCGGCCTTTATTGCCCACGAACAGACGCGCCAGCACGTGGTGGCCCGCTTCCGTATGAATGAGAAGGGGGTGCGCCGCCCGGATGGCGGCGACCCGGTGCTGGATGCACGCGGCAAAGTGGTGGGCACAGTCACAAGCTGTTCGCTGGATAGTGAAGGGTACTTGTCGGGGCAGGCGTTGGTTTCGGTGGCGATGAGTGCGCCGGGTACGGCCGTGTGGCTCTACCAGTTGGGCGGCGGCAAACGGGAAATCCCGCTGCCGAAAGAAATCAAACCGGGCGCCAAACTGCCCATGCCCGATGCGGCAACCGTGCTGACGCGCTTCCCAGTGAAGAAAAAATAAACGTGGTAGGGGCGAGACGGTTGGGCATTACCTGGAAGGATCACCAAAACCTCATCCCCAACCGTCTCGCCCTCTTACCGGCAATAGCAATAGGGCGATACAACCGGGGATGAGGCATTGCTTCATGGCAAAGGTTTTACCCGGTTGTCTCGCCCCTACAACGTGGGGTTTTGTGAAGGAGGTTTGTTGTGGCTGAAAAACATCGTCTGGATCATGCGCCGTTTATGGTGCCGCCGGGGAAGAAGATTAAACTGGCGGATTATGACCCCGGTTTTACCGCCGGGTTTGCCAATAAGAAGGAAGCCAAAGAAGCGTTGTTGGAGGATGTGACCGAACTATCGGCGGTGCAGGAACTCATCTGGGCCAGCGGGCAGTATGCGGTGTTGATCATTTTTCAGGCGTTGGATGCGGCGGGCAAGGATGGCACCATCAAACACGTCATGTCCGGCGTGAATCCGCAGGGGGTGGACGTGACCAGCTTCCGCGCCCCGACGGAGGAGGAGCGCAAACACCACTTTTTAATGCGACCGATGCGAAAGTTGCCGGAACACGGCCGTATTGCCATCTTCAACCGCTCCTATTATGAAGAGGTGCTGGTGGTGCGCGTACACCCCCATTTCCTGTACAGCCAGTGGCGGCCTCAGCGTTTGCACAGCGCCAGCCTGGACGAGGTGTGGCGCACCCGTTACCAGGAGATCAACGAGTTTGAGGCCATGGTGGCCCGCGCCGATACGCTCGTCCTCAAGTTTTTCCTGAATGTCTCCAAAGAGGAGCAGCGGCAGCGATTTTTAGACCGGCTGAATGACCCGGCCAAACAGTGGAAGTTTGCCGTAGGTGATTTCCACGAACGGCAGCATTGGGATGAGTATCAGCAGGCATACCAGGAGATGTTGCGGGCCACCAGCACGGAGACCGCGCCCTGGTATGTGATCCCGGCCGACCACAAATGGTTTATGCGCGCCTGCGTGGCCGACATTATCACCGCCCGCATCCAGGAACTACATCTGGCGTACCCGGTGGTGAGTGAAGAGAAGAGAGTGGAGTTGACGGCCGTGAAACAGCAAATCGAAGCCGAAGCCGAAACGCAGTAACACAGCCGAATGGTTAAGCATCACCATCACTCTACTGGTTATTTTGATAAGTATTGTTGTGGGTAAAGCACTAGACCTCTTAGACCTCACAACAGTACTTGTAGGAGCAAGTATGCCGAAACGCAGTAACACAGCCGAATGGTTAAGCATCACCATCACTCTACTGGTTATTTTGATAAGCATTGTTGTGGGTAAAGCACTAGACCTCCTAGACCTCACAACAGTACTTGTAGGAGCAAGTATTTCGACAATTATTATTTTGGGAGTGGTTGCAATTGTGTTGAGGTTTGGAAGCACTAGCAATCAGACAGAGGTCGAAAAAATTATCGGGGAACTCAGAGAGCTTCTACCATCAGCTCAATATGATTGGTTGTACAGAATCGCGGAAGTAAATGATCTAGAAGGCAAGACAAAAGGTAGAGCTATCTGGGTAATTTCTCCAGACCTTTCAAACGATACGGGATCTCCTGAGATTGACGTTATCGGGATGGTTAAAAAGAATCTGAGAAAGAAAATCACTTATACTTACATTGTCCCTGATACAGAAACTATTAACGCCGTAATACAGCATTTACGTCAGACCTTTGCATCGTATCCACAGCAGCTCCGAGTCATAAAACTTCAGCCGGACACTTTCAAGATGCTTACAACAACCCATATTGTAATTTTTAATCCCAATATGGAGGATGGTCAAGCACCACAAGTATTTCTGGAACTCCCAATAGATCAAAGAGGATATGGTAAAGGGTTTTGGGTGAAAGTTGCCGACGATATTGTTCTTGGATTTGTTGGCCGATTCAGAAAAATTGTTGACGACGGAAATTTGTGAAGGTAGGGCGGAACCTTTCTAAGGGTGCCTATTACCTGATCAACTTGAATTTGAGGAGTTCGCACACCTACGTGCGAACGGGCAGCACGAGGGCGTGTTGCTCTCCTCATGGGCGAGAACGGCCGTTCGTTTTTCACTCTCCTCACCCCTCCACCTCATCCCCTCGCTTGTTCCCATTCTCTGATTCTGATAAACTGCCCACGTGATAAGACGCCGCTTTCGATTGCTCGCCGTGGTTTGTCTGCTGCTGGTGGGATTGGGAATTTGGGCCAGCAGCCGGCAGCCGATGGCTGCCCAGGTGTTGGTGGTCAGTGGGCTGGCGCAGGTGAGTGATTCGTTGCAGTTGCAGGTGTCGCTCTCGCCGCCGTTTAGCCAGCCGGGGACGCCGCTCCAACTTCAAGCCATTTTAACCAATGTAGATACACAAACGGCCGCACCCGAAATCGTCTTCCAGCTACCGGCCGGTCTGGCGTTGGCCGATGGTTTGTTACCGGCAGGCGTAACGGTGAATGTGCAAAATCGCAGCCTGACCTGGCTGCCGGTGGTGCCCTCCGGCGGTATGGCTCAAATCAGCCTGCCACTGCGCCTGGAAACGGCCGATGTGCAAAACCCGGAACAGGTGGTCACGGCCGTCCTCAAGTTCAACAACGTCCAGGAAACCATTACCGCCCCCTTCTGGGCCGGTATTCCGCCCCAGATCAACGGCATCCTCAGCCCACCGCAAGTGTCGGTGGGGCAACCTTTCCAACTGCGCGCCCAATTGGGCGGCTCTGGCCCCTTTAGCCAGGAGTGGGATTTGGGCGACGGCCGTATCCTCAAAGTGATCGATCCCGTCATCCTCTTCTCCCAACCAGGCCAGTATGAAGTGAAATTGCAGGTTAACAACCCCATCGCCAGCGTCAGCCAGACCCGGCTGATCACCGTTGTGCCCCATCCGGCGGCCCAATTTACGCTGGATGACATGACGCCCGGCGTGGGGCAAACCGTCACCTTTATCAGCCAAAGCGGCGGGCAGCAGCCGCTGCAATATGCCTGGGATTTTGGCGACGGCGTTACCAGCACGGAAGCCAACCCCCAGCACCAATACAATGGCCTGGGCACGTACCAGGTGCATTTGCGGGTGTGGAATCAATACGGCCAGTCGGACGCCTATTGGCCGGTGACGGTGGGGCAGTTGCCAACGGCCGATATGATCGCGCCGGAGAGCATCCCTGCCGGGCAATGGTTTAACGTGCAGGGCATTGGCGACGCCTCGGTGCAGCGGTTTGAGTGGGATATGGGCGACGGCCATTATCACGAAGGCGCGAGCATCAATCACCTGTATACCCGCACCGGCGATTACTACATTACCATGATTGCCGTGAATGAATTTGGGGCCACGCAGATGGGGCGCTGGATTCACGTAGACCCCGGCCTGCTGCAACTGTATTTGCCCATGATTGTGAATGGGGGTGGAGAGGGGGTGACGGCCGTAACCGAAGACCCCCTGCTTGGTTTAGACCTGCCCTCGGTGGAATTGGCCCAGGCGTTTACCCTGGCCCCGCTGGAAATCACACCGGGCACACCACCCACCGAACAGCTTTTCCTCTATATCAACGAAGCTCGGCGGCAATTCGGCCGTTCTCCATTGACCAACGTCTCGCCGCTCAACGCCGCCGCCCAAAACCATGCCACTGACATGGCCGCCTATGGCTACACCGCCCACACCGGCTCCGACGGCTCTACTCCGGCCGAACGATTTATCTGGCATGGGTATGGCGCGGGTTATGCCGGGGAAACGACGGCCTGGGGTTTTGAAGAGGCGCGGCAGGCGGTGGAATTTTGGATCAACAGCCCGTCGCACCGGGCGATATTGCTCAACGAAGCGGCAACGGATGTGGGCGTCGGCTATTTTGGCGATTTTAATGCCCCCAATGTCTGGTACTGGTCGGCGGAGTTTGGCAATGCCTTTGGCGCGCGCCCGGATGTGGCCCTGCGTCTGCAAGAACCGGCGCAGAACACGGAAGCGATGGTGACTACGGCCGTGACCTACGCCTGGAACTGGCCCATGCCCCTGAGCGGCGGCCAGCGGTTTGTCTTATATTTACACACCCAACAAGGTTCGTTCCCCATTGCCGAAATCAGCCAGCCCACACATGGCACCTATTACGCCGTCACGCTGGCGGCGGATAGTTTCACCACCGGTAACAGCCGGTTACAGGTGTTACCGGGCCGGTATGAGTGGCAGGTGCGGCTGGAAGATGGCGGCGTAGTGGCCGAAGGGGAGCGGCGCACCGTTGCTTTCCTGGAAGACCCCAATGCGCCCACGGTTACACCCACGCCCACGGAAACGGGCACGGCCGTGCCGCCCACCCCCACTGTGCCCACCGCCACGCCCACCCTGGCCTGGCCCACCGACACGCCACCGCCGCCACCCCCCACAGAACCGCCGCCGTTGGTGACAAGTACACCTTCACCATAAATGTAATTGGGTAATTGGGTAATTGATCGCCAATTACCCAATTACCCAATTACTTCCAATGTTCACCACCCTCATCTCTCCTGAAACCCTGGCCGCCCATCTTTCTGACTCCGAATTGGTGATTGTGGATTGCCGGTTTGAACTGGCGGACACAGATTGGGGCCGTCGCCAGTATGCCACCGCGCATATTCCGGGGGCGTTGTATGCCCACCTGGATGAGGATTTGAGTGGGCCGCCGGTGACGGACGCGGGGCGTCATCCCCTGCCCACCCCCGCCGCCATGACCACGCTCTTTGGCCGATGGGGGATTGATGAGGGCAAACAGGTGGTGGTGTATGACGCCAGCAATGGGTCGTATGCAGCGCGCTTGTGGTGGATGTTGCAGTACATGGGACATGCGGCTACGGCCGTACTGGATGGCGGTTGGGCGGCCTGGCAGGCCGCGGGGCTGCCGGTCAGCCAGGATGCGGCGGTGGGGCGCACGGCTGTATTCACCGGCGCCCCCCGGTCTGATTGGCTGGTGCAAATGGGAGACGTGCCCGGTGTGTCACTGCTGGTAGATTCTCGCGGCCCGGCCCGTTATCGCGGCGAGATCGAGCCGATTGACAAGAAAGCGGGACACATTCCAGGGGCGGTGAATTATTTCTACGAGGAGAATTGGGGGGCGGACGGCCGTTATCTGCCCGCCGACCAATTACGAGCAAGATTTCAGGCATTGTTGGGGGAAACATCCCCGGATGAGGCTGTGTTTTATTGCGGTTCCGGGGTGAGCGCCTGCGTGAACATTTTAGCGATGGCGCATAGTGGGTTGGGGTACGGCCGTCTCTACGTTGGTTCCTGGAGTGAATGGAGCCGCCGGGAGGACAATCCGGTGGCTGGTGGCAATAATCCGTAATCCGTAATCCGAAGTTCGATTACGAATAACGGGTTACGGGTTACGGACAACGGCTCACGGGCATTATTCCACCAGGACGGCGCCGGTGAGTTCAGGTAAATGAAAATTGGACGGCCATTGGGTATCTTTGTTGTAACGCGCTTCTCTTAAATCTGTGCCTGACAGCGTGGCGCTGCTCAGATCACACCCCCGTAAATCAGTAAAATGCAGCCGGGCTTTGCTAAAGTTACAATCTTTCAAGTTCGCGCCCTGCAAGCTGACTTTTCCCAGGTAGGCTTCTGTCAGGTCTGCCTTTTCCAGGTTGGCTCTTTTGAGCGAGGCCATAAACAGTTTGGCTTTTTTCAGGGAAGCGTTACTCAGGTTTGCCTCTACCAGTGTCGCTCTTTCCAATGACGTGCCATCCAGTGTGGCCTTTTCCAGATTTGCCTTTTTCAGATTGACATCGTTCATTTTTGCGCCGCTGAGGTTAATGCCGCTTAAGTCCATCTTCGAGAGATTCTCGCCATTGAGAATGATGCGGTCTGAGCCAACGACGCCTGCTGTTTGTTCAATCTTGCTGCGTCGGTCGTTGCGTTTTCTCTGGTCTTTTTGTTCTGGGGTTTCCACGGGTATACCGGGTACGTGTGGCGGCAAGGGGGTGTTTTCGGCTTGTGAGACTTCTGAACTCATGCTGGTTTCCTCGGTGATGTGATGGTCAATTTTTATCACGAGTTATGTGATTGTGGCAAGCAGCCTGGGGTTTCTATTCCCAGGTGGCTTCACAATCTCAGCAATTATCAATTTGGCAAAACCCGGCGATTAAAATCGCGGCTACAAGCAGCAAAGCCGACCTTCGTCGGCTAGAGAGACAGTCGGCGAAGGCCGACTTTGCCTTCTGTTGGTGCAGATTTATCTGCCGCCGCCGGGCAAATTGAGAATCGCTGTCATAATCTGATCTGGTTTGTCATGGCTGATGGGGGCTGTTATAATCTCGCCCGCAACGCCAGCTTAGCTCAGTCGGTAGAGCGACGCACTCGTAATGCGTAGGTCAAGGGTTCGACTCCCTTAGCTGGCTTGGCACAAAGGTCAGCATGGCGCTGGCCTTTTTGTTTATAGGCTAGTAGAGATTAGAGATTGGAGATTGGAGATTCCCGAATCTCCAATCTCTAATCTCCAATCTCCGGTCTCCAGTCTCAGGATGGCAGGAACATGAGCAAAAAAAAGCCGGTGGTGTTTGGGGTGGCGGGGGGAACGGCGTCGGGCAAGACGACGGTAGCGCGCACAATTTTAACGGCCGTCGGCCAATCCCAGATCGCCTATTTACCCCATGACGCCTATTACAAAGACCGTCCCGATCTCTCCTTTGCGGAGCGCGCAGCCGTCAATTATGATCACCCCAATTCGCTAGAAACCAAACTGCTCATCCACCATATCAAACAGTTATTGGCCGGGGAGTCGGTGGCGGTGCCGGTATATGATTTTACGCTGCACCGGCGTACCGAAGAGACCGTGCTGGTAGCGCCGTGCCCGATTATTTTGGTGGATGGGATTTTGATTTTTACGCGGCGCAAACTGCGGGATCTCATGGACATCAAGCTGTTTGTAGATACGGATGCCGATGTGCGTTTTATCCGCCGCTTGCAGCGGGATATGAACGAACGTGGTCGTTCGCTGGATTCGGTGATTGCCCAATACCTGGAGACGGTACGGCCGATGCACCTGAAATTTGTGGAGCCAAGCAAACGGTTTGCCGACGTGATTTTGCCCAACGGGGGGATGAACGAGGTCGCCATCGCCATGGTGGTGTCGCGGTTGCAGGCGCTGTTGGCGGAACGGCCGTAGCCCGTGATCGGTTATCGGTTATCGGTTGCCAGTTGGCGGTACAGGTTCAATGTGGCAACGGCCGTATTGCGCCATGTGAATTTTTGCGCCTGCGCCAACGATTTTTGCCGATAGTCAGCAATGAGAGAGGGATTCTCCAGGAGATGATTGATCTGTCCGGTTATATCCGCCGTATCATGGGGGTTTACATAAACGGCCGCTTCCCCGGCCACTTCGGGCAGGCTGGAGGTGTGGCTGGTGATCACGGCCGTGCCGCAGGCCATCGCTTCTACTACCGGCAAGCCAAACCCCTCATACAGGCTGGGGAACACAAAAAAGTGGGCGCCGCTGTATAGAGCCGGCAGGTCGGCATCTGCCGCCGGGCCAATGAAACGAACGGCCTCGTCCAGACCTAAGGCGTGCGCCCGTTCCTTTATCTCTGGATAACGGCTGTCCCAGGCGCCGGCAATGACCAGGGTGGCGGAATTTGAGGGTACGGCCGTCCATGCTTCCACCAGCCGCAGCAGATTCTTGTGCGGTCTATTGATCCCCAAATACAGCACATACGTTTCTGGCAGCGCGTATTGTTGGCGAACTCTCTGCACTTCGGCCGCCAGCTGCGGCGTAAAACGGGGATCAGGGGCCAGGGGGATGACCGTTATCTTTTGGGGACGGATGGCATAATGCGCCTGCACATCCTGGCGGGTAGCCTGGGAAATGGCAATCACCTGATCGGCGCGGCGTAGCGCCAGCCAGGTCGTTAAATGGGCCAGCAGCCGCCGCTGCGCCGAAAAGTATGCCGGGAAAAGCTGCGGAATCAGGTCGTACAGTGTGAGAGCAGTAGGCGCGCCAGAGCGATAAGGCATCAAATAGTAGGGGCTGTGGTAGACATCGGCCTGGTGCTGCCGCAGCAGCCGGGGAATTTGCCATTGCTGCGCCGGGGAGAAGGGAGACACGGCCGTGACCACCCTGTGTACTCGTTCACCTTCCGGCGGTAAGGGCCAGGCCGACGGCCGTGCCCCATCCACCAGCAGCCATAACTCTTCGCCGGTTTGCAGTTCCGCCGTCATGGCCCGCGCCAGATTGCTGACATAGCGGCCAATGCCGGGGAAATGCTCAATCGCGGTGCGTGCATCCAGGAAATAGCGCATAAAAAATCGGGAGATTGGAGATTGGAGATTGGAGATTGGGAGATCAGAGAATCATCCTATCACCCCATCACCCCATCACCCCACTCTGGAATACCGGGCAAAGTAAAGACAAACTGACTGCCGCCGCCGGGAGCATCTTCCACCCAGATACGGCCGTGCTGCGCCTCAATCGCCATCTTGCAAAAGGTCAGCCCCAACCCGGCGCCACGCACCGGCGCGCCGCCGGGATTGGTGCGTGTATAGCGTTCAAATGCCTGCTCGCGGAAGTCGAGCGGAATGCCCGGCCCACTGTCTTGAATGATGCAGCGGACGCCGGGTTCATAACCGGGCTGCTCCGTTTCCGGTTGCAGCGTAATGGCAATCTGGCCGCGTGTGGGCGCAAATTTGAGCGCATTGTCCAGCAAATTGACCAGGACGCGCCGCACCAATTCGGCGTCTGCCCAGACAGGGGGCAGGTCGGGTACGGCCGTGATCGTCAACGTCAATTCCTTGTGCGCCAGCAGCGGTTGCAGGCGTGCCACCACCGCCTCCACCAGCGGCGGCAGGCGCATGGCATCCGCATCTACAATCGAGCGACCGGCCTCCATCCGGTGCATATCCATCAGCGAATCAACCAAATCTAGCAAGTCCTGGCTGCCCTGGTTAGCATTTTGCAGCAGCCTGCGGGCGGCGTCTCCATCCGCCGTTTCGGCCAGGTAATCCTGCGCCAGTTGCAGGGTAGTGGCCATCGTCGTCAGGGGATTGCGTAAATCATGCACAATCATGCGCGTCAGGTCATCGCGCCTTTCGGCCAGTTCTTGCTCCTCGGTCACATCGCGGAAAAGCAGCAGCCAGCCAATCAATTGGGCATCCCGGTCAAAAACAGGCGCTTCCTGCCGTTCCAGAATGCGACGGGGAGTGACGGGTGGGCAAAAATGGGCACGGCCGTAATCGCTGCGCATTTCGCCGGCGGCCAATTCTTGCAAGCGGGCGGCCAACTGCTTTTCATCAAACCCCAACCAGGGCGCGGTCGCCAACGTCAATGGTCTATTGGCTGCCAATGTGTTGCCCAGCAGCACGGCCGTTGTCGGATTAGCCAGCATCACCCGCCCTTGCCGGTCAACCATCAGCACTCCCTCAGCCATGGCATTCAGCAACGCCTGTAGCTGCTGCACCCGCTGCGCCAGCGCCTCATCCGTCTGGGTATACAGGCGCACAATTTCGCCATGCAGTCGGGCGTTGTGGGCGGCCACACTGGCCTGGGCGGCCACAGCGTGCAACAGTTCTAACTGCCAGCGATTATAAGGTCGGGCAGCGCCAAATCGCTGCAACACCATCACCCCAACCACAACATTGTCTAGCAGCAGCGGCAGCCCCAACCAGATGGTAGGCGGCGGCGCTGGCAGCGCCAGGTTGTGCCGCGTAGCAAAATGTAGGGTATCGGGATCGAGATGCAGGGTACGGCCGTGTGTCGCCACCCAATTCGTCAAATCATTCAGCGTTGCCGGCGCTAATTCACCGCTATCCAAATTCCCACCGGCCCATTGACCCTGTTCCTGCCAAAAAAGGCTAACCACGTCTACACTGACCAGTTCCGCTACCAGTTGCCCGGTGCGGCGCAGCACATCAGGCAATTCCAAAGTTTGCCGCAAGGAGTGTTCGCTGCGGTTCAAAATGGCAAACTGCGCCAATTGCTGGGCCAGCGAAAACCGGCGCTGCCAGGAGAGCCAGAGTAACACGGCAAACACCGCCACCCCCAGACAAAAAACCACAAACGGCGGCACCCCCCCCAGGGCATAGACCATGCCGCCTAACAGGGCAAATGGCAGCGCCAGAAAACCGGCGGCCATTACCAGCAGCCCATTGTCGCGGAAGAAAACAGCAGGCGGTAGGCGCTGCGCCAGCCACCATACCAGCAGCCCGGCCCCATAGACCAGGCCAAAACCGGCCATCAAATAGAGAAAAAGGGGCAGTTCGGCGGCTGAGGTTTCGTCAAGAGGGGCCAGGCCGCTGCGCTGTGTGTAGGCCCAGGCGCCGGCCAGCAGCGCCAACAAATGAATGAGAAATGTGAGGATGCGCTGCCGAATGGTGGGCGCTTCCGGCCGTGCCTGGGGTGAAAACTCCCACAACGGTCGCCACAGGGGGCGGCTCAGTTCGGCCAGGACAAAGCCGGACAGTAAGAGGGGTACGGCCGTGCCCAACCCCATCACCAGATAACTGCTGACCATAACCACCGGCAGCAGCCCCACGCTGCTCATGGCCGGCGGCAGGCTCAGTTGAATGGTGATCACCGTGAGTACGGCCAATAAAATAACCAGCGGCGCGTCACGGCTCTGTGTGGCTGCCCAAATTGCTGCCACCAGCAGCAAGAAGAGCAATCCCCACTCCAATGCCAGTCGCCAGGTTTTTTGCATGTAAGCAGGTAATATCAGCGGAGTTCGCATCCTCAGATGCGAACCGTGTGCATCCTCAGATGCACACTCCGCTCATTGCGGTTTACTGAGTATGGCAATTTCCCAGAATCGCGTTATTCACTCACCAGAAATGCCATAAGCGGCGCGGGTGGCGGGGTGGAGCAGCCAGGCCAGCCCCAATAGGGGTTGGAAGAGCGGGAAAAAGCCATAATCTATGCCAAAATAGCGCCATACGGTGCCGCCGATCATCTCTGGGTAAAGGATGCTCAGTGTGCCGACCACAAAAGTCATGATCGTTTCAAAAGTGAGAACGCCCACCGAGAGCCGCCACGCCCACCGCTCGCGTACAAAAAAGCCGATGGTAGCCGTCAGATAACAGGCAGCGGCTACGGCCGTGAGCGCCGGCCCCACATAACTTGTTACCCCTTCCTTCAAAAAAAGCTGGTAGGCAGCCCGGAAAAAGGTGGAAATCGCCAGCACCGGATAGGAAATGCCTAAAATGAAACCGGTGGCGCGCAGCCAGCGGGGTAACGCCGGTTTGTTTGTTTCCAGGGTAATTGATTGTGAATTGTCCATAAACTGTCTATCCTTTGTGCCCCGATTTTAGCATGATTGCAGTAAAATGACCGATATGTACGAACAAGACGACCACTTTGATGACGAACCCGAACCCTATTATTTTGAGCCAGAGCCAGAACCGGTCGTCTGGGCCGATACGGAGATGCGCCGCCCATCGGGCTGCTGGCTGTTGATTGCTATTCTGTTAATCATCTCGCTGTTAGCCAGTTCATTATCGGGGCTGTTCTGGCTGGTGAATTCTCGCTCTGAATCGGGTCGCCCGGCCACCGTGCCCCTTCCCCGCGCCACCGTGCCCCTTCCCCGCGCCACCGCACCCATTGCCCAGGCAGAGGAGACGCCGGTTACGGCCGTGCCCTCTCCCACACCCACCGTCAGCCCCACCCTCATCAACCGCATTGTCTATATTGACAGCGACGGGCAGATTGTCACCATTGCCCCTGACGGCAGCGACACCCGCCGCCTGACTGAGGGGGCCACCTTTTTCCAATTCCCGGCCTGGTCGCCGGATGGCAGCCAGATTGCCGCCATTGGCAGCAATAATCTGGGCGGCGCTGTTTTTGTAGTGGCCGACCACTCGTCCAAACAAGAGCCGCTTTCGCTGTATCTCAGCCGCCGTGGCGCCCCGTTTTATCTTTACTGGTCGCCGGATAGCCAGACAGTGAGCTTTCTGGCAAGCGATGTGCAGGGGATGGCGCTCTATCTGGCCCCGGCCGACGGCGCCACCGAAAGCCGCAAGCGCACTACCGGCGGCCCTTTTTACTGGCAGTGGACGGCCGACAGCCAGCAACTTCTCATTCACAGTGGTTTTTCTGGGCCGGGTTCGCGCCTGGAACTGCTGGAAGCGGCGGGTGATAAGGACGGTGCCCAAATTGCGCCGCCCGGCTTATTTCAGGCGCCAGGTATTTCTGGCGACGGCCGTTTACTGGCCTATGCTGAAGAGTTAACCGGCCTCACCAGCCGTGTTGTGGTCAATGACATCCAGGCGGGTGACAGCCAGACACAACCCCATGAAGGGCGCAGCATTCTCGGCCTCAGCCCGGATGCCGGTTGGCTGGCCTACATCAGCCCGGATACACCAGGTGAAACGGAGTTTATCGGCCCGCTACGACTGATGAATACCGCTACCGGGGAGATTCGCCTGCTTAGCCGCAATGATGTGGTCGCTTTTTTCTGGTCGCCAGACGGCCGTTATCTGGCGGCCTTTTTGCCCAACTTGCCTGGGGGGGACATCAACGTGGCGCTGCCGGGTAAGGTAAGGGCCAAAACGGCCGACCAAAACCAGATGCCCACCCTCAATCTGGTCATCTTTGAGGTTGCCACCGGTGAGGGGCGGCGCTTGTTCACGTTTGCCCCAACCCGGACGTTTTTGACCCAACTGCTCCCTTTTTTTGACCAGTATGCGCTCAGTCACCGTCTTTGGTCTCCCGCCAGCGATGCCCTGGTACTGCCGGTATTGGAAGACGGCCGTAGCGCCCTATACGTTGTCCCCATTCACGGCGGCAGCACACAGTTTCTGGCCGAGGGGAGTATGCCCTCCTGGAGCCAGGAGTAATTGTGCCCGTATGTTAAGCGTAGTTTGATCATTCTCGCCCTGCCTGTGCCCCTCTGGTACACTTTCGGTCATGTTTGAGCAGAAACGGACTCCCCTCATCGTGGGCGTTTTGGCCCTGATTCTTGTTTTGGCGGCGGTGGCGGTTGGCTGGCGGGTGGTGCGCGGTGATGACAGCCTGCTGCGGAACGTGCGCGTGGCGGACGCCGAAATCAGCCCCAACGCCGATGGTATGAATGATGTGACCAACATCAGCTATCGGTTATCGCGCAACGGCCGTGTTTCCATCTACTTTGAAAACGAAAGCGGCGACCGCTTCTACTTCCGCGAAGAGAAACCACGCGGCGCGGGTGAGTACCGCGTGGCCTTCAGCGGCATTGTGGATGGCTTTGCGCTACCCGATGATGAGATACAGGGGCAAATTCTCAGCCGTTTGCTGCCTGACGGCCGTTACACCTGGACGATAGAGGCTACCGATGACCGGGGCGTCACCGAACAGCAGCAGGGGCAAATAACCATCCGCGATGGCGACCCGGAATTGCCCGACATGCGGAATTTCACCCTGGATAGAGAGACGTTTTCCCCCAACCGAGATGGCATTGATGACCGCATCAGGGCGCAGTTTTTCCTGGCGAAAGATGTGGCCGACTTGCGCGTCTTTTTGGTGATGCCAGATGGTTCTGAACAGCCGATTTTGGAATATGAACAAAACGTGCCGGCGCGCAGGGCAGGCTGGCATTATTACGACTATGCCGGCGGCGTAGACGAGGGGGCCACGCCGCCGCCGGATGGCACGTATCCCATTGTCGCCATTGCCCGCGACGAAGAGGGGCAGGTGGTGCGGGTGGAGAATGAACTTGCCATTGCCTATGGCGGTGTGCCCCGCGCCCATATTTTCCCGCCGCCAACGGGGGATACGGTAAGCTGGAATGTCACGGCCGTGCCCATTTGCGACACCCTCTACTTCACCCTCACCGTGGAAAACTATGGCACAACCCCCATCCGCACCAGCGGCCCACCGCCGGGCACCGTGTACGATTCGGACTGGAACTATAACACGCTGGGTTGGTTTACCGAATCCGGCGCTTTTCGGGTAGGTATCGGCTTTGAAAACGAAATCACCAATTACCCCTACCGCTGGGCAGTGGGCAGCCCGGAAGATTTAACAGAGATTGATGGGCATTATTACCTGATGCCCGGCGACCGCGCTGTTGTCACCGGCGGCATTCGTCTGACCAATGTCTTTGGTGTACGCAATCCACAACCCGTGTGGGCCGGTCTTATCCACGAAGATGTAGAAGTTTCCCAGTTTAATGCCCGCGTTGACCCGGCGGCAATTTTGGTGAACGCGCCCGATGAAGGGAATATGCCCACTTGCGAACCCCGTGAATTGCCACTGCGCCCCACAGAACAATAAAGGGGCAGGTTGCCTGAGCAACCTGCCCCCACTCGTCACTTGCAATAGCTAGAACCTGACCTGACTACACAACTGGAATTTTGAGCACCTGCCCCGGCACAATGTAATGTGGATTGACGATGCCGTTTGCTTCGGCGATGTAAATCCAGCTCATGCCGAATTTTAGCCCTATGCGGAACAGATTATCTCCGGGCTGCACCACATAGTAGGTGTAGTTGCCATCAGGGGGCTGCCCGCCGCTGCCGCCGGTGCTGCCAGCGGGCGGGATGCGGATGGCCTGCCCGACGACAATATGGTTGGGGTTGGGAATGCCGTTGTACCGCGCCAAAACCGTCCACGAATAGCCGTACATCAACCCAATGCGGAACAGATTCTCCCCTGGTTGCACAATGTGGATGACTTCTTGGGTTGGTGGAGTGCCAATGGGTCCACCGCCAACACCCACGGGCGGTTGTGTCTGGTCAGTGGGCGCGGGCTGCGTCTGGTCAGTGGGCGCAGGCTGCGTCTCGTCGGTGGGCGCGGGTTGTGTCTCGTCGGTGGGCGCGGGTTGTGTCTCGTCGGTAGGCGCGGGTTGCGTCTCGTCGGTAGGCGCGGGTTGTGTCTCGTCGGTGGGCGCGGGTTGTGTCTCGTCGGTGGGCGCGGGTTGCGTCTCGTCGGTGGGCGCGGGCTGTGTCTGGTCGCCGGGTTCGGGCTGTGCTGTGCCGTCAGTGCCGCCGCCTATATTGGGATCGGGGGTGGCTGTGGGTTGACCGCTGCCAGGAATGGGCATTTCGCAGGCAGATAAAACGAGCATGATGGATAAGAGTAAAACGAGGATGGTGAAAAGTTTTCGACGAGATGCCATAGTTGTGACCTCCACTGATTATTGACGGCCGTGTTACCATTTTGCCCGGCCGACTAATTCATTTACATAACAGGTGAACATAATATAGCATGTTTTTAGCGTTACGTAAAGTTATTCAGGTAGATGGCATCATCGGAATTTGCACACCGCGCTCTTTAGCCGTCTGGATGGCTTCCGGGTAACCGGCGTCTACGTGGCGCACCACGCCCATACCGGGGTCAACCGTTAACACGCGCTGCAATCGGGCTGCCGCTTCTGGCGTGCCGTCGGCCACAATCACCTGCCCCGCGTGCAGGCTGTAGCCAATGCCCACGCCGCCGCCATGATGAAAGCTGACCCAGGTGGCCCCGGCGGCGGTGTTGATGAGGGCGTTGAGGATGGGCCAGTCGCCAATGGCGTCAGAGCCGTCGCGCATCCCTTCCGTTTCCCGGTTGGGGCTGGCCACGGAACCGGCGTCCAGATGATCGCGGCCAATGACGATGGGCGCTTTCACCGCCCCGTGAGCCACCAGGTCGTTGAACAGCAGCCCGGCTTTGTCCCGTTCGCCATACCCCAGCCAGCAAATGCGGGCGGGCAACCCCTGGAAGTGAACTTTCTCCTGGGCCATCGTGATCCAGCGGCGCAGGGCTTCGTTTTCGGGGAACAGTTCCAGGATGGCCCGGTCGGTAACATAGATGTCTTCGGGGTCGCCGCTGAGAGCGACCCAACGGAATGGCCCTTTACCTTCGCAGAATAACGGCCGTATATACGCCGGTACAAACCCCGGATAACTAAACGCCTCCGTCACCCCTTCGTCAAACGCCCGCTGCCGCAAATTGTTGCCATAGTCAAAGACAATGGCCCCCTGTTTTTTGAACGCCACCATCGCCGAGCACTGCGCCGCCATAGATTGCGCCGACAGGCGGGCAAATTCAGTGGGATTGGCGTCGCGCAGCTTTCGGCCTTCGTCAAACGAGAGCGTATGTGGAAAATAAGCCAGAAAATCATGCGCCGAAGTCTGGTCTGTGACCATATCCGGGATGCGCCCTTCGGCCAGCAAACGGGGAAAGACCTCGGCAGCATTACCGATCAGCCCAATCGAACGGGGCTGACCAGATTTGACATAATGTTCAACCCGTGCCAGCGCGTCGTTATAATCTTCGGCGACTTCATCAATATACCGGTGTTCCAGACGGCGGTTCGCCCGCCATTCATCCACCTCCACCAGCAGCCCCACGCCCCCGTTCATGGTAATGGCTAATGGCTGCGCACCGCCCATTTCTCCCAGTCCGGCCGTGAGTACCCATTTGCCCTGCAGCGAAGGCCAGCCCGCCTGCCGCGCCGCTTCGGCAAATGTCTCATACGTGCCCTGCAAAATGCCCTGCGTGCCGATGTATATCCAGCTACCGGCTGTCATCTGCCCGTACATAATCAGCCCTTCCGCTTCCCATTTGTCAAAATTCTCCTGGGTGGCCCAATGCGGTACCATATTGGAGTTCGCAATGAGAACACGCGGCGCGTCCAGGTGGGTGCGGAATACGGCGACCGGTTTGCCACTTTGAACCAGCAGCGTTTCATCATTTTCCAGCGTTTGCAGGGCGTTCAAGATGGCGTCAAATGCCTCCCAGTTGCGGGCGGCGCGGCCACGCCCGCCGTAAACAATCAGATTTTGGGGATCGCCGGCTACATCCGGGTCCAGATTATTTTGCAACATGCGGTAGGCGGCTTCTTGCAGCCATCCTTTGCAATGTAATTTTGTGCCAATGGGGGCACGCACGGTACGGGTCATGCTCTTTTCTCCTGATAATGCAGCGCGATTTAGCAGGCAAATCGCGTTACAAGGTTTTTTAAGATGAAACGATAGTCTGATTGCCTAGAATTATAGGGTTCAATCCCAGGTCTTCAAAGACTGTGTCTCTAATCAACTGCTTATGTTATAATCCGCAGGCAACGAGGGTTAAATCAATCAAATGACTTTCTCAACCACTAATTTTGCCGATTCTGCCAATAACAAATAGATGGAGAGTGTGGAGAGGGGGCGGGAAGTGTTATTTGTGCCATCTCTAAGCAAATGATTTATGAGCGGCGAAACGATTCTGATAATTGATGACAGCAGGGAAATCGTCAAACATTTGACCGAATATATGCTGCCCACTTTTGGTTACCAGACATTGTACGCTTATGACGGTCAAACGGGTTTGCAACTCATTCGGGAGAAAAAGCCTGATCTGGTGCTGTTGGATTTGCATTTGCCGGAGATGACGGGTACGGATGTGCTGCAACAAATGGCGAAAGAGTCATTGAGTACGCCGGTTGTGTTGATGACCGGTTATGGGTCGGAGCAGAGCGCCATTGATGCTTTTCGTCTGGGGGCCAAAGATTACATCATCAAGCCGTTTACGGTGGATGAAATCACGGAGACGATAGATCGGGCATTGGTGGAACCCCGTCTTTTGCATGACAAAGAGGAGCTGGCAGAGCAGTTGCGCCGGGCCAAAGTGGAACTCAGCCGGCAGGCGCACGAGATGGAAACGCTGTCCAACATTGGCAAGGCAATAGCCTCGTTGCTTAGTGTGGATCAGGTGTTGGAACGGGTGCTGGAGGCGGCCACACAATTGACCAGCGCGGAGGAGAGCATCATTTGGAAGCTGGATGAAAGTGGGGATTATTTGCTGCCTTATGGCCAGAAGAATGGGGCGGTGGGGACAAAAGAGGAAGAACGTGTTTTGCTGGCTGATTCGCAGGTAGGAGAGGTGCTAAAAACAGGACGGCCGTGGCGCCAATCCCGCTCCTCAGGCCAGGGCATTAAGTTGCAGGAGGATGATTATGTCCGGGCGGTGTTGTTTGTGCCCCTCAAATTGCGTGGCCTGACTCTGGGCATTTTGGGAGTTACAAACCGGGTTGCTTTTCGTGCCTTCAGCAAACAAGATGAATTTCTGCTCTCGTTTCTGGCTGATTATGCAGCCATTGCTCTGGAAAATGCGCGGGTATTTCAGGCGGCCGACCAGGCATTGGCCGGCCATTTGGTGGAACTCAATGTTCTGGGTGAGATTACGCGCACCATCACTTCCACCCTGGAGTTGGAGGAGGTGGTACGCCTGACCATCAATCAGGTACATGATAGCTGGCGGATTGAGGCTTCCTCTTTGTGGTGGTTGGACGAATCGGGCAAATCACTAAAGGTCCTGGCCAATGTAGGGACGCCGTCGGAGATTTTGAATGATGTGCGCCTGCCGGTGGACGAAGGTATTGCCGGCGCTGTGGCGCGCACCGGCAAGTGGATTTATTCCAATGATGTGGCCAGCCATCCTCTCCATTTTCGGAAAGCGGATGAATTAACCGGTTTTGCCACCCGTTCCCTGCTGTGCGTACCGCTGGTTTTCCGGCGTCAGGTAGTAGGGGTGATGGAGCTGCTGAATAAGCTGGACGGCGACTTTGATGACCAGGATGTGGAACGGGCGCTCTCCATTGCCGCAGCGGTGGCGATTGCGGTATCCAATGCGCTGCTATTCCAGGAAGCGGAGGCGCGCAAACAACATCTGGAAGCGACGCTGGAGCACAATAACAGCCCGATTTTGATTACCGACGCCCGTGGGCGAGTGCTCTTGCTGAATCAGGAAGCGCGCAGGCGGCTGAATCTGGCAGCGGAGGCGATTGGCAACCCGGTAGCGCAGGTCATTCATCCACCGGAAGTGGTGGCCCTGCTGTCGGAGCCGATCACAGACACGGCCGTAGACCTGTTCTTGCCTGATGGGTCAGTATGGTTGCCACGAGTAGCGCCGATTCCGGGACACGGCCGTATCCTTATCTTGCAAGAGATCACCCATTTGCGAGACCTCGATAAGGCCAAAGACCACTTTGTGGCCACCATTTCCCATGATATGCGCGCCCCGCTCACCCAAATACGAGAACTGGCTCGTGCCTTTGAAAACGCCGGCGCCCTAAATCAAGCCCAGAACCAGATTAGTTCCCAGATATTGCAGGCAGCCGACAAGATGATGGGGCTGGTGGATGGCCTCCTGGAATTGGCGAAGGTTAATACCGGCCTTGAGTTCCAGACCCAACCCTGTGACTTGCTGGAAATTGTGACCGAAGTCGCTGATGATTTTCAGGTGCAGGCTTTGGCCCGGCGGGTAGCTTTGGTGCTGACAGTCGAAGGAGAATTAAGCGCTGTGGAGGGCAACCCCACCCAATTACGCCGGGCGGTCAGCAATCTGGTTGATAATGCCATCAAGTTTTCCCCGGAAAATGAAATGGTGGAAATTGTCGTCTCCGGGAATAGCGACCACGTCCTGATTAGGGTTTGTGACAAAGGGGAGGGAATTGCCGAGAGCGATATACCCTATATTTTCGAAACGTTTTATCGGGGCAAAGAAGTAGGAGGTTATGAAGGTTCCGGGCTGGGGCTGGCGCTGGTTTACTCAATTGCCGAAGCGCATAGCGGCAAAATTTGGGTGGAGAGCGAAAACGGCGGCGGCAGCACTTTTTATTTGCAGTTGCCCGTGATGGGCAAGCAGTGATAAGGCCCTAAAGCCCTAAGCCGGACTTCGGACTTCGCATTATTGTTCCAGAGAAGTGTAGTATGCTGGCTAAAGTAATGAGCTGCGCCATTGTCGGTTTGGAAGCCGAACTGGTGGAAGTAGAAGTAGACCTGCTGCGCGGCGGCCCGATCTTTAATCTGGTGGGGCTGCCCGATGCTGCTGTGCGTGAAAGCCGCGATCGTGTGCACAGCGCCATTAAAAATAGCGGCCTGGAATTCCCCGGCAACAAACGTATCACTGTGAATCTGGCCCCCGCTGACCTGCGCAAAGAAGGCCCTGCTTATGACCTTCCCATCGCCATCGGTATTTTGGCGGCCTCCCAACAAATCTGGCCGGATAAACTGAACGGTGCGCTTTTCCTGGGAGAGCTTTCGCTGGATGGTTCTACACGGCATACCAAAGGTATTTTGCCCATGACGGCATTGGCGCGGAAGGCGGGCTACGGCCGTGTCTTTGTCCCTGCTGCCGATGCCGAAGAAGCCGCCTTGTTGGATGACGTGGAAGTCATTCCCATCCAGAACCTGCAAGAACTGGTCGGCCATCTCACCGGGCTGCGTCCCATTTCTCCCTTTTCTGTAGATTTGAAAGAAGTGTTTGGCGGCGATCCCCTATACGCCGCTGATTTTGCCGACATCATGGGGCAGATGTATATGTAAAATTAGTTGCATCGCCAGCTTCTTTGGATTGTTGCGGCATACCTTTTTCTTCATATTGATAAGTCCCTTCAATTACCCCTTCCAGCCTATACCACTTGTTTTTTGAGTCAATGACTACTCGGTCTACAAGCATAGCTACAATTCTTCGTTTGTCCTTAAAGGGTATATCAGGGGCAAAACCTGATTGCTTCAACTTTACTAAATGCTCGTAGATTATTTCGCGTTTTCGCTCGAAAACCTCTACAAGATTGATTTCTTCAGAAAGCCTCTCCCATTCATCTTGAAGTGCCTGCCTTCTTCTGCTTACAGCTTCCTTTTTCTCTCTGTACTCTTCCAAGTCAAAAATATCGGCTGCATATGCCTGATCCCACTTGTGTTCCTCCTGTAGGCATTTTCTTAACTGCTTGTCCAGGTAATTTAGCTGGTGATTTAGCTCACCCCTTTTGAATTTGCCATGTTCCTCTTCGATGTAACTAATCAGAATGTCAGGGTCGGTAATGAGTTTGCAGACTGAGTCCCATACATGAGGGTCAATTACATCAGTGTATACAATCGGAGACTTGCAGAAAATATGCTCACGAACATGGGGGGTATTGTTATATGAGCCACATATGCAAAATCGTCTGGTGCGCTTTCCATCAACAATCGGGCCAGTAGTTCCCCCACAGTTATAGAGATGACCACAACGAGCACAATACAAAAAGCCTTGTAGTAGACATTCGGATTTAGCATTTCTAGTTGAGGTCTTTATATTCCTTTTTAAGGCTTTTTGTGCTTCTTCCCAAACCATTGGGGAGACAATAGCTGGCACAGGAACGATTACCCATTCTTCTTCTGGCCTTTGTCGTTGCCTGTTTACCATTTTCTGAGAACGCTCACTCCACTCGCTTTGAAAATAAAACCGATTTGCAGCATACTCCCCCTTGTAAACAGTATTTTTTAGCATTTTGGACACATTGCCTGTTGCCCAATGTTTTGCTCCCTTAGGAGTGGGTACTCCTCGTCTTTCTAAGTCATCGCAAATTTCAAATAGAGATTCACCACCCACAATACGATGGTAGATTTCTCTCATAATCGGGGCCTGGTCGGGGTCTGGTGAATAATGAGTATCTTGGCGATAGTCGGATGCAGGGTCAGTTGCAAGTCTTCCTTTTGAGTCAACAAACATAAAGCCGTATGATGGCTGTCTTGCCGTAATTCTTCCTGATTCTGCTTTGAGCTTCATGCCTTCTGTCATGCGCTCAATTTCATTTCGCATCCCTTGTTCACTAATTGCCCCCATTACGGCTCTTTCAATTTCGGAATTAAACGGTTTCCAAAAGCTGACAGTTACATCTTTTTCCTCAAAAAGTTCTAAAAGGTACCCTTGATGCCATTTAGCATTGCGACTAAGGCGGTCTATATACTCTATTGCAACGTGATGTGCTTCTCTATCTTCCTTGGACACCTCGGCCAATAAGCGTTGTAAGTCTGGACGGTCTCTGAACTCAAAACCAGTGTGGTCATCACCATACACCAACCTGAAAGGAATCCGTAGATTGAGACGGCAAGCATGTTCGTGTATGTGAAGTAGTTGGCGTGGCAACCCGGAGCGCCCTTCCTCTGCTTGACCAGACGTAGAAACACGAATATAAGCATATGCCAAATCTCCATTTGGACTGCCAAGTTCCCCTGTTCTCTCGTTGGCAATACCAGCAAATATCGGCTCAAGAATCGGCTTAAGTTTTTCGTCCATAGGATTATCTACCAGAGGATTGATGAAGCGGGTACAATGAATATGTCTTACAAATTTAGCGAAACTTAACTGAATTTTCCCTATTATTCCGCATTAGTCAAGTTAAGTTTATATGGGTATTAAGTTGTTGAATTTGGATTAAAAAATGCCTGAAAGTTCTGATGACAAAACTTGGATGACGACAGTAGAAGCACAGGAGTATCTAAAAGTATCAAAAACTACACTGTATGATTGTATGAAGGATGGTCGGTTGCCGTTTTACTACATCAAAGGGACACGCCAAAGAAGGGTCAAAAAAGCCGATCTCGATGCTCTAATGACTATCGGAGACAGCACCGAAGAACCCTACGACGAAGGGGCATAAGAACTTGTTTTATTTGCCTCCAATCTGTTCTGCGCGGTGTGTAGGAAAGTCTTGAGGAGTTTGCTGTTCGTTAATCAGCCTAAAGGTCTTTTGCAAACTTTCTGCTGCCTCCACATCGTCAAAATTCAATACACCCTCATCAAACATACGATTGATAACAATCTTTGCTGCTGATCTCAATCGAATTTCTTTACTCTGCATCGTTTCTCCTTTTTAAGTTAACTGCCAGTTTTCCACTGGATTGAACGAGTTGATTTTGGTGTTCAATCTCGTTTCTGCCTATACTTTCTCCGTAACTTAGTGACAATCTCATCTGCCCGTCCTGGATAGCTCTCTGAATTCGCAAACTCATCCAAAAAGCTGGCCTCAGGAAATACTTTCTTGAAAACCCGCTGATAAGCGGCCACTGAATCACTTTGGAGTGGAAGGGCTTGACTTACTGCACAAAACACACAACAAAGTTCCGCATCTGTGGCTGCTTCTAAATCCTTCTTTCGTAAGTCCCCATCAGCAAGAACAACCCTGGTGATAAGTTCTTTGACATGAGCACGATATAAATGGGAAGTGTGGGGAACCAAGATCGGTGACGGCCGTAAATACGTAAAGCTATCCCATATCCTGTCTGCTTTGTGAGGATAGATTTCTTGTGCCCTTTGTATTTCCTCCTCAGCAATTTCCATACGCTCAAATATTGCTCTCACTGTGGGAGCCAGGTCTCCCAATAAATCAAACAAGACTTCTGTGTTGACTTGATGTTCTGCATTGAAAGAGGGCTGTAATTCAGGTCGCCTGCGCCGGAGTAATTGATCGAGTGATAGTTGGTGGTTCTCCCCTTCTTTTGTCATGGCCTGGATTGGGCATTTCAATCCTACCATACAAGTATCACTTGACATAAATGTGCAACTGTCATAAGATGTACACAGTATGCAAGTTGTACAAGTCGCATCGGACAAACAGGTTGGGATTGCTCAAGCACGTCAGAAATTCGGAAGCATAGTGGAAAGCGTTCAATATGACGGTGAGGCATTTGTCATTAGCCGAAACGGGAAACCGGTGGCTGCTGTTGTGCCAGTGCGTATCTTGGAGCAATACCAAAATGAACGTGAGAAGCTATTTGGTCTCATCGAGCAAGTCCAGGCAGTCAATCAAAATGCTGACCCCGATGAGGTGATGAATGATGTATTGGAAGCGCAACAAGGGCTGCGTAGCAAACAAAAATGAGGATAGTGCCCGATGCAAATGTTTTTGTTAGTGCCCTTATCTCCCCCACCGGTCAGTCGGCCAAAATACTAGAACTCTGGAAAAAAGGAAAGGTTGAGGTAATAACTTCACCGGCAATTGTTGATGAAGTTGAAAGAGTAACAAATTACCCAAAGCTCAAAAAGTATGCCCTAGTAAGCCGGGAGGGGAAACGATTTGGCAGGCTTCTGGCAAAACAGACGATCCAGGTTAACCCGCCTTCTACCATTAACGCCATCAAGAGTGATGAAAGTGATAATCGATATATTGAGTGCGCCTATTTTGGCAAAGCACAATTCATCATCACTGGTGATTCTCACTTGCTTGAACTCAAAAAGTACAAAGGCATCTACATCGTCAATCCAACCAGTTTCCTCACCATCATTCAGATTGAAAAGAGCAAGCAAACGTAAGGATTCAATACTCCTCTGGAAGCAATAGTGTGGTGACGCTTCTATCCCACTCTGTTATCACATAAATCATGCTGCCAGTGTCTAGCTTATAAGCGGAGAAAACTCTTAGCCCTCTTTGCAAAGCAAAATGATTTTCCTCAATATCTTCTTCCGGCAAATCGCCCCAATCACCACTAACATGTCGCGCAAGAAACTGGACAGGATGATGCTCAGCAGCTTGAAGTGTCACCACAGCACCCGGCGTTATGGCAACACGCCCAAGATTAAACATGGCCTTTGGCATTTTCTCTTGGATTGGTTGGGGCGCTTTTTCTGGGATGTATCGGTCTCGTTCACTCATTGCAGCACTACAAATCAGATTAACACGCCGGTGAAGACAAAATCTACAATTAAATCTAAACGGCGTTCAACAAGGTGATAAGTGGATAAGCCTTCTTTGTCAGATAGTTTCGTCTTCGTTGGTATTTGCAGACAAACCATTATCAGAGCGGATTGTTCCGGCTATTTCCTCAACATCCCCAACTTTGGGCAACTCTGATTCTGGTAAAGGAAGTTGTCGCCAATCACTTGTCTCTATTCGATTCACGACTATTTCCCCGTCTCCATTAAGTGAAATCTCGTAGGGACCAACACGAAGGCAACCATTTCCATTGAGCAAAAGATGTGCTCGAACCACACTCTCAGCCCTCTCCATCCGTGCCTGAACAACTGGTAACATCTTTCTGTTCCATGCCAGGCTGCGTACAGCCCTAACGGGTGGTAGGGCGGCTTCATGTTTGATAGTGAGTGTTTCCCTCTCCGCCATAAATGACACTAAATTCAGCTTAACATGCAGGTAAAAATAGATTCCAGAGTTAACACAAAAGGCGCATTCGAGGTGATGGGATCTGCGCTCATGGGACATTGTTAAGGTTCAACACATCAAGGCCTGAGCCTGATGGAATTCAATAGGTAAAAATAGGTACGCTTTCAGTTTCACCCAAGGCCTGGTGATGCCGTTCTCGGATGTTTTTGACGGCCGTATGATTGGTAATCCCATGCCGTCTTAAACTCTCCACTTTGATTGCTTCCACATCATCACCAGTTGCCGTATAGGGTGGGATGGTGATAGTCCGTATTGTCTCTACTTTTCCCTCGCCAATCGCCACTGTTGCCCGGCGCGGTTGTTGAAAACGAATTGTGTCTATCCAGTGTTCCCATTGTTCTGAAAGCGATTCAAATAGCTCATGCTGTGTATCAGACTTTGGTGTTCGCTTGATGGCCTCGGTGTCAACTCGGCCAACAAGTTTGGCAAAATACTCGGCATCCATTCTGCCCACGCGAAAGATGACTTTGGTCTGCACATTGCTTAGTGCCCCAAGCATTCGAGGAGTCAATTGAGAGAGGTCTTGATGAGCTACCGTCATGCTAAGGCGAAATTTCCGTCCCTCCGAAAAAACGTGTGCCAGTGATTTGATTGAACCTTCATTGGCTACATATCCAGCAAATTCATCAATGACCAGATTCCACAAATTTCTGTTTCGTCGCCGGCGCATGGCTCGCTCTAAACCTGTGGTAACGAGTGAGCCAATAAGCCGATTTGTCTCCACGTCTGCCCGGCCCAAATCAAGTAGCAGTATCTTCCCCTCATCCATAATTTCTCGAAAGTCAAGATGATTAGCCGTTTGCCCCAACATCAATTTTAGCCTGGGGTTTAGAGAGAATGCCCCAATCTTGTTGAGAGTGCTTTCACGCATTAAGGGGGCTTCTTTACCCCATTTGTCAAAACGGTCATGGAAAAACTCAATCACGCTATGTTCCGAAACACGCTGCAAACAGGTATCTCTAAACTCTTGGTTCGTGAGTAATCTTGGCATATCCATTAGCGTGAGGTTGTTCTCAATGAGGACGATAAGCGCGGCCGTGACCACGTTGGAAAAGTGTGGTGCTTCTTTGAGGCTTTCCGGCCAGGTGCGGCGAAAGGCTTCTAAAATACTGGTTGCTATGTCATAGGGGGTGTCGGGCGAGGAAAGGACATTGAAGGGAATGACAAAATCCTCTCGTGCCGGGTCTACATAGATGAGTTTTTTTCGGATGTTAAGGTTCGATAGAGCGCCAGTGCTAATGGTGTATTTGAGTAAGTCATCAACAAGTAAGCTGTGCGGGTCAACTAAGCCAACACCACGCCCGGCTGCTACATCTTGGAAAAGGCAGTGTTCAAGAAATTTAGATTTGCCACTGCCTGAAAGCCCCACCACATATCCATGCCCACTGCGAACGCTTGTAGGGACTCGAAGAAGTGGAGAAAACCGCGTCCGCCCCAGCCTTCCTAGAACAAGGCCATCATCACGCTTTCGACCAATCAATGAAAGGAGGGACACACTTTAGCGTAACATACAGCCCACTTCACTCATGTGATTTGCAGCAGTGCTACTGATCCATCACTGCCTGGCTGCCACCAAATGGGGTCAACCAAAACGTTGCATGAACCAAGCTGGTCAGTGGTAGTAAAGAAAAAAAGTCGTGACGATGAACCAACGGCTTGATGAGTTTGATTCATAAGATTATTCATGCGTTTACTTCCCATAGTTACAATTAACCAACGTCCTGCGTTGGCTCCAAACCGTGCTTTGTATTGAGGGCTTTTAATGTAAGCTGCACCTGCCAGTACCTTGTCTCTGCCAAATTTGGGATTTGAATGGGTAGCTCCATCCAGTTCCAACAGAAACCTTGCTTTAGCTGGTTGCCCAGTGGTTTGCCTTTTGCGGTCAACGATAGTAAAGGAACTATCTGGGCATATCCCCTTTTTGGTTAAGGTTGTAGTTCCGTCCCGATTGGTAACTTCAAACTCAATAACATCAGGGTCAGAACGGAAATAATGTTCATTTCGCCAATCTTCTAATGAGAAAAACTCGATCTCAGAAAGAGCAACTTCCACACTTAAACGAAAGTCAACAACAGCCAAATCATGTTCTAACTGGTGCCATTTTGGTTGCCGAATCCAAGAAATTCCACCTTGACGCAACTGCTGTTCAAGTTTTCGTTGGTGGTTCTCGTTTAGTGGGTAGGTAAACTCTCCGTCAAGTTCAATCCCATACTGACCGGCAAGCCACAATGCACCTTGTGGACCTATCCAATAGATAGCCTCAGGAATAGGTTTTGTTCTCCAATCTCTGTCGGTCGGTCTGGCGAGATAACCATTTTCGATTAGTTTTGAGAGGCGTTTTTGTACCGCTCGCAATGTGCAACTCGGCCAAAACAAGTTGTGAATATGCCGTCTGGCCAATATTCCACCATATTCATAGGTGGTTATCACAAGCTGACCATCCCGTTCTTGGAACCACATAATTCACCTTAGCACACTAATCTGACCACATGTTTGCGTCACTGTCGGTGGAGGTCGTAGTGCCTCCACCCGCCTGCGGAGGTGGTAGTAACCGAAATTTTCGCCGTCCGGCTAGTCGAAATGCGTGTTCATCAAGCAATTGCCGTGCTTCCGCAAGCCGGTTGTAGTTTTCTAGGTCTTCAATGTCTTTTACCGTTAAGGTTTCGATTTGTTCTGAGACCGGATGTCCCCGGCGCTTCCAGTACAATCGCCGGTTTGGTAACTCAGTAAGTTTGCGTCGTTCAAACTCCCAAATTTCTTGCAAACTCCAATAGACGGGTTTGTTTTCAATAATTGCCTTGACTTGTAACAAGTCTGGGGTAAACAAGTCTCTGACAATAACCTCAGCATCTTCTCTATCAATGCGCATACACAATGTATTGCCCACAACTTTTCGTATCGCCCCTCTAAGTTCAGCATGTTCAGGCAGACCTGCAATTTCCTGGGTGGCAAAGAGAAATTCAATGCCAAGTTTTCGGTCTTCGGCAACCATCTGACGGGCTGTGTCAGTCGTATACGTTTGAAACTCGTCACAGTAAACTGCAAAGGGTCTGCGTTTGGAGGGTGGTATATCAATTCGCGCCATCGCTTCCTGCTGTAATCGTGCAAGAATCAATCCACAAAATAAGGATGACCCTCTATCCCCCAACTTTCCTTTTGGTGCATTTACCAGAATTATCGCTCCCCTATTCATAAGTTCCCCCAAATCAATGGTGCTGGGACCTTCCAACAAAAATGTAATACCTGTTTGTCTTAACAACGGGTATAGACGATTCAGGGTGCTGTCCGCAAATTCCATCGCCTTTTCATGTCTTTCTGGAAATGCGTAGAACCAATATCGCTCAAGTTTTGGTTCACGGAGTTTTTTGACTATGGATTTTCTGAACTCAGGATTGATGAGGAATTCTTCTGCATCCGTTAACGGCCGTTTAGCCAGCCCTAAAGTCCAAAACAAGTGGGTGGAGACCAGGTGTTGGCGAACGTGTATGTTTGGGTCATCATGAAATAAGTAAGTGAAGTCTGTAGCCAACTGCTCATAGTGTGATTCAGGGGTTTGCCCTCTTCTTAAGTGGAGTATCTCAAGAGGGTCTAATTTGACAGACCAGCTTTCTTTAGCGGGGTCTATGATATGAACCAGGTCATAGAGTTTTGGATACTTAAGTGCTGCCAATGCAAGGCGGTCGTAAAGGTTGTTGAACAAATCCCCATGGGGGTCTATCACACAAACGCCGCGTGGGTGTTTCTCGTTCACGCGGCGCACAATGTCCTGAATTACCATACCCTCAAGAAGGCGGGTTTTGCCAGCGCCCGTTCCACCATACAAAGCTATATGAGTGGAACGGGCTTTGTCAGGGAAGTTGACAACAGTGCGGTGTTTGCCACCTCCGTTACTTCCCCAAGCAGATTCCAGTGCTGGCAGCAAAAAATCATTGATGAAAGTTTTTTCTTTCATTCTTCAGATATTCCAATTGCTGAACCGCCCATCCAATCCATTACCGTCTCGAATTCACCCTCTGGAACCTCGATCCCAAAGATACCTACTGCATAAGCCATATCATCCAGCGGTAAATCCACACACGCTTCTGCAATTACCTGATCGAAATCTTCCTCGGCTTCTCGGCGATATTTTTTGTACCGATGATATGCAATAATCAGAGCAATCAGGCCGGTGATGGCAAGATAAAACACATATGCAGTAACTAGAAAGGCAATCCCAAAGATGGCTAAGAAAAGCCACATTAGAGCTTCACCATCGTCTCTGCCCATTTTTCACCTCCATACGCTCTTGCGTCTTACCATTATTTTCGCTCTTCGCGTTTGGGAACCAATGTGACTGAGGGGATTGGTACACAAACCCATTGGCATGACCATTTGTACCAGGTTCAATCTCAATCACTTCCGCATCAATTACTTCCTCCGCCTCAGCAGGAAGGAGCGGGATAATCTCTTGAAGTGCCATCAAAATTGCCGGGTCTTCCTTTCCACCAGGTAATTTGGGTAAATAATCATCAATGAGAATCTGGTAGGTGATACGACGGCGCAAGAACCGCTTCACATCCTCTGCGCGTTCTTCTCCGTGTTTTTCCAAAACGGCTACAACTTCATCCACATCTTTCAGGGCTGTTTCAAGGTCTTTAACGGCAAATTTGCCTGCATCTCTGAGTCTAAGATAATCAAGTGCCCACCTGTTTGCCTCGATGGAAATTATTGCCAAATCTTGATTGTACTTTGCGATAAACTCAAGCATTAGAGTCATCAGACCAGCGACATTTTCTTTGAATTGTGGCCCTATTGTGGGCTCCAACTTTGAGCGCAACTCCTTCGACATCTTCATAAAGACTTCTTGAATCGTCTCAATCGGCGGGAGTGGGGGCAAATCCAAATCCTTCCTAACGTCTTTCATCTGTTTTACCGTGTCAGAAAAAGCATCCTCTCGTTTGTTGAACATTTCATTTTCTCCTTCCGTTGTTGAAAGATTGGTTATCATTCAACATCACAAACTATCAAACCAACCGCGTCTTACTCGTCTTGAGGGTTCAAGCAATGTACTCCTTAATGCTTCTCGTACCTGTCGAATAATTTCTTTCTCCACCTTTGGGTTCTCAAGCCTTGCCGTGGCCACACAGTTTGAATAGAGGAAACGCAGTCCCTCTAAGTCACCAGCCTTCATCAACGGGGCTGATTGATGTCTGAACTCGTTTACAATTTCATCCACGACATTGCGTTCGGTATTGTTGCGGTCTTTGTGCCACATAGCACCATCTCCTAAGAATGAAGCGGTCGTTACCAACCGAGAACAATCTTACAGAATGATCCGGGGGGAGGTGAGACTTGCCCCACGTAGTCTTTCCAAATTGGAACATGACCTTTAAGAACGTTTTGTCACCACATATTCATCTGATTGATTTGTAAATGCTCATTTTGCTGTACTTGAGTGCCCGACTTGAACGGGACGCTAAGACTATCAAAGGACAAGATGGTTAATCCTGTTCCCTGGATAGCCGTATAAGGTGTTGTTCGGTTGCCGACCGCACCTACAGAGGGGCCGACCCTCTGCCAATCCTCAAGTACAGCAAAATAAGGGTGAGAGATGAGACTGGCTGCGAAGACACTCGCTCCAATATAAAGTGAAACTAACGGGCATCAGGTGGTGGGGTGTGACGTGTTGAACTTCCTTTGGCTACATTTTGATTTGTCCAATGACCCTCACCATCTATCTCACTACGGCGCATGTTGTCCGGGTAAATCTGGATAGATTTGCCCGAGTCAAGGTGTAAAACACCTTGTTTTGGTGGAACTCCACGATGGGCTGTGGTAAAAATATCACCACCCTTTGGCTCTGACATTTTGTCACCTCCGTAACATATAGATTTTTAAGGTGCCAGTCTCATCTTACTCCTTAAATGCAAGTTTTCTGAGGCGTCTCCACTAATTTGAATTTACTGCCTACAAATACAGAATACCTGATGCCCAAATGAAAACTTTACAAATTAAGTAAACTTTGATAGCAATTTGCAATTAGAATCCACAGTTAGGAGTGGAATTGGTCATGGCAAGTCACGCGGGATACTTACTAAAGAAGCTACGCAAAGAAAATGGCCTTTCGCAGCGCGAATTAGCAGAAGCCATTAACATAAACGTGGGAATTCTCAGCCAGATTGAGAAGGGACACAGGCCACTTTCGGAACACTATCTTGAAAAAGTTAAGGGGGCTTATATATTTGATGACAGCCAATTATCGGTACTAACAGAACAGGCGGGGATTGACCTTGTAAGGGAAAAGTTCGGTTTAGATTGGAGCCATCGTCTCCAGGCTCCCCTTGAGGAATTTGAGTTAATCTTGGCGGGACTAAAATCTACAAGACTCAAAGGAAATACACACAACAAGGAAGTCATTGGAAATTTTATCGAAAGGCTCACGGATTATTGGTACAAATACCCCAGTGATAGACATCGGATCGAGCGTTTAATGTGTGAATTTCTCATAGAACGGATTGAAAGCACAGTCGAAACAGCCCCTGAACATAGAATTAAGAAAAGCACTAAGCAGGATCTGGATATGCTCTCTTGGCACATCGAGATACTGAAAAACCAAGAGCGAGGGAACTATGAATTGGCTCTGACACTTCCAATGTCTGTCAACTATGTCGCAAAGGATATGTATGAAGTTCTTGAATCAATTCAGCAACTTGCCACTCAGTCTGTTACTCCCCATGCAAGAGCACTTTATAGAAGAAACAGTCTCGTTGCTACCGCTCACCTATTTACTACTGGCAAGCTAGAAAAAGTTAAGGCAATTACAGACTTCCTACAAGGTGAAGAAGCTGCCAATAATATGCTCTCCAATGAACCTCTTGACAGCAATAGCCGGGCCATGCTTTTGGAAGGCATTAGTGCAACGAGAAGTATTCTTGACCTACCTGATTCACAAAAGCCACTGAATGAAGCAATAGTAGCGTATGAAAACTCGTTTCTTGATGGAAGTAATCGAGCTCTCACTAAAGCCTCAATCACAAGAACCGAACTACGGAATATAATACGCAATGACAACCTAGAACCTGAGTTTGTTAAAAGACATGTTGAGTTGAAAATCTCAACACTTTCCCATTATGTACGATACAAAGAACAAATAATAGATGAATTGCTTAGGCACAAAAACCCAGAACTCAGGGACTTTGGAAGATACTTACGTGTTGCCAGAGTATAGAAACTTCACTTGGCTCTTTTTCTCCTTTTTTTGCCAAATAATTCTTCGTCCTTTTTTTTCCATTCTTCTAGAGAGGCATTAAGACCTTCTTCCTTCATCCATTGTGCCCAGGCACCCAGGTTCGTGGCAAATTCTGAAACGTGTCCACTTTCAACTTCAATATCTTTTGCGATAAGTGCCTCAACTGCATTTACAAGAGCTAGACGGTCTTTACGATCCTCATCACTGACCACACTTTTGGTAATCAAAGTTTTTCTTTCTTGGTTTGACATGCCGGTAATAGTATTCTAACAAACCGTGTCAAATTTTCTCGCACATCGCGTTTTAGCTTGTTGAGGTGAAAACTTTGCGTAATGTAGATTTGTAGTTGTTGCTCGATACAAAATTCGGGATATATTTCTACATTGGTGCAGAGGGATTCACTCTGATTATCGGGGCTTCATATTAGCTTTCGAGACAGGCGGGGCTTTTTAGCTTTCGCAAATCTCCTTTCAAACTTCATCTGATTTAAGTGGAACGTTGTAACAGCTTTGGTTGTTTGGCTGAACCGAAACGACTCAAGTTGCTACAGCGAAACCAACAATCGCTGTGGTTAGGAAGGAGGTGATGAGTGATGAATGTTCTTGAAAAAGGGAACATTGAATACGACCAGCGGGGCCGCCGGTTGATTCGGGTATATATGGATGCTGATAACTTGGAACACGAGTTATCGCATCACCGAACAACAAGCGGCTTTCCGTTCAATTTTCTGATTGAGCGGCCGGTGCGTTGGTTTTTAGATTCCGTTCTTGAGCGGCTTGTTACAAAGTTTTTCAACAGAGTAATTATGCCCGTTTTGGAAAAGGGTCGAAAAACCTATGAGCGCATCTTTAGGCGCTGACAAAAAAGGGTGCAATTTCCCTCTGCACCCTCACCCTACTCAAAACTCCCTCTCCAAAAATGATTCTTCCCCAAGAAAGTCATCTGCATAATTATTGCCAAGCCTTTCTTCAATCATTGGTCTTAATTTTTCAAATTGCTTGTCAAGATGCTCCATATCAACCCTCATCTTGGCATACTTGGCTCTCTTTTCTGCAATAAACTCATTCGCCATTTTTCTGCCATATCTTTTTACCAAGTATGTCCTGAATCCTCGTTTGGCGCTTGCTGTCCAGGTTATGACCACCAAGGGATAGGCTTCCATTAAAGCGTAGAAGAAAACTGGCACTGCAATTATCCAGAAAATGATTGGCATACAATTGGCCCTCTGCTTAGTTTAGCAGATTGGGTCAAGCACTTTTATCGTTATCGCCTGAGATTACTCTCCATAACAGGACAAAGTGCAGATATTTTTCTCAACAAGAAGTGCCTAATAGCATCGTCTTGATACCTCTGCTCCGCTGGCATCATAAAGATAGCCACAATCGCCACCGTTGTTCCAGATAGCTTGGCCGCTCCCAAAACTAAAGCCACAGGTTTCGGGGTGGATCTGATTGGTATACACCCGGCAACTTTGCCCTGGCTGTAAATCGAAATTGGGGAAGATAAAATCCTGACCTGGATCACCGGCATTCAGTCGCCAGCCAGCTAAATTGACTGGAGAGCCACCCTGGTTTGTGATTTGAGCATACTCATCGCTTTCAACCCTGGAAACAAGTCCATCATAAAAGATATGGGAGATGACGACATTACCTGGTGCAGGTTGTGGTATTGGTGTTTCGGTTGGTGGTGCGCTTTGAGTATTAGTCGGTTGAGGTAATGGAGTAACTGTAGGTTCAGATTCGACCGTGTTGGTTGGCTGTGGTGCAATTGTATTCGTGGGTAATGGTGCTGACGTATTCGTGCTTGCTGCAACAACAACACCGGCCCACAATCCACGTCCGGCGTCACGGGCTTCTTCCTGCAATGCTACGAATTCCGCTTGGTGAGCTACGTCAGGTGGGAAAGTAGCCACCAATGCAAAGCCTTGCCTTACCAACTCTGCGTTTACAAATGTACCGTCTTGCAAATAGACATATCGCAATAAACGGCCGTATCTATCAGTCTCAGACACATCTTTGACCAGTATCACGGTTTGATTTTCAACTAACAAACGATTAGCTTCAGTTGCCTCACTAAAAAAGGTATCTCCTCGCTCAGGCGTATCCATTCCAATGTATCGAACACGGTAAGTTGCACCGTTAATATCCACTTCAATTGTGTCCCCATCAATAATCCTGGTAACACTAGCCGTTTCACCGTTGATTTCTTCGCCAGATTCCAGAGTGAGGCTACCAATACTCGCCTCAGATTGCGGTTGAGTGGCTGGTATTGGTGTATTTGAGGATGTCGGTCTGATTGTTGGCGCTAATGTGCTAACAGCCGTCGGTTCACTTGTACGAGTGGATTCCGAACCGTCTTTATCAATTTCAAGTTCCGTTGATTCACTGGTTGCATTTTCCTCCAACGTTTCAAGTTGTTGGGCTGTAGTAACTTCCGCTTCTACAACCTCACCGGCTGTTTCTGCAACGCTTTCTTCTCTCTCAGGGGACGGAAGCAGAGTAATTAAGAAAATGCAGCCGCAACAAAAGAGAAAAATCGCTCCAATAGATGCCCCAAGTTTTTGAAGGCGGGATAATCGCCTCGTTTCTTTCGCCATGTCAAAGTCCTCCCATGATCTTACCGGCTATTACACGAGCAGATTCTATCAACCAGTATGAAAGAATTTAATGAAAGCAGGAATTTGCCAACAGGTTAGTTACAATTGGCAGATTGTCCCCCGCCAGGATAAGAGCAAGTATCAACAAGCTGTCCATTGTTATCTCGCAAAAATGCGGTGTCTCCGTTATTGTTCCATATCGCTTGGTCTTGACCCCAATAAAGGTCACTGCTTGTATTTACCCCCGATTTAGTCCAAATCTGAACGGCAGCTTGAGGTTGAAGTATAAAAACGGGAAAAGTAAAAACATGGTTGGCTTCATCTCGAAGTGTCCAGCCAGTCATGGTGGCTAAACTTCCGCCAATATTGCGTAGGCGCACAAACTCGCCTTGTACATCATCCCCATCGGGGTTATACATGATAAACTCAATTACGACATTAGCAGGCACGGCTGTAGCAGTTGGTGTACTGGTCGGCGTGGCTGTATTAACTGGTGTAGCTGTTGCGGTGGGCGTAGCTGTGGCAGTTGGCGTAGCAGTAAAAGTGGGAGTTGGTAAGGGCCTGAGAATAACTGGCAAATAATTAGCTGTTGTTGGAGTAGCACCTATAGCTATAGTTACTTCAATTCCTCTATCTACACGCAGTAGTCCAACAAAAAACAACACCAATAAAGTTGCCACCAGCAAGTAGTGAATTATCCGCGACATAATCGTTGCCTCCTTTTTGAACACTGGTCAATCAATTACTAGCATAGGATAGAATAGCGCAAACACCTGAATTGGCAAGAAATCCTTGCTGATAATGACTGAATTAGCAAGCGGAAAAACCAACTGAAACCGTACTCAAAATGGAACCCAGAAAAGCAGCAGAAACCAGGCTAAAAGCCAACATGCTTGAAGCCCAAGTCATGGCGGCGCTTGGTGGGCATCAATTGCAGTCTTGGGAAGCAATTGATGAAATTGCTCTGCGCTATCAAGCTCGCTGTTCCCAATGCGACCAGATTATATTCACAAGCTCTCATGCACTCTACAGTTTACTTGCTAACACCTGTCCGGCATTGGGAATAGAAGCAGGCCAGTAAATTTCGAGGCCGCCATCCCAATTTAGTGCTCGTGCTGCTGGTTCAGCAGAAACTCCTTAATTGCCGATTCCGTAACGTAGCAATTTTGCATTCAAAACTAATGGAGCTCAAAAAGACGAATGAATGTCTTTAAAAAAGTAGTATGAGAAATTGAATGGCCATTTATTTATTGACCAAGAGATACTTCTAATTCACAAGCACATCAAAACTCAAAACAGGGCGATTGGATTTTTAATCATTTATTGATAAAATTATGCGTTAGAACAAGGGTTCCAATTTAACCGGTAAATCTTCAGATTGAGAGGATAATGTAATGCAAACTCATCTTCTACTCTACGAATATATAATTGCGTATTTCAATTTATCAGAATTGAAGGACCTCATTTTTCGCTTAGGTCTTAACTATGAAAATATACTTGGCATAACCCTCGAAGAAAAAGCTCAGGAATTAGTTTCGTATTGCCGAAGACACGGGCAACTTCAAAAGTTAGTAGAGAAGTGCAAAGCCCTAAGGCCTTTTTTGCCTTGGGAAGAAAGCCTTTCTAGTCAGAATTCATCTAGACCAGACAATCCTCATGATGAAATTACACATGAACGTATTGGCACGGCAAATGAAAATGGATATAAAAAAAGTCCACCAACGTTGGCGTTAGTACCAAATTCCTATTGACACACTCTACCACATTATTTTTGTGCTTACTGACTCCCGTTAACACACAGAAAATTTTGCAAATCTCCCCGAAAAATCTTCTGTTGCCATCTTGATGGTTTTACGCTACACTATCTGGTTTTTCTTTAACAACCCTCCCACAAATGATGACTTCTGATGAAAGTCTTTTGTGGTTGTTGCCAAGCCTTTCTTCAATCATATATCATAGCATTGCCTTAATTTTTCTAGAGGCCTTTTAAGATGTCGCCTGTCAACTCCTTCTTGGCGCACTTATCTCTTTTTGCAATAAATTCAATTGCCGTTTTCGCTGTATGGCTTAACCGCAAATAAACTAAACCCACACTTGGCTTTTAAGGAGATAACCTATGAATCTATCTGAAATAAACTTTTCCGAAGAAGAGGAAGAAATCGTTGTAAAAGGGCAGTTCAAAGAAGCCTATATTACTTTTCAAAGCAGAGCATTAATCAATAACGAGCCTGTAATATGCCAGCTTCATGATGCTTTTGGAACTTATGGAACGTACCATCACAATTGTTTAGGATGTAATTTCGCAGATAGCACCTGGCTAATTCACAACTTCCTGCGAACTTATGAACTACAAGAAAATATCCAATACTCTTACTCTACATTTCTCATCTTGGCCTATCTCTTGGTTGAACGAATTGATACGTTTCTCAATATCATTGAATTGAGTAAGGTTTATCGAGATCAAAATTTCAAGGTTTTGATGGAAATAAGGAGGTGGGCTAACTTTCTTAAGCATCCAAAGGCTTTTATTCTAACCCATCACCCTGTATTCTCCTTCTCCAGCTTCTACAAAATAAAAGAACTGAGGGCAAATGCAAGCGTCGTAATCGACAGAAACTTCATAGACAAGTACTATGCAAACGACGATAGAAACAGCGAATTGTATAAAGAGTTGGAAAACAAAGAGAATGTGCTTGTGATTTTTCCTGATGTCTCTCGACTTGTCTCGGATCTGTGCGAAGCAATGCACAAATGCGTTTCAATAATAAGCGACAATCCGGTGTATAGGTCAGTAGTGGAAAGTAGGACCACATTTTATGACTACTGGCTTAATACCGTTGAGTCTGTTAAATGATATTTTGTTATAAGAATTAATCACTACAAAGCTGGTGCAGAATAATATGTCCGTTTACAACGTAAGTGTCTTCCTACTGCACTGTTACATCCCAGTTCCTGTGGAAATCGGCAATATTATCATGGAGCCATTTGAAGGAAGTGGAATTGTTGACGTAGCTGAATTGATTGACAAATATGCTGAAAGATATCTTCAACAACCTCCACAGCCACTAGCACAAAAGATTACTATGTCACAGAAAGTCAAAGAGAGTGGCGCTACCGTGGTATTGAATTTCTTGGGGGTGGAAAGTGAAAACCATATTGATGCAATCAATGAAACAGAAGATGCTTTACTGTTGTGTAGAGATGTGATTGCTCTACGGCAAATGCAGCGTGGAACAATAGCTGGTTTTCTAGCGATACAAACTGATGTATCTCCTTTTCAACTTTATTCGCAAGTGCGACACCCATATCCAATTTTGCGAAAAATTCAGAACATTCCCATTCTTGACAACGAAAGCTCAATCCTTGCAAGGTTGCTAAATAAAGCTATTAAGCACCCACTGTTGAAAATTTATCTTTCTCTTTACGCAGACACATTGGCTTATTCAGACACATTAATTACCGATATAAGCATTGAAACCCGACTGCTCAAAACGTGGAGCTTACTAGAAACTATGGCCTACTCTGAATCCGGGACGAAAAAACAAAAGGTCAAGGCTTTGTTCAGTCGTTATAGTGCCCCCTTCTTTCCTAACTATCATAATCATACGGGCAAAGATTTACTTGATATAGCATATGAGTGGAGAAATATAATTGCCCACACAGGAGGATGCAAAACAGCAGTTAAAAACAGTGATCAAATATTTTGCAGAGATTTCCAATCAGACTTCTTGGACATACTAGAGGATTTAAGTCAATCGTGCCGAATGTTACTTCATGCTTTTGCCAATTCATTACCATAGCCACTAGAATGATTTTAGGGTCGAATATTTCATTTTTCGCCCTCATAAAAATAAAATGTTTGCCAGTTCGGTTATCGCCGTTTTGAAATCACAATTCCTTTTTTCAACCTGCCTTTGGTACATCATATAAAAATCAATCACACTTCCCCCACCGCAACCAGCAAAACAGTGCCAGTAGTTTTCTTTGTCGTTTACGCTAAAACTTGGGTTGTGGTCATCGTGGAATGGACAAAGCCCTAGACCAGACGGTGACAACTCCACATACCGCAATACAAACTCCCTGACGGTGATAGCCGATTTTATGCGCTCTGATACTGGCAATTTAGTATCCTGAACTTGTTTTGCTGCTCTAGGCGCGTGATTTGCATTTTGCAGGGTGGATGTATCAACAGGAGGTACATACCTCATAAAGAACTCCAAAACCTCGCCAGAAACGACTTGGGGGGTCGAGAGGGCATGAATTTGCTCACGGATGGCAGGTGCAATTAACGTGCCGTCTGGATAATAAAAACCATAGCGGCGTCCTGACTTCTGATGGACACCAAACGGCAAGCGAATAAGAGAGCCTGGCCCCGTCGTGAGAACTTCTTGCTTTGGATACAGTTCAACGGCCGTAATCTTGAAGTAGGCAAGCAACCCGGCACCAAAGGCACGAATTTCCTCACCAGGGATTGGCTTGTCAAAAAACAGCCAAAGATGCCCTCCACGCCTGCTTGGTTCAAGATAGGCCGTGACACCTTGCTCACTTAGCGCATTTGCCAGCCCATGCAACCGTCGCCAACCTGGGGTATCGTCTGCATCAAACACCATAAATCGCCCTCTACTTTGAGCATCCAACAAATACGTGCCCAGAGTAATCTCCCCTCTCAAATGTGCAAAAAGCAGCCCAACATGAAGCGGCTCATGCACACTGACATACCGACCATTTTCAAGCTGCTTGGAGTACATATCCCATCGTTGTATAAATCTTCGCGCAAGCACCTCAGCAACTGGAGATAGTTCAACTTCTGAAAGCCGGCGCTCTGCATTGACCACAGCAACACTCCTTTGCTCCCAACCAATCTCATGTCTCATGGCCCATCGTACTCCCCTGCCTATATTGTAAAACGACAGAAAGGTAAAAAAGCATCTCAGAATGTAAATTTCAGGAAGCAAATAACCTACAACCGGCTGCACCGGTATTCCTCAGTCTTCATCTTCCCACCAGTTTTCCACGTTGAAGCCAAGATTAGTGAATTCCTCTTGCAGCACGTCCACAAACGAGTGGTTGTTTATTTCCGCCAGGTCGTACAGCAGGTTTTTGAGTGTTTTTTCGGATAGCTCCGGTACAATGGTCTGCGCTTCAATAGCCTCCCAATCAACTGTTTCTATCCATTCTGTCTCCACCAGTGGGTCATCTTGCTCATAGGCTTTCTGGTAAAGCATTTGGTAGTTAAGCCCCAACTCCTCGCAGAAGCGCAGACCAATCAGATGCACATTCATATCCACCGTGCCATCACATCCCTGGCGCTGTTCATACGGCCGTGTTGACCACTGCTCATACCCCCAACTTTTTTCGGGGTATCCCCCATCTTCATCCCAAACAATACGCAGAATTTGCTTCCCCCTGCGCCTGGCGTATGACTGAACCCGCGCTGGGGCGTGTTGGGTTTCGGGATCGTTAATGTCAAGCAATCGTTCCGTTATGGCCATACCTCCCTATCAACTCATCATAGCAAACGCCAAATGCTTTTGTCCAAGGCATTTGCTACCATGAAAGCAATGTCGGCTGAAAACCCAACTCAATCCCCCACTCCACCTCAGGAGGCAGCCACTATTTTGGCACTCAAAGAAGAGCTTTTGTCAACCTGGGGCAAACTTCCTAATGAACACAAGGCAACCATGGCGCTCCTACTTGTCTCAGACATCATGGAGGGGGAATATGGCCCCTGGCTGCAAATGGCGATATTAACCAAATGGCCTCGAAAGAACCTATAAACCACCCAACCCCTCGGAAACAGCACCAGAGGCAATTTGAGGCAGACATGTGGCGAAGATGGTGGGTTGGCAGGCCAAGCCCTATAAAGCCCTAGGAAATCACTCTGACAACGGGAGACCAACACATTTGCAGTATGGACTAGCCGTCTACAATGGCATAGCGCTAGAGGGATTTCATTACTTTGCTTGAAACGCAGAAATGACTGAAAACGATGCCGATTCGCGGTAATTAGTGGTGGGTTTGGCCTGACACGGCATATTCGCCGTCTGCCAGGCGAGGTCGGCGCATGAAACGTGCGGTTGCCCCGCCAGGCGAGTGCCCGTGCCCCAGGCTCGCTCGCCAAAGGCCGGAGGCTGTCCTTTCTGAAAGAAAGGCAGCATCGGGGCTGGCGCATAAAGCGAGCCGAAAAAGGGGCTGGGGCACGAAGCTACTGGCGGGTAGCAAACCGTCACGCTGCGCCGGGCGAGCTAAAAAGATTCAGTTGTACAAGAGCGTTTTTGTTACAAGGCATGTGGAGCTATGCGAGCCTTATAAAAAAGAAGCGCCGAAGGCGCTACCGTTTAGGAAGGCCGCCGACAGAGGTGCGGGAGATGGCGGCGGCCGCAGCCGTCGGGCCTCGAAGAGGCCGACCACCCCTGCGGTAGCGAGGTCGTCTCGATGAAATCGTGGCGACCGCTGCGTGACGCCGCCGCGAATGACTACAGTCTGAAAGACTGAGGAAGGAGCAAGGGCACCGGAGAATTTGTAAGCGCCAGCGGCAAAGGCTCCGGCGTAGCGGGGGTGGTCGGACTCGAACCGATGAGGGGGAACGCAGTGAAAACTCAGCGGTCGAGACCGACGGCCTGGCTTGGCGATGGTGTCTAAAGTGGAACTTGGTTTTTCCACTCCTGTGGGAAAAACGAAGTGAAACGAGGATGCCTGAGACAAGGCAGTATCTCCCGCCACCCGCCGAGGGTTCGATGCCCGAAGGCGGGTGAAAAGCATGTTCATCCGCTATGAACGCAACAGTGAATACGGCCGTGAACACGGCTAAAATGAACATCTTTTGACGACGAACACAATTCGTCATCGAGGATCAATTATCCTCGAAAGGCTCAGATTCTCTCCGCTCTTTCGTGCAGTTAGAGTTAGAACTTGAAAGACATCTAATAATCCTGATGTGTGTTGGTTTGAGCGAGAAAGTTATAGTTGACGCTACCGCTCCCCTAGTTGAAACTAAAGTACCCTAAATTTCGCTAAACTTTGTATTGCTAACTCCACGCCCTGGTCATTCCAGGGCGTGGTCGGTTTTAGGCATATATTCAACTTCTTTTTCTGATTCCACTAGCTCACCTCACCTTAAATAAGGCTTCGCCTCCCCCTGTGTTGCTGATGTCCCCTCCCTCCCTTCGCTCCCCTTCCGCCAGTTCTCTTCCTAAGCGGTGCTTTGCACCGGTTTTTTCAGAAACTGCTCAGTGCAAACATAGATTCCGCTTGAGGTGTCTTCGAGAGGCTTCTGGCCTCTTTAGTTCGGCAATTACGCCGGACAACAGTTGAGCCTGTATGGATTGGTCGCTTCGGTCGGTCGGCCGTAGTCCATATCCTGCTACGGTAGGAACCCGCCCAACGACACAAAATGTCAATGGACAATTCAGTTATGACATGAAGAAAATGCCGTAGTCAAGGGGTAAAATGCAATATTGTCATATTGCTTGTTGGCTTGCAATATTGCAAGCAATATTGCTTTATTTCATACGGTCCAAGATTTTTAGTAGCTCCACCTTATTCATTGCCAGGACATACTCAAAAAGCTTAATGCCAACACGCAGAATGTCCACTTGAGCTACCTTACCACGTTGAATTTCTTTACTCAGTCGGTGAGCCGTGTCTTTTATCCACTCAACTTCTCGATCAGAAAATCGGTATGTTTGTGCTTTGTAAGCCGCCTCGCGCAGATGTTCAATGTCGGTATCATCAAATTGCAATATTGCAATATTGCTTGCTTGGTTGGTTGCAATATTGCTTGCTTGCTTTTTTCCCGGTCGCTTCTTTTGATCATGGGTTTTTGTAGTAACCGGCTCTTTCTGCGGAGCTTGACTGGGAGGAGTCAGAGTCAATGGAAGGAGGTCTTCGGATTGAGTCGGATACGTGTTTGGCGTGGTAGGGGATTGTGATGAGAAAAATACGTCCATACCTCTACCTGTGGACTGCTTCAAGTCCTTTGTCAATTCCCTTTGGTCAAATACAAGTGGTTGTCGTTTAGCCATTGATGATTTCTTCAATTACCTGGGCATAAGCCTTCGAGCCTTCATGTTCGGGATCTGCTAAGAGTAATGGAGTTTTGGCACTAGGGGATTCGGCAAATCGAACGGAACTGATGATAAAGGCATTAAACATCCTGATACCGGCTTGTTTGCTGGCTTGCTGAACCGCGTCAAACACCTCACGGCTGTTGAGTGTTCTCCGGTCATACTTGGTTGCAAGGATGCCTAAATAGGTAAGTTCAGGGTTGGTTATCGTGCGAATTTTGGAAACCGTCTTGGCTAACATATCCAAACCACGTAGCGCCAGAAACTCCATAGACATAGGAATAAGAATTTCTTTGGCTGCTGTTAGGGCGTTGATGGTCAACATTCCAAGGCTGGGCGGGCAATCAAACAAGACGTAATCATAGCGGTCTGCGATTTCATCCAGTTTGTTTTTCAAAATCTGTTCAGCAGCCAAGTGTTGTTTCAATTCAACTTCGGCACCGGCCAGGTCAATGTTTGATGGAGCCAGGTCAAATCCGTGCGAGGTCTTTGTGATAATGTCCTGGAAACCTGTGTCGTCACTCAAGAGGGCAGTGTAAACAGTCTTGTTAAGGGAGTCTGTGGAAATACCCAAGCTGACCGCACAGCCTCCTTGTGGGTCTAGGTCAACCACCAACACTTTCTTGCCTTTTTGAGCGAGACCGGCAGCCAGATTGAGGGTAGTGGTTGTTTTAGCCACACCGCCTTTCTGGTTGGCTATGGCAATGATGCGGGTTCCGTTGCTTATTTTGCTAACCTGGTTTTCAATGGCTTCTCTGGGTATCCGATATTGTTGCCCAATTCTGGAAGAAGGGAGTTTGCCAGTTTTCACCCAACGGAGAATCGTGTTTGGATGTACATTGAGAAGCGTGGCGGCTTCTTCCGTTGTTAGAAATATGGAATTGCTTGGCATTATTACGGTATTAGTTTGTTTGATTTAGTGGTCAAAACTGGTACGTTACCACTAACTGACACAATCAGTATCTACCAGACAAGAAGTGGTTGTCAATCCCTAATGCTTGAGGGTGCTTGAGGAATGTATCACTAGGTTGACAGGATTAGGCATATAAAATATCAGCTATATACCCAGGAATTTTATTGTCTCATGTTAAGCACTTCATGTTGATTGACCCATATTTGCTGATTTCGAGGTAATACAGCCCCGTAAATGTCTACCCGATACAGTTTTTTCAAATGGTAGCCTATTTTTTGAGGCGATATTCTCTGTATCGATCCGAACATATGAGATTAGTGCGTAACATGAGTTATTGTGTTTCCCCCGCTTGCTCAGATACTGGCAGTTCCGCATAAGTGACAAACAAGTAGTAACTAAACTGACGAAAAAATTTGAGGTAGCGATATAGCATAGCTATGCTACAGAAAAGTGCTGATAGCGACCAACCATAAGAAGGCGGGCTCTGTTTGGTGAAAGTTCCTAGAGCTAGTAATACAGCAACGATAAACAAAGAGAATGAGATATTGCGGCAAAAGCCATATAGGTTGCGGAATTCATCAATTCGCTGGCGATCCTTCTCATCCCTTTTGATTATTGAGTAAATATGGAGGAATAGTGCTTCACCATTTCCAGAAAAGTTCCGCGACTTGGCTTGTATGAGAATGCGATTGCGTGTATTTTCGGGCAGTGGTCGATAATAACCTGTAAACAGGCGCTTAAGTCTTTTTTGAGATGATTGATTCATCAAAGTTACGGATGGTCTTCCCAAAAGTCGGCTCACAAACCATTCTTCCAAGAATATTGATGATAGACTGGCTATAATGTGGCCGCAGATATAGGCCAAAAAAAGGAAAGTGACCACCTTGACTGCTGAAATCGCGTCTTCCAATACTATCTGCTTGCCATAAACGTAATCCACAGCCACGATAAGCAACAAGCCGGATGATAAATATGCCAGCACATCATAAACAGTGAATGGAATATTGCTCATAAACACCTATATCATGACAATTTAAGTTGCTAGTTTGGTTGATAGCCTATTGTCCACCGTTGATTCAAACAGTATCGTTGAACTACTCTTCTTGCTCTTCAGGATAGTCTTCGGGGGTAGCGGGATTCCAACCAGCCCGCTCCGGAGCGTTGTAGCTCGTTCGCAGGCTGGCTCCTTCTGTCGTAAACACTTGACCACCTCGATGGATAAACGCCCTAACTACGGACTTCCTGGGGTGGTCCTTATCATTTTTTGCAGAACTTACGACTGCCGTGAATCTCTCCTCGCCTTTTTGTAGTTTGGAAGGAAGGGGTGGACCAAGCCAACGATCAAGGACCTCAGTCGATACATTGCGTCTGGAGCCGTGATGAGGCACTTGGAATCGATCAATTCCAGGCAATGTGAGACCAATGTGAAGTGCATAATCGGCAGCCTCTGTGAGTGCTGCACGACCCGCGTCACCCGTCAAAAGCACACGTTTGCCACATAAGTTCGCATACTGGACGACACTCATTTCATTCTCAGCACTTGTACCCTCAGTGGAAAACACCTCTGAACCCCATGCGGCCTTTAACAGAGATACTGATTTGACCCTTAACTTTTCAAGTAAAGCTTTTAGTACAACGATATCTGACTGATATGCTTCTTTCAACGACTGTGGAGTTTTCTCAGACTCAACTATTAGATCAAGATAGCGCGCTTTGCTTGGTGCCAAAATTGTAAAAGCACCAACTATGGCCCCTTGAAAAGGTTCATGCATAGGAATGCCTTTCTTCAAAGCGATCTCCTCCAACGTAACAATTGTGGAGTATGCCTCTTTAAGGTGCGTTCTTAATTCTTCGATTGTTAAAGGCTGCGAAAACCTGTTGATAATCTCATTTGCGTACAGCCAAGGTCGTAGCATCCATAATGCTCCAACTTCAAATTCATCAAGAACAGATTTCAATCCGCCAGTGTGATCGCCATCAGGATGAGTTACTACGACGCGATCAATGTATCTTATATTGCCGTAATGTTGTCTGATATGGTCGATAACCTTTTTGCCGGTATCTTGAAAACCTCCGTCAACTACGTGAATGGACATGGTTTCATTCAGTTGATATCTAAGCGGAATCGCGTCTCCACTTTTGTCTGACTCAACATCCAAGAAGTCTATCTCGAAGAAATCAATCATTATTGCCTCCCTGTTGTCCAACATTTTTAAGTGCAAGGATAGTTGCCCAAAATTCCTGGCTGTTCTTTCTACCTAGTCAGCTAGAACAAATTGAGATACGAGAATTTCCATAATAGGAGATATACAAGAATCTTCATTAATCTGCCAACTGCAATCTAATACGCGGATTAGGTGGGGCGGTTGCTATCAATTTACCCAAAATACGGTAAATTTACCATATTAGCTGAAAGCAACACACCCTTCTTAATTGAAGTCAAGTAGAGGAGTAAACTAACTATCAGGGACAGTACAGTTATATAGGGAAGACCTATTATTTTCTTTCTGAGGCGTTCTTTGTTCGTTTCTTAATGCTACTTCTTTTTCAATAATTTCTGGACGGCCTCTGTATTCAAAGACTTCTGGTGAAAGATCTTGTATACGCTCCTGATTGGCTTTTAGTGTGGGGATGTCCGTCATGCCAAAAAGCATTCCTAACGCCAGTAGTTCTGGCCCTTCTTGCTGGTAGAGAATTTCGGCGTGTGTAAGTGAGTAGGCAGACAAGTCCTTTAAGCGGCGAAATGAAGCATCCATATCACGCCTACCTTGCTGATACTCTGCTTCCATTATGGTGTGCATGGTGATGGCGCTGGCAACTGCCAACTCGTAATGAAATCGCTCCCTCTCTGGCATCAAATATCATCTTACCACTCCAAAGCTACTGAGAGCGCATCATAAATTCGGCCTTCGCTCTGTTGAAGTCTCGTTGTGATGGGGGTAATGCTTCCCAATAACGAACGGCTTGCGCCACCAGTTCATCAAGCTGCTGCCATTGTTGTTCATCGTGGATAACTGATTTGGTAAAACGATATTGGAGGTCATCTCCATAAAATGCAAGGTGAAGTTTATCCTGGTTAGCCAATTGGCTGAGAATTCTAGCTTGATCTTCTTCGGCCGCATTCAAGAAAGACTCAAACCGGTAAGGGTTGTGTGGCTGGTCAAAAATGGCATATTCAAGGCGGATTAACGGAGCAGTCGGCATCTGAATTAATTGCCACTGATACCAGACTGGTTTGCCAGCAAAGCCTTGAATAGCTGTGTCTGCTGCGTGACAAATATGTACAACGCCAATGTTGGTTTCTGCGGCTAAACAGCCGTCTCCAAATCGTTCAAATACATCACGAATTTCCGTCGGTAGGTCAGCTAGAGTAGGGAAGTGGCTGTGCCAGAGTTTTGTTTCAGCATTCCAACGCAAGTTGAGGATAGGTTTCGGTGGGTTTTCCAGAAGGGGTTTTAGAAATGTCTCCATGGCAGACGTTTTTTCATCAGCAGGAAATTGACAAAGGTAGGGGAGGCTCTCTGGCTCAACTTGTATTTGGCATGATATTCCTCGTTCACCACTGGCTGTCATGACTGCCAATTGATACTCTCCAAAGGTGATTTCTATTTCGTTAAGCCACTCTGGGTCAACTGGCTTTGGCCGGTCAACCATTACCAAGCCAACAAGTAAGTCTTTACGGCCGTCCCGCATGGTTAAGCCATAACCGGCGATAATTCCTTCCGTCTCTGGGTGGCGAAGAAAGTATAGCTCTCCTTTACCGATTTGTTCTTTTTGTGGCTCCCGTTCCAACATAGTTCAAAAAAAGCAATTTTTTGGAAACATAACCGTTAATTTGGTCGTCTTAACGGCCGTACTCGATATGCACTTGTCCTATCACCGGTTTTCCAAAGAACCATCACAAATTCCTGGTCAGGGTCGTATTCTCTTATCAGACGGTCAAGGTCATTGTCCTGTATCTCTGCCAACAATTCCTGTGGGACATATCCAGCTGGATGACCTTGTTTTGGCATTTGCACGGTGGTGTCCACTACTACAGCACCACGGCCGTGTTCCGCAAAAGCCATTGTAGCCAGAGGGAAGAAAAGAGCTAAATTGGCTCGAATCCAGGCAAGGTCAGTCTCGCGTTCCTGACGTGCCCAATCCGGTATGTCTCTTTGATATTCGATTGGCATGGGACAAGGGATAATTTCACTCTAGCAAAGAGAGAAAGGAGGTTCAATAAGAGGGAAAGGGGCAAGTGGAGTTACTGTTTTTGGGGGCTAATTATACGAAAAGTGTCAATAAGATCTTGAATATCTATGTATTCTTGTTCGGTTGGCTGGACAATTCTATATCTTCTAGCGTTATTGTTTTGGGGAACCTGTGAAGAACTGGTAGCTTCAATATCGTTGTTAGTGCTATGAGATTGACCCTTCCTATCTGGACCTAACCTGTCTGATTTAACTCCCCGTTCTCGTCTCATGACAAGGGGTATGGTGACATATCAACATGGGTAAGTCAATATGATGAAAATTAAGGGTATTAAGGACTACTACTGGAATATACAATGAACACAAGAGAAATCAAAACAATAATCGTACTGATGCACTTAAGCCACAGGTCACGAGACAATCTTATTTTCAGAAATCGTACTTCCAGAAAAGGGTTATGGTTTTTCCATTTATTTATTAAATGCCTTACAGCCTCGAAAAGAATAAATCCAGTAAGCAACAAAGCTGTTGCGACGACAGTTTTGCCACTGGAGGCCAACAATGCTCCCGAAGTTATTATCGCAATAAGTATAGCAACTGACATCTCTCGAAGATTTGCTTGCCAGGTAAGCATCTCAAGAAGCGATGGAGAATCTTCGCACCCCTTGAGATATTGAGAAGGCATCTCTTCTGCAATACTAGATGATTTTAGACCAGATGACCAAATAAGGTACAAAGCCAACAAAGTAGGGAAAATATTAAAAAAACTCACTTGACCTCCTCCTAAACATTAAACCTTGACTGCTACCACCAGGTCGGGGTAATTATTCGGATGAGGCGGATGCGGGTCATATACTACCTGAGTTACTATCTGTTCGATAGGTCGGTTCGCATGAGCAATTCTTCGAAGTTTGCAGTTAGCCATATCAGGAGGCGGTACTCCTTGACTTTTCTGATAAATAACATCAAGCACCAATTTTGTTTCAAAAGGGGCAGAGTTAAAAATCCGATTATTGACAGAGGGGTCATATACCTCAAATTCAATCTGATTATTTCTAGATTTTGCCGCGATATCCAAGGTGATCTGATACATACCATCTGTGCGCCCACAGACCCAATACCAGTAATCATTGCTACTTATAAGGTCACAACAGACATTCCCTTGAAGGTTTTGTTCGCCAATAAAGACGAGTATTTCTGACGGGTCTGCTTTGCGCACTTGATAAGTTACGCAATCGTAACTGGTAGCCAACCTGCATTTTTTATTAAAATCATCATGTAGTGAACTTGGCATGTTACACTTCCTTAATCGGAAAGGGGATTTCTCAAATTCCTTAGACAGTCATCCAAATAAGCTGAGAGTCTGGAAATCCCAATTTGATGGTGACTCGTTTCGTGAAAAAACTCCGCTACTAGATTCGACAAATTCAGGTGGGTAATAAGGCCTATCTTTCTCACCTTGCGAGGGTGTGATTCCTCTTCAAAAGCAACACCAAACATTGAATGAAAGCAAAAATCACCAACACATGTATTCACTCTTATGAAGTCAAAACTAGAACTTTTTGTCTCTTTGAAAATATCGGGCAGAACAATAGGGAGTTTATTGATAGGAGTACTTATTCTACGTGGATCTGGAACATCTTGTTCACCCTCAGCTATATACGCGATTAATCCTTGTTTATACTCCTCAAAAACATCATCCTTACTATCAAGAACAGTTATCCCTCTTTTGTTCAGTTGCAAGAGTTTTGTATTCATACTCCTTAAGCATCTTTGCAATGATGATCCAACATCCCAATATATCGAAGCAAAGTCTTCCCTGATATCAACCCTAATGATTTCAGCAAATGTGTTGTCAATTCGCCTAGTCAATTTTTTCACAACTGTTGCAGGAGTTGTTTCGGTTGTCCTCATATAGCCCAAATCTTCAATACTAAAACCATGCTCATAAGATTTGGGTTCACGTTTTATTGAAGCAGCCTGATCTGGCGACATTAGTTTTTGAATTAAGCCATATAAATTCTGTATTCTATCTTTTGCTTGTTCAATCGCCATATGTAATCTAATCTGGTCGTCTAAAACATCTCTGTTTTGACCAACTTCAAAGTTTAAGCGTTTATCGCTGTCAAAAGAAGAATCAGCATGAAGAATATTCTCAAATTCACTCAATGGTTTTGCGAAGGGGTGAACAGCATAATCATAAAACGGCTCCAGAGCAGAATTTAATTTGCCTAATTGAGCATCATCAAGTTCAAGTATAAAGTTAATATCTTGAAAGAAGTTGGCATCTGGTGTTTTATCAGACTCTAGCATAATAGGATCAAGCACTGTCTGCAATTTTAAACAGATTGCACGAGCCGAATTAATCCAGTCAATAACATTTTCAGCTTTGATTTGTGGGTTGTTATCGAGGATTGTTGCGTACATTGCCGTAGCAGGACTCCACAGCAGAGGTGACTCAAATCCGTATACGCGACTAAATCTGTCTGAAAGAGCTGGAATAGCCTGAATTAAAGTAGGCGTATGTGTAATTAAATAGGGGTAAACCGGAGATTTAGAACCAGTAGACACTCGAACTTGGGCCGTCCAGTAAACATTGTAAGCATCGGCTGTGTTGCTGAGGTGTCGACCTGGACGCTTTATCTCAAGATTGTCATATATCTCAGAGTAGAAATTGTCATACAACTCTCTTGTGATTTGATTATGTCCTATGTCCTCCTCCAGGAGATTTATCACATTCCTTTTGCCTAAAAATTGTGACATTCGTTGCATTGCGAATGATGTTTTAGCCAAGGTAGATGTGATATCCAAAGCCAAACTTTTGGTGTCAAGTAATGGATCAAAATCACGAAAAGAGGACAAGCTCCTTGAAATATCAAGTATGCCTTGTTGATTAACTGGATCATCCAATTCAATTCTGCTACTTAGTATTTCTCGAAGCTTCTCAGCAACACCAATTGTTGGTCTAAGGTAATCCTCTACATGGTTCACCAGTTCCTGAACTGCGCCGAACGGGATGATAAAAGGTCTCGTAGAATTTTCGAGAAGATACCTGCATGTGACAAAATGCAAATACAATTCATCATCCTGACTGGGAGAAAATGGATAAGCGTAGGTGTATAGTTCTTGGAAGTCAAGAGCATAAACCACCTTAAAACCTCGACTTTCTCGAACAAATGATTCCTTAATACGATTTAAGAATCTCAAGTGAATGTTTGACCATCTATAAATGGCTAAGAGATGGTCGCCTGAAAGAGCGTTTTTAAGATCTCCCAACGACAATTTGGAGGTATTGCTGAGCGAAAAATTGGATTTAACTTGTGAATACATAGCAACAGGCCCGGAACCAAATAAGAAATCAAGAATTTTGATGATGTTGGGGCCACAAGGGATTAGCACAACCCTTGATAATGAAGATATGCAACTATTGTAATCCTCCAAACCCCAAAACGAAGAATTCCTTAAACCATGACCGATACTACCATATTCTTGCAAGATTACAAGGAAACTTTCAGTAGGGCAAGTGCTACCTTTAAAAAACGCATGAGATGACCTTAAGATCAAAACTGACGGCAGGCACAGCATGAATGCTCTTAGGCAAATGGCGTTCAAGCGAAGAACCGCTGGTCTTGATCGTTTTGACTATCTTGTTTTTCTGTCGTGAGGTGCCTGACCGAATGCTGCCCCCACTAATGACTCGTATGGTTTTTCGAATCGCTTTTCTATGAGCGAGCTAATTTCCTCTTCAAGTAAGTAGCCTTGGTAAAACTTGGATGCCATTGTCCTCGGCAAGAGTACATGAAATCCACCGCTTACGTATTCGTTATTATCAGAGGTAATAATTACACACCATGCAGATGTAAATAAGCCTGTAGATGTTTTGACCAAGCCTTCCGCAAAGCCAACCCCCATGTCCGCGTTTTCTTGTTCGAGAGCTTGTCTTGCGCGCAACCTGGCCTTCTCGATCAATCTGCTTTCACCCAATATAGCGTTATTTGGCAGTGACACAGCAGCCATGACTATTTACCAGGTTCAAGGGCAAACCTCTCCAGCCACTTATACCAAACCAGTTTTAGACAGGGATTTCCGCAGTCATCCATGATTGAATGTGCAAGGTGGAGCAACCTTTTTCTCCTAGCAGATTCAGCGCACATTACCAAGAGAAGGTTTTTGTATGCATGAGGTAGCTTATTTTGTTGTGCTATCTTGGAAATTTCGTTTTGAGTGCAGCTTTGTTCTGACAAAGACCTAATATGATGAAGGAGTAGCCCAAACACTTTGGCGGATTCCTCCTTATTCAGACACAAAGAATCAGGATTCGGCAAGAAATCTGTGTTCGAAGTGGAGAATCCTTCATCAATATCATCCATATAAATATGCAGACTGTCACTTACATGATTATATGAGCCGAGTTTCAAGTCAAGCCAACCAGCAATTATTTCCTGAAGAGAAGTAAATTGCACAAAGTTATAAGGAGTTCCCTTAAACAGATCGTTGCTCCGCATTATTTGCAGCCACTCAAGAGTTTGTTCTCTTACTTTGAGTAAAGCAACTATGTTGCAAGGTATATCAGGATTGGTAGGCTCCCCGCTACTATTTGGAAAATCAGAACGTGGGTCCCATATTTGAAGCACGACTTGTCGGCTATCAGGGTTGCTTCTGAGCGCTAGGTAAGCTCTCTCCAACTGGTCAAAAGCATATTGTTGCCTAAGTCTATATCCGTAAGCGCCATGGTATGTAGTGCCATGCCCGGCATATTTTGGTAATTGAGAATTCCACTGGTTCAGAAAGGATGATTCATTAAGACCATTAACTATCCAGACAATTTCTGCAATTGCAAAAGCGGGATTTATCGCAGGTTTACGACAAACAACCCATCTTTGGCGAGGATCCTTGATAGAAAATGCTGCATGTAGTATCTCATTTGTGTTTCCTCCCCGGCTAGATTGTATGATTGCATGTTGATCTTGTCTAAACTGTGCGATTGCTTTAGCCCATACCTCGTTCGCGGTTTCTCCCTCGTATAGATGGATCATTTTGCACCTCACCCCCAATCAACTGATTGATGCCCCATTTGGGTGGATACCAATACTTGATTGGTTCTTTTTTTGCCGTATAGATTTGTTTAATCCTTTTTCTGTTGCTTTTCCCCGAAATACTCGGGTGAGCGACTCGTGCGTATTTGTCAACTTCACAAAACAAGTTCTGGCAGTCAATGTATTGAAGTGGTCGCCCCCAAAGAGATTTGAATTCAAGCCCTAAACGGGAAAACTCCTTCTCTTGACGCTCTGTCATCATTTTAATAATGTCCATCTCGTTTAGCCCACCAAGGTCACGGAAGCACTTTTGTATTCCATCACGAGCACCTGGCCCAGGAATAACAAATTCAGATTCGGGAAAATCGGTCAGTGTACTATAGTTTATATCTGTTACATACTGGTAAGCTAAGAAATCTCCCATAAGTGGATATGATCTGAGAAGTTCAAATGCAGATCTCATTGACCGCATTTCCGTTATGCGTTTTGGCACCTCATCGTTTATTAGTAGCTCAAGCAGTTTCAAATAATTTCGATGTTTTTTGGAAGAACCAAAGGTACTCGAACCAGAAGGCATAATATATGCAGCAGAAAAGATTCTTAGCCCGGAGTTTAATGCCTCAGTTAGTATATGATCATATTTCTCAAAAGTATATTCTGAATAGGTAATCGACCCTAATTGACTTTCCAGCAATTCCCATGTAGAGATTTTGTTGAACACTTTGAATAACAAAATACGAAAGAACAGTTCTTCAGGCGATTGATCTCCTGTGTAAATTACATTCCCAATTAGATATTGACTTACGCGATCTGACGCTCGGTAGGCATTTGTGAATTTATGCCTCAAAAGAATTGGATCCTGTGTCCAGGGTGAACTTCTACCTTCAAATTTTCTAAAGAAAATCTCTTGCCTTTCAGCAGCAAAATACCAATAGGTATCAAAGACTTCGGTAGGCTTTATTGGGGAAAGTGCTGTATAAAAATAAGCCTCTGAAGGTAAACTATTTAGCGTTTTTTTTTCCTTCAAGTCTAGACTTAGCTGTTCTAGAAGGGGTTCAGTATTGACTGAATCTTTTTGTTTGTCTTGATTTGATGCGGCCCACCAGTGAACAACTGCGTTGACCGTGCTTGCTACAGATCCATCGTTATTGATTAGCTGGATCGGATACTTGTGCTTTTCAACGGCAAATAAGTCGTAATAGTTGGCCTTAAGTTTGTTCCAAAACTCAACTGCCATATCCTCTCGTAGGGAGGTGTTTCTATCTATGAGGAACAATAATGTTGGAAGAAAACTTTGCCAATGATGAAGCTCAAGGCCAATCATTAGTTCTAAAGAGCGTTTATTTACCCCATTAGTCAATCCATAAACCCAAGTAGACCACCAATAGCGGTCTAGAATTACCGTCTTTCCGTCCCTTAACAGTGGCAGGATCTGATTTTCTATTTGATCAATATGTGCGGCAATATGAAGTAACTGCAAGCTCGTTGGATTGATATCGGTTAGGCCAAATTTTGGCAGGTCATGATGTAATTCGTAAATGAGAAAACCAAGGCTTCCAGGTGCCTTACCCGGAAAAGCAAATAACGAACAATCAACTCCTTGCGAAGTTAAGTATTCTTTGAATGTGTTGGCAACTGTTGATTTCCCAGCGCCATCTGGACCTTCGAATACAAACAGTTTCCCTTGTCTTGGCATGGTAATTATTTCTCCGATAACAAATTATATGACAGAATTACTTATGGTCTTGTATTGGCAAGTCTCGGCGGGTTAATGGAATACAGATGTGTTCTCGATTTCATCCACGAGCATTCGTCCATCATATTTTGTGATTTCTCCAAGTTCAGCCTGTGAGGCGACGCAAATTACATGGCTTAACCGCAATTTCATTTCAGTGGCCATGAACTGACCAAGGTTATATAAGCCAAGATAATTACCATAGGCTCTATCAAAAATATACTGTGTTGCATAGACCCCGGTAATCGTCAGATATTTCCCATCTATAGGAGTAAAGAACACATGTTGTAAACAAGGGAATCCCCGCCGAGGTTGGGTTGTATGATCAATAGCTGGATTAAAAATTGCGGCTTGCAACGCGCTCCGACGAATTCTACCGTTACTTTGTAAATATGCGCGAATAATGTGTTCCAATTGATTTATTGGTTTACAAGCTTGATCTTTTCTATCTTCATAGTAGATAAGCCTGCCAAAATATGTACCATAACGGTTCGCGTGAATTTGCCGCAACTTTGGCAACATTTGCTGATAACGTATAAACAATTGAGAACGTTCCTTAGAACGATTCCAAAGGGATAAAGGGAAGATGGTGTTCGCCGTTGTTTGGCAAGTATTTCGCTCTCTTTTTTCGAGATTTTCATCTAGAACTCGCTCAATAGCAGGTTCACTTACTGGTAACTCTGATGTCAGGTCAATGCTGACCATGAGGGGGATTATTCTCTCCACCCCTGATTGAAGCAACGCTCTCATTGCTTCAATCCAAACAAGGGATATGCTTGGACCTTCAATAGTGATTGGAGTGTTATTCATACTCTGGGTCCTCCAAATGTCTAAAAATGCAACGACCAGTGTAATTTCGCCTCGACACTCTTACATAAGCCGCCCAATCTTGGTTAAGATGAAACATTCGACTCGTTCCAGGTTTTAGACCCTGATAAACAGATTTATGAGAATCGTTGCTCACCAGAGAGATATTTTCGCCTTCCAGTTGTGTATAAGGCGGAAGCACAATAAAATCTCCCACTTCGATGTCAACTGCTCGTCCTTTCCATTCAAAATCCACAACAACAAGGTTCTCAGAAACTACACAGCCAAGAATTTGTGATTTTATCCCCTTGGGAGTAACTGCTATCAACTGATCGTATTCACTGTTTGATAATATCCCTAAAGTTGCGTTCATATGTGTTATAAGGGTGGAGTAGCCAACACCAAGATAACAAGAAACTGAATAAAATTCTGTTGGTTGGCAATGATTAGGAACCCAATTGCGAATCTGAAAAGCGTGGTTAACCAATGACTTAGGCATGAGAAAACAACTGGCAAACTGGTCTGCAAGATATTCTTCTGGATCGTATCTTCTCGACCCACGTTTACTTTGGTCAAGATATTCGTCTATCTTGGTCCCATGTTCAAATATGTAATGACCGAGTTCGTGAGCGCAGTTAAACCTCTGTCGCCCAGGTGGGCGAAGCGATGAAATCAATATCATTGGTTGTTCTCGTTTGACATACATACCTTCCATGCTTGAATAATCTACAAAGCGCACTTCAAGTCCGATTTTTGAGCAAAAATCGAAAATATCTACTGGTTCTGAAATCCCAATACCATGCTTGATTCTCAGTTGGAGCGCACTATGCAATGCGTGGAGTGCCAACTGTTTCTTGCTTTGTGCCATTCTATTCTCTCCCTGATTGGCGCAATGTTTCCAATAAACCAAGAACGCGGTCGAGGTCTTCAGGTTTTAGTTTTGTTAGCTCCCTTGCTGCAAGTTCGATTCGAGCCTTGTTGCTATCACTTTCATCTTCAACACATGTCAGCCAGTTAATGCTGACATCATAAATTTCCGAGAGCCTGGACAATTCTCCTGCGGAAACCTTTCTTCTTCCGGCTTCGATTTCAGAAATAGATGGCCGTGGCAGTCCCAAAATTCCTGCTACTTGGCTTTGGGAAAGGCCAGCCAAATCCCTAGCCATTCGTAACCGTTGAGCTATTGCTTCACGCAACTCACTTTCACTGGTCATTTTGTTTCTCCTTTGCTCATTTGCATTGCTTGCGCTGCGCGCTTGCTTATTTCTGCAATATTTGGGGGAGACCCACCTGAAGCAGGAAACATCAGTTCTGGTCTCAAATCATAGGACAATTTCTCTGAAAGTATGACTGTAGCTTCAACAGCGTTTAGGCTGTCGAATCCCTGCAAATCGGTCAGTGGGCAAGTACTTGGACTAATGGTACTTGCGGACTGACCATTCAATTGCTGAATCTCGGCCAATACATTCATTAAAGCGTTCTGTATATGTTCTTCCATAGTGCGACCTCTCAACAAAGACATACAACATTCTTACACGATGTAAGATAATCTTACCACAGGTGATTATGATTGTCAACATACTGTACTGGGTAGGATCATTTCTACTTTCTTTTGATACATTGGAGGATGTAAACAGCCAAAAAGGAAGCCAAGCCAGTGCCAATAGTTTTTAGAACATTTTGTGGGCTACTTTATATTGCCCTCAAAGTCATCAGTATAGGCAAACTCTAGTACCATCGATGTAGGTCTCAGATTTGCCATAAATAGAACAAGTGTTGTAGGCTATTCTCTGTGAGTTTATACTTTATCAATGCTTCTAGGGGTGGAAGAAAATTTATTGTAACCGGGTTTTTATTATTGAATTATCTTAGCGGAAAAGGTTTTTCCTAGAGGCTGCAAGTGTTTTCCTTAGATTTTTTTATTGAGCGAACTATTTAAAACAGTAATGTACAATCATAAGACAATCCACACAATCACTTAACGATGAACAAATTTTCAAAACAACGATAGATCCTTTTTGCGGTTTTGGAGGAATAACTCTTAAAGAACAGCAAAAGCACATCGGGTGGAGAAACTACGGTGTTACAGGAAAGTTTTCACACAAACGAAAATTTTGAAGTTTTGAAAACCTTCACACGTTGGTTGCAATCAAATAGTGATGGATGGTCAATTACTGGCACCCTTAACGTTGGTGATCTTGTTGTGAATTTTGAGGCGCATGGAGACTATCGGTCTCATCACTCTCTACCGTTGACACCGCTTAAGCAAACGGACTTATTTAGCAGCATTCGTCATTGTTTCAATGATGCCGAATTAAAGAAACTCACTGAAGACTTAGCGATTGACTATGAAGACTTACAGGGATCAACAAAGAGCGAAAAAATACAATCTTTGGTTGCCTATCTAAAACGTAGAGGACAGATTGATGAGTTAATTGTTAAACTGACTCAAGAACGACCAAACTTCTTATGGCATCTGCCAGGTGCAGGAGTAAATAGAGACTATACACCTACATTACCTCAAGCAAGAGCAAATTCTAACATGGAATAAACTTCATTTTTTGAGTGCCTAGAAGGTTTCAGGCAAAAATCAGCGAACCACTATCTGACAATAATAGAGTTGTTTCAACGTTGCCAGTCACATTTCAAGCGGTTGGGTCAATGGTAAATGTCCACGCTATCAGGCGATTTCGTCTAATCTCATAATAATTCTGTATTAACCCAAGGAGACTGACCAATGAAGTGGTTAGAAGGGCAGTAGACATCCGCTCTAGCGTACCTCCCAGTAAGCGGTGGGTTGCTGGATTGACTAGGACCAAACCTGCTGCAAGAGGAACTAAAAACAGTAGTGGTCCAACAAATAAGAGCATATCTTTTCTGTCGGTTCGGATTGTTTCACGAACTGCACTTGGAATTACTCTTCCACTAAGAATTATATGATCGAAGCCTCTTTCATAAATTACTATACTTTGGTTGCTAATTTCTAACTGTTTATCGCTTAGGCGCGAAGCAATTATCTTTCGTACCATTTTTCTAGTAGATGATTGGAGACGGGGAAGCACAGGGTGAAGCAATCGAAATGTAATTTGCCCTTCAACAGTCCTAGTAACGGCAAACTTGGTTTGCGTGTCTGCCAGAAATCCGAAAAAGATCACATAATCCTTTTCTTCCACTGCAATTTCAGGCATATCTCTAAACAATACTTCCGCTGACTCCTTATATTTTTGTTCCTTTGCTGTTTCATCGTTACCTAAGTCGCGGATTCCTGCCGGTTCCCACCCAAAACTTCTCAACAACTTAAGCACCTCATGATTATCGGAATATATACCCTCATTATTAACCGGCAAATCAATGGTAAATACTGAACGCATTACAACCTCCCTAACTAAATAAAATCTCTAGATGTGGGCGCAATCTCTCTTATTGTGTCTAAACTTTGTAATTTCTATCTTTCTGTTGATGTAGCACCTGGATTTCAGGACACAGTTAGTATAAAGTTCCAGTGTCATATGGTCAACATGCCAGATAGCAAGTAGTATAGGAGGACAGAAGATATGAAAATCGGGAGATTTTTCTGTCATTTTTCACTCCTTGCAGGTGCGGCAAAATTCGGTCAAAAAATGGTCAAGGTATCATCCTATAATTGTGTCGTTAGGCTCAGAGGGTTGTTCACTTACCCTAATTAGGCACAAAATATGGTCGCAAAATGAACATTGTGCGACTGAAGCATTTTCATCCCCTATTCCTTAAACAGTTGATAGATGAACTAATTACTTTTCGCGTTCTTTATAAATGCGTGACTGCAAGTTGAAAGTAGGAGATTTTGTTTATTACAAAACGATCTTGCAATTTGCTGCAAAAAAGTTAATATAACAAGGTTTGTTCTACATAGTGTCTTTATTAATTCTCTTGTATTAACCAATCAATACCTGAGTTAGGAAAATACGAGAATGTCAACATCGCTTGGTCTTGTTTTAGCAGGCAGCGTTCTAATCATAGTTGCATTTTCTGGAATCCTCAAAGGAAATTATGAAGTAAGCGTAGGAAGTAAATTCGCACGCGGGATACTTGGATTTATTGGTGTGATCTTACTGACTTTAGGGATTATTGGTGCTGTACAGGAAATCAATATTCCATTTATACAAGGCTCTGCAACTGAAAATGGTTTATTGGAACCTACAAATACATCTGATAATGTAGTTTTGACCAACCCAACAGCCATTATTGGGTCAGATCCCACCGAGTTGTTTACCCCTGTTGCATTACCTTCTTCTACACAGGTCCCCCTTAATGTAGAAGTTAATTCATTCCCACATCAATTTGTGTGTCCAAATGAACTTGAACCTCAAGCGGTGGTTTACTCTTATACTTCAGATTTCGAAGGCTTGGCTGATATCGAGTGGTCACATCAAATAACTGACAAAACACCATCTACAGCGCAAGCTGAAAGAACTTTCCTAGGGCAACTAGGCACCGATAATGTGAATCTTGTACTATCTAGCCTGCCAGAACATACTACAGGTCGTCTCTCCTTTGAGTTGTTTATCATAAGATCTTGGGACGGAGACGATCCACGCGGACCAGATATATGGGAAATAGCTGTTGACGGACAAACTCTTCTACAAACAACCTTTGATAATGAAAACCCTTTAGAACCTGAAGGACATTCTCAATCATTCCCTAACCAGTATATTCCCGGAGCAGGTGGAAGCCAGAAACCACGTACAGGCTCTACGGAGAATAATACATTGGGCTATCGTTTTTTAGGTGAGCCAATGGATGCCGTATATAAATTCTGTTTTGAGTTTCCCCACTTAGCTGACACGCTCACCGTCCAATTTGCCGCTCAGGGCATTGACGAAGTATCTGCGGGTGATGAGAGCTGGGGTATAGACAATGTAACTCTGCAATTGGCAAATGTTCCTTCTCTAGTTAACTGCCCGGCAATGGTACAAGACGAAACTCGTACGGTGCCGCCTAATACATTCATAACTGGAGATCTGGTGATTAATGATGACGTATATTACGATGATGGTGGGATCAAAGAAGTAACAGTTGCCTATTTTGAAAGAGAGGCCAAGATATATACCCCTGAAGGGGGGGCTGGATGTTATGAAGGGGGTGTCACGTCATGGCGTGAAGTGATGAAAGAGCAGTTTGAAACTGGTTGTAGAGATGGTAACCAATTAGGATGCAATCGGGTTCGGATGGTTTTTTTCTATTCTGATGGCAATGAAGTAACAGAATGCTACTCCTCCCCAAGTGGCTCACCGGAAGAATTACAGACTGATGGCTTTCAGACCCACTGCCCATAAACACTCGACAGCTTCTTTGTAAGTCATGCTGTCAAAATCTGGAAAATAGGTTTTTCTATTTCGTCTTGCTGCTACTCACCTCCACTTGTGTTCTACTTGGATCATTTTGGCAAGATACATTTTAACAAGAGATTGGTAAGGTACATCATGCTTATTTGCGATTGTTTTCAAATCTCGCACCATCCCTTCTGGCACACGTAAAGTTATCGTTTGAGTAGATGGTTTAAGGTGTGACAAGTCCATTTCAATTGGTCTGCTGGTGTCAACATAGTCCACGATTTCATGGCTGGCCCAGAACTCTTGCTCCTCTTCTTCATTTTTGAATTCTGGCAATGGCTTTAGATTCTTTTTTTCCATACTATAAGCCTTCTGATTATCTTTCGCCTGGAACATGGGAATCTTTTTGACCAGAATAAATGTTTTCAAGAATCCACATTCTTGCCAGTGTTGCAATCCCCAGCCCCTTACGGTTTGCAATCACTCGAAGGTTTTGAAGATCTGTTGGATCAAGTCGAACGTTGATAGCGTTAGTTAACTGTCTAAGGTGCCTTGGAACCTTGAAAGCATCTGGTTCAATTTTTAGTTCAATATCACCTAACTGATCCCAAATTTCCGACAAATCGTGTGTCTCCCACCATGTCGCTTCTTCTTGCAAAGTCATTTTGTCAAAATCAGGAAATTGTTTCAATGATGTGATTTTTTTCTTGGTTGTTTGTCTCACTTTTTCTCACCCCCCTTCTTGCGTCTGTACAGAGCCACTTCTCCTGCACTTGCGTCATAGGCAGTAACGGGATAAAAGAGGCCCTTGCTTTTCGATACAAGCACAATTTCTAATACCCTCCCTGCATCTGTCTCCCCAAGTAAAATCAGTCGTTTCTTAGGTGCAGGCTTTGCTACATAGTAATTTCTTCTAAGTTCTTCTACTTCATCTGGTGTAACGTTATGACGCCGAACGGAATGTGATTGATATTGGCTCGTTCCCAAATTAAACGTCGAATAATGACTACCATTTGATATTCAAACACTATCAAATGAAAATCTTTATGTCAAGTATAGGTGGTTTTACATGGCTGTGTGCTAAAGTTGAATAAGGGTGCATAATAGAGAGGCTTCCCCTCCTAACTCAGTGGAAGAATTCTTTACAATTAGTAAAGGGTAATCGCTTTAGAACGTCGTGGGCAATATAGCAGGACTTTACAAGTCCATCATCGCTGACCCACGCCTCAAAGGATGCAAACCTGCGGTAATAATCATTGGTGAAAAAGATGAAGTCTACATTTCTATCAAAGATGCTGCTCAGGTTGCAAAACTCTCGATTGAGCGCCTACGAGGACTGGTTAGTGAGAATCGAATTGACGCTATTAAACCCGGCGGCCGTGATTTATTCGTCTCTCTTGAATCAGTAGACAAGTTTGTTACTGAGGGCAGAAAAGAGCCAGGCCGACCACGCCAAGACACTCCAAATAATTCCAAACGCTAGAGTTTGACAAAAATAAAAAAGTTCGTAATATATACCGGAACATCAGTTCTCCGCAGCTTCATCACCCCCAAGTAGTGTATCCGTCCGTGACGGCCGTCCACCGACAGAACAAGGAGAAAATATCGTGAAAGGCGTAGGAACTGGTACGTAAGTGGAACAAAGGCGATAGGCACCGCGGGTCTGTCGCCTTTTTCTTTACCAATCCCACTTAACAATGTAGCGTTCATACAACCGGGGATGGTTCTTTTCCCACTCAATGCGCCAACGGCCGTCAGGTAATTTTCTTATCGTTTCTTGCTCCAATATATGCGTTTTTCGGCTGGTGCCCTCTATAACTGATGCTTTCAACGGTGGCCTGCTCTTGGGAAATATCACTTGAATGAGTAACTTCTTTGTTCGGTGACTGATCTCCACTTCACAATCTTCACTGGGGCGCAAAAACGCATCTTGCGAATCCCACTCGATATTGAATTCATCCATGTCCCCTTTTTGTTTTTTGTCTCGCAGGGAAATCAGAATGAGCCTTTTGTGACCAAGTTGGTATTCATCAGCCTTGACACCTGGGGAGCATTGATAATTGAGTAAAATTTCACCCTCTCCCCAAGCCTGGTCTTGGTAACTAATGATGTTATTTTGTAGGTAGCGAACTTTTTCCTGTTTGCTGATATGTGCTACTTTCCCCTTTGCATCCTTGAGTTCATACGTTACGTTGTAATCAAGGACTTCATACATTCCTTCGTTGGCCCAGCCTCGCCAGAGTTTTTTAGTTATCTTCCAGACCTCGGCCGTAATCTCAAGCCAGGGCACACCAAACAAAAGCGTCACCATTCGAGCAATGCTTGGTGCATTATCTTTGTCATTTTCGTTTGGCATATTGCAATGGGGCTTTTACAAACTGTATCAGTTCGAGTTCGGTGAATCAATACAAGAGACGAAAATAAAAATTAGTGAAATTTGGGGCTAGACTACTCGTCAAAATTGAGTAAGATATGCAGCAAGTTTGATTGGTTGAAACATGAGGGCTAAAGACACCTCCCCCAAACTGGCACAAAAAACGCGACTGGAACAACAACCAATTAAGCCTAGGGCAATGCCCTCCTCAGCCCTCTGTTTTGGTATTGCCCACCTATTTTTTATGGAAACCGCTCTGATCCCTCCCGATGAGCGGTTTCTTCTTTTTCCTGATTATTAAGCACACTAACACTAGAGGATTCCCATCAATGGGAAGGATGATACTGATCCACTCTTTCCTCAAGTTCGTTGAACTCAGCACGAGTTACCTTATCGGATAAATCGTCCTTGATTTTCTTAATCTCATCATCCACTTTATCAAAACGTGCATTCACTTCTGCCTGTAGCGCCTCAACACCGGCAATAATCGCCTGATTTGACTCAACGACCACATCCGTGATGTGGCTTTTCAATCGCTCCTCAGTGGCGGCGGTTCTCTCGTTCAACCGCTTTTCAACAGCATTGATATTTTGATTCAGACTTTCCCTTGTGCTGCTGATTCTTTCGTTCAAGCGTTTCTCCGTCTCTTGAATATCTACCTTTGTAGCAACACCCCATTCTTTTAGCACTGCAACCAAATCAGACTTTGTTAGTGGCTTTTCGTCTGGCATATCTTGAGGTAGCTTATCATCCCCAAGCCCTAAAAATCCAGAGGTAAAAAAGGCAAAAGAATTTCGGCGAGTATTTTTGTTCATCTTCTGAGTGAGTACCTTGATAATCCTTGAACGCCTACTTGCACAAGTTCAATATATGGCTCAATTGACCGCAATTGCTTGAGGCCAAGTAGTTCTTTTAGAGTTTCGGGGGACTTGCCCTTTTGCAACTGATTTACCGCAAATGTGTGGCGCAGTGTTTGAACACCAGCGTTTGGTATATTGGCCTTAATGAAGTAGTTTTCCACGATATATTGATACTGGCGGTCTGAGAGTGGTTTTTTGCGGCTTGACAAAAAGAGGGTGTTATCAAGGCTATTCGGCCGCGTTTCCAGATAAGCGACAAGAGCCTCACAAGCCTCTCGATTAAGAGGTATTGTTCGTTCTTTAACGCCTTTCCCTCGAATATGAAGCGAACCAGTAGTGTCTCGTGACACATGGGTCTTGCCAAACACGCCGGGTGTTATCCTCATGGAAACATTCAAATCGGAAATGTCAGAGAGTGCCAAGCGTGTTATTTCAGATAGCGTAATACCGCTGTATAGAAGCACCTGGATGACGGCCGTGTCCCGTGGATGTTTGACATTTGCCAAAAGCCTACTGCATTCTTCGTTTGACAGAATACGCGGGCTTTTGTCCTCTCTTAGTGGCGGGATAATGGGCGCGGCTGGATCATTTGAGGTCAAACCTTTTACCTGCAACCAGGAAAAGAATGTTTTTAGCACGATAATCTTTTTTCTCAGTGTGGCCTCGGCAAGTTCTAGCCCTTCAAGGTAATCAAAGTAATCGCTTATATGCCTGCGTGTAACTTTTCGCGGTTCCCGTATCCCCTGCTTGTGAAGCGATAGAAGGAATTGAATGATGTCGGTTTCGTACTCAATCCGGCTGCCGTCAGCTAATTTCTGCAACGCCATATAACCCTCTTTGTAAGAATCTAGGGCCTCCTGGAATTGCCTTGTTAGCGGCTGCCTCATATAGGTTTGGAATTTTCTGTTTGCTCTTGGGCGGTGTTCAGTTGGTCTACATGTTCCTGGGCGTCCCCACCACGTTCGTAAGCACCAGGTACGGCCTTCAACACCCAAGTCAACGGCCGTCCCTCAACATCTCTCAATTCAACTTCTCGATAAACTACCCGCCAGCGACTAGAAACAAACGGCCCACGAAAGATGAAATATTCCCTTCTCTCCCCTCCCATACTTCACTCTATCATACAGAATACCATTGCGTCAAACCACAAGAGGCCACCCACTCTTAAAAGAAAACAGGCGCAAGCGCGCGGGCTGATATGGGGGATGGTAGTGGTTTGACGAAGTTGAAAAGATAGTATCCAGCAAATTGCATACTTATTTGCTATAGTAAAATATGAAACGAAAACTTCTTCTGCTTGTGATTTGTACTATTTGTATTGCGGTTTGGGGAACCGTCGGATATTACAGCATTCATTATCTCAGAGGTGCAAATCCTTCTTCTGCTTATAGTGATAAATCTCCTCAGAACTTTGAAGAGGTAAGGTTTTCGGGATTTATAACAGATCTAAATTATGGATGTTTGGGAGAAGGAAGTTGTAGTGTAGAAATTGATAATAAGCACAAAGTCATAATCAAAAGAGCTCCTGTGTTTTCATCTGAGGGTCAGGTAATAAGCAGTAACGGACCACGAGGAAAACAAGTGGATATTGACCTTTCCGAAAACGAAAGTAGCCTTCTTGGAAAGAAGGTTGAGGTTTTTGGAAGAAAGACAAAGTACAATAACCAACAAGAACTAGAAACCTACACCATTTACGGAAAGGAAACCTACTTCATAAAATTTCTTCCGTGAACTTTGCCTGCCTTCGCTTTACTTCCTCGCTATAGGTAAATAAACCATGTAAGAGATGGCTTGTATTAGATTTGTTCGAGTGTAGGTGTTTGTGCCCTCGGGTCCTGTTACCGTCAAGCTCACAGTATATTTCCCAGGTGTCTCATAAGTGTGTGAAACTTCCTGCAACGTGCTTGTAGAACCATCTCCAAAATTCCAATGCCATGAGTTTATTTGGCCAATAGATAGGTCTTGGAAAGTGACAGTAAGCGGAACTAGGCCAACTGCACTATCCACCTCAAACCATGCCTTTGGTCCAACAGTAGCCTTGAAAGTTTTAGAATCGCTCATAAGATTCGATTCGTTTAGCACCGCCATTAACAATGCACTATCCCTGTCACCAGTTTCGACATCAACTGGAACATTTAACTCTATGTAAAATACAACTTGTTCATCAGGGGGCAAGGTTATACTCGTAGGAAGCGAAGAAAAATCAAACCAATGAGCTTCAGAGGTGTCACCAAATGTAACAGTTGCCGTTAATGCTCCGGTGTTGGTCAAAGTAATTGGAACCGTCAAATTATCGCCGGGAGAAACAATGATAAGGTCATTACTTGGCCCAATAGCAATAGCATAAGGAACATATAATTGACTAGCCAGATCGTAATTAAGTTCTTCAAGAACAACAGGTTCCCCATAAACTTGGGTTGTATGGGTAAGATTGAGATTTGGTGAGTCTCTGATAAGCCCACCACTAAAAACCAAATTTGACCAATCCCTGTAGCCAGTAAGAATTTCGTTTGGCTCAGATGGATTATCGGGATCGCCATCGTTGATATTGGCTTCAACTGTGCCAAATACAATACCACTACAGTTCCAATCAATCCCACTATTCGCATCAACTACCCGATTGTTAGTAGGTGAACAATAATATCGTGTACCGAAATTTTCTAACTGGCTACCACCACTTAAGCCTATGCTCTCGTTCAATGCAGATTCGTGAAGATCTGGAATACCTTCAAAGTTTGAATAGTCAAGATGTCCATCTTCATCGTCAAATACCAGACCGTTTGTTTGGAACAAGTAATTCATAACACTTAGATAGTTTGGTTCAAAATTCTGCGAATCATCTCCACCATGAGTTAGTCCAAGGTTATGACCAAGCTCGTGCATGAACGTGCCTGCTTGTTGAATCTCTGTACCCACTGCACCGTCCCATTCCCCAAGACTTACCACAAAGTCACTAGCTCCTTGTTGGAATTCGCTGATACTTCCTGTGAGATTGCGTGATAGTCCTGACGTTCTTGGATGTAGAGGTTCATTTCCTAACTGACCCCCTAGCGAATGGGCAAATATAGCATAATGAAATATCGGCCATCGAGCAGGTTGAAAATGGTGTTGATTTACCTTAATTGCATCGAATCCCGGCCAATCGTCAGGATTGTCCCAAGGAATACTAGGATGCTGTAATTGAACTTGATGTTGCAGTTCCTCTGCGTTACTTAATTTCCCCCAAGTATCAGGTGAGCCATAAGATATTGGCGCGTCAGGCCCATAATCAACATGAAGGCGGATTCCATGTTGTGCGAAAACCTGTACGACTCTGCTAATCGCATTTGGAATAGGCCTGTGAGAATGAGACTCATTTACCATGTAATCAATTTCAACATAAATATCTGGTATCTCTGGATGGGCACCCATTGCTGGAAGGTTAACATCAATAATTCCGTCGCCTTCATGATCATAGCCGCATATCTCCCATCCATTTGGAAGGGCATCTCCGTCATCATCACTCATGTCATCACAGGGGTCCGGGGGTATCGTACCAGAACTACAAACCAATTCATCTTGAAGCGATGTGGCTGTTGTTACGAATGACAAACTTTGCGTATTGAAGTTTTGAATAGGTAAATTCACGTTAGAATTGGTCACACTAACAGTAACATTACTTATATTTAACTCCCCATCTTCCAACAAGCTGCAACCAGGGATATTTCCAGAGCTATCAATTCTTGTGAAAATGGCCTTGTTCGGAGAAACATAATCTTGAGAGGCATAACCAACTGCCGCGAAATTTCCATCATTTGTCTGAATGGCAGAGCGGATCACAGGGTAAACATCTTCCCCAACCGTCTTCATCCATATTTCATTGCCTTGAGCGTCAAGTTTTGCTATAAAAAGGTTCCACCCATTAGGATAACGATAGGTGGTGCCAGCAATTATGTATCCATCATTTGTTGGATTGACTGAATTTAAACGATAGTCTCCAAACAGAATTTTCGACCATTCAACCACACCATCACTGTTAACTTTCATAAGGAGTGGAAAAAGATCGTTGCTTGTAGGCTTGAACTTACCACCTACGATGAACCCTCCATCACTTGTATGGGATATCGAATCGCCGTTAAGATACAAAGAAAAATCTCCAAGATACGTTTTTTGCCATTGGACTGCTCCACTAGCGTTTGTGCGAACGAGCCAAATCTCAGTATCAAAGGTCCCTACTGCAATAAACCCACCATCATCAGCCAGAATAGCGGAATGTAAATAATTATCTTCGCTACCGAGGTACCGAGTGACCCAGAGGACATTGCCGTTATTATCAAGCCTTATTAACATAGACTCATCGGTAACATAATGCGCTGTACTGGCAATAATAAATCCATCATCACTGGTCTGCTGTATAGAAATCTCGGTATCAACATCTTTCCTGGCAAGTTCAATATTCCACACAACATTACCGCTTACATCAAGCTTCATAACCCACATAAATGTTTCAGACGCTGTTGCAAAATAATCCCCAGCTACTACATACTCACCGACACTGGTCTGCAAAATATCTCTTGCAGAGCCACCTTGAGCATTATGAAATCTCTTTTGCCAAACCACATCACCATACTGGTCAAGCTTCATGACAAATGGATCTGTTCTGTCAACAGGGTTTGGTCCAATCTCACCCCCAATTATGTACCCTTCATCACTGGTTTGTTCTAAATCATTGAAGCGAATTGTTCCATTAGCACTGGTATATTCCGAATATAAGAATTCTGTTCCTGATGCACCGTAAATCTTTCTAGAAAACAAACTTGCCGATGAAGGGTAAACAGATAGGAACAAAGTGATAATGATGAACAAAGCTAAGAACAAAAAGAAATTTTTCTTATTGTCAGACATTTTGCCGCCTCCGGTATTTGTGATAGGACAAACAAGTAAGCATATGTTGTGTGTACTCGAATCACCTTGACGAACTTGTGTAAACCTTCAATGGATTGGGTGGAGTATTCTGGCTTGAAGTGATTTACGCTGGTGGATAGTATAGTATAATATTGAATAAGGTAACCTCTGAAAATGAAAATCCACCTTAAAAATTTTATTAGATCTCCACATCTTCATCTGAAAGTTCCGATTTAGTGGCCTTTCTGTTCGCCTCAATGAGCACCCAAAATTCAACACCATATGATTGGGGTGTTTCTTTGTCGTTTCTAACCACTACATCATTAGCGCATTTATGTGTGAATCAGCAAGCCCCCCTAATTCCAGGCATAACTTATCCATAATTTACTTGATAAGAGAACCGGAATTCGATTTTTTTAGGTATCAATTTGCGGAATTATGCACCCGAAGTTTAAGACTTCATTTTGGAAATACAGTCATCACGATCTTCTACCCCTCGAATCCCTACATCCCCCTCTTACCAAACCAATTAACCGGTCCTTCGTCAAGATCAGCACAGTTGATTGTGTTCCAGTTTGAAATTCTTATAATTATGGTAGCTATTTAAGATGGACAGCGGTTGTATGTAATAGACTTCCACTTGCCGGTTTTGTCCTTCACGATGGAGGGTAAACTGCCGAATAAGGGTGAATACCTTGCATGATTAAGCACGGTAAACACTTGAAACCACACCTTTACCCTCCTGGCACCGCAGGGTATCACCCCGAAAAAGAAATACCCTGCAATGAGTGCAGGGTAATAAATAGTTAGCCGGCTTGATTGTTTACGTGGGCACGTCCAGTAGAAAATGCTCAATATGGTTATTGAACTAATAAACCTCTTGAATATTGTAAAAAGTTTGGTCAATGCAAAGTCCACATTGGACAAGAACTATTTTCAGCAGTTCATTGAACCAACCTGGGATGCATTTTCCACAATACATCAAACTTATTTGAAATCATTTCAAGAATACAGGCAACTTATTGATGATGAGGATGCTGATGCAGAAAAGCTTTATGAACAGATACGACAAGATATAATGTACTCACTCCACCTTACGAATGAATTGAAGCAACTAATAAATCATATTCCTGTTCACTTCCTGAAAACAAAGCAAACATATGTAGCAGATTTTGCCAAGGCATTGATGGGGTATTTCGATTACAGGAATTCTGTCTCTTCTACACTTAATGTCCTTAGTCAGTATGGCCCTCTTAATCAGTTGAGTCGTCATGAATTTTATTACTTCCTAAACGTCCGCTACGCTCTGGTTCGTGATTTGGGACGATTAGCTTCTGATTGGGATGAAACTGATATTAGAACTAAAACTAGAAATGTAATTGATCAATTTGCATTAGCACAGCAATCTAAGTATGAACAAGTTGCCAATAGCTATTATCAACTAAGGAATAAAATGTTGATGTAGTTGACGGATTTAGTCATCGAAGACCCCGAACCGTTTGAAATTGCCTGTTGCTTAAATTCACTGCCTGTAGCTGATCAGGCTGCCGCTATCGATTGATTTGTTCTCATTATCTCGTGTACGATAATCTCACAAAATCAATCTATAGAGAGTGCAGCTACACATAATCCACCTGGAAAGAGAACCGAAACTCGATTTTTTTACATATCAATCTGCGGAATTAGGCACTTCAAGTTTTAGACTTCATTATAGGAATTACACTTCATTTCTACCTTCTATCCCTCGAACACCACATAATCCCGCCCGCTCCGCCGAATGTGAATCACACGCCTCTATTTTGGCTCTGCCTTGAACAACAAGCAACCGTGCCCATCCCACACCTCAACCCACGCATCTTTCATCAAGAACGGCCGTCCCCCTTGTGCCCTACTCAACAATTCTTATAATAATGGCAGCAAGGCTCGGCAGTTGTAATGAACTTCCACATGCGGCTTTTATCCCTCACGATGCAGGGTAAACTGCCAAATGAGGTTGAATACCCTGCCTGGTTTTGCAGGGTAATAAATAGTTCGGCGGCTCTGACTTTTCTCGAGTAAAGCATATGCCTAGAGATAAAGCAATTAACTATCAAGAAGTATTAGAGAAACTGGAAGCACGTCTCCGCGAACTCAAAAGGGAACAGTCAATTTGGGGAGACTGGTGGGTTATTCACCATCAGATTGAAGCGATAGAGAAGCAAATCGCCGCAATCAAAGAAGAGATTTTTTATGATGCCCACCCTAATCTCAAAAGATATAAGCACTATATCAGGGTGGCACCGCAAATTGCTGCAAGTGTCCTACTATTGGTAAGCATATTGTGGGCAAATATGTTGGTAAGAACGTCTGGGAATGTTTCGTTAGAAATGCTCTATGAGGTTTTTAGCGTCGCAAGCGCAGCCATTGTGCTGTATTTTGCAGCACGATATTACAGTGAGGCCAGAAAAGCACACATTAACGAACTTAAGCGACAAATTGCTCTTGAGTATCCCAAGCCGTTCTTGGAAATCGAAAATAGCATTTCCCTTCTAACAGATGAAGCTTAACAATGAGTGGTAAGCCTGATAACGAAAAGAAACTGGACGATAGTGCCGAGACGGCTTTGAAACAATATGCAAAGGACTATGCAGCAGCCATATTGCTTAATGCTAAGATAATCGCTTATCGTAATAATGCCAAAAAAATAGCACTATCCCATGTCGAAGAAGCGATTGAACATATCAATAAAACCAAGAAGAGACAGTGGTCAAAAGACTTGCTAATCACTGTTGGCGGGGCATTCTTTGGAGCGTTTGTGCAAGGCTTTATTACCGAACTCTCAAGCGGAAATTCAATCCTTGTAGCTGTGTACGTCATGCTTGGATTTGCTGGAGTGCTAATGGTCTTTTGGGGCATAAGCCGTTAGATGTGTGTGTGCTGACGGCGGCGATGCCGCCGAACTGCGCCGAACGGCGGACAAATCTTTGAAGCGCGAAAATCTAACAACCCTTCTTCGAAAAGAAGACATTACAATATTATTATGGCAAGAATAAACGATCCCAATTTCAATTTTGAGTCGACACGAGATAAATTGAACCTATTTTTTGAGAAGCAACTTTCCGAACTGGAACTTGATGTGAATACATTGGAACATCAAACACTAGACGAATTAAAGCGAAGTTTGACTATTATTGATCAAGCTATTGAACATCACGAATCTTTTGGAAAGTTTAGCCTCAAATTTTCAGCACAGGGAAGCTTCATAGTAGCTCAGTCGAATGCTGAATCACTCTTTGCCATTGGGATTCTTCCATTATTACTGGAACGAAAGCAAGTAATACTTCAGCGTATTGAAAACATTTTTAAGTTAGAGTCTCCTACAATAACCAAAAAGGCAGAAGCAAAAGAAAGGAAGAAAGCCGAACTCACCCGATTAGCTCAAGCAGAAATCAATCGCAAGCTATGGATAATTATTATGTTTTTGATAGCCATTTGGATAGGGATTATCCTTCTGATTCGTAGCTTTGGATGGGATACTCTTGAACCTTTGACTTATTTGTTTGGATTTGCAATGTTTATCATTGGCTATATATATTTTGCTATTAGGCAGCAAGAATTCTCCCCACAGACCATCTATCATAATGCACTTAAGGCTCGCCTACAGCATTTTTTGGAAGTATTTGAACTTAATGATGATTCTATTTCAACATAGGAATCAATAAAAATGTCATTTCTAGATTTGCTTGCAAGTATTTGGTTTCAATATTTGATATTTCCATTCGGAAGTGTCATTGTCGGAGTTTTGATCAAATGGGCAACCATAAACGATAGATATGACAATTTTAAGAAGGATGATTTAGCAGTTGGCCTTGAACTTGCCCTCACTGGAGCTCTTATGTACATTGTCCTGACAACTGACAGAGCCGTAGAACTTATAAAAAGGAATAATGACTTAGCATCAATGTTACAGAATGCACAAATTGATCCAGCTCAAGCAACACAACTGCAAATTGAAGTTTCCGATCTCTCAAATAGAATTGCTACATCGGGTTGGGTAATTTTTCTGATGTTTTTTGGCCTCTGGAGTATCTCAACTTTTGTAAGAAAATGGGGTTGGGATGATTCAGTGGGCGAGTTGGACACCGTAAAGGGCATTGTAGTTCCCATAATATTTGGTGTTTTGTCTCTTGTACTGGTTATGGCGGAGGCAGCAGGATGAGAACTGTTTCAGTAATAGGTGTTATTCTATCATTCTTGGCCGTGATTGTAGCAATTTTCTGGTTCTGGCAAGAACCAACCCTTGAACCTGTTTTAGTCGTAATAACTGTGGGAATTTCGGCAGTTGCAGCTTTAATTGCAGCCATGGAAGATTCTGTCGAATTAATTGATCGGTTTGCAAACAGGGTTAGTTCAAAGCGAGTGTTCCTTTCATATCCTATGGCGGCGCAAGAACAAGCCACGAAAATTGGCGACGCTTTCAAGAAAGCGGGGATTAGGGTTTGGATAGCATCTGAACAAGTTGAAGTAGGCGAGAATATCTCTGAGGCTATTAAAAAAGCCATTAACCAAGCAGATGCTTTCCTAATTCTGCTAACAGATCGTGAAAGTTCTTGGGCAAATCATGAACTAGAGATAGCTAAACAGAAGAACAAAAAAATTGTCCCTATAGCTCTTGAAAATGCCCAAATACCTAGTGCTCTCCAAGACATTCGCTATATATCATTTGATGAAGGTGATGAAAAGGCATTAACCCAAATTGTGGCGAGCGTAGTTTGATGCCGCCTAACATGGCTTGCACATGACCTGACGGCAGGTGAAGCGGGCGTTAAACGCCCTTTACCTCATATCTGGTGTAAGATAATCTCACTTAATCACCCAATAGAGAGTACAATTGCCCATAATTCACTTGATAAGAGAACCGAAACTCAATTTTTTTAGGTATCAATCTGCGGGCAGGAACATGTGAAACGCGCCATGGAAATTTCTGCTGCCGGTGGGCACAATTGCCTGATGACCGGCCCACCCGGCGCGGGCAAGACCCTCATCTCCAAATCATTGCCCGGTATCTTGCCGCGTATGTCCGTGGACGAAGCGCTGGAAGTGACCAAAATTTACAGCGTCGCCGGTTTGCTGCCCACCGACACGCCGTTGATCCGGGTACGGCCGTTTCGCGCCCCCCACCACACCATCAGCTACGCCGGCCTGGTCGGCGGCGGCGCCTGGCCCCGCCCCGGTGAAATCTCCCTGGCCCATCGCGGGGTCCTCTTTCTGGATGAACTGCCCGAATTTGGTGAACGGCTCATTGAAGTGCTGCGCCAGCCACTAGAAGGGCTGCCCCGTGAAGTATCCATCTCTCGCGCCTCAGGCACCGTCACCTACCCGGCCAACTTCATGCTCATTGCAGCCCAAAACCCCTGCCCGTGTGGATATTTTGGCGACCCCACCCATGCCTGCACCTGCTCCAACACCATGATCACTCGCTACCAAAAGCGTATCTCCGGCCCACTGATGGACCGCATAGACCTGCATGTGGACGTGCCCCGTGTGCCGTTTGAGAAACTCACCGGCCTCACCCGTGGCGAGCCTTCGGCCGTTATCCGCGAACGGGTAGAAAAGGCCCGGCAAATTCAGGTGCAGCGACTGCAACCATATAACCTTCATTGCAATGCCGACATGGGACCTGGTGAAGTGCGTGAAATATGCCAGATTGACGAAACGGGCAAGCGGCTGATGAAAAGCGCCATGTCCCAGATGAGCCTTAGCGCTCGCGCCTATCACCGGGTGTTAAAGGTGGCCCGTACCATTGCCGACCTGGGCGGCATTCCCACGATTGAACCGGCGCACCTGGCCGAAGCGTTGCAATATCGCCCCCGCAACACAGAATAAAAAAAACGGCGCGACTTTTGGTCGCGCCGTTCTTCAGTTTTTCCTGTTTATGGTGGCAACTAGGCCACCAGTTCCACGTGTTCCTGGTATTCACGCCAGGCCCGGTTAAATGCCTCAATCACATCATCTGTCGCTCGATGGTCAACCAACCAGGTGGCCCATAACATGTGGCCGCTAATTTTTTTGCGATTTACCTGCGGCTCCTCCAACTGACCAACCGTGTAGGCAAAATCGCCGACAATATCTTGACGTTCTTTTTGGTTTGTTAACCATTGATAAAACGATGTCATGATTGCTCTTTTCCTTTTTACCTTGATGTTGCGCCTGCCATTTTAAGGTCAAAGACAGAACATATCTGATAATAGTTGCTCTGAATGGTTACATAATATCATTAAGATGGGGCTTATCAATCAAATAAATGTGAAAGTTGAGGGAAAGGGCATAGTACATTATGACTACTGGTATATCTTGTCTGCCGCGCTGTGGTCAGCGCCAGACATTCACAAACCCTCGTTTGCACATACCTATAAGCAATTAGTACAATTCCGCTTGCGTATCTGGCAACCATGTTATATGGTAGTCTGGCACTCAGGGGGGCAGCCCACATAAAGGAAGGGAAACACACAGGGACCGGGCCTTTGCAGGAAACTGGTCTCTTCGGGCAGAAATGGCGTAGTAACTATGGCAAAAGATCGCACCAAATATCAAAAGGCAATGAGAACCGGTTTGGCCTACAACAGCGCCCAACGCTGGCAGGAAGCGTTTGGCGCTTTTCGGGTGGCTATTGCCGAATTCCCTCAAGAAGCGGCCCCTTATGCCGGGTTGGGCGAAGCCTGCCTGGGGCTGAAACAATTGGATCGGGCGCTGGAATGTTTTAAGTTGGCGGCGCGATATTCTCAGGGCGATATTACCTATCTGAAAAAGGTGGCCGACATTCAGGAGCGGCAAGGCCAACTGAGCGAAGCCGGCCGAACCTATATGGCGATTGGCGAAATTTTGCTCAAGCAGCGCAAACTGGATGAAGCCATTGGCAACTGGCAGCGGGCCATTCGCCTGGACCCCAACTTGTTGGGGGCGCATCGCCGACTGGCGATGGTCTTTCAGCGGCAGAATAAGGTGCGTGACGCCGTGCGCGAATACCTGGCCATTGCCCGCATCTTGCAGATGCAAGGTGAATCGAAGAAGGCGATGCAGATGGCGCAGGCGGCGCTGCGGTTGGACCCCGGCAACGATGATGTGCTGAAAGCGTTAGAACTGATTCAGCACGGGGAAGCCGCTTTCCGCGAAGAAGAAGAGGAAGCGGCTGCCGCCGCCGAAACACAAATTTCCGAGGAAGCCCAGGCAGAAGCAGACAGCCTGACGGAAACGGTGCGCCAGATGGCGGCTATCTTTGAGGCGGAACGTAGCAAACAGGGCGCTCCAGTTCTCAAGACAGATGACCCCATCTCGCTGGCGCGGCGAACGGCGCAGGAACAACTGGCGGAAGAAATCTTCCGTGATGAAGATGACAGTGATACCTCAGCCGATAATGGGCTAAGCAAATTGGAACGGGATGCCGCGCTGGGACAGGGTATGGATTTTGAGGCGCGTGGTCAGGTTGCCGATGCGATCACGTCTTATAAAAAAGCGATTGATGGCGGGCTGCGGCTGCCCGCCGCCTATTTTACGTTGGGCCTGCTTTACCTGGAAAACCAGCAGAAGGAGCATGCCCGCCAGATGTTAGACCTGGCTGCGCAGGAACCGGTTTATGCGGAAGCCGGGCGGGTGGCTCTGGCCCGGTAACGGCCGTGACCCCATCCCCTTCTGCCCCTAAAATGACCTTGTTCAATCAGTGGACAAATCTGCGCTAGTGGACAAATCCGCGCTGTACCGCTTGATAGTGGGGGAATACATCGGCAACGGCCGTGTTACGCAAACGCACCTGCACCACCTCCATCAACACGTCCCGGTAATCTGTAGTCACTGCCAGGTCGCCTGGCCCAAACAGTGACGCCGCGCTCAATCCGGGCCACGCGCCCAAGACCTTGCCCCCCGTCACATGCCCGCCCAGCAAAAGCATCAATGTGCCGTGCCCGTGATCGGTGCCCAGACTGGCATTCTCAAAGACACGTCGGCCGAATTCCGACATCACCACCAGACTGATTTGTCCCATGTACGTCACCATATCCCGGTAAAAGGCAGCCAACCCCTGTCCCAGGTCGGCCAGCAACCCGGCCATTAACCCCGTGCTCCCTCCCTGCCCAAAATGGGTATCCCAACCCCCAAGGTCAATGGCTGCTACCTCCAGCCCCGCTTCGGCCTTAATCAGCATGGCAATCTGGCGCAGGCTGTGGCCAAAGTCGCTTTCGGGATAGACCGCGCCGCCGCCAGGTATATAGCCTGTCGGGTCCAGTTTGGTCAATGTGTCAATGACACCCAACGTTTCCTGGCCGATGGCGCTCAATTCGTCTGCCCCCTGGTACAGGCCACGCAGCACGGTGTACATTTGCTGCGCCCGTTTCTCGTCGCCGCTCAGGTGAAAATCTACAATGGAGCGCATTGCCGTTGCCGGCACCGCGCCATACAGGCTGCGCGGCAACGCCCCACCCAGGCCAATAGCGCGGATGGGACTGTTGTTGCCGGTGTTATAGCTGGCCAGGTGGCGATTGATCCAGCCGGAGGCAGGGCCTCGTTCATCGTCAATCCCGCGTTCCATCAAAGCCATTGCCTTGAAATGGCTGCGCGAATCATCCGGCGCGCCGCAGGCACGGATAATGCCCAGATGCCCGGCCTGCCAGGGTTCCAGCAACGGCCGTAGAGCCGGGTGGAAACCAAAAAACCCATCCAGGTCAATGGCGCGCGCGGCGTCGGGCACACTGGCATGGTCAGGCCGGGCAATGGCGATGCTGGGCCGGGCGCGGTAATATGCTTCCTCGCCATGGGGCAGCACCATGTTGAGCGCATCGGCCGCGCCGCGCAAAAACAGCACCACCAGCACATCCCCACGCGGATTTGTCTGGGGTGGGGCAAACGCCAGGCGAGGTAGCCAGCCAGGCCATACGGCCGTTGCCATTGCCCCCCCTGCCAACCCCTGTAAAAAATCACGCCGTGTCAGTTGTGAAATGGTCATCAGATTATCCTCCGATCCTTAGCGCCATTGAAAAGCGGGCGAGGCCAGGATGGCCGCCAGCAAGATGGGTGTGGCCTGGGTCAGGTCGGCCGTTTGCGCCGGTGAAAGGGCCGCTAACACTGCCTGACGGTCGGCCACGGGCAAAGGTGAGCCTGTCAGCAGAAGGCTCACCCGATCCAACAGCATCCCCGGATCGTCCAGGTTGTCTAACAAAGTAGGCGACCAATGCCACCGCGTGCCTTTGTACTCGTGATGAGCCAGCCGGGTAGCAAACCGCCAGCGCGGTAGCAGGTTACGCAACCAGGCGTCGGCCACATCAGGTGGGCCGTCCGGGGTCGGCCACTCATAATCAGCCTGGGCCAGGGCGGCCAGTTCCGCTTGCAGCGGTGGGCCGCCGTCTGTTTCCACAGGCAGTTGGCGCATGGCGCTGGTGATAAAGTCTACGGGTCGTTTGAATTTGGGCGGCAGCGGCCCCGGCCAGGTGGCCAGACCATCCAGCAAGACGACCCGCAGCATGGCGCGAATGTCACCGCCGGTCTGGGTAAAGGCGACGGCCGTTTTGTCTACCAGCTCGGCTGCATCCCGCTCAGGATGGTCACAAATGAAGCGGCGTACCAGCTTGGTTGCCAGAAAATGGCCGGTTTGCGGATGGGCCGCCAGCGTATGCAGCGCCGTTTCCGCTTCCGCCATCCCGGCCGGAGCAACGGTTTGCCCTAACCATTGTTTGGCGGCGGGGTCGTGTGCCGCCTCATTAAAAGTGAATTCACCCCACCAACCGTACTCTTTCACCGACCAGCCGGTGAACTGGCGCGCCAGCTCCATCACGTCTTGTTGGCTGTAGCCGCCATCCACGCCTAGAGTGTGCAGTTCCATCACCTCGCGGGCATAGTTTTCGTTGGGCCACGCCTTGATGTTGGCCTGGTTATCCAGGTAAATGAGCATGGCCGGGGAGGATGCCGAAGCGTGCAGCAGATCGCCAAAGTTGCCCAGGGCGTGGGGTCGGATGACCAGGCGATCATCAACCGGCTTTAGCGCCCACACATCTCCTTTGGTGATGGCGATGTTGAAATGGTCAGTCCAGAAGTGAACCATCATTTCAAATAATTGGCGGCGGCTATAGACGCGGCGGAGGAAGGTGGCCTGTTGAAACGGCCGTTGCACTTCCTCCGCGTCCCACATCAGCAAATAATCGGCGTCTTGGGCGATCAAATCATAGGGGCGCAGGCGAATTTCCATCGCCTGGTCGTCAATTTCTGTGTAGGCCAACTGCTCTTCTAACCAACCGGCCAATCCTATCTCCTGCACGGCCGTGCGTTCTGCCGGTGTGGGGCCAAACGTCACCCGCCGCAGCAGAGGGTAAGCCGGTTCATCGTTCCAGTCGGGCCATTGCTCCAGGCTGACCGGCCCACCGGCCAGGCGCGTGTAGAGTGGGGCGCAGCCACTTAACGTGGCGCCGGCCGCACCCAATCCGGCAAGTTGCAGAAAGCGACGGCGATCAAACAACATCACTGCCTCTGGCGACCTGGATGGCGATAACTGGTTCATCTGCGGCGGCCGGTTGGCGGTGTGGGCCGCGGCGGAGCAGCGCCAGGCCGGCCGCGCCCAGGCAGAAGATCAGGCAGAGCGGGATGAAGAGGAACCAGCCGAGGATGGGAAAAGCGGCGGCCAGTTCCAGAGCGACAACGGCGCGCAAAAAAGCGGCCGCCGGAGAAAGCCCGGCTTGTGACCGTTCGCGCAGCCGCTGGGACATCCAACCGGTTAACCCGGCCGCGCCCACTGCCGCTATGGCCAGCGTGCTCAAGACGAGGACAATGGCCGTCAGGTTTGCGCCGGGCAAGGGCACATTCACCAAAATGAGAACCAGCACAGTGACGACCAGGCTGAGCAGCAGGCCAAAGAAAAAGGTGCGACCAGGCATACGCGCCAGCCGCATTTCCGCACGGGCAGTGGCTGCGGGAAACAGCAGCCACCAGGTGAAAATCAGGCCGGGAAAGACAATGCCCAATGAGAGCAGGATGCCAAAACCCAGGTAAACGTCAGACATGGTATACCTCCATTCATGTGTTGTTGTAGAGGGATACCGGACGGTTGACGGAAATGTTGCAGCAATTTCAGGGGTCGGGAGTAGATGTTGTTGACTTTGTGGCGGACGCTCCTCCCTGACGTGCCCGTCTCTGACGCGCCCGCCCCATGAGGAGCATGACGCCTACGCCCAGGGCGATGGTCAGCAGGATGGGCGTCAGAACAAACCAGCCAACAAAGGGGGCCAGCCCGGCCAGCAGAAGCAGGCCGGCCGCAAAGGCGTGGCGGTTGACTGGCGGTTTATCCGGCCATAGGCGCTGCCCCAGCAGCAGCACCAGACCGGGCAGCCCCAGGAGGATGGCGGCTATCAGGGTGAACAAAGAGGCCAGCGCCGGGATGAAGAAGAGGGGAGCGACATTTTCTCCCAGGGCGAACAAGGTGAGGGTAAGGGCGCTCAGAAAAAAGAGATTCACCAGGCCGATGAGCAGCGCCCTGCCGGGCATCTGCTCAATAATGGTTTGCCCCTGGGCGGCTTCGTGAGGGAAGAAACCGGTGAGCAAGAGGAGTACGGCCGTGCCCGTTACCAGCAAGATGAGAGAAGCCAGCAGAAGTTGTAGTAGTTCCATGATTAACCTAGCCTTTTACCTGGTTGCAGAGTGGAATCGCCATTTTCATTTTGGTCGCCATCGTCTATGTATGATGACCATAGACGTTTTATTTCGGTATAAACCTTTACCACCCCATTACCTTTGCCCGTATGCATCTTGCTGTGCCGCCCGCCAGGTAAAACGAACTGTGATCAGCCACAGCACGGCCGTGACTGTCGCCAGAGGCAGCAAGAGCGACAACGGTAAGGAAAATGACGGCGAAAGGATTGATTCTGACCACACGGCCGTCCAGCCGACCCGCCAGACATCGGGTTGCCACCAGACCGCCCACCATGCGCTCCAACTCTGGGTCAATGCGTCCCAACTGGGCAGCGCCGGGTATAGCGCCGACCATGCCGTCACTTTTGCCCATAGCGGCCAGGCCACCAGCACCGTTAGCAGGGCCAGGGCAAACTGCACAGCCAGCAGCGACTGCCAGGTGCGCCCCGGTATTGTGGTGGGCAGCAGCGTCGGCGTCTCTAACCTGGCCAAAACCGTGGTAGTGAGATCATGGGTTAGTTGGGGTTCTGGCAGAGCGTCTAGTTCGGCTTGTAAGGTGCGCCATTGGTGGAGTACGGTCGTTAAACCCGGTTCTTGGGCCAGCCGCGCCGCCACGATCTGCTGCTGTTCGGGCGGCAATTCGCCGTCCAGGTAGGCTTGCAGCAGGAGTTCATCCGCCAACGTCAATTCGTCTTCATTCCTAGTCATTGTCTAGCTCTCACCAGGTTCTGCCAGCCGTTCCAGCAGTAATTTGCGGGCGCGGAGCAGATGGCTTTTCACCGTGTTTAGCGGCAGATCAAGTTGTGTGGCAATATCAGCATAGCTCAATTCCTGAAAGTGGCGTAGCTCGATAATCACCCGATAATGGGGCGGTAGCGCCTGAATCGCTTGCCATATTTGCTGCTGTCGTTCCCAGGCAATTTGCTGTTGCTCGGTGGCACGCCAACCACCCGCGCCATCGGCCAGCCACTCTTGTTCATCGCTTAAAGGTATAATTGCCATAGTTCGTTGCCGCAGCAGATCATAACAAACATTGGTCGCAATTTGCCGCAGCCAGGGGCCAAACGGCCGTTGGCTGTCAAATCCGGCCAATGAACGATGCGCCCGAATAAAGGCTTCTTGGGTAGCGTCTTCCGCATCTTGCCGCTGGCCCAACAGCCGGTAGCAAACGGCAAAAACGGATTGTTGGTACCGCCCTACCAATAGACCATATGCTTTGTGGTCATTGCCCTGTGCCTGGGCCAACAGTTCTTGTTCGTCGGGCAGATCCATACTTGTTAAGGATACTGGCATTTTCTTCATTTTGTTGCAGCAAGTTGCGCTGGAATTGTAATGATGTGTATGAACTGCGCCACCTGCCAAACTGGGCAGCAGTTCTCAGTTTCATTTGCAGCGGCAGATAAATCTGCACCAACAGAAGGCAAAGCCGACCTTCGTCGGTTGTAAATAGTTGTCGAAGGCCGACTTTGCTTTCTATATGCCGCGATTTCAATCGCCCGATTGTGTCAGACTGAGAACTATTGCAAACCAGGTATGCCAGTTGGCAAAGTTCACAAGATTACGTAAACTTGCGGCATGAATCGCCTGGATTTCCGCTCCGATACCGTTAGCTGGCCCACCCCCGCCATGCGCCAGGCCATGGCCAATGCCCCCGTGGGTGATGATGTATATGGCGAAGACCCCACCGTCAACGAACTGGAAGCGTTAGCCGCCGCCAAAACTGGCAAAGAAGCCGGTCTCTTTGTCACCAGCGGCACCATGGGCAATCTGGTGGCGGTGCTCACCCACGCCAATCGCGGCGACGAAGCCATCATCGGGCAAGATGCGCACATCTTCTGTTATGAAGCGGGTGGGATGGCGGCGTTGGGGAATGTGATGCCCCGTCCCTTGCCCACCGACCACACCGGCCGCATGTCCCTGGCGCAGATAGAAGAGACGATTGCGCCGGATGATGCCCACTACGGCCGTACCCGCCTCATCCTCGTTGAAAACAGCTACGGCAGCCGCGCCGGCTATCCGCTGCCGCCTGACTACTTCGCCGGTGTGCAGGCCATCGCCAACCGCCACACCCTGCGCACCCACATGGACGGGGCGCGGCTGTTTAATGCCGCCGTCGCTCAAAACAGTGACGCCAGCACGCTCACCCAACACGTAGACAGCGTCAGCTTTTGCCTGAGCAAAGGGTTGTGCGCTCCGGTCGGTTCCGTGTTATGCGGCTCGGCCGAATTTATTCACCAGGCGCGCCGCACCCGCAAAGTGGTAGGCGGTGGCATGCGCCAGGCCGGTATTCTGGCTGCCGCCGGCATTGTGGCTCTGCACGAGATGATTGAGCGGCTGGCCGACGACCACCAACATGCTCGCCAGCTTGCCGAAGGGTTAGCCCAAATCCCCGGCATTCACGTGGATCTTGATACCGTCAAGACCAATATGGTCTTTTTTGCGCTGGATGAGGGGGTGTCGCTTACGGCCGTTGCGTACATGACCCAACTCCGCCAGCGCGCCAACATCTGGCTGGGGGACATTGGCCCCCGCCACTTCCGCGCCGTCACCCATTACTGGAGTGGCCCCGCGGAAGTTGAACTGTTTGTGGAAACAACCAGAGTTATTTTGAAAGGTAATCGGTGATCGGTGGTCGGTAATCGGTGCAATCTACTGATTACCGATTACCGATTACCGGCACGGAGGCCACATGGCCAGTCTCATCGGTCACACCATCAACAATCGGTACCGCTTAGAGAGCCTGCTGGGCGATGGCGGCATGGGCACGGTCTATCGCGCTTACGACGTGAATCTGGACCGTCAGGTAGCCGTCAAGCTGATGCACGCCCATTTTGCCCGCAACGAGGAGTTCCGGCAGCGGCTCATTCAAGAGGCGCGCACCGCTGCCCAACTGGATCACCCCTCAGTCGTGCGTGTGTATGATTTTGGCGAATCGGAGTCCGGGCTGTTTATTGCCATGGAGTATGTCAATGGCGGCAGCCTGCGCGATCATCTGCGCCGCTTGCAGCGTATGGGCAAGTATTTGCCGCTGGCACAGAGCCTGCAAATTGGGGCGCACATTGCCGATGCGCTGGATTACGCCCACCAGCGGGGCATCATCCACCGGGACATTAAGCCGGGTAACATCATGCTCAAACGGCTGACGCGCCCGGATGAGCCGGGTGAACAGCCATTCCGGGCCATGTTGACCGATTTTGGGCTGGTAAAACTGCAAGAGGGGGCGGAATTGACCCAGAGCGGCACGGCATTGGGCACGCCCATTTACATGTCGCCGGAACAGTGTGGGGGGGAAACGCTAGACGGCCGTTCCGACCTCTACGGCCTGGGTGTGGTGCTGTATGAACTCTTCACCAACCGGCTGCCGTTCAACTTCCAGACATTGGCCGAGGCGCTGGCAGCGCACCAGCGCGGCGAAATGCCGCCATCGGCCCGCGAATACCGCCCCGACGTGCCCGGCATCATAGATAACATCTTGCAACGCGCTCTGGCCAAAAGCGCCGATGACCGTTACGAAACTGGCGCCAAGATGACCGACGCTCTGCGTAGCGCCATCATCTCTTTGGAAGGCGCGCCCACCCAGATCATGGTGCGCGAGGAGATGGATATTTTGGAGCGGGTGAGCGACCCACCGCCCGGCCACGAACTGATCATCGAAACGCCCGGCCATCCCCGCAGCCTGGTGCAGCTCAGCCAGGCGGTCATTACCCTGGGCCGCCAGGCAGACAACGAGATTGTGCTGCCCGCCGAAGGCGTCTCCCGCCACCATGCCCGTTTGCAGGCCACGGCCCTGGGTTGGGAAGTGGTAGACCTGGGCGGCATCAACGGTACCTATCTGAACGACCGCCGCCTGCGCCCGGACGACCCCACGCCCATCTTGCCTGGTTCCCATTTGCGGGTAGGGCCGTATGAATTGACGCTGCAAGGGCCGGAAGTGGCATTACATGAACCAGACCCGGCCGAGGCGCGTACCATGATGGGTGGCACGGCCGAACAAATTACCGTGCCGCCGCAAGTAGCGGCAGCGGCTACGGTGGTTGTTCACCAGGAACCATTAGCCATTTTCCTGGCCAATGATTCCATTTCTGTAGACCCCGGTCAGCAGGCAGAACTGGTGGTGGAGGTGGTGAACCGGAGTGAGGTAGATGACCGCGTCAGCCTGCGTGTGCAGGGAATTCCGGCCAATTGGGTGGCCGCGCCCGGTCAGTTTGTGACGGTAGCGGCGGGGGCAACCGTTTCCATCCGCATTGGCATCCGGCCGCCGCGCCACCGCAGCACACCTACCGGCCGCCAACGTTTCCGGCTGGAGTTGGTATCGCAACATTACCCGGATTTGAAGGTGGGCGTGTCGGCGTCGCTGGTGTTAGGCACGTTTGTGGCTTTTGAGGCGGCCTTGGACAAACAGCAGGTGCGGATGCCGGACATATTGACGGTGACGGTGCAAAACGTGGGCAATGCGCCCGGTGACTTTAGCGTGGTAGCGCGGGACCGGCAGGGTGGGCTGCGCTTTAAGGGAGAACGCGGCCGTATTCGGCTGCAAGCGGGGCAGGCGGCGCATATTGAACTGGAAATGATCAGCGAACAAAGCAGTCTGTTTGGCAGCAATGAGCTATACCCGTTTGAAGTAGAGGTGGTGGGTTCTGGGGGCGGGCGGCAGGTATTGGCGGGCGAGGCGTATGCCGGTTCCGCTATTCCGCCTTACTTGATCTATGCCCTGGTGTTGGTGGTGACATTTGCCTGCGCCATGATGCTCTTTGCGGTGATTTTTAACCGGGATGTGTTGTTTGGCCGGGCTGAACCGACCGTGACGCCGACGGTGGATGCGACGCAGTTGTTTTTTGCTACGGAAACGGCCGTTATCCAATCCACCCAAAACGCTTTTGGCACGGCCGCAGCGTTGACGGCTACGGTGATGGGCGACTCTGACGGTGATGGCCTTACCGACGCTGAAGAGCGACTCATCGGCACCGACCCCTTCAACCCAGACTCCGATGGTGACGGTTTGCGAGATGGTGAGGAAGTAAAAATCTATGGCACAAATCCGCTTAACCGGGATACGGATGGCGACTTATTGAATGATGGCGACGAGGTGCGTATCCATCGCACCGACCCCAAGAACCCGGATACGGACGGGGGCGGGGTGCGCGATGGCGTAGAAGTAGACCGGGGTACGAATCCGTTAGACCCCACGGACGACTTCCCGCCGACGGCCACCGGTACCGCCGGCCCCACGGCCACCTGGACAAACACGCCCCCGCCCGCAGCGACGGCCACCTGGACGAATACGCCGCCACCTTCGGCCACTTTTACGGCGACGCCTACCGCCTCGGCGACGCCTACCGCCTCGGCGACGCCTACCGCCTCGGCGACGCCCACAGCCACCGATACACCCACTATCACCCCCACGCCCAATCCGTTGATCGGCTGCCTGCCGGCGCCGCCAAACATAGACGGCGTCTTTAATCCGGCGGAATGGCCGACGCTGCCACTGGCGCAGTTTAACCCGGTGGGCAATCCCTCAGCGCTGGCGCAGGTGTACATGGGGCGCAATGGGCAAAATTTGTATCTGGTGTTCCTGGTAAATGACGCCACCAATGATCCAAATGATACGGTGCAGGCATATATTGATGTGTTGGGTAACGGTGGCGACCCGGATGGGGCCGACCGGTTTTTTATTGTGCAGCGGGATGGGGTCACGGCCGTGCAAGCCGGTATTGGCAGTAACTCGGATGGACTGACCTGGAATTCGGCTTACACCAGCACCAACTGGAACGCGGCGATAGGCGAAGCGGCCGGGGTGCAATGGGTGGCGGAAATACAAATTAACGTACCGGCGGAAATGCCTTCACTGGCGCCGACCTATGGCCTGATGTTCCAGGTGTTGTATCCGGTGGAAACGGCCGTGTGGCCGGCCGATGCCAATGCGGTGAATGTGAATAGCTGGCTGCGTGTGGATGGGGCGGTTTGCCCGTGATCGGTAATCGGTTCTCGGTTATCGGTGACCCGTGGGGGTGGTGCGATGGGGCAGAGTTTTGATCTTCAAGAGATGCGGAGCCGGTGGGTTTCCCTGGTAGGGGAGCTAGGTGTAAGCGAGCATGTAGCCGATTCCGTTTTTGGGGAATTGGCGGCGCATTATCAGACGGACGGCCGTGCCTACCACAATCTGGCGCATGTGCAGCAGGTACTCACCTCGGCGGAAGCAGTAGCAGGACAGGCGGTGGACTGGTCGGCCGTGCAACTGGCAATCTGGTTTCACGATGTGGTCTATGTGCCCGGCGCGCCGGACAATGAAGCCCAAAGCGCCCACTATGCCCGCCGTATGCTGCAAAGCTGGCAATTGTCCGAGCCGATCATTCAGTCGGTGGAGCAACTGATTCTGGCAACCGCGTTAAACGGCGCGGCTCCCCATCACCCGGATGCTCCCCTGATTCAAGATGCGGATATTGCCACACTGGGCTGGCCGCCGGATGCGTACCGGGGCTATGCCCAGGCCATCCGCCAGGAGTTTGCCCATGTGCCAGAGGAGGATTATCGGCACGGCCGTAGCCAAATCCTCACCCACTTCCTACAAAAACCCCGCCTCTACCACACCGACCACTTTTTTACCCACCTGGAAGCACAGGCGCGGGTGAACATTTATCAGGAACTACAAGCCCTCAAGGAGGCTTGAACACTCCAAAAAGGCTATAATACGATCATGCAGATTCCAAATGAGACACCTTACTTTACCTCAGAATCGGGACGTGCGTATTTGGGTGATTCATCATGCCTGTTAACACGAATACCTGATCATTCCATTGACCTCATTTGCACCTCTCCACCTTTTGCCCTGTTACGCCAGAAGGCTTATGGTAATGTTCATGCCAGCGAGTATGTTGATTGGTTTATGGGCTTTGCCAGAGAGTTTGCCCGTATCTTAAAGCCAAAGGGTTCTCTATTCATTGATATTGGCGGGACTTGGGTCAAAGGGGTGCCTGTTAGAAGCCTCTACCATTATGAACTGGTAATCCGGCTATGTGAGCCTGTTGAAGCGGGTGGGGGAGGGTATTATCTGGCTCAGGAACTCTACTGGTACAATCCGGCCAAGTTGCCTACACCAGCGGAGTGGGTGACGGTGCGGCGTGAACGAGTTAAAGATGCTGTGAATACTGTGTGGTGGTTATGTTTGCATCCGCACCCTAAAGCGAATAATCGTGGCGTGTTGAAGCCGTATAGTGAGGCTCAAATTAAGTTGATGGAGCAGGGGTACAAGCCAAAGAAACGGCCGTCAGAACATGACATTAGTGACAAATTTGCCCAAGATAATAACGGGGCTATTCCTCCCAACTTGATTAACGACCAGAACTCTCCCGATAATGAAATTGGAGAAGCTGTTCTCCTACCCGTCAATGTCATTTCCGCTTCCAATACATCCAGTAATGACCAATATCTGCGGCTCTGCCGTGAAAATGGTGTTGCGCCACATCCCGCCCGATTCCCAAAAGCTTTGCCGGAGTTTGCTATTGGTCTGTGTACTGAGGTGGGGGATGTGGTGTTAGACCCATTTGCTGGTAGCAACATGACCGGATATGTAGCGGAGATGATGGGTAGAAAATGGATTGCTATTGAACAAAACGAAGAATACTTGAGAGGCGCCGCCTATAGATTTGCCCACAATGGACAACATAAGCCGGTCGAGCCAGCCGAGACTGTGACTCAAAAAACATTATTTGAACTCCCCCCGCCGCAAAAACATATCTTGCGTGATGAAGAAGCTGAATATCTGGAATGACAACCACCAAACCGCGCCGGTTCACCTATGGTGACCAATTCGATCCCAAAAAATACGCTCTGACCGATCTGTTGCAGTTATGTGTGGAGAACGCGCCAGACCGGTATCAGTTGCAGACAACCATTCGCGCCCAATACTATGAAGGGTATGGCCACGATCCAGTGCAGCGTGATGAGAATTCGACCAAGATGGCGATGAATTGTCTGCTTTCGCTCAATGCTTACGGTCTGATACAGTTGGCCGATGCCGGCAAGAGTTATGTGGTCACAGACTTAACCCGCCGGCTGTTGTTGATCCGTCACAATCCTGATGCGGTTCATCGTGAGTTTGCGATACATATTCTCACCAATTTGGAAGGCCTGTTGCTGGCGCGGTTGATTGAGAACATTCGCGCCAGAGGGGAACAAGTGACTTTGGAGTATCTTGGGGAAGAATTGAACGATTTGGGCGTCAAAATTCCGCCAAATTCTACCTATATCAGCACGATGCGTGAGTGGTTGGCCCAGGCTGGCGCTTTTCGAGCAACTGGTTACGAGGTTAATTGGGACGTTATCTACAACCTGTTACAAGTGGATGCTGATACGATAGATGAACTATACAAGCTAACGGCCGAACAAAAACATTTCCTCCTGTCACTGGTAAGTCTGGATGTCCGCGAGTTCACCCCCTCGAACAAGATTGCCAACCATACACGCAGTGTTTACAAAATCCGTCTGACCACGAAGAACCTTGTTAAGGATGTGCTTGAGCCTTTGGTGTCTCTGGGTCTGATTGACACAAGAAAAACAACGGGCGGCAGGGGAGCTAAACCCCATTTGGTGCGTCTCACCGAGAAGTCACAAACGGAGATATTAGAGCCTCTGGTTCAAAATCTGGCGCAGGTCACAGAGTTAACTTCAGCCGAATTGAATCGCCCATTTGAAGAGGTAGTAGCGGAATTGAATAATCCAGCCAAACATGAAAGGGGCAAGGCCCTTGAGTTGTTAGCCATCTGGATCATCCGCTTATTGGGTTTGCGTTTCTCGAAATGGCGGCTCAGGCATTGGGAAGCCACGGGGGGTGGCGAGGTTGATGTGCTGGCTGCATCCGACAAAATTGTTTACAGCCGTTGGCAGATCCAATGTAAGAATCAGCAAAGCAAAGTGGGTGTAGATGTTATTGCCAAAGAAGTTGGTTTAACTTTTCTCACCAAAGCTGACGTTATCATGGTGGTGACAACAAGCAAATTTGCCAGTGACGCCGTCAATTACGCTAATCAAATCAACGATGTGAGCCGCTATTACGTCATATTGCTTGAAGATGACGATGTCAGACGGATTGCCGAGGATAAGACTCGTATTGTGGAAATTCTCAATATCAAAGCCCGACGCACATTTGCCAAACGGGAGTTGGGCATGAGTGATACCGAAGACCTGTTCCTGGAAGCCAGTGAACCAGAAACGATAGAAGAAATCGAATCTCTCATTGAAGAAGCATCACGGCCGTAAGGTAACAACCCTGACAGGTCTGCCAGACCTGTCAGGGTTATGGCTAACGCGAGCGACGGCCGATCCAGAACGCGCCGCCGATGACCAGCCCCAGCAGTGCCAGACAGCACATCCCCACCAACAAACCGCCAATAAAACTGCCACCACCAATGCGCGAAACGGAATTGTCGCTAAAGACGGCGGGCAGAATGCCGCCGCTGCCGTCTCGTTCACAATCATATTGTCCCCGGCTGTTGGAGAGGTCGTGAATGTTGAAGACGTTGGCGCGGTCTTCATATTTGAAGACGGGGTCAACGGTCATTTCTTCCGGGGAGATGACGGTGTTGAGGCGGGTGAGGTATTTGTGACGGCCGTTTAACTCTTGCAACAACGGGTCAACAAACGCCGTCTCGCTGGTGGGGGCGGCGTATTCGGTGATGAATGCTCGCCCGCCCATCTCATTTGCCTTTTCGCCCATCAACTGCCGGTAATTGGTGCCGCCAAAGGTGAAAAAGGTGATCTCGCTGTCGTCAATCTCAAAGTGCCCATAATTGGCGGGCACGGCCTGTTGCTCGGCAAAGACCCAGGTGATGACGGCCATGTCCGGGTTGGCGGCCACGGCCGTGAGCCGCAGCGGAATCATCGGCGCTTCCGAGGGATAGGTGATGGCGATAGGGGCAATGTCTTGTACGCCAAACTCCGGGGCCAACCGCATGGCTAAAAAGACAAACCCCTCTTGCACATACACATCAATCAACGGCTCCATCTCCGGCGTCACCCGGTAGCCATTGTCAATGAGCCAGTTTGTTAACTCATCCGGGTTGGCCGAGCCAACCACCACGAAGCCATACGGCCCTACCTCCCCTTCGGCAAACACTTCTACGCCGGCCGGGGCCGCCCCTTCGGCCATATCCACGGACATCATCACCTGGGCGCACTCTGGCGCGGGTGGGGGGATGAAGACGGGGTTGGTGGCCAGTTCCAGTTCGGTGAAGGCGGTCACGGCCGTTTCCGGCACAGCGATATCCTCATTCCCAATTGGCTCCGGCAGCGGCAAAATCCAGCTAAAGTCCTCGTCAAAACCGGTGTACTCAATTTGCACAATGGCCGTCACCGTGCCATCGCCATTCTGGGTAAAAATAATACGTTCGGCGTTTTGGTCTACCGGATTATTCCGGCAAAACAATCCACCGCAGGCATGTAACGGCCGTACCAGCAAAAATATCACCAGCGGCACCATCAACAACCCTATAAATCGCATCCATTGTTTGCTCTTCATCTGCTGCCTCCTTGGGAGAATTAGGAATTATGAATTAGGAATTACGAAGAAGTTGCCGATACCATACGGATATGATATGTGGCGACAGGGCTGTGTGCAATGGGCGTTTTTGCAGATCAGCGATTCTCGATCTGACACAATCAGGCGATTGAAATCGCAGCAACAGAAAGCAAAGCCGACCTTCGTCGGCTAAGGACAGTCGGCGAAGGCCGACTTTGCCCTATGTAGGTGCAGATTTATCTGCCGCATTGTGGAATATGCGATTGGAAGGCCGACTTTGCCCTATGTAGGTGCAGATTTATCTGCCGCATTGTGGAATATGCGATTGCCCTCATCCCATCACCCAATCGCCTGACGGCCGTACCCATTCTGCGCTACAATAACCGTATGGTAGCATTGAACATTCCCGGCGTAATGGTAGAAGAGAATACGGAGCGGCTCAAGATTGTAGTTCCCCTGAAACGAAAATGGGTCTATCTGGCAATATATTCAACGATGCTGATCATCTGGGTGGGCATGGTGGTATACGGCCTCATTTTCACCTGGCAGATGGCCTTTTCCGGGGCGCGTTTTGCGTTTGCGTTTACGGCGCTGTTGCTGCTATTCCTGTTTTTGCTCTACCGGTTGGGGCGCACCATCTGGCGGCAGTGGCAGTATTATGTGGCCGGCCGCGAGATATTGTTTCTCTTTGAAGACCATCTGGTCATCCGCCGCCCCGTCTCCCTGTTGGGCATTACTACCGCGTATGATCGGCCGTACATACGGCCGTTCTACTACGACGAGTCCCAACACAGCCCCGCTTTTGAATATGGCAACCTGTACGTCCTGTTTGCCGTCGGCCTGCCCCGCGCTGAGGCGGAAGAGTTGGTGGGGTTTTTGAACAGCCGGTATTTTCCTGATGATGACAATTAGAGATTAGGAGATTAAGAGATTAAGAGATTGAGCAATCTCCCAATCTCTCAATCTCTCAATCTCCCATTCCCCTTCTTCCCATGCACCCCGAAGCACCCTCCTCCCTCACTCCCGAACAGGTACGACGATTAGCCGCTTATCTGCCGGTAACGCTGGCGCGGCGGGTGCTGGATGAAGGGTTGCCTGAACCGGGTGTACCTCGCCAGTTGACGGCCGCCGCCCTTTTTTCCGACATTTCTGGCTTCACGGCCATGTCCGAAGAATTGGCCGCCGATGGGCCACGTGGCGCGGAAGAACTGAACCGCGTCTTGCTGATGACCTTCACGGCCATGATTGACGTGATTCACCAGATGGGCGGCGCGGTCAGCCACTTTTACGGCGACGCCATGTCCGTTTATTTCCCGGACGAGGATGGGTTGGCCGCCAACCGCGCCCTGGCCTGTGCCCAGATGATGCAGCGGCTGATGCTCGCCAGCTTTAACCGGGTGGTGACAAACCGGCCGCCGGGCAAACAGCCCTTTTTTGAATTGACCATCAAGATTGGCGTGGGGTATGGGCCATGCCAGGAGTTGGTAGTGGGCGACCCGGCGCGGAACCTGGAATTTGTGCTCACGGGCACGGCCGTAGACGAAGCCGCCGCCGCCGAAAAACAGGCCAAATCCGGCCAGGTGATCGCCAGCCGGGCTGTGTTGGCCCAGGCCGGTTTGCCGGTGGTTGCTGATTTTGTGTCTGTTCCGGCGGAGGAGCTAACACTGCCGCCCGCCGCCCCCATTTTGAACTGGGCGCAGATGGATGCGGCGGCTTATGCCCGGTTAGCGACGGTGGCGCCCGCCTTTGTGCATCGGGCGTTGGCCGGGCGGCTGCTCACCAGCGGCGCGGACAATCTGGCCGAACACCGCCCCGTTACCAGCCTCTTTGTGCAGTTTGATCTGGCAGGGGATGAGGATGAGTCGTCGGCGATTGACACGGCCGTGATGGGGCAACAATTACAGGCCTATTACGAATGGGCGTGTGGCCTGGTGGCTCGCTTTGGCGTGGAAAACGGCCGTGTCAACCGCGTCTTGACCGGTGACAAGGGTAATCAGTTGCACATCATGTTTGGCGCGCCCGTGGCCCCGGACGCGCCCGACCAGGCCATGCGCTGCGCCCTGGCCTTGCAGCGCGAAAAGCCGCCGTTTATTGCCCGGCAGCGCATCGGGTTGGCGGTGGGCAAAGTGTTTGCCGGGCCGGTGGGGTCGGCGGCACAGCAGGAATATACGGTGGTGGGGGATGTGGTCAATCTGTCGGCGCGGCTGATGCAAATTTGTGGCGCGGGGCAGATTTTCACCGATGAGGCCACCGCTGCCCGCCTGCGCCAATGGTTTGAGTTTGAAACGTTGCCGGTGGTGCAGTTGAAGGGCAAGCAGATCGCCATTACGCCCCATGTGCCCATTGGTGAACGGGCCACCGCCACCCAATTGCAGGCGTTCATCAATCGCTGGGAACGGCCGTTGGTGGGGCGTGAGGTTGAACTGGCACAAATGCAAACGGCGATGAACCGGGCATTGGCCGGGCAAGGGTCCCTGGCTGGCCAGGGGGGGGTGGTGGCGCTGACCGGGGCCACCGGTGTGGGCAAATCGCGGTTGACGGCCGTAGCCGCCCAACAATGGCTGGATGCGGGTGGTTTGGGTTTGCTCGGTGTGGCCTATCCCCACACGTCTGATACGCCGTACAGCCTGTGGCGCAGTTTGTGGCAGCCGTTTTTAGGGCTGACGCCGGGCATGGAGACGGCCGTACAAATTGCCACCGTCATCGAACGCACCCAAACCCTGTTGCCGGATGCGGGCGATGATGTGGGTTTGTGGGGCGAGGCGTTGGGGCTGCCCATGCCGCCCTCGCCCGTGTTGGCGGCGCTGACGGCCGAGGCGCGGCAGGCGCGGTTGTTTGCGTTAGTGCGGCGCTGCTTCCGGACGCAGGCGCAGCAACGGCCGTTGTTGCTGGTGTTGGAAGGGCTGCATTGGGCCGATCAGGCCAGCCTGGCGCTGCTCGACTTTTTAACGGGGCGGCTGGATGACACGCCCCTGTTTCTGATTATCACCTTTCGCCCGGATGCCAATTTGCGACTGGAGACGTTGGCACGGCCGTCCTGCCTGCCACTGGCTATTTCGGAACTGGCCCCGCAACCGGCGCGGCAACTGCTGGCGCAGTTGGTGGGGGTGCGGGAGCTACCGGCGGCGGTAGAACAACATTTGGGGTTAAGGGATCGGGACGGCCGTGACAGTCCGGTCAATCCGCTCTTTTTGGAAGAAGCGGTGCGCATGTTGCAGGGGATTGGTGTGTTGCGGCAAGACGGTCGGGTGCAGGTGAACGAAGCCTTGCTGGCCCAGGTGCAGGTGCCGGACACTATTCACGGGCTGCTGCTGGCGCGGTTGGACCGGCTGCCGGTGGCGGAGCGGGATTTGCTGCAAGTGGCTTCGGTGATCGGCCGCCAGTTTGCCGCCGAACCGCTGACAGTGCTGTCGGCCGAGCCATCGCCGCAGGTGGTGGTAGAGATGCTGGCGAATTTGTCGGCGGCGGAGATGACGCGGCTGGTGGAGGCGGACCCGGCCTGGATTTACCTGTTCCAACACGCCATGACCCACGAGGTGGCCTACGAGAGCCTACCTTTTGGCCGCCGCCAGATGTTGCACGCCCTGGTGGCCGACTGGCTGATTGAGGCGCATGAAGACAATTTGCCGCCTATCTACCCGGCGCTGGCTTACCATTACGGCCGTGCCGCCAACGATGAAAAGGGGCTGGAATATGCCGTGAAAGCGGGCCACGCGGCCCGTGACATATTCGCCAACCAGGAGGCGGTTGACCTGTATTCGCAGGCGGAACGCCATTTGCAGGCATTGGGTGAGGCGGGGTGGTGGAGTACGGCCGTTGACCTCTATCTCTCACGGGCTAATGTACTCATTCTCCTGAGCGATTTTAATGGCGCTTTTGAGGATGCGGCCAAGGTGCTGGCTCTGGCTGAAGTTTATGATGCGCCCATTTCTCTGGCCACCGCGCACAATCTTATGGCGGAAATTGCCTATCGCCAGGGTGATTTTGATAAAGTACAGGCACTTTCTGACAAGGTCATAGTTCTTTTGGAAGGAAAACAAATAGCCGTTGGGCAATTGGCCCGCGCTTATGTCCTGGCTGGATGGGCTGCCAGTTCTCAACTCAGGTACGAAGAGGCTTTGGCGCATTTGCAAAAGGCGCAAGAAATATGCATAGAACACGATGATAGTTTCCGTTTAGCCACTACTCTGGAGGCAATGGCCTTTGCCTATTATGGACAAAGACGGCTTGATCAGGCTTTGGCCTCTATGCAAGAAAGTGTGCGGCTTTCCCGAAATTTCAGCACACCTGTTAATACCGGTTTTGCCCTAAACAATATCGCTTTTGTGGCCTTTGAGGCCGGGATGCCTTTACAGGCGCTTGAGGCATTTGCTGAGGCAGTTGCTTTGGGGCGTGATACAAGCCGAAACCTGTTGGCAATTGCTCTGTACAATCGGGCGGCCGTTCATGCGTATGTTGGCAACTTTTCACAAGCACTGGCCGATTTCCAGGAAGCCGCCGCGTTGCTTGAACCTGAACAGCATGTGCGACAACTGCTAGAGATGAACCTGTATTGGGGCATAGATTATTGCATTGCTCTCGGTCAATGGATGGAGGCGCGTGACCATCTTGATCAGGTTGAGAAGTTAATATCTATGCGTCCTGAAAGTTTCTATGAAGAGCAGGCGCGTTTACACATTGGCCTCGGTCAAATTGCTTTACATGCAGGTGATCTTGAGTCGGCGGAAAACCATTTTGAATGGGCGGAGAAGCAGATCCGGTCAAAGGCTTTAGTGTGGTGGCAGCCAGCTATTCATTATTTTATTGGTCTTGTGGCTGTTCAGAGAAGCGACCCTGCCCAAGCCATCGGTTATTTTCAGGCAGGTTTGGCTGCCATGGAGGCTGGCGGCACGCCTGATTACAAATCTCTCTTGTTATTAGAGTGGGCAAAGGTGGAGTTGTCAACAGAGAAGAAGTGGCAACTGCTGGAAGAGAGTTTGCATTTTGCAGAGCAGCGCGCACGTTTTGTAGACCGGCTTTATTGTTTCCGTACGGCAAGCCAACTATTAGCAACCGCCCATGAAGCCCGGCTGCAAGAGTTAGCTCGATATTGTCAGGAGAAACTATTTGAGTTGGAGCAAGTGGCACTGGCTACTTCTGAAAAATAAAAGCCTGAGTGAACAACTCGGGCTTCGCGCAAATTCTAAAAAAGTTTTGGTTCTACCCTGTCCCAGGCAAAAATCCTTGAGGGAGAATCTGTCCGCCCAGAATCAACATCGGCAATGCCACGACCAGTAAAACTTTGACCTTTTGTTTCATAGTAAACCTCCTGAAAAAAGATCGATTGATAATACGGCCGTAATAATAGCAAGTTTACCCCCCCCCGCAAGTAGACATAACAAGTTTACTTGCGCAAAAAAAAGCTCAAACATGGTCAATATGTCTGAGCCAGATAAATAAGTGAAGGCCGAAATCTTTAACCGGTGCCGGGCCACATGCCTTTGGTGGTGCGGTCGCCCAGGCCGCCGGCGAATTCATCGAAGGTGGCGTCGGTGAGGTTGGCGAGCAGTTGGCGCTCTTCGCCGGTGACGGCGTACCCTTTCAGGGCTTCGTCGGGGTTGCTCAATAGGAGCTTACGATAAGTGGCGTCTTTGACGGCGCGATCTACTACTTGTTCTAATGCTTCAGACATAACATCCTCCTACAAGAAATTATGAATTATGAGGGATGAATTATGAATTCATCCTTTGCGGAGCAGGTGCTCTTGTAAATAAAACGGTTAAGAATGGTTTGGGGAGGCTGGTACTGCTTGCCTGCCTTAAGTATGGGTAGTTCACTCTGGTTTGTCAACACGCTGGTTATACGTGGGGTCACGGCCGTTGGTTGCACTGTTACCTGGAGTTGGCGGCAACGGCCGTCGCTGTCAACAGGCTGTCCCGTATGCGAATGTTACGGCCGTTTGCGAGTGTTAACGTTGGTGTTAGTATAGCAGACACAATTTTCGAGTAATTGAGTGTGGTTTGCAAAGGAGTGACATACAGTGACAAACGAGATTGTGAATGGACTTGAACTGTCGAAACAAAGTTGGGCGGCATTACGCCAAAACAGGCAACTGCTCGCCTTTCCGATCATTTCCACGATTGGACTGATGATCATTACGGCCCTGTTGTTTATCCCGGCGGCGGCGCTTTTGGGGCCTCTGCTCACCGCCACCGGGCAGAGTGCGCAGGGCGGCAGCCAATCCGACCCCCCCTGGCTGTTACTCGTGTTAATACTCTTTGTTTACTACCTGATAGCCTACTTCTTCGTGATTTTCTCTAATACGGCGCTGGTGGGGGCCACGATGAAGCTCATCAATGAGGGGCAGGCGACGGTGGGTGATGGCATCAGGGTGGCACTGTCACGGCTGGGGAAAATCATCGTCTATGCCCTGATTTCGGCCACCATCGGCATCATTGCCCGCCGCATCTCGCAATCGGGCCGTAACTCCAACAATATCATCGTGTCTATTCTGGCGGCCATCGTCGGGGCATTGGTGCAGGGGGCCTGGAACCTGTTGATTTTCTTCGCCGTGCCGGTGATGGTCGTGGAAAACGTCTCGGTCATCACTTCACTGAAGCGTAGTTTGGAAATCTTTAAGCAGACATGGGGTGAGAATTTTGTCGGCCAGACGGCCGTTGGCGGCATCTCCTGTCTGGTTAACCTGGTTATTCTTTTTGTCACGGGGGGCATGGTTGCCGCCGGGATCGCCCTGGACAGCCTGCCGCTGCTTATCCTGGGTGGTGTCTTGATGGTTTTGGGATTTATGGTGGTGGCTTTGCTCAATGGCGCGGTGAACGGCATTTTCCAGGCGTCGCTATATCAATATGCTACGACCGGCGACGCCGGCCCGATCATCAAAACTGAGTTGGCGCGCCAGGCGTTTGGCTAGAAGCTGCCAACAGCCTGTCCCGTATGCGACTGATACGGCCGTTGCTCCCTGGCAATCTCGCGCAAAATCGTCTCCATCTATATAGAATTTAAGACGCGCAACACGGCTTCTGGTTCTTTGGCAACCACATTCAATAATACCAGCGCCGGCCCTTGTGGTTTTCTGTCACCCCGCTCCCAATGACGCAACGTTCCCAGGCTGATCCCAAACGCTCTGGCAAACTCGGCCTGGGTCATACCAACTTGAGCGCGAACGGATTTTATATCTAACGGCGCAAACTCATGGACGATGGCCTGGTTTGTTTTGCCTTGCGCAAAATCTATTGCTTCCGTTAATCCTTGTTTGATGCTATTAAATGCGTCACTCATGATTCCTCTCCATAACTCTTTATCAGGATACGGGTGAGTTTGGCCAATTCATTACGTTCTGCCTGGCTCAAATTCGCTTTCTCTGATTTTCCGAAAATCGTCAGCAGAAAAAGCGGATACTGCTCATTGTAGAAATAGTAAATCACCCGTACTCCAGAACTTTTACCCGTGCCCTCCCGTTTCCATCTAATCTTCCTCAAGCCGCCTGTGCCTTGCATGAGCACACCGGCGGTAGGGCGGCTAGCCAGGTAATTGATGAGGTCTCTCAGTTCATCGTCAGTCAACAACCTTCTTGACCGGCGTATAAATTCAGGCAGTTCAACAACTGTGATCATTTACGCGAAATGTAATCCATTGGATTACTTCTGTCAAGAATCATCAGGCAACTGATAATTGGGTAACTATTCACTCATCAGGCAACAACGGCCGTTCTCCCCTGGCTATCTCACGCAAAACTGTCTCTATATTGGCCTGGCTCAATGGTAGACTCCGGCATCAACCGCCTGTTTAATTGGGCTGTCAGTTGTGGGGGGTACGGCCGTGTAACGCTAGGTTAGGCGGGATGCCTGACAAACGCCCTTGCCGACTTGCCTGAGCTAAATTTTTAACACCTTGACCACTTGGACCGAAGCGGATGAGCTTAATGCTACTCTCCATCGCGTTTTGGTGTCTTGAAGCCAATGGGGGGGCGGTCATTTTTATTTTTTCTTTGCCAGAACTTCTTAAAATACGGCTCAAGAGTTTCTGGTAATAGTTTGAGGATGGTAAACAGGCCGATAATAAATGTGCCAAGAGCACTCAGTATTGCCACAAATGTAGGGTTAAATCCACCAATATGAGATACTTCCGTAATTACGTCAGCTACAGCCAAACTGCGCCCGTTATCGTCGTACAAAATAACAGAAAACCACTGTTCTCCGATTGTGTCTTTTTTAGGAGAAATGATCCAAGATTGATTGGTCTTTCGAGCAAGGCTCAGGATAGTTTTCGCCTGATTTTCATTGGGCGGATCAAATTCAAAGTTGGTTGTCCGTAAGTTAAAATATACGTCAAATTGTTCTGATGCTGTGATTGGAATGGTGGCAATTACCGAACTTACTGAGCGATTTTCGGGGAAATTATCAAGAAATTCCGCTTCAGCGAGCAGCTTTGTGCTTTCCCCACTTCTGATCCTATCTCGATCATTGATTAATCTAACGTTGAGTTGTAATGGGAAAATTGGTATTCCTTGTGTTGCAATAGTAGGGGGCAATGATTCTGGATACCAGCACGGATCATTGTTTTGCGCAATAGGATAAAAAGAAGGTTCAACATAATATAAAGGTGCAGGACCGGTGTAATCTCCTGCGGCATCATGCCCCCAAACAAATCCTTCATAACTGTTGCCCTCAGCATCATACAGAGGCAAGGGGCAGAGTTGACCACCACCAAAAAAACCAATCTGTTTTATTGTTACTTCATAGATTTGTCCCAAATCTGTAATAAACCAAGAAATCAAACCAACTACAAGAGTAATAGGAAGAAGAAAAAGCACCCTGCGGATTCTTGAGATGTTCATGAAGTAAAAAATTGCAAAAATTATTGAGGTTGTGCCTGACCTTTATCGGATTTTGACTGTTCGTATCCTTTACTCATTCGTGCCTGCCCTAACACTTACTATACTGCACGAATGCGGGGTAAAACCCCGAAATTCGTCTTACCCCGCGTGTTTGGCGGGGTAAACCCCTAAATCCAGGCTATACCCGGCAAAACCTGCGACATAACATGAAATATGGGGTTTTATCCGGCAAATGTGCATGATAAACCTCTTTTTGCTGGGAAATGGTTGTTCGGATGTGGCGAAGTATAGAGGGCAAACGGCCGTACCACATAAATATCTACCAACAGAAACGAACATCAATCGTAAGACTTTCAGACAACATGAAGTGGCTGGATACGAGCTACATCATGTTGAATGGCCTGGGCGGCCTCCCACAAATCCACCGCCCGCTGGGCATTAAGCCAGAACTCCGGTGAATTGCCAAACAGCCGCGCCAGCCGCAGGGCCATCTCCGGGCTAACGCTCCGTCGTTCCCGCAATAGTCCATTGATTGCTTGGCGCGACACACCCACAGCGTGTGCCAAAGTGGTAGCTGTCAGGCCATAGTCTGGTAAATAATCTTCGCGCAGCATCTCGCCCGGATGTGTCGGGCGGTGCAACATCTCACCACTGTTGGGAATACTCATATTTACATACTCAAGTTTACGGGCGGCTCGTTTAGCCACATCGGGTGGGAATCGCCTGGTTTTACCTGTGATATATAGCTCCTGAGTACGCCGATCCGCAAACGACTTGATCATGATTGAACTGTACTTTGTCACGCAATGCTTGTCAATTACAACCACATGATAGGCCAATATCTGCCGGTCACGGCCGTCACCACGCTCCCCCCTTTCTTCGCCTACATCGCGGATGAATGTCACTTGCCCGCCCCCGGTAACAATCTACAATAGGCGCATGATCCAAATTTCCGGGCTGGTCAAAAATTATGGCGTCACCCCCGTTTTGCGCGGGGTGCAGTTACACGTGGCCCCCGGCGAATTTGTGACCCTGGTTGGCCCCAATGGGGCGGGCAAATCCACGCTCATGCGCATCGTCGCCACCCTGCTGAAAGCAACGGCTGGCGAGGTGAAGATTGGCGGTTGGGCACTGCCGCAGCATGGCGACCGGGTGCGCCGCTACATTGGCCTGGTTTCACATCAGACATTGTTGTATGGCGACCTGACGGCCGTCGAAAATCTCCATTTTTACGCCCGTTTATACGGCCTGCCAGACGCCGAAGCGCGTATTGGCCTGGCCCTGAAGCAGGTGGGGCTGGCGGCGCGGCAGCGTGACCCGGTGCGCACCTTTTCGCGGGGCATGATGCAGCGACTAACCATTGCTAGAGCCACGCTGCATGAACCGGAGGTGCTGCTGCTGGACGAACCATACACCGGTTTAGACCAGGATGCGGCCCAGTTATTGGATGAGTTATTGCGGCGGGAAAAGGCCAACGGCCGTACCATCCTCCTCATCACCCACGATCTCGTACACGGTCTGGATTTGTGCGACCGCATCGCCATCCTCAACCGGGGCAAAATAGTGGCCTCCCTTAACAGTCAGGAAGTGACATCCTCCGACTTTTTAGAACTGTATGCTGCACACACAGGGCGGAAGGAGGTGGCAGGTGGCAGGTAGCAGGTGCGGAGTGTCAAGTGTCAGGTGTCAAGTTTCAGGTGTCAAAGCTGGCCCTGAGCTTGCCGAAGGGTGGCAGGTGGTAAATGGCTGAGCAAAGTCAGGAGATGACGGCCGTGCGCCCCCAGGTGGCCCCCTCTTCGTTCTGGACAGGCGTCTGGGCCATCGTCTGGAAAGATTTGCGCATTGAGCAGCACACCCGCCAGACCCTCAGCGTCATGCTCATGTTCTCGCTCGTCGTCGTCGTCATGTTCAATTTTGCCCTGAGCACCGACCTGGACGCCGCCCGCGAAGTCTCCACCGGCCTGTTGTGGGCCACCATCATCCTGGCAGGCACGCTGGGGCTGAACCGCTCCCTCTCCATTGAACGGGAGAACCAGACCATTGACGCCCTGCTGATCGCCCCCATTGACCGGCGCGGTATCTATCTGGCAAAGGTGATCAGCGTCACCATTTTTACGCTGTTGCTGGAAGTGGCGCTGGTGTTTATCTTTACCATCTTCTTTAACCGGCCGTTCTGGCAACCGGCCGCCTTGCTGGTCTTGTTTCTGGGGACTATTGGTTATGTGGCGGCCGGGGTGTTGGTCACCTCCATGACCATGCAGACGCGCTCGCGGGAAGTGCTGCTGCCCATTTTGTTATTGCCCATTGTGCTGCCGCTGATCCTGCCGGCGGCCATCGCTACGGCCGAAATTGTTTCCTTGCAGCCACAGATGGACACGGTGACCAGCAGTATCTCATTGATTGCTGCTTACGATCTGGCCATCCTGGCTGTTGGTTTTTTTGCGTATCCGTTATTGGTAGAGTCGTGAGGTTGCAGACCCTAAGGGTTTCAGAAAACCCTTAGGGTCTGGGAAAAGAAAGGAGTGAGGCTTATGAATATCACGCGCTTGAACCGGACTGTGACCATTTTGAATGTGCTGGCCTTTTTGTCGCTGCTGGTAAGCATCGGGTTTGTCTTTTTGTATGCGCCGGTAGAACGTTCGATGGGCAATGTGCAGCGCATCTTTTATTTTCATGTGGGCACAGCCTGGGTAGGCTCTATCGCCTTTTTTGTGGCATTGGTAGCCGGGGCTTTGTATTTGTGGCGGCCGCAGCGCCGTTGGGACACCATCGCCCTGTCGTCGGTGGAGGTGGGGCTGGTCTTTCTGACGGTGACGACGGCCGCGGGGTCAGTGTGGGGCAAACCGGCCTGGAATACCTGGTGGGAATGGAGTCCACGCCTGACGTTGATTACCATTGCCTGGCTGGTCTATGCTGCCTACTTCATGCTGCGCGGGGCGATAGAGGATGAGGAGAAGAGGGGGCGGTTTGCGGCCGTGTACGTCATTGTCTCTTTTGTCTCCATTATTCTGGCCTATGCCAGCATCCGCATCTGGCGCGACATTCACCCGGTGGTGTTTGGTGGCACGTTGGAATCAGCACAGGGAGCGTCCGAGGGGTTGCAAGATATTGCGCCAGGGCTGGCTTCGATGCGCATGGGCATCACGCTAACGGTGAACGTGGTCTCCTTTTCGCTCATTTATCTGGCCTGGTTGATGAACCGCATCCGGCTGCAAATGTTGAAGGATCAGGTGACGACGTTGAAAATGCGGGTGGCGGCCCGTTTACAAGGAGGTTGATGATGGCGGCTGTATGGATGTTTGTCTTGCCCTGGTTGCAAATTGGCAACCCCAACCGGTTTAATGATTATTTGCTGTTGGGGTATGCGGTGATGGGATTGATTTCTCTGGGTTATATTGTGACACTGGCGGTGCGCCAGCGCAATTTGCAGAAAGATTTGCAGTTGATGGTGCAGTTGTTGGAAGAGGAGAGTGGAGAGTAGAGATTGGGTAAATCGAAGCGGAGTTCGCATCCTCAGATGCGAACCGTGTGCATCTGAGGATGCACACTCCTCTTATTTCGAGCTGAATCTCAATTTGTAAGACGACGGGCAGGTGACGTGTCTAACGGGTAGGTTTTTGTTTGACGGAGAGCAATCAGTATGCAGAAGACGACAACTTTACCGGGGCGGTGGCAGGCGCTGTCGAATGGGCAGAAATTGGTGATTGGGGTGCTCACGGCCGTGAGCATTCTGCTCATCTTTGGCGCGTTTAACCAGAGCAACGACCCCAACCGTCTGCAATTTGGGCTGCAAACGCAGCCGTATTTCGTGTTGGCAGTGTTGGCCTTTGGCGGCGGGTTGCTCAGTTTTCTGTCACCCTGCACCCTGCCGGTGTTGACCGCTTATTTTGCTTTTGCCTTTCAGAGCGGCCGTTCCCAGATCGCCGCCAACACTCTGGCCTTCATCCTGGGGCTGACCACTACATTTACCCTCTTTGGTGCGGCGGGTTTTGTATTAGGGCGGGCGTTGGGGCAAAATCAGGCCATCTTGATGATCGTCGGTGGCTCGGTGATTATGGTCATGGGTGTGTTGAGTTTGCTCGGTAAAGGGTTTACAGGCGTGGATACCAGCGGCGGCGGTGGCGCGGAGCCACGCAGCGCCACGTTGGGCGGTTCATACATCTTTGGGCTGACCTTTGCCGTTGGTTGGACGGCCTGTATTGGCCCGATTTTGGGGGCGGTGACGACGCTGGCGTATTACACCGATACGGTGTGGCGGGGTATGTCGCTCTTGTTTATTTACACGTTGGGGCTGGGGCTGCCGCTGCTCATTGTCTCTACCTTTTTTGGCCGTCTCAGCCGCCAGAGCACCTTTTGGAAGGTGTTGCGCGGTAAGGGGTGGGAGTGGGATACGCACACGTTTATTATCGCCCTGATCTGGGCGCTGGCGATCTGGCGCATTCTGGTGGCAGTGGTGGAGTACCTGTTCCGCGCCTATCCGATGTTTGCCGGGCAGGAGATGACGCTGGTTTATGAAGTGGGGCTGCTGCTGCTGGCAGTGGCGGGCGCGGCCTTATGGACGTTTACCAGCACGGGCAGCCAGCGCACGACGGTGCATCTGCACAGCACCCAACTGATCAGCGGCGCGCTCTTTATTTTGATCGCGGCCATGATGCTCAACGGTTCGCTGACGCTTATCAACGGGTTACTGGTCAATAATCCTTTGGCGGAACGGATTGTGGAGTTTGAAGAAGTGATTGTGAACTTCTTTAGCCAATAGTTATACTGGCAACGGTCATAATCTGACATTTTTGTCACCTTGTCAGATGTCACCTTGTCACCTTGTCAGGTATATGTCGCTCCCCCCCGATCAAACGCAAACCCCGGCCAACGGCCGTACCCATCGCCCCTTCTTCCTCATTGCCGGTTTTTTCCTGCTGGGGCTGGCGCTGGCCTTGTTTATTTTTGGCAGTGGATGGGGGCGGGACACGGCCGTGCCCAACTCCGCTTCTATCCTGGAACAAGTGCCCGGTAACACCAATTCCGGCCTGGTGCAGTTGCCTGGCGACCGCCTGACCAGTGGTGACCCGGCGTATGACTTTTCGCTGGTGGATTTGGACGGGAATGTGGTGAGATTGGCGGAATTTCACGGCCGTCCCATCATCCTCAACTTTTGGGCCACCTGGTGCCAGCCCTGCCTACTGGAAATGCCCGAATTGCAGGCTGCGTATAGTCAGTATCAGGAGGAAGGTCTGGTGATTTTGGCGCTCAACCAGGAAGAGTCCCCTCAACTGGTGCGCAAATTTTTCTATGACGACATGGGCCTCACCTTTACCCCCTTGCTGGACAGCGAAGGCATGGTGGCGAACCTGTATGGGGTGAACCGTCTCTTACCTTCCAGCTTTTTCATCAATGCCGACGGGGAAATTACAGCTATCCATCGCGGCATGTTAGCCGCCCCCCAAATTGAAGCATACCTGTCCGAGACAATAGATAGTGCGCAGTAATTGGGGATGGGGAAACCAGTCCATTCTGGGATAAATCCTGTTCATATAAAGTTGGGTATACCCCGTATAACCAGTTGCAACCGTCCTGAGCAACAACTTTTCAGAATAAGGAGTTTTTTCCATGCCAGAGCTGCGCATTGCCATCATCGGGGCCGGGATTTCCGGCATCGCCACCGCCCGTATTTTGCAGAAAAATGGGTTTGAGGCGGTCATTTTTGAGAAATCGGCGAAGCTGGGTGGAGTGTGGTCTACCGCTTATCCGGGCATCCACCTGCAAAACATTTACCCCCAATATCATTTGTCCGATTTCCCCTGGCCGTTCCAACCGGATTTTCACCCCACAGGGGAACAAATCCTGCGTTATCTGCATGAAGCAGTACAACACTTTCAACTGGATGTGCGCCTGCAACATCAGGTGTTGAGGCTTGAGGAACGGCCGAATGGCTGGCTGGTGCATTATCAAAATGAGGCCGGTGAACACGCGGAACCGTTTGATTTTGTGATTGCGGCGACCGGGCAATATACCGACGGCCGTAACACCCCCCATTTTCCCGGACAAGAGCAATTTAACGGCCGTATCCTTAACGAACGTGATGTGGCTTCCCTGGAACTGTTCGCCGGTAAACGGGTGGCGGTGGTGGGGTTTGGCAAGAGCGCGTTGGATATGGCCGTCCTTGCCGCCGCACAGAGGGCGCAGGTACACCACATCTTTCGCACCCCCGCCTGGCAAATCCCGGAACGGATTTTGGGTGTGCATTTTACGCACGCTCTGTTCCCCCGTTTTAACAGTGTGATGATGACGAGTTGGGCACAGCCAACGGCCGTTGAACGCTTCCTGCATCATCGTATGCGCTTTGTTGTCTCTGGTTTTTGGGAGATGATTACGGCCGTCGTCCGCTTCCAGCTTAAACGGCATGGCAAAGGTAAAGATCAGGCCGCCAAAGACCGCCTAAATGTCCTCGTCCCTACGCACAAATTATTGCTCGACCTGCGTTCCTCCGGCGCGTTAGGGCCAGAAGATTACTATCCGCTGGTGGTGGAGGGTCGGATTTTGCCCTACCATTCCGAAGTCGCCGGTTTTTCGGCCGACGCCATCCTGCTTAAAAACGGCCAGCAGATTCCCTGCGATCTGGCTGTCATGTCGTTGGGTTTTCTCACCCCTACCTTTCCCTTCCTGCCCGAAAAATACCGCTGCTTGATGGAGGCCGAAAACGATGGTGTGCAGCTTTATCGTCACCTCTTGCATCCGCGCATCCCTCATTTTGCCGTTTCTGGTTTCAATCATGGGTTTATGCACGTGCCCACAGTGGAGGTGGGCACACAATGGCTCTGTGCTTATCTGCGACAGGAAATTGAACTGCCTCCGCCAGAAGAGATGGAGCGCAGCATTGAAGTCATCCGCGACTGGAAGCGGGAGAATATCCGCTTTGAATATGCCCGTTCCTGCGCCGTCAGCACCCGCTATCAGCAGTACATAGACATCCTGCTCAAAGAGATGGGCGTATCCCCCTATCGCAAAATGCCCAATATTTTCGCGGAGGTTTTTGACCGGTACGAAGCGGCCGATTATCAAGGTATTTACGAAGAGTACGAACGTAGCAAGGCCAGACGCACCGCCCCCCTCCGCGCCCTGCCCCTGGATACCTGAGCAGGCAAATTGTCATTCCGAGCGGAGTCTTCGGAGCGAGGAATCTTTCACCATTACTAATGCGGAAGATCAAAGATTGCGCAGATTTTTATCGGTGGAATCTGCGCAATCTTTGATTATTTTTAGGGTGCTCTCTTGAAAAGATATAGCTTCCCTCTCTACCTCATTCTATTTCTACTCGTGGCTTGTGCGGAGACGACGCCTGCGGCTACGCCGACCCGGATGCCACCCATGCTGACCAGCACGCCCCTGCCGACCGCACTGCCGACCAACACCCCATCACCGACAGCAACAGCTACGGCCGTAGAAACAGCCGTTGTACCGGAGGAGCAGGCTACGGCCGTTTTACAGGCCGGGCAGTGGTCGGCGATGGTCTACCATGAGGGGTTGGGGCAGATTGTCCTGGTCAACGGCGGGCCAGAGCGGGGCAAACCGGCCGCTGAGCCATTGGAATTATGGGGTTGGGATGGGGAGGCGTGGACGTTGCTGGACGACAGCGGTCCCGTCTGGCGCAATTGGGCAGGCGTGGCCTATGACGCCGGGCGTGATGTGCTGGTGGTGCATGGCGGGCTTCAGCAGGAGCGACGTTTTGATGAGACGTGGGAGTGGGATGGGCAGACGTGGAGTTTGCATGATGGTAGTGGGCCACACGGCCGTGAAGGAGCTGGCATGGTCTACGATTCCGGGCGGGGCAAACTGGTCCTGTTTGGCGGGGCTATTGACGGGCCGGAAATTGTCGGCGACACCTGGGAATGGGATGGGCAAACGTGGACGCAGGTGGCAACGTCCGGGCCGCCCGCCCGTTTCCCGGCGGGTACAGGGTATGATCCCATCCGCCAGCAGGTGTTGGTATACGGCGGGCACGATGTCCGCACCAGTGAGGAGATTCCCTTTTTCGGCGATTTTTGGGCGTGGGACGGGGTGGCCTGGCAGGAACTCCCCTTGACAGAGCCATCTCCCGGCATCCGGGTGGCGACGAGTTTTGTATTTGACCCGGTGTCGGCACAACTGCTGATGTTTGGTGGTTCGGATTTGGACAGTTTCCGCACTGATTTGTGGGGCTGGGACGGAACGCAGTGGACGCTGCTTGTGGAGGATACCGGGATGCCGCCGCGCAGCGGCTTCAACATTGTGGCTTATGACGCGGCGCGAGAAGTGTTTGTGCTGTTCGGCGGGGTAGACCGTCCCGGTGGGGCGGTGGTGGACGAGACGTGGGAATGGGATAGGGAGGTGTGGGTGTGTGCGGCCGGCTGTGATAGTTGACTCTCTATCTTTTGCGAATGACGGCTTCGGCACTTTATACTTCCGTCTAACAGCAACAAAGATTACTTCAAGACCATAGGCGATTTCACCGGCTTGCAAGCAAGTGGCACACACATTTGGACTTTTGGTTTTGAGTAGGCAAAGTTGTTGGGGTGTTCATGCTGATGGATTCTGTTCCCAGCAGTTGAAGTTGGTGTCAGGCTTGTTTTGTTTAGAAGCACGGCCGTACCTTCACCCCTTTCTCCCTTACCATAATGCCCTCGTGTGGGGCACGACCGTAAGCAACCCCCACACCAGGGCCAACACGAGAAGTAGCATGCAGATTTATGAGAAGCAGAGTTCGCACCTGTTTTGTGGTCATTGGAATGGGTCGCCTGTGGAAATTGGGGAGGGTCGGTTAACGGCCGTGCCTTCCAGCGAAGTGCGGCACAAACATCCTTGACACGGTTTGTATACTTTCATAATATACATCGGCAATGAAGCACATCCTGGCAAGTTGTAAAGGTTTTCAATGGGATGACGGGAATCTGGACAAAAATTGGTATCTTCACCAGGTTACCAATGGAGAATGTGAAGAACTCTTTTTCAATTTACCTCTCATCCTTGCTTCCGATACCGGACATTCCCAACTGGAACAGAGATATTATGCTCTGGGGCGAACAGATAGAGAGCGATGGTTGTTTATCGCTTTTACAATCCGCGATGATTTAATCCGCGTCATCTCCGCCCGTGATATGAACCAGAAAGAGATAAGAATATATGCCAATCGAATTAAAAGATTTACCGACTTTCCAGAATGAAGATGAGGAGCGGGCGTTTTGGGCCAATCACGACTCAACGGAATACCTTGATTGGGATACGGCCAAACCAACCCTTTTGCCTTTGCTAAAGCCATCAACTAAAACGATCTCTTTACGTTTGCCAGAACTGATGCTGGATGAGCTGCGGTTAATTGCCAATAAGCGTGACATACCTTACCAATCGCTGATAAAGTTATTTCTGAAAGAGCGCATAGACCAGGAACTAAAACAGTAGACGTGATCTTTGGGTAATGGGCAGGGTAATGAGCAAAGGAAATTCACTGTTCACGATTCGCCGTTTACTCTATACTTCCCCGCATGGATGTACCCCCACGTAACAATTCACAAAATATCGCCCTCGGCGCAGACCGGTTTACCCACTGGTTTAGCCGTCATTGGCTGGCGGTGTTTAACACCGTTGTCGCCATTTACGTCTTCCTGCCCATCCTGGCACCCACGTTGATGAACGCCGGCCTGACCGGCCCGGCGCGGATCCTCTACACCGTCTACAGCCCCATGTGCCACCAGATGGCCTCGCGCAGCTTTTTCCTCTTTGGCGAACAGCCATTTTACCCCCGTGAACTGGCAGGCACTGATTACAAGCCCCTGGAAGCATACACCGACGACATCGAGGAGTTTGAAGGGGCCAGTCCGGACAACTGGGCCAGCTTCTTCCTGGCGGCGCGCCGTTTTGTGGGCAATGAACAACTGGGTTACAAGACGGCGTTGTGTACGCGCGACATAGCGATTTACGGCTTTGTGTTGATTGGCGGCCTGCTCTACGGCTTATTGCGCAAACGGGTGGCGATACGGCCGTTGCCCGTCCTCGTCTTTCTCATTGTGGGCATGGGGCCAATTGCTCTGGATGGTTTCAGCCAGCTATTTGGCTACTACGCGCTCCCCATTGGCAGCGGCGAACCCTCCTCCTTTCAACAACTGCTCGGCTCAATTTTCCCCCTGCGCGAAAGCCCGCCCTGGCTGCGGTTTGCCACCGGCGCCCTCTTTGGCTTCATGCTCGCCTGGCTCATCCTGCCACACGTAGATGGCGGGATGAAGGTTTCAGAGGAAGAAGCGGCAATGAGGTTGGAAAGAAGGGGCGGATAGACAAAACCGTAGGGGCGAGGCAGTTGGGTATTACCTTGTCTGGCGAGACCAGTATGTTCCCAACAGCCTCGCCCCTACACATCACGATTCAAATTTCCCCAAAATCAAAACGGAATTATGCCCACCGAAACCAAAGGCATTCGTCATGGCGACATCCACCTGTGCCCGGCGTGGCTCGTTGGGCACGTAGTCCAGGTCACATGCCGGGTCCGGCGTTTCGTAATTGATTGTCGGCGGAATGACGCCCGTTTCCATCGCTTTCAGGCAAAAGACCGCTTCCAGCGCCCCCGTCGCCCCCAACAAATGGCCGGTCATGGATTTGGTAGAGCTCATGGGAATCTGGTAGGCGCGGTCGCCCAATGCCCCCTTAACGGCCATAGATTCTACCCGGTCGTTTAACGGGGTGCTGGTGCCGTGCGCGTTGATATAGTCAATTTCTACGGCCGTAACCCCCGCCTCCTTCATCGCCTGCTGCATCGCTTTCATCGCCCCCGCGCCATCTTCCGCCGGGGCGGACACATGGTAAGCGTCCGAGGTCATGCCATAACCCAACACCTCGCCGACGATGGTCGCCCCCCGCGCCTGCGCATGAGCCAGCGACTCTAAAATCAGGATCGCCGCCCCTTCGCCAGGCACAAAACCGTCACGATGCAGGTCAAACGGCCGTGACGCCCGCTCCGGCGCCTCATTCCGGTTAGACAGCGCCGTCATCGCCGCAAACCCGGCCACCGTAATGGGGATAATGGCCGCCTCCGTCGCCCCCGCCACCATCACATCCTGCAATCCCCATTGAATCATCCGGCTCGCCTGGCCGATGGAATCATTACCGGTGGCGCAGGCCGTGGCCAGCGTAAAATTCGGCCCGTGCAGCCCATAGGCAATGGAAATAGCCGCGCCCGGTGTGTCCGGCAGCATGATGGGAATGAGAAATGGACTGACGCGGTTTGGCCCTTTCGTCTCCATGACCTGCCAGGAGTCAAAAACCGGCTCCAATGCGCTCATGCCGCTGCCCACTAACACCCCCACCCGGTCGCGGTCTTCCTGGTCAAAGTTCAGGCCGGCGGCGGCAATCGCCTGCCCGGCAGCCGCCATAGCAAACTGCGTCTGGCGGGACATCCGCCGCGCTTCTTTGCGGCCGAATAAGGCCTCAGCATCAAAACCCTTCACTTCTCCCGCCATCTGGCAGCGATACGGTTCCGGGTCAAACGCGGTGATACGGTGAATGCCATTCTTACCGCTGCTGATGCCTTCCCAGGTACTTTCCAAATCATTGCCTAACGGGCTGACAATGCCCATGCCGGTAATGACCACTCGTTGTTTATCCATAAATCCTCCCATGAAGAATAGAGATTGGGAGATCAGGAGATTAAGAGATTGGGGGACTAACTAAACATACCGTTAAATAAGTCTTCTCAACTTTAACACTTAAACTGTCATTCCAAGCGAAGTCTTCGGAGCGAGGAATCCCTCTCCTGTGTCATGTAGCAGGGATTCCTCGTCGAAGACTCCTCGGAATGACATGCGGAGTTAAGATTATTATGTTAACGCTGTGCTAAATAGTTTTTCAATCTCTTAGTCTCTCAATCTTCTTTCCCATTTTACACCCAACTAAAACCCAACCCAAACAGGCAAGATACGGCGCAGACCCGAAGGGTTTTCTGAAACCCTTCAGGTCTATTCAGATTTGATATTGCACAGCGCCAGGATAACGGCTAACATGTGTGACCATGCGCGAAAGATTGTTCCGGCAACGGCCGTTGCTCACCTTCCCCCAGATTTTGATTCTGGTTGTCATTTTAGTGGCCTTGTTTGCCGCCCTGAATTTGAACCAACGCGCCCAGGCCGGGCGGCAGGTAGGGGCCGGCGAAGCTGCTTTGCAAGCGGAACTCGATCTGGAAGTGACCCGCCAGGTGGAATTGCAGGCCACACTGGAGTATGTGCAAAGTGAAGATTATGTGGCCGCTTATGCCCGCGACGAAGGTGGTTATCTGCTGCCCGGCGAAAAGCGTGTGGTGCCCCTGACCATTGACGTGACGCCCCAGCCCACGCCGCTGCCGCCGCCTACGCCAGACCCGGTAGAACGGGCACGGCCGTGGCAGGCCTGGTGGCGCTTATTAACCGATGCGCCCCAGCCCATTCCCTGATTAAGTTGTTGCCATGAACCTGTTGCAGTATTACGTCATCACACTATTTGTGTTGGTGGTGACGGCCGTGTGGCTGAAGCACCAGGGACGCGAACGCAGCCGTTTTGCCCGTGCGCTTTATGTGCTGATGGGTATGCAGGTGGCAGGGGTAGCTGCTGCTTATCTGGCCTTGTCGGCTGCGCCGGGCATCTGGCTGGTTTTGGCCCTGCAACTGGTGAATTGGGCCTTGCTGTTGTGGGGGGTAGGGTTAGATTGGCGATTTGTGTTTGGGCTAGGGAGCATTGCCGTCCTGGCGACCCTCTTCACTTTATTCCCCGTTCTCGATTTGCTCACCTGGGGGTTTGCGACGGCCGTGCCCTTTGCTGCCATTGCCGATTTGCGCCAGCGCACCGCCTTCCCCATTTTTGCCGCCACGCCGATGGCCCACACCCTGCGCCCGGTTGCCACCGATGGTCACATTACCGCCGAAATGGTGCTGACCGAGCAGCCCATTTTGGAATGTCTGGTAGATGGGGTGTTGATCTGCGGCCCCAGCGGGCTGATCTATTCGGTGAATCAGGCGGCGACCGTCATCCTGAACATGGGGGATCATGCTTTAGTGGGGCGGCCCATTACCACCATTCTGGCCCATTTCCCGGCGCTTGATGATGTGGCGCAAGGGCAAAAAGAGCGGCGGTTTGATGTGTACGGCCGTATCGTCGAAGGCCAGATGAACATCATTTACAACCAGGACGGCACGGCCGAAGGTACAGTAGTCATCCTGCGTGACATTACCCACACCTACCAGGCAGAACAGGCGCGTGACGCTTTCCTGACCACCATTTCTCATGAGTTGCGCACGCCGCTCACCGCCATCAAGGGGTATACCGAGCTTCTGCAAACCGGCAGCGGCGGCGAATTAAGCGAAAGCCAGCGACAGTTTTTGCAAACCATTCAGCGTAATGTGGCGCGCATGGTGCAGTTGATCAACAGCCTGTTGTTTGCTGCTTCGGTGAAGGGCGGGCAGGTTGCCGCTGGAACCGGGCAGGCCAATATCCCCCAGATTGTGCAGCAGATCGCCAGAGAAATGAGCGCCGCCGCTGCCAAAACCCGGCAATCTATCCGGCTAGACCTGGACAGCCGGCTGCATTGGGTGGAGGCTGACCCCATTCACGTGACCATGATCGTGGAAGAGTTGGTGTCGAACGGGATCAAATACGGCCGTGAAGGAGGCCAGGTACGGGTCACGGCCGTGCTGGAAGCAGATGAGTTTGCCGTCATCAGTGTGGCCGACCAGGGCATTGGCATCTCCCCGGAAGATCAGAGCCATATCTTTGAAGACTTCTTCCGCCCCGAATGGCGGGAAGAGCAGGTGCGCACCGAGGGGATTGGCATGGGCCTTTCGGTGGTACATTCACTGGTGGAGGCATATAACGGCCGTATCTGGTTCGAGACCGTGCCCAATCAAGGCACCATCTTCACCTTCATTTTGCCCGTGCGCCAGTCGCGGCAACAAGAGACGTTTCTGCAACCGGCCGGCCACTACCCAGGTTCGTAGTGGCGGCTTTAGCCGATTCTCCTCCCAAACGCGGCTTCCACAGGACAGATGAATAGTGCGCTGGTACTACCCTCCTCTGGTGACATAATGCTCAATACTTGCTATTCAACTTTACATATGATAACATAGCGGCGTTGGTAGTTTACATATTATGGGCGACATAATGTTGTGACCGGTGATACGGCCGTTTTTTAACACACAGTTATCGTTGCCGGGTAAATTTTACCCAACATATCCACATCAGAAGGGATACAAGTATGAGCCGTCGAACAATCGCCATACTAATACTAATCGTAGGCCTGGGATTGCTCACTCTCGTTGGTTTTTTCTTGATATTAGGGCAAGACCAGTCATCACCTCCCCCTGTTACTGAAACAGACACCATTGATGGGACGGAAGGCGCTCCCCCACCTGTTGATATTTCGCAACCGCAAGCAAACGGTACCCCTGTGCCTTCGGATACCGTCGGTGTGGTCGTCTCTCTACAAACCGTCCCTCGTGGCCATGTAATGACGGAAGACATCCTGGCCATTGATAGACGCCCCCGCGATACGGTGGATAGCAACGTCATTACAGATACAAGGGAAGTTGTGGGCATGTTTGCCCGCACCGATATTTTTCAGGGACAAACGCTCACCAGAGACAAATTGGCGGGCGATATCCGGGAAATTGTTACCTCACAATATGGGCCTTCTTCCTTAATCCCGCCCGGTTTTGTGGCTCAGGCCGTACCTCTTTCCACGTTTCGTCTTGATCCCGGTGGTACCATTGCCAGTGTGGGTTATGGCCTGGCGGAAGGGGATTATGTGGATATTTTGCTCCTCTTTGATATGCGCCAGATTGATGAAGAATTTCAGACTTTGTTGCCCAACGATCTGGCCCTCTTTATAACCGTCGTTGTTGAAGACACCGATGAAAAGCGCTTCTTAGAGATAGACCCGTATGGTTATTTTGAGGAACTGCCTACAGGTGATACGTTCCATATTCGGCCACGAGAATTTCAACGGCCGTACGTCGTTGGTCTCGTCATTCAGAACGCCAAAGTCGTCCAGGTAGGCCAATACCGGTTGCCTGAATCTGCCGCTGCCCAAATTGCGACCGTCACGCCAACCGCTCTACCAGAAGGCGAAGCCACACCGACGCCTGGGCCAGCCTTTGTTCCTACCAGCACCCCTGTCGCGCCGGAAGTAATCGTTGTTGCCTTGCAGCCTCAACAACAGCTGTTGTTACGATATGCTCTGGAAGTAGGCGCGGATGTGGATTTTGCCCTGCGTGGTATTAACGATGGTCAGCTCTATCCTGTCGATAATGTTGACTTGGATTTTCTGTTACAACGTTTCAATATTGAAATACCCCCCAATTTTGGCTATTCATTGGACAATCGGAATTACCTGATTACCCCCACACCAACCGGTCAGGCGCCGCCTACCACAGGGGGGGGGGGGGCTGAGGATAGTTAAACCGAACCGGAGGTTTGACTTAATTAATGCCAATGTCCGTCATTTTTGGCGAAGAATAGGAATTCAATTATGCGACCAAGAACTTTCATGCTCCTGATTCTTGTGCTAATTGTATTTGCATGTGCGGTTCTTATTGCCGTGGCGCTATACACTGGCGCAGGCGATGCTTTTGTCGGCGGCTTGCGGCCAGGACAAACAGGTCAGGCAACGCCTTCTGTTCCCCTGGAACCCAGTCTCCCCCCACCTACGGCCACACCTTCAATGCAGTCCGTGGTTGTAGCCAAGGTGTTGTTGCCCGTTGGCGAAATCCTGACTTCTGAGGTTTTGGAAATTGAGATGCGCCCGATTACCAACGTGGCGCTGGTGGGTGGATATACCTTCACCAGTACGGAACAGTTAGAAGGCCGCATTTTACGAACGGATGTGGCACGTGGGCAGGAAATCTTGCAGCCAATGTTAGCTCTCAATCCTACTGACATTGCTGCTTTTGGGTCGGACCTGGCTTTGTATGTGCCCGCCAATCAGGTGGCAGTTGCTTTTCCCATAGATCAGTTTTCGGGAGCGGCGCTGGCTATGCGGCCTGGAGACACGATTGACCTCATTATGACTTTGCGTTCCGTGCCGCTAGACCCGGAATTTCAAACAGGACTGCGCAATTTTCTGGAACTGGTGGACCCCGATGCACTCCTGGAAGGCGAGGATTTCCTGTTTCCCAAGATTCTATACGGCCGTCTGGAGTTCATTGATGCCATCAACCAGGTAGGTATCATTATCCCCAATGAGTTTAATGACCCAACTGTAAATGCGGATTGGTTGCCGGGCAATCCCGTGCCCAAACGGGTAACGCAGTTAACTATCCAGCAAGCAACGGTGCTTTATGTCGGCCAATGGATTGATCCCCGCCGCCTGGAAAGAGAGCAGGAGGCCGCCCAGGCGGCAGCGCAGGCGACAGCCGCGGCTGTCAGCGCCGGCGGCGAGGCTGTTGCTATTGTTACGCCGACTCCCATTCCTTCCCGCCTGGAAGACACGCCGGGCATGGTCATCTTGAGCATGTCAGTCCAGGATGCGCTGGCCTTGAAGTATGCACGCGAGCGTAATGTGGATATTACGTTAGTTTTGCGTTCACCGGGTGATCAAACCGTTTTTGTGACCACCAGCGTCAGCCTTTTGCAAATGGTGGATCAGGGCATTATTGGCCTGCCGGAACCGGCGCCGGAAATTGATCTCTTTGATCCTGAAATAGAGCCGACGCGCCCATTGCCAGATAGCTAGTAGCAGTGCCAGGCAACGGCGCTGTCTAGAGACGAAGTTTGTAAAGGTCTCTGGCCGTTTGGGCTGGGGACTTTTTGTTTCTGGCGAGAGATGGGGATTCACTGATGAATATGGCAGAAAAGTATGATCCCACAAAATATGAACGGCCGTCAGTCACCGTAGATGTTGTCGTCTTTTCATTGGTTGCCGACGATTTGAAAGTGCTGTTGGTGAAACGAGTATCCCCTCCGTTTGCCGGGATGTGGGCTATTCCCGGCGCTTTTGTACGCCTGGATGAGTCGTTGGCCGCAGCCGCTAGCCGTGCTTTGGTTGAGGAAACCGGCGTGGAAGATGTGTATACCGAGCAGCTCTATACCTTTGGCGACCCCACCCGCGACCCACGAATGCGTGTCATCACTGTCGCCTACTTTGCCCTGGTACCCTACGATGCAGTCCGCCACGCGCCAGGGCGGGAAACATCGGAGACGGGCTGGTTTTCCATGTTTGCCTTGCCGCCGCTGGCTTTTGATCACCATGAAATCCTGGAGTATGCCCTGACGCGGTTGCGGTATAAGTTGGAGTACACGGCCGTAGGCTTTCAACTGCTGCCAGATATTTTCACCCTCACCGAACTGCAAAAGGCGTATGAAATTATCCTGCAAGAGAAACTGGATAAACGCAACTTCCGCCGCAAAATACTGTCAGCGGCTATTTTGGAAGAAACAGGCCAGAAACGGCAAGAGGGGGAGGGGCGACCGGCCATGCTTTACAAATATCGTGAAGATGCCGTAGCCGAAGTGAAAACGCGGCGGCTGTTCCCATAGAGATTCAGAGCTTGGGCGATTTAATCTCTCAATCCCCTTCATTTGTCACCCACAAAGCCTTAGTCAACTCCACCCCAATCACCACATCTTCCCGATCCACCCGCAATCGCATGGGACCGTTAAAGGGGGCGCGACCGAGGATTTCATACTGTGCCCCAGGTACCAGCCCCAATGTGGAAAAGTATTGCAGTCGTTCTGGTTCATGGGTCCGCACCCGGCTCACCTGCCCTTTGCTGCCCACACCCAGATTCATAATGCAACTGTCTACAATGAGGGGCAGTTGGCCATCAATATCAGGAATTGGCTCGCCGTGTGGGCAGCGGGTGGGGTAATCGGTCATGGCGGCCATACGCTGCGTAATGGTATCGTTCAACCCCTTGCTCATCTCATCGGCCAATTCGTGCGTTTCATCCCAACTAAAGCCCATCACGTTCACCAGGAACACTTCCAGAATGCGATGGCGGCGAATCTCTTTGAGCGCCTCTAACCGGCCCAACTCTGTCAGTTCAAACCCCTGGTACGGCACGTGCTTGACATAACCAGCATTGCGCAGCCGTTTGAGCATCCGGGGCACGGCTGGGGCCGAAACGTTGAGCCGTTCGGCCAGGCTGGTGGTGCTGACGGTGGCTGTTTCTTCGGCCAGGCGATAAATTTCGGCCAGGTATTCGCGCATAGCTGCGCTGGGTTGCATGACGATCACTCCCGATTTTTATTATTTTTTTGATAATATCCTATTTTGCCGGGGTGTGCTACCGTTTGTTATCGGTAATCGGACTTCCGATTTCCGACTTCGGATTACGTCAATTCCCCTTCCAGCACCTCAATTTCCTGTTCCACCAGTTCGATCAACTCTGTCAGCATGGGGGTGTCGAAGCGGAATTCAGCGCCGGCGGCGGCGAATAAGGCCGGCAGCGTTTGCGTGCCGCCCAACGATAGGGCGTGGCGATAAGCGGTCAGGGCGGCATTGTGGTCTCGACGGCCGTTGCGCCATACCTGCATTGCCCCCACCGAAGCCATGCCATACTCAATATAGTAAAACGGTGTCCCAAAAATATGGGGTTTACGGTGCCAACCGCTTCGGCGTACTTCTTCATATCCCGTCCAATCCATGTCCGGGATAAACCGCTGCCATTGCGCGTCCCAGGCCGCATCACAATTTGCCGGGTCAAGTGCCTCTTCCGGGTGGGTATAGACCCAGTGTTGAAACGCATCCACCACCGCCATATAGGGCAAAAAAGTGATGATATTTTCCAGATGTTCCAGCCGGGCGCGGGCGGCAGCTGTCTCGGTATAAAAACCGCCGTTTGCCTGCGTTAAATTGGGCGCTGCCAGTAGCTCCATAGACATGGAGGCCACTTCACAGAACTCCATAGGCGCGTCCATCTGCCACACCAGCGGCAATTGCATCGTCTCAAAAGCGTGGAAGGCGTGCCCCGCTTCGTGCAACAGCGTCTGCACATCATCGTGCATGCCGGTACCGTTCATAAAGATAAACGGCCGTTGCCGCACCGGCAGCGTACTACAATAACCTCCCAATGCTTTGCCCGGCCGTGTGTCCAGGTCTAACAACCCCTCTTCGGCCATTGTCGCAAAATAGCGCCCTAGCTCCATATCCAGCCGGTTGAACATATTCAAACCGCCTTGAATTAGCTCATCTTGATTTTTGTAGGGCTGGAGGGCAGCACCGTCAAATGTATCTACCAACAAACTGCGTTCAGGAATCCAGTCATACGGCCGTATACTTTCATACCCCAGCCGTTCCCGTCGTTTGGCCAGGATTCGCCGCGTTGCCGGCACTGCCACTGCTTCAATGGCAGCGTGAAAGGTGGCGCAATCTTCCGGCGTATAATCAAAGCGTCCCCGCGCCCGGAAAGCATAAGCCCGGTAATCAGACAACCCGGCATTGGCCGCGATTTGCTGGCGTAACTGCAACAAGTTGACATAAATCTGATTCAGGTTTTCCCGCTGCTCCAGCCACAATGCCGACATGACATCCCAGGCGCGCTGCCGGGTGTCCCGATCTTTATCTTTCAATAAAACCGCAAGCTGGCTTAGATTTTTCTCCTCACCGTCCCAATTGGCCTGCATGGCCCCCGTAATCTTGTCGTATTCATTGTCTAGTTTGCGCTCTTCGGTTTGCAAGGGGATATTTTCCTCGCAGTATAGATCGGCTTCGTTGCGCAAATTGCGCAAGACCAGGTCCATGCCCGGTATGCCCAAATCAGCCGGTTCCAACGCCAGCAGTCGCTCTTTTAGGGCCTGGTCTGCCATTTGCGCCGGAGGCATGACGTGGTTGATCAGGTCAAGAAAAGTTTGTTCTTTTTCCACGTTGGTTGTGTCCAGCGATTTTTCAATGTAGACCCAGGCAGCCGTTTCCCATACCAGGCGACTGAGATCAGACCAATAGGTTAGCCATTCGTGAACATTTTGTTGGGTGAGCGGGTATTCTTGCAGGGCGGTAAAGTAGGGGGCAAATGAGTCCCAACGATGGGGGTTGATATTCTCAATGGAAGTGGGAAGGGTGGGTAAAGTCACGCGGTTGCTCCAAAAAATGTAGTACGATTTGCCAAATCGTTTACAACTATAGACAAAAAAGCCCCTGCAATGGGCAAGGGCCAATCTCAAAAGGCGACGACCGGATTCGAACCGGTGATGAAGGTTTTGCAGACCTCTGCCTTACCACTTGGCCACGTCGCCATAAATGCAACCGGCAGGCTTGGCGCCTGCCGGGTCTGGTAAGAGCGGGCGACGAGATTCGAACTCGTGGCCTTCTCCTTGGCAAGGAGACGTTCTACCACTGAACTACGCCCGCTTATGAAGGGGTTGAAGTAACCCTAATGCCAGGACCCAGACTCGAACTGGGGACACCTGCATTTTCAGTGCAGTGCTCTACCAACTGAGCTATCCCGGCCAGCCCAGGTTGTTAATGACGAGCGGGATTCTATCCAAACGGGTAGGGGCTGTCAAGTCTTGCCAGACCGCCGGAAGGGGATAAACTAACCGGTGGGAGTGGTTGTGTCCCGGTGGGCGCCCCAGTCTTCAAAACTGGTGGTCGGTTGCGCCGAGCAAGCGACGGTGGGTTCGACTCCCATCCATTCCCGTGATCGGTAATCGGTAATCGGTTATCGGCAGTCCGTAATCTGAGGCCCGATGTTATCTTTGGATGAGCAAAATGTGTGGCGTGAACGATACCGGCGGCAGCGACCAGCATGGAGACCGGCAACCGAAGAATTTGCAGCATTGGTAAGAGGGGAGCTACGGCCGTCCACCCACTTACTTGATCTCGGTTGTGGGCGCGGCGGGTTGGTGGAGCAGTTGGACCATCCGTTGTGCCAGATGGTGGGCGCAGACCCAGATTGGCTTTCGTTACATGAACATCGGCTAAATATACCGCGTGCTGCGGCCCAAAGTGAGTGGCTGCCGTTTCGGAGTGGTTCGTTTGACCTGGTGTTTGCCAGTTGGGTGTTGGAGCATCTGGCGGAACCGGCGTGGGTGTTCACGGCCGTGTCCCGTATCCTCAAACCCGGCGGTGCATTTGTCTTTATTACTCCCAACGGCCGTCACCCCCTCACTGCCTTCAATCGCTCCCTGGGGCGGGCGGGGCAATGGCAGGGGTGGCTGGTGGAATGGCTGTACGGCCGTGCCCCCGATGACACCTTTCCCACCTTTTACCGCGCCAATGGGCCATCTCAAATTGAAGAATTATGTCAACAAAGCGGCCTGGTGCTGGAACTTTTGCACCTGATTCCTGATCCAACTTATCTGGCCTTTAACCCCGCCATGTTCTGGCTGATGTGTTGGCTTGAAGAGCGTTTGCCCACTTCGCGCAAATTACATCTGGTTGGACTGGCCCGTTGCCCATACAATTAACTTCTATGCACAATTTATCACTGCCGAAACGATTGTATTACGCTTATTTGGGGTGGGCGTTTGCCATGACATATCGCACCACAAGGCGGCCATTTTTGGGGTATGCCATTAGCAGTTGGTTCAAATTTCTGGCTGTCATGTTGTTTCTGGCGTCGTTGGTATTCCGCCTGGGGCAGCCGGCGTTGGGTCTGACGTTGTTGTTGGTGGTCTGGATTTATTTCTCATACTGGCGGGCGGCGAAATTGGGATATTGTCGATTTGTGCGGGATGACACGGCCGTGCTCCCTCCGGATACGCCAACCTTGCCACCCAACCAACATGTGCCGCTGTACGCCACGGGCACGTTTGCGGTGGTAGACCGGGAACAATCGGTGCTGCTGCGCCCGGCCCAATACTGGCTTTCCCGCAATGGCGAACATGGCGTGATAGTCAATGAATACGACAAGAAGTACCTGTACCAGTTTTTCCAGGCGGAGACGTTGCGGGCGGTGCAGGCCGGCTGGATGATTTTTGGCCGACGGCCGTTGCGCGCCCTGGCTATCACCTTTTTACCCACCTGGGGGCCAGATTATGCCGACGATGTGGTCACTTACATGGTCGGCGGCGGCGTCAATCAAAACCACAAAGGCAAGGGGCGCACGATTTATTTTGCTTTTGAGGATACGGCCGTTGAACACCAGGTGTGGCAGACGCTCAAGAATGTGTCAGGTGGTTAGGTGTCAGGTGTCAGGTCAGCAATTCTCAGTTTGATTTGCGGCGGCAGATAAATCTGCACCAACAGAAGGCAAAGCCGACCTTCGTCGGCTGGAAATAGTCGGCGAAGGCCGACTTTGTTTTCTGTTGACGCGATTTTAATCGCCGGATTTTGCCAAACTGAGAATTGCTGGTGTCAGGTGTACTCGCTTGACACTTGACACCTGATTACTTGACACGCTATGGCATTGGCGTGGCCTCAGGAATGGTTGTGGGGGCGGGGGTCAGGTTGATGAGAACTGTGCTCAATCCACTGATAAACTCATTCAGCGTATCGGAGGCGTTGCCGGCACTGGCGATACGGGTTTCCAGGTATACGGCCGTCACCCGCAGTGCCGCCATATCAGCTTCAGCTGTAGCCATCGTCTCATTCATCCGGTTGGTGGCCTCGTCCATAGCATAGATGGCTGTGGCCTGCTCGGCGGCCAAAGCCTCGCGGGTGGTAATTTCGGCATTAAGCTGCATCCGCAGGGCTACATTAGCGTCATTGTAAGTGAGTAGGCCATTGTTCATCCAGGCCAGCAGCGCCAGCGTTAAGGCTGCCCCGACCATTGCCCCCAATACCGCGCCAAAAATAATGGAAAAACAACCACGCCGGATGGCACGCTCTTCATAGGCCGGATCATGCGCCAGCGTGGTTTGGGCCGCCGCTGCCGGGCGGGATGATGATGATGGTCGCGTAGTGGTGGACGCAGGTGGCGGTGTGGTTGCCGGCGCCGGGGTAGTTGAGGCGCTGGCATTTTCTGTGGATGGGGTGGGTGTGACGGCCGTTTTTGTTTCTGTTTCTTCTGTCATAGGAATATCACCTTGTAAGATTTTAGCCGGAAATGGGGCTTGACGCTCCAATTTCTCTGTGCTACCCTCCTGCTACGTTGGCAATCAGGCATGGTTGCAGACAGGGTTAATTATCATGGAACATTTGTTAGCTGACCACCAATCGCTTGTTTTATCTGGCCTCTTATTACCCGGCGCAGATAACGGCTGCTCGTGCAGCTGCTGGAGCAATTCGCCCAGGTCGGCTTAACGTTATCCTTTTTCACTCGTTTAATAAGCCACAGGCGCTCCGGCCCTGTGGCTTTTTTGTGTACGCCCGGCATGGGCGGTAACTAAGGAGTGCAAGTCTCCTGTGGGCGTTGACCCGACGAACCACTAGCCGAAGGCAACTGCGTGAG
>JACTMP010000055.1 GCA_014584575.1 Chloroflexota bacterium
TCGCTGAGGGTGACATGTTGTTTTTTCATAGCACCGGTGAGCTTATCTACTTTCTATAAAGTGTTCAAGAGATTTTTAAATCTCTTTTGTTACGGAGTACTCAATCCGTTGTTGTCTTAAAGGGAGGGCGAAACCCTCGTAACACCATCCGACTTCTGGCTTCGGGCTTTGTTTATGGCGATTCGGGTGTTAGCGTGGGTTCGGGCACGGCCGTGACCGGCTCCACCACACCCAACAGCAGCGCCAGTAGGGCGTCTAGCTCCCGCCAGCCATTTTCCAGGTCAAGCGCTGCCAGTTCCGGGTTGTCCGGCAAATAGGCGTTGGCCAGGGTCAGACGCGCCTGAGCCAACGCCAGTTGTGGCAGTAAGTCGGGATTGGTTTGCGGATTTGCCGCCACGGCTTCTAGCGCAGCCAGGGCGCGGGCGGTGTCGTTTGCCGCCAGCCCCGCGTTCCGTTCCAGCAGGTGCAGCCGGGCGCGCGCCACCATCTCCCAGACGCGGAAAAGGGTGACAACCTGGCGCATTTGCTCAATGTCGGCCAGGGGGAGGGCGTCTACGGCCGTTTGCACAGCCAACACCTGCGCCGCCAACTCTCGGCTGTTGTTTTCCTGGGTGTCAATCTGCCCGCCGAGCGCATCCAGACGGCCGTTGTTCTCGTTAATGTCCCCTTGCAGAGCCAGCACCCCTTCATTCAGCGCCACAATCTGCTCGTTAATCGTGACGGTCTGCGTCGCCAGTCGGCCCAGCCGCAGTTCAAGCGCCGCCAGCATGGCGTCCTGACGCGCCAGATCGCCAGCCAGGGTGGTGTCCGTTGTTTCCAGGGTGGTCAGGCGGGTATCGTGGGCGGTTTGCACGGCCGTGACCGTTTGCTGCAATTCGCCCAGGTCATGCCCAATGCGCTGTATCTGCGCCAGATTGTAATCCACCCGACTGCTGACGGTCTGGAAAGAGCGTTGTAGTTCTTGCACGATCAGGTAGACGCCATAGCCAATGCCGATCACCAGGACGATGACCAGAACTACCTGAAGCAGCGCCTTCAAAAAACGGCCAAACGCCCTGGCCATCCGCCGCCCCAAACCGGGGCGGGGCGGCGGAAATGTGGAAGTTGTTTCGCTGGACATCTGATTCTCTCCTGAATAAAAACCAGGCTTTTGGAAAAAGCCTGGTTTTTCAGCTTTAAGGCTGCGGCGCCACCGTCGCGGTCACCGTCGGCAGGCCGATGGGGGTGGCGGTGGGGCGCGGCGTGCGCGTGAAGGCGGGGTCGGTGGTGGCGGTTGCGGCCGGCGCGGCATCGGTTGGCGATGGTGTTGGTGTTTCGGTGGGGGTGGCGGTGGGCGCTGGTGTGGGCAACGGCCCGGCTACATTCACCAGCAAGTCGCGCAGCCCGGTGAGGAAGGTGTCAAAATTTTCGGCCGATTGTGCTACTGTTTCTAGCCGCTCAGTCAGGTCATCGGCTCTGGTTTGCAGGTCGGCGGCGGCCGTTTGCAGTTGGGTAACGTTGGCCTGGGCGGTGGCGACGGCCGTGCTGTTTTCCCCCTGTTCGGCCGCCAATGTTTCCACCTGGCTGTTGAGGGCGGCCAGGTCATTTTGGATTTGCTGCTGCGTTTGCTGGATTTCTTCCAGTTCGGCTGCCAGTTGCAATTGCAGGCCGGTGGCCTGGGCGCTGCTGGCGTATTGCAGCGTCTGGTTGAAGCCGTACAGGATGGAGAGCGTCAACGTGGTGCCCAAGATTGCCCCAAACAGAGCGGCGATCAGGCTGCCCACCATGCTGCCGCGAGGCGGCGGGCTGGCGATGGGCGCAGGTGCTGCGGGCGCAGGTGCTGCGGGCGCAGGTGCTGCGGGCGCAGGTGCTGCGGGCGCAGGTGCTGCGGGCGCAGGCGCTGCAATGGTGGGGGGGATGTCCTGTTCAATTTCGGCCACAACTTCCTCGCTTTCTGGGGCGGACGGTGGGGTGAGGATGACCACCTCCGGCTCAATTTCTGCTTCTGTCTCTGGCGTTGGGGGTTCGAGCACGGCCGTATCCATTGGCGACGCCTCTTCTTCATCTGTTCCTGGCCCGGCGACGATACGTTCGGCCATTTGCTCTACCATGCGCTCGGAAATGCCGGACACGGCCGTTAAACCCTGCACATCGGCAAACAACCCATGCTCCTGGCGGTGGGCCACAATGCGCTGCGCCAGCTTCAGGCTGATGCCCGGCAGCGTCGCCAGCGCCATCTCATCGGCGGTGTTGATGTCGAGAGGTATTTCTTCCATAGGACTGCTTACCACTAACCGCTCACTGTCTTATTCACCAAGCGGTGACACCTTAAAATTATCAAACTGCACCAACACACCACCCTCACCCAGACTGCCGGCTATCAGGCCGATATCCCCTCTGGCAAAGGAGTTCTCGGTGACGCGGCCCACTTCCTGGTCGTTGACGTAGAAGATGAGGTTACCGGCCTCGGCGCGCACTTTCAGGCGGTTGGTGAGGCCAGACCCCTGTTTGACGGCCGGGGACTCAAACCACCAGTTGCCGATGATGGGCGTGGCTTCTGTTTTGCCGCCATTTTTGTAACGGCCAATCCACACATAACCATCGCCGCTGATCTGGAAGGCATAAAAATCATCGGTCTCATTATTCACGCGAAATACCATGCCAAACAAATTATTATCCGGGCCGCCGATCTGAGTGGCCTCTACTTCATACCAGCCATCGCTGAAATTTTGCCCCGCCGTTGTCCAGGTGGTCAGCGTATCGGCTTTAATCTCAAATTCGTAGACGCCGTTGATCACCTCGCCGCGTACTTCGGCGTCGTTGTCGGTGCTCCAATTGCCGGGAGCGTCAAATGTTTCGTCATAAGACTCCGTGGTATTGCGGCAGGCGATCAGTAAGGCCAATAAACCGGTCAACAAGAACAAAAGCAAGATGCGACGAGTCACCATATTGCCATTCTCCGTCATTTTCTTGGCCCGCGCCGGCCGGTGCGACGGCGACGTTTTTTGTCATCACTGGAGCGGTCAAACGGCCGTGTCACTTCTTCCGGCTCCTTGATGGGTGGTGGTTTGTGCATGGTCGCCTGGTAATAATCGTCCAACAGCATCGCCAACAGTGCCAACCCATTTTCACTTTCGGCCAGATTTTGCGCCAGGGGGGCAAAACGGCGCATCCGTTCCGATTGCAGTTTGTCGCGGGCGCGCAGCTTCGTTTCCAGAAAGACCGTCGTCCGTTCACCAACCACAGCGGCCACATCTTCATCGGTGGGCAACGGCCGTTGCTGTAATTCAATTTCATACTGCCGGGCGATGCGGCGCAGCTTGGTATCTTCCAACTCATTCACCAGTGTGATCGCCACACCACTGGCCCCGGCCCGCCCGGTGCGCCCGGCGCGGTGGATGTATAATTCCGGGTCTTCCGGCGGCTCATACTGGATCACGTGTGAGAGTTCAGGAATATCAATGCCTCGTGCGGCCACATCCGTGGCCACCAGAAAGCGCAGCGTGCCCTGGCGCACCCGGTTGAGTACTCTGTCCCGATCCTTCTGTGACAGGTCAGAACTGAGCGCGTCGGCGTCATACCCAAAGCGTTGCAAGACCACCGTCACATATTGCACCCGGTCTCTGGTATTGCAAAAAATGATGGCCGATTCCGGATTTTCTACCTCGATGATACGCACCAGACTGCGGTCTTTGTCCATGCCCGGCGTCACGTAATAACAATGTTCCGTTTCCACGACATGCACATTCTCGCTGCTCAGCCCCAGAAAGTCCGGTTCGCGCAAGAATTGTTTGGCTAACTGCTTGACGCGCAGGGGGAAGGTGGCGGAGAACATGTAACCGTCTACGCCTTTGGCAGGCAAATAATGCTTTACGTCCAACACATCCTGGTAAAAGCCCATGGAGAGCAGGCGGTCGGCTTCGTCAAAGACCAGAATTTGAAGCGATTCTAACGACAACGAGCGGCGAATCAGGTGATCCAACACCCGCCCCGGTGTGCCCACTACCAGATGCGCCCCCTGGCGAAAGTCGTCTAACTGTTTTCCGTAACCCACACCGCCGTACACGGCCGTGACCCGTATCCCACTATCTCCGGCCAACAGTGCCGCATCGTGGCTTACCTGCTGCGCCAGTTCACGGGTGGGTACCAACACCAACGCCTGGCATACGTTGAGCCGGGGGTTGATGCGCTCCAATATGGGCAGCACAAAGGCGCCGGTCTTGCCGCTGCCGGTGCGTGACTGCACCAGCAAATCCCGCCCGGCCAACACGTAGGGGATGGCGCGGGATTGCACCGGCGTCAAATCTGTCCAGCCGGCGCGGCTCATCGCCTGTCGCCAGGTTTCGGGCAGGTCGGCGACGGCGAGAACCGGCAGGGCGTTGGCCGGTTCTTCAATTTGTATGGTTTCTGACGCGGCGGGGGTGTCGGGCACGGCCGTTGGCGTCATATCGTCTTGATCCATTCATTACTCCAAATTTCAGGTTATTGAGATTGAGAGATTGGGAGATCAGGAGATTCTCAATCTCCCAATCGGTCACGGGTGATGATACCGGTTTGCCCTTTAGCCCGCAAACATCAAAGGAAATGGGACGCGGATGGGCGCGGATGACGCGGATTTATCTGGAAAGCGCGTGATGCGTGATGAAGGGAATTCACGCATCACGCATCACGCATCACGAGTCAGGCATCCGCCAGTAGTCAGGGGAGTTGCAACACGGCCGTATCCCTTGTCGCATCCTCTTGCCACACCACCACGCTGAGGTACGTGCCGTCGTAAGACCATTGCGGGTTGGAGAGGCGCTGGCCGCCGGAGGTTGCCAGCGGGTAGGTGGTGTGGCTGCGCCGGTCGAAGATGGACAGGCCGTCGCTGGGGTGTTTATAGACAAAGCGGCTGCTGTCTGGCGACCAGAGCGGAGTGAAGGGCACGGCGTTAAAACGTTGCCTGTTTTGCAAGCTCATATTTCTCTTGCTTTCAGTCTATATTTGACTATACTGGATTTATATCTATCAACCAGTCTGTACACCTCAAATAATAAGGATTGTTGTTTCAATGGCATTGGAAGACTTGGTGGTCTGGAAGGCAGTTTGGGAGTTGCGGTATCCACCTGCTGCTTCTTTGTTTGATCTGAGAGGGAAAATTGCTGATCAATGGTACCGTACACAACAATTTGATCATTGGAATATAGATCGGAACCAAGTTCTTCTTCATGATGAAGATAAAACTTCCATTTTTCTGATCCACTATCGAAGAATGGTTTTTGCGGTTGAAAGGCCAAACATTGCTAACTTTTGCCAGAAAGCTGCAAATGTGTCGGGTTGGACGGCCGAAATTCTCAAGATTAGGCAAGTGGAACGTATTGGGTTTCGTTTGTATCTTGGATTTGAACGAGACTCTTTTGAGATTGTTTACAATGCCATGCTGAAAAAACTCTTTAAGTTGGATGATCATGATTGGGAAGTATTTGGAGGAAGACCTCGTGACATTGGATTTCCTATTACCCTAGAGTTAGGTGATAAAAAAGCCAATTTTCGGATGGGGCCGACAACGAAGAGTCAACTTGCAGATATTTTAGAGTCAAACATATACAAAAATGAATTGCCGGAAGCTGCTTTCCTGATTGACTTCGACATTTTTCAAGATAACCCAAGTTTCAGAAGGCGGAATCACAAAGCAGATATCAGCACATTTTTACAGGATTCAGCAAAGATAATTGAAGGCATGTCAAATAATATTATGAACCATTTTGAGGGTTTTAAAGATGGGTAGCAAAGACAGCGGTACTGGATCAATTAAATTGGGTCGAAATTTAACAGGGGATGGTTTAGCCAAGAGTCTGTGGAGTGATTCAACTTCTGACACATCAGATCAAGCTGATTTTGATGAAACCTTTACAGATACAGGGATGGAAGGCTTGGTACAAATCGGTGAATTGTACGATGAACATCCTCAAAAATGGAATACTGTCCTTTTTGATCTTGGAGAAGAAGATTACATTCTGAAATACCCAATCACTGTCTTGGTTGAAGAATATAATTCTGGCGATGTGATTGCCAGATTACCAGAAATAGAAGTGGATGGATTTGGGTTGACAGATGCCGAAGCTATACAAAATCTAAAAACAGGAGTTTTGGATTTGTATGATGAATTAACGGAGTGTGATCCAGAGGGGTTGGGAAAACTGCCTCGTATGTGGCTGCGAATTTTGGAGAAGATCATTGAGAAAAAGTAAGTTTGACAACTATGAAATGGAGCAACATCACTTCAAAAGATTTGGACAAAGGCATTGTTCAGAAACTTCAATTAGAACCATCTCTGAGTAAGCGGTCGCGTGAACGAAAGTTCTGGTATATCCTGGATGGTGAAAAGCAATTTAGTGTCGTTCTGCCAAATATCCATGGTGGGTCGGGATCCGTTTCACCAGGTTATATTCAAAGTATCAAAAGGAGTTTGCGTTTGACAGACAACACCGAATTTGTAGATCTGGTTTCATGTAAAAAAACGGCCGATGAGTACGAGGATTACATTAGAGAGCATTTGGATTTATGATGCAATTTTGCCAACGGCCGTGTCGCCATCACCGTCACCCCTTCACCGGCCAGAGTTTGGGGGGATGGTGTGGGGTCAGGTACGGCCGTGCAGCCCGCCACCACCAAACCTATCAGGCAAATAGCAGATAGAAGTCGTCCCGTATTCATACTCCCTCCCTGTTACTCCATAATCAACCGACTACCGCATAAACGGCCACTTCTTTTTCCAGTCGGTCACCCATTTCGTCCATCGCCATGTCCAGGTCATAGTCCATTTGCAGACCCAGCCAGAATTGGGGAGATGTGCCAAAGTAGTGCGCCAGACGGAGGGCGGTATCGGCCGTAATCCGCCGTTTGCCCAAAACGATCTCATTGATCCGCCGCGCCGGTACGCGAATATCCAGCGCCAATCGGTTCTGGCTCAGGTTCATCGGTATGAGAAACTCTTCTAACAACACTTCGCCAGGATGGACGGGATTTAGCTTTTCTTCAGACATCGTTTACTCCTTTCAGTGATAATCCACAATTTCCACTTCAAAGGCGTCATTGTCACGCCATTCAAAACAGATACGCCACTGGTCGTTAATGCGAATACTGTACTGACCTTCACGTTCTCCTTTGAGTTTTTCCAGCCGATTGGCCGGTGGAACGCGCAAATCGTTGAGACTGACAGCCCGATTGAGCATACGCAGTTTTCGCAACGCCGTTTGCTGAATATCGTGAGGTAAGCGGCGTGAGCGTTCCAGATGAAAGATACGCTCAGCTTCTCTGTCTTTGAAGCTCTGTATCATAAATGGAGTGTATAACGCGACACGTTAAACGTCAAAAGGCTTAAGGGGTTTGCAGCACGGCCGTGGTCAATCAACATGGTTCTGCCTCTTGCCAGGCACTGGCTGGCGTAGAGTCTGGCGTATCCCTACCCCAACACGGCAAAATGGAAGATAATGGTTTGGGTTGGTAGTGGGCACTTCAGTGCCTTCGGTGGGCGATAAATCGGGGCGATAAATCGCCTACTACAAACGAAACGGGAGAGATGATGAAGAAGAGATGGCTATTTGTATGTTGTCTGGTGGCGGTTGTGATGGGGGTGATCACGGCCGTGACCCTCACCCGCGCCCAGACAGACCCCACACCCTATCAGGATGTCACCACCGCCGCCGGCATCAACAGCCCGCGTGCGCGCACCGACGGTGAAAAGATCACCGGGCAGGCGTGGGGCGATTATGACCAGGATGGCTGGCTTGACCTGTACGTCACCGATACCGACGGCCCCAACACCCTCTACCGCAACAACGGCAATGGCACGTTTTCTGTCTCGCCGTTCAACGAACAGGTGGCGTTGCCGGACGCCGAAAGCGGCGGCGCGATTTTCGCCGACTATGACAACGACGGCTGGCCCGATTTGCTGGTGTTGAATTGGGGGCCAAACGTCCTGTTCCGCAACAATCAGGGGCAGGGGTTTGTGGATGTCACCGCAACTGCCGGTGTGGCCGGTAACCAGAACAGCAAAACGGCCGCCTGGGGCGACTACAACGGTGACGGCTACCTGGATTTGTACGTGGCGAACTGGGCCTGCGACCCGCGCTGCGGCCGTTCGATTGAAGGCGAAAAGGATGCCCTGTACCGCAATAACCGCGATGGCACATTCACCGATGTCACCAACCTGCTGCCCGGCGGCAAGACACGTGGTGCCGGTTTTGTCGCCAGCTTTGTAGATTTTGACAACGACGGTGACCTGGACATTTATCTGGTCAACGACGAATTTATCAACCCCGTCGGCAACGCCCTCTGGCGCAACGATGGCCCGTATTGCCTGGGCTGGTGTTTTACCGAAATTTCCGCCGAGGCGGGCGCGGATACGCGGGTGATGGGCATGGGGCTGGCGACCGGGGACTTTGACAACGACGGCCACCTGGACTTTTACTTCTCCAATGCAGGGCCAATGGCCCTGCTGCAAAACCAGGGCGACGGCACCTTTGCCAATGTCGCCGAAGCCGCCGGGGTGCGCTATCCGCTGGGTGTGGGCTGGGGGGCAGTGTTCCTGGATTACGATAACGATGGCTGGCAAGACCTGTACCTGGGCATTATGGAAGGGGTGGCGGGTGGCAGTCCGGCCAATCCGCTCTTCCACAATAACGGCGACGGCACATTTACCAACCTGGGCGAGGCTTCCGGGGTGGGTAATCAGGGGCGCACCATTGGCGTGGCTGCGGCGGACTATGACCAGGATGGCTGGGTTGACCTGATTGTGGGCAATTATGACGCCGGCTATTTCCTGTATCGCAATATGATGGGCAGCCAATCGGCCAATAACTGGCTGACGCTAAAACTGGTAGGCAGCGGCTACGTGAACCGGGATGCGGTGGGGGCACGGGCATGGGTGACGGACAGCAACGGCCGTACCCAAATGCAAGAGGTGAAAAATGGTTCCAGCCTGGGGTCGGGCGATTGGTTGGAACTGCACTTTGGCCTGGGGGCGGCGACCGTAGACCAGGTGCGCATTCTCTGGCCAAATGGTCAGGAAGATGTGCTGGCTGACCTGGCGACCAACCAGCGCCACACGATTACCTATCAGCCGCGCCCCCTGGTGACAATGGCTGCGTCGGAGGATACGGGGACGCCTACGGCCGTACTCATCGGACTATTTCTGCTGCTGGCGGCGTTGGTCGTGGGTGGCTTTGTCTGGTGGCGGCGGGGGCGGGCTTGAACGGCCGTCAATCCGTTCGGCATCGTCATCGCCGCCGATTAATGACAGTGAGGAAAATAAACCGGCAATTCGCGCAGTGTCATTCCGAGGTCTTCCGAGGAATCCTGTTTCCCTGGAATGACCAAAACATAGGGATTCCTCGCTCCGAAGACTTCGCTCGGAATAACACGGCTCTATTACGGCCATTCCTGCTGGTCTTCCTGCTTTTCACAGCCGCCTGCACCCATTCCCCCGCCGCCCCCGTTATCCCCATCGTGCCCACCGCCGCAGTCACGGCCGTGACCCCTACTCCGGCTCCCCCGAACACCCCTACACCTGAGTACGTGAACATATTAACACCTGATCGCGAAATCACGTCTACACCCGAACCCGTAAACACGTTCACACCTGAACTCCTGAACCCGTCAACACCCGAACCCATCCATAACCCTCTGGATACCAAAATGGCCCAAATGGCGCGGGCGGCGCAGGCCAGTTTTCGCCTGCTAGATGACGGCAATACCGGCGTCTGGCAATATGACGACGGGCTGTTTGTGCATCCGATTGCCCTGGAAGTGGCCGGGGATGTAGCTTATTTGCTCGATGGCGGGCGGGTGCTGGCGCTGAATCTGGCGCAGCCAGAGCCACCCACATTGCTTCTGTCCCCTGGCGATCGGGTGGAAGATGTGCCCGTCATTGAGCCGCTCGATCTGGCGCTCACGGCCGTTGGACTATTAGTTTTAGACCGGGCCGGGGACGTGTATGGCTACGATCTGGCGGCGCAAACCTGGTCGCTGGCGCGGTATGACCGGCCCATTGGCGCTACGTCCAGCCATTATTATGTGGCGCTGGATGATGGGGTACTGGTGGAGCCGAGTTATAACTTTGCCATGCAGTTTAGCCCTGACCGGCCCGACCGATTCTGGGCGCTGCCGGAGGGGAAGCGCCCGGTGGATGTGAGTACCTGGCAGACGCAAACGGCCGTACTCCTGCAAGACGCCAACACCCTGACAGCCACCGTGCGCCTCTATGCCGATGCTACCCATATTGAAACCTTCCAGCCGACGGTGGAAATGCGCCGGCCGCGCCAGGTGGTGTTGACGGACACGGCCGTGTATGTATTGGACACCGCCGGGCGGCGGCTGCTCACCCTGACCCCGGACACGGGCGTATTGCTGACCATCACGCAACTACCGCCGGTCAGTGCGATGGCCGTAGATGGCAAACGGCTCCTTCTGGCGGGGCAGAACCAGCTTTTTTTTGTGGATGAGCCGGAAAAGAGACAGGTCATCCCCGGCGGGCCGGTTTTTATGGGAGTAGCGACGCACGACACGGCCGTGTGGTCAAACCTCGGCCCCTTCCTCATCCCTGTGCAGGGCAGCCACGCCGGACTGCGCGATTTGCAGTTACCAGGCGCGCCACGCCATTACCGGCTGGGCGTGCATGAGGGGGTTGATTTTTATTGGTCGGCCGGAACGTCGGTGTTAGCGGCGGCGGGTGGTGTGGTGATTCGGGCCACGCACGAGTATGAGCAGCCAGATGAAGTGGTTTTTGGCCGGTGGTGGCAGAAGGTGCGGGAGGAGGGCGCTTCCACGGCCGAGGCGCTGGACTTTTACCGGGGGATGCAAGTGTGGATTGAACACCCGGATGGCACCATAGCCCGTTATGCGCATTTGAGCGGGATTGAGGAGGAGGTGGTGATGGGCACGGCCGTGACTGCCGGGCAGCGCATCGGTCAGGTCGGCAATACCGGTTCCCCTCTGTCTGTGTCCAGCGCCACCGAAGACGCCCATCTCCACTTTGAACTGTGGCTGAACGGCCATTACCTGGGCCAATTCTTGCGCCCGGTGGAGGTGCGGGAGTTGGTAGCTTTGCTTTTTGGTAATCGGTAATCAGTTATCGGTAGTCGATCCGCCTATTACCGATTACCGTTCACCGATTACCGATTACCGCGCCAGCGCATGATACTCCCGATTCGGCAGCATCCCCGTGGCCGAGGCCAGGCGGTTGGTGAAGTTGTACATGGCGGCGATTTCGGCGATGTCGAAGATGGCCTCATCGGAGAAACCGGCGTGGCGCAAGGTTTCGATGTCCGCTTCGCTGCATTCCACCGGGTTGTTGGTAATTTTGACGGCATAATCCAGCATCGCCAGGTTCTTTTCGTCCAACCCGGCGCGGCGGTAATCGAAGGTGATGCGGTCGCCGAGGATGGGGTCTTCCAGGGCGGCGCGCAGGTCAGCGCCGTGGCTGACCAGGCAGTAAAGGCAGTGGTTTTGTGACGAAACGACCACGCTGATCATTTCCCGCTGAGCCGGGGAGAGGTCAGACGGCCCCTGCATCAGTTCGCGGAAATGGCTGAACCAGGGGCGGAAATGAGTGGGGCGCATGGTGTAAGCCACAAACACATTGGGCACAAAACCGATCTTTTCCCGCGCTTTGGCAAACAGCTTGCGCAAATCCTCGTCCAGGTCGGCCTCATCAGGAATGGCAAACCAGCAAATACGTTCTTGTTCAATAATCTCGCTCATCTATCAGCCTCCAAATCAGTGGGTGTGTGTAGCTGGCTTTATAACGCAAAGCTGCAAGGAAGCCAATAATCTCGGAACTCAACCAGGGCAATTGCATATTCCTCAATGCGGCAGATAAATCTGCACACTTCGACAGGCTCAGTGCAGGCTCAACAGAAGGCAAAGTCGGCCTTCGCCGACTGAAACTGAAACCCAGCCCACGAAGAGCCTGCCCTGAATCAGGTGAAGGGTGGGCTTTGCCTTTTGTAGCCGCAATTTTAATCGCCGGGAATTGAGTATGCGATTACCCTGGCAACTCAACTCAGTGCCAGCACAATTGCCTGTTCGGTAGTCATATGCACCCCTTTCGCCCAGGCCAATTCAAATGCCACATCCCCAAGTTGAGCGCGTGCTCTGGTCATTACGGCCGTGACATACTTCTGTGCTACTTGTTCCAGTGGTGCGCCAATGCGCATCCGCAAAGCGTCGGACGCCGCCAGAAGTTGAACTGCTTGTTCGTCGCGCCCTTCACTTTCGTTGACCTGGGCCAGCAGCTCAAATGAGTAAGGATACCCTCGTGGCAGCCCCAAATGGCGGCGAATACGCAGCGATTCGCGCAGTAATTCCCTGGCATTCGCGTACTCCCCCATCTTATAAACGGTTTCTCCCAGGTCATGTATGGCCAGGGCGACGCCGCGCTGGTAGCCCAGCGATTGGTAAATGTCGCGGGATTCCTCGAACGCCTGTCTGGCTGCTGCGTATTCACCGATTTCCAACAAGCTTACACCAAGATTAATGAGGGCCGTTGCCAGATCAAAAGGGCTATCCAGTTCGCGCCAAAGCGCGATGTTCGGAAGATGATATTGAATGGCTGCTTCAGGCCTGTCGGCATCGTAAGCAATGGTTCCCAGTACCCGCCTGGCCTTTGCTATCCCAAATGTATAGGAGAGCCGCTCAGCCATCCGCAGTGTTTCTTCAGCCTGCGCCTGTATATTCGTCTCTTTACCGGCAAGTGCGGCCAGATGGCAATACTTCAGCCGGGCGTTAATCTCTCCCCGCTGATCGCCAAGCTGCTGAAACAACTCCTGCGCTTGCTGAACACACTGCAACCCATACTCGAAATCGGTGATCGCCGAGGACAGATCGGCCGCCGCCAGCAAGGCGTGTCCCCGCTGAAGCGAAACCGATCCCTGAGTTCCCTCCAGGGCGCGTTGCAGCCAGCGACGCCCTTCCTGGAAAAAGCCGCCCAGTTCCCAGAAATCTAGCTCCGTGCCCAACCGCGCCACCAGGGCCAGCGCCTGCTCGCCATCGTGGGCAATCAACCATTCGAATGCTCGCCCCACGTTATCATGGTCATCTACGACAGTCCGCAGCCGCTCAGGGAATGTTTGTCCGTCCTGGTTTTCGGCTGCGCGGGCGACAAGCCGGGCATAGTAACGGACATGGCGTTCCCGCGCCTCCGCTTCCTGCTCGCTGCCCCGAAGCTGTTCCTGGGCAAACTGGCGAATGGTCTCGTGCATGTTGTAGCGCCGGTGGTTGGCATCCGCCCCAAAGACGACCAGCGAATGGTCAACCAGTTCGGCCAGGAGTTCGGCGCATGGCTCGCCTGGCACGCTGACCGCCTCGGCCGCTGCCAACGTCCACCCACCGGCAAAGACCGCTAATTGGCGCAACAGCGAACGCGCCGGACGGCTCAAGAGTCCGTAAGACCAGTCAATCAGAGCATGCAAGGTGCGCTGGCGGGGCAGCGTTCCGCTCACCTGCCTGTTCAGCCAGGCGAAGCGTTGGCCCAGCCGTTCGGCAATCGCTTCGATGGGCAGAGCGCGGACCTGGACAGCGGCAATTTCGATGGCCAGGGGAATACCGTCAAGCTGCTGGCAGATGCGAGCCACCGCCAGTACATTGGCGTCGGTCAGCGTGAAATGCAGCAGCGACTGTGTGGCGCGGTTGGTGAACAACTGCACGGAGTCAAAGCGCAGCGCGTCGGCAACCGTGAGTGGTTCCGGGCCATTGATAGTGGGTGAGGCCAATGGTTCCAACCGCACGACGTGCTCCTCATCCAGGTGAAGGGGGATGCGGCTCGTCGCCAGCACCGTCAGCCCCGTGGCCTCGCGGTCGAGCGTTTGCACGAGGCGGGCGCACGCTTTCACCAGGTGTTCGCAGTTATCCAGCACCAGAAGCATACTCTTGTGGCGCAGGTAATCCATGATGGCAGCGGTGGACGAGCGACCGGTGGTTGACAAATGCAGCGCCGCCGCGACCGCGTCATCCACCGATCTTTCATCGGTAACACCGGCCAACTCGACCAGGCAGATGTCCTGGGCGAAAACGCCGGCCATGCGGTGGGCCACCTCGAGGGCCAGGCGCGTTTTGCCGACGCCACCTGGCCCTGTCAACGTCACCAGCCTGACGGTGCGGCGCGAGAGAAGGTCTACCAGGCGGGCGGATTCTGGCTGGCGGCCAAAAAAACGGGTCAGGACGGGCGGCAAAGCAGGTTGCGCCGCCTGCGCCGCAACCGGCGCATGGGCGCGGATCTGTTCGGCCAGGGTCACGGTTTCCACGGCCGGGGCCAGGCCCAGCTCTGATGCCAACAGGCGGCGGCAGGTTTCGTAGGCGTCCAGGGCGGCGCTGCGCTGATCGGCGCGGGCCAATACGCGCATCAGTTGACGAGTGGCGGCTTCGTTCAGCGGGTCGTATGCGAGCAGACGGCGGGTGACCTGTTCGGCTTGAGTCAGTTGGCCGGTATGTTCGTGAAAGGCAGCTAATTGTTCTAGAACGGCCGTTACCTGCACCTGGAACTGTTGGCGCTGCATGAGCAGCCACTCATCAAACTGCAAACAGTCAGGCAGCGAGAATTGGTCCAAAAATTCGCCGCGCGCCAGATCAAGCGCTTGCGTCAGCCGGGCGGCACATTCCGGGCAATTGTGTGGGTCGGCGTGCGGGTGGCGGCGGCAGGCTGCGATCAAGGTGCGAAAATGGGCCACATCCAGTTCGTGATGGCTGAGGGGGTTGAAGCGCAAGGTGAGCCGGTCGCCGATCAGGGGGGGCTGCTCGTCAGATTTGCTCGTTCCCAACGATTTCTGAAGCTGCGCCCAGGTCACGCGCAGGTTGTTTTGGGCCGCGGCCGTGGGCAGGTCGGGCCATAACAAGCCGAGTAAAAAGTCACGGCCGTGAGCGTGATCGGACTCGACCAGGAGATAGGCCAGCAGTCCAATCGCCTTGCGGTTGGTGAGGGTGATTGCTCCTAGACGGCGATGTTCAATCTGCAAACGGCCGAGTAAAGAAAAAGTTAGTCCAGCCAAGATCGTCCCAGGTAATGATGAATTAATGGCGTTTCGCTAAAGTGCAGAAAATATATCACAACGAACCAAGAACACCATTTGTATCAAAAACCTATACCCATGGTTGTGATTCGATCTGGCTCGAATCGCACCCAAGAAAGGAAAAATGATGGATCACACGAATTCAATTCAACGTCTCTACGACCTTATTAACGCCGGTGACATTGATGGTTTCGGCCGGCAGGTCGCCGATGAGTTCGTCGAGCACGACGAATTACCGGGACTGCCGCCGACAAAGGAGGGCGTCATTCAATACTTCCGGTTCATGCTCGCCGCCTTCCCAGATATGCAGATGCACGTTCAAGACTCGTTTGCCAGCGGCGACAAAGCCGTTGCCCGTTTGCAAGTGAGCGGGACGCATAAAGGTGAGTTCATGGGCATACCGGCCACGGGCAACCCGATCTCTATGAACCTCATTGACATCATACGCTTTGGCGATGACGGGCTGGCCCGTGAACATTGGGGAGTAGCCGACACATTCGCCATGATGCAGCAGCTCGGCGTCATTCCGGCCGAGCCACCGGCTTAACCAGGCACAGGGCGAGTCGCACCAGGAAACCCCCGCTAACCAATGATGCGACTCGCCCGAATTGCATGCCGCATCATAGCTTGCTAATAGTAGAAAGGAGAGAATGAAATGGCAATCAAGGTGATCGTCGAATTATAGGCTAAACCAGGCAAGCGGGTTGAGCTTAAGAATCTGATAGAAAGCATTGTGACGAAACATGGCTCAGGTCAGCGTGGTTTTCTGGGCAGTACGCGCTATGAGGTCTTCGACAACCCCGACATACTGGTTGAGATTGCTGATTGGGAGCCGGCAGAAGCAAGAGTGGCGCATATGCAGGAGGCGATGGCCACTGGTGTCTACGCGCCCCTGAGCGAACTATTGGCCGCGCCATTCAGGGCAACCGTTATCAGTCAACTGCCTTAATCCGTGCAAACACTCAATCAGATAGGATTTACGGGGTTGATCGAGCCGGTCTCGTGACCGTGCTTGTCGTGGCTTGGTGGGACACCGGCCACAGCGTCTAGGTGTGGCAGAAGTTCAAAACAACACAGGGAAAATCATGCTCCAATCTACAACCAAGCAACCAATACCTATGATTGAAGAACACGAAGCGACCAGTGAAGTGGCCGAGATTTTTGACGCCGTGAAGCGGGATATGCAAATACTCACGGTGCCCAATATGATGAGAACATTGGGGATATCCCCGGCGGCTCTAGCCATCCACTGGGGAATGTATCAGGCTATGGTCGCTTATTTAACCCTTCCGCACTCATTGATGGCCATGATTGGCTACACTGTGGCGGAGTACAGTAATTGTGAATATTGCAGTGTGAATGGTGAATTATTTTGCCGTAATTTGGGAATTGATGAGGTCACCCTGGCACAAGTGGCCCGGGATTTAGGTAATGTGAACCCACAGCGGGTGCGGGTGATTCTTGAGTTTTCTGTGAAGATGGCCCATGATCCGAAGAGTATTACTCTCGAAGATTTTGATAGCATGCGCGAGTTTGGTGTCAGTGATGAGGAGATTTTGGAGATTGTATTGCTAGCAGCCCATGCTGTCAGTGCCGACATCATTGCCGATACCTTGAAGGTAACCGTGGAAACGGCCGTTTATGCTGCACTGGGTCGCTAATTGGTTCCTCCTTGTACGAGCCAAAATGTCTGGATGGAAAATGAAGGTCTGTTCGAGATCACGCAAGAGTAACATGCAAGGGATAGAAAATGCCAGCGCTAGAAGGGATGTCGTTTGATCACGTTCTTCTGACGACGCGAGCGGTGCGCAAGCGGCTCGATCTGCACCGGTCGGTCGAGATGGAAGTTCTGCGTGAGTGCTTCGAGCTGGCCCAGCAAGCGCCAACGCAGTCAGATACGCAGGGCTTTCATTTCATTGTCGTGACAGACAGGGCGCAAAGAGAGGCGTTAGGTGACTTGTTTCGGCGAGGACATGCGATTTATAAGAGTTTGCCTGATGGTGTGTACGGCCTCAAACACAGCGAGTTGAAGCAGGAAGCGACGCGGTTGCGGATCATGAACTCTCTTGAGTACCTGGCCGATCACATGCACGAGGTGCCTGTCCATGTCGTTCCCTGTATTGTCGGATCGACAGCGGGGAAGCCGCCTGCGGGCATTTCAGCCCTGATGGGATCGGTGATTCCGGCGGCATGGAGCTTCATGCTGGCCGCCCGTTCGAGAGGGTTGGGAACTTGCTGGACGAATCTGCATTTGCTCCTGGCAGAGGAGGCAGATGAGGTGTTAGGACTGCCGGTGGGCGTGATGCAAGTCGCGCTGATCCCAACGGCATACACAATCGGGCTAGAGTTTCAGCCGGCGCATCGTCGCCCATTGGACGAAATCCTTCATCAGGATCGTTGGTGAGATAGTTGTCTAAGGGAGAAGTCATGAACAAGCCAAACCAGGCGATTACAGGGATTGCTGAAATAGCATTGCGTGTCCACGACCTTGATCTGATGAGAAGATTTTACGAACAAGTGATAGGTCTTGAACTGCTACGAGAAATCAAAGATAGCAATGGCACGATAATATTTTATGCCGTCGGGGCAGGGAATGACCACCTGGCGCTTTTTGAAGAGAAATGGATAGCCTGGTTCACGCGAGATAAATCCCCTCAAGTTGATCCGAAGCTAACTACCCTTTCTCATTTTGCAATCAGGATTGCCCTGGATGATTTTGAGTCTGAAAAGAAACGGATAGAGCAGCTCGGCATTGAGATCGTACACTCAAATACATCGAGTTGGCTGCATTGTCGGATGTTTTACTTTTTCGATCCCGAAGGGAACTTGATCGAGTTCAATAGTCTCGATGAGAGTTTACGGTAAAACTCGGACTCTACAACGACCCTTGGATCGTTCTTGCCATTCATCTACTACTAAATCAAGGAGATCGCGATGGAAATCACAAATCCGGACACCTTCCTGGTTCGAGCAGGGTTCGTCCTTTTCCTGCTCGCACTGCTCACAGGGTTTTTCATCCCGGTGCTTCTCAACAAGAAGATGGGCCTCGCCGCTCACGTCACCGGCATCATGAACGCGCTCGTGTTGATAGCGCTCGGTCTCGCCTGGGGACTGCTCACGGTTAGCTCACTGCAAGCCAATCTCATCCGGGGCGCCTTTCTTTATGGCACATACGCTAACTGGGTTGCTTCCTGCCTTGCGGCCGCCTGGGGAACGAGTCGCCGGACGCCTCTGGCAGGCGCCGGGTATAGCGCCGCGCCGTGGAAGGAGGCGGTAGTGGAGGTGCTTTTGGTATCGCTCGGCCTGGCGATGCTAGCGGGGGGGGGCCTGGTGGTCTACGCGCTTCGCTAAAAGCAAACTGCCCTGTAGCCCACACTTTGTGAGGATGTGGAGGAACGTATGTCAATAGAAAATGAAGCAGCTATCAAAGTAATTGTCGAACTTCAGGCCAAACCTGGCATGCGGGCGGCGCTCATGAGTCTGCTAGAAAGCGTGTTGGCGGAACATGGGCCGGACCAGCGTGGTTTTTTAGGCAGCACGTGTTATGAGGTGCTCGACAACCCCAACATCGTGGTGGAGATTGCCGATTGGGAATCGGCCGGGGCGCGGGCGGAGGCGATGCAGCAGGTGATGGCCAGCGGCGCTTACGCGCCTCTGTCAGAGTTGTTAGCCGCGCCCGTCAGGGCCACAGTCATCCGGCAGCTTCCCTGACGGGCAAGAGGAGGGTTTCTGTTGAAAAAGCTACGGCCGTTTATCATCTTCCCCCTTCTTCTTCTCATCCTGACCTGGCTGCTGGCTGCCTGTGGCCGCACCGCGCCCAACGAAGCGACCATCACCATCAAAGAGATGGCCTTCACACAAAGTGAAGTTACCGTCAAAGCCGGGCAGCCCGTCACCCTGCGCCTGGTCAACCGGGATGGCTATACCCACGCCTTCGATATGGACGCATTCGACATTCACACGTCGCTGGCGGCCAATGAAACGGCCGTGTTGCGTTTTACGCCAGAGGAAACCGGCCGTTACCCCTTTTATTGCAGTTCACCCGGCCACGAGATGGCCGGTATGGTTGGCACATTAATTGTAGAACCGTAGGACACGGATTCGCGGAATTGGCGGATCAAGCCGGGCAAAATCCGTTAATCCGGCACATCCGTGTTCTGCAACAGGAGAGAAAACATGGTTGGTAACATCCTTGTTTTATTGGTAGTCATTGGTTTGACTGCGCTATTTGGCTGGCTGACCTACCGGGCGGTACGAGTCAAAAAGCTGTGGGTGAAGATTGTGGGCGGATTGGGGGCAGGGCTGCTGACGTTGATTTTTACGGCCGTTGCCTTCTTTGGCGGCAAAGGTGTCAGCGCCATGTATTTCCCCGGCGCCCCGCCCGCGCCCGATCTGACGGTAGCGGGCACGCCGGAGCAAATCGCTCGCGGCGAATACCTGGTGACGATTGCCTGTATGGGTTGTCACAGCCAGGTAGGGGCCGATGGCGCTCCTTCGCGGCAGCACCCGCTCAGCGGCGGCTGGAATCTTCCCGAATATGACGGCTTTGGTTTTATTGGCGACATGGTGACAGAGAATCTGACGCCGGGTGGCAAACTGGCGGGCTATAGCGATGGTGAACTGTTCCGCGTGCTGCGCTACAGTGTGAATCAACAGGGGCATACCGTGGGCGTGATGTCCTTCATGCCCTACCGGGAAATGAGCAACGAGGATACGGAGGCGATTATTGCCTACCTGCGTTCGCTGCCGTCTACGCCAACCACCGGCCCAACCGGAGACAAATTGAATTTTCTCGGCGTGATCATGTTGGGCGCCGGTATGTTTGGCGAACCGCCCCCGCCTGCACCGACCGTTGTCACCGCACCGCCGCAGGGAGTGACGGCCGAATACGGCAAGTACGTGGCTACTTTTGGCGAATGTCGCGGCTGCCATGGGCCAAATATGACCGGTTCGCCGGCCACGTCGGTCAGCCCGGCTGTGCCTAACCCACGGCCGTTTGTCAGCACGCTCACCCTGGAACAGTTTACGGCCATGTTGCGCAGCGGCGTCAAGCCAGACGGCCAACCCTTCCCGGCGACAATGCCCTGGGAAAACGCCTCGAACATGAATGATGATGACCTGGCCGCGCTGTACGCCTATATGACGACACAACCCTGATTTAGAATCCAACACAAAAAGGAGAAATTAAAATGTCTGCTATTGCAAGTAAGCCCCTTGATACCCGCAGTTCACTGCTTCGTTCCATTGTCCTCGGCGGAATGTTTATCTTTATCATCCAAATCATTCACCAAGGGATTGTTGTTACGCTCATTCAAAAAACGCCGTTTATTTTGATATGGCAATATATCGCCAGCGGCATAGTGGGCGAGGCTGCTTTCGCGGGTGGTATGGCCACCGCCTGGCTGGGGTTGTTCTTTCATTTGATCATATCGTTTGTCATTGCTGCTGTTTTCATCCTGGCCGCTGACCGCATTCCGCTTTTGCGTCGTCATGTTATCGTCGGCTCGCTCCTGTATGGATTTGGCGTTTTCATTGTTATGAATATGATTGTCACACCGCTCAGTGCGGCGCCGCCGATACCGGCGCCAGCCATGCCGTGGCTCATCGAGGCAATCTTAGAACATGTCCTACTTGTGGGATTACCATTAGGAATCATTGTGCGGCGCAATGGTAACATCTGAATATAATGTTGGGAGGAATTGGTGATATATGGCGCATGGTGTGGTGAGCGAGATTGTTCCGGCGTCTTGTGAGGCGGTGTTTGACCTGGTGCATGATTACGGCCGTCGCCTGGAATGGGACACCCTCTTGCAAGCCGCCTATCTCGATGATGGTTTTACGGCCGTAGACCTGGGCACCACCACCGTCTGTGTGGGCCGCCGCTCGTTGGGGGGCATTGCCCTGAAGACGGTGTATATATCGTGGCAACGGCCGTCCGTCGCCGCCGTCAAAATGGTCAACAATCCCCCCTTCTTCCAAACCTGGGCCGCCTCCATTCGCCATGAAGCCATTGACCAGGACAGTTCGCGCATTACCTACAAGTTCCACTTCACCGCCCGGCCGCGTTTCCTACGATTTATCCTGGAGCCGGTGATGCAGCAACTTTTCCTCTGGGAAACGTGCAAACGGCTGCGGGCGCTCAAGGCAATTCTCAATTTACCGAGAGCCGGCGATTAAAATCGCGCCTACACAAAGCAAAGCCCACCTTCGTGGGCTGGGCGCCAGTCGGCGAAGGCCGACTTTGCCTCTTGTTGAGCCTGCACTGAGCCTGTCGAAGTGTGCAGATTTATCTGCCGCCGCCAGCCAAATTGAGAATTGCTGGGGCGCTCAAGGCATTTTTCTCGTGGAAAAGACATCCGATTTCGGCAACCAAACGTTGCTTGCGAAATCGGATGTCTTGAGGACCGAGAGATTGAGAGATTGCCAATCTCTCAATCTCCTAATCTCCTAATCTCAAATCGGGAAGTAACTTTTTGGTGCTTACTCAGTCGTCATCGCCGGGGTAACGGCCGTTGGCCGCAAATGCTTCTAACATGCCGACAGCGTCGGTTTGGGTGTCGGGCTGGTCGTAGTAAATTTTGATTTCGGCCGTGTCACGCAGGAAATTGATGTCGCCCACTTCGCACCGTTTGACGGGCAGGCCGGTGCGTTCGCGCAAATCGGCCAGCAGCAGGGGATAGTTTTCCGGTTTGATCAGCTCAATGCGTTCATACGTCAGCCGCCGTGACGCCTCATAGCGGAAGCCCCAGCCCTGTTCCAGGAAGGTGAGGACGCTGATCACGGCCGTGTTCGCCACCAACAGATACGCCCAATCGGCGTCACTCATCAACACCGAATTCAAAATAGGCAGGGCAATGACCACAAACAGGTAGGTCATTTCCCGCGGCGGCATGGGGTCGGTGCGGTAGCGCAGCAGCGAGAAGAGGCCAAACAGCCCAAAACCAACGCCGACGCTCAACTCAATGCTGGTGAGCGCGCTCATAATGAAGTAGATGGTGGTGTTGAAGGCGACGAAAGTGAAAACGTAGTTTTTGTTTTGTTTCACCGGGTAATAAATGAAGCGCACAATGATCAGCGCCACCGCCAGGTTAAACACAAAGCCAATAAGTAAATTAGTGAGTGTAGGCATGGTTTCCTCCAGACAATAGTTTTTGAACGAGCAGCAATTGTCGTTTGAAATTGTTGTGTTTCAAATGTGGGTAGAGCAGCGCCACACCCAAACAGTATTTGCTAAACGAGGTGGGATGGGCATGCCCGGCGCGAATTTCCCGGATGAAATCGGAATTGGTCGAAAACCCATCTTGTTTCACTTCCGCTACCGCCACACCGGGCAATGTGACCCGCCGCTGTTCCACATAAAAAGCCAGGTCAAAATCAATGGTCAGGCGTTCTGGCCTGGCCGTGCTGACCAGGGTGAGGCGAGTAAAGCTGTTCCACAGGGCAGGGCGCAAATCGGCCGGGTCATAGGGGTAGTGGTGGTGCAGGAACACGGCCGTGTCCCGTCCCATTTTTGTCACCATCTGTGGCGTTTGCAGCCGGTCTTTCACCGTGCGCTTCTTTTTTGTCTTGTGTTTGACTTCAAAAAAGGCCAGGTCAGACTCCACATAGGTACGGGCGCGCACTTTGTAGCGTTCGGCGGCGCCGACATGGTGGCGGTGGTACAGGGCAAAATCGGGCGTATCAAAGTAGAGTGTCTGGTAATGGTTCAGCCGTATCCCATTCACTTCTAATACCCGGTAGGCGCTGCTCAGGTCGGCCAATGCCGCCAGCAAATCGCCGGTCGCCAGCACAAATTTGGTATCGGTGCGGTTCAGCAGGGCCACATCGGCCATTTCCGCCAGGCTGATGGGCCGGAAGCGCCCGACGAGGGCGTGGGCGGGGGCGACGCCGGTACCGAGTGCCGCAGCAGTGGTCGTCCCTGCCATCTGCACGGCCCACGGTTGCATGTTGTGTGGTGTGGGTATTGCTGTCGTGTCCATCAAAATCCATCCTCTTGGTTAAGATTTCAGGGGCGACCCACTTTTCACTTTTAGAAGTAGGTCGCACCTGTGTGCCCTAATTTAGCCGCTGATTGTTCAGAAAAAGTTAAGGAACAATTGGCATAAGATTCAGGTTGAGGGAACGGCCGTGACAGGTAAAATATGCCTGTTGGAGGATTATGCTGATGACAACAAATTGTCCCAAATGCAATGGTGAGATGGATGAGGGGCGGGCATCAACCGGCGAAGAAATCCGTTATGTTTCTAACCGACAAACCGGTATGATGCGCACCGCCACCCTGGTACGACGCGCACGCGCCTGCTTAACCTGTGGTTACGTGGAGTTATTCCTGGACCCGGCAGAGTTGAAGAAAAAGATTTAGCCCCGTTTACCGCCCCCTACCCCCCATCATCCGGCGGAATGCTGATAATCGTCTCACCGGTCAGGAAATCAATTGCGGCCTGAAGCTGTGTATCATCATCTTCCGCCACAAAATCTCCTTCGGGCAGGGGAATGAAATAGTCTGGCGTCAGACCTAGTTTGTGAATGGAGGTTTCGCCAGGGGTGAGCCATTGGGCAATGGTAATGCGCACGCCGCCGCTGTTCGACAGGGTGTGCCAGGTCTGCACAGTACCTTTGCCAAAGGAGGTCTGGCCGATCAGGACGCCGCGCCCGGTATCCTGGATGGCCCCGGCCAATACTTCCGATGCGCTGGCGCTACCTTCGTCAATTAAAACCACGAGGGGCACCGTTTCTCCCAGATTGCCGCTTTCGGATTCAAAGATGCGCTCACGGCCGTCGCCAAACCGTTCGATCAAGACGGTACCTTCGTCCAAAAAGATGTCGGCAATCTCTACGGTGGTATCCAATGCGCCACCCGGATTACGCCGCAAATCCAGGATTAGACCAATCGGGTTTTGCGCCATTAAACCGGGCAAAATCGCGTTTAATTCATCCCCGGTGGTGTCACCAAATCGGCTCAAGCGCACGTAAGCGATGTTTTCCGGCAACATATGCCCGGTGGCGCTGACCAGCCTGACCGTATCGCGGACGATCTCGATTTCAAATGTTTCACCGTCGCGCTCTATTTGCAGCCGCACGGCCGTGCCCGCCGGCCCCCGCACCAAAGACGCCGCCTCGCTTACATCCATACCATCCAGCAAAATCCCGTCAGCAGTCACAATTATATCACCGGGGCGCAAACCGGCCGCCTGAGCTGGAGAGCCGTCAATGGGAGAGACAATGGTGATACGGCCGTCGCGCGCCTCCACCTCTGCCCCAATACCCTGATACTCGCCGGAAAACGTGCGCTCCGCCACCTCTTGTTCGGCCGGCGACATATATCGGGTATGGTCATCGCCCAGCGTCGCCAGCATCCCGGTGATGGCCCCCTCCACCAGCGCCTCATTATCCACTGGCTGTTCATAATAGCGGCTCTGCACCAGCTCCCACACTTCCCAAAACGGCTCAAAAACAACTTGTGTCTCACCCGAAAGAGGCGGCCCTGCCAGGCGATATGGCGCTACCGGCGATTGAGCCAGGATATATCCGCTCATAAAACCCATCACGGTAAAGATGAAAACAGTAAAAATTGTGCGTCTACGTGATTCATTCATGGGAAAGATTATATGCCAATTTGTGAGCTTTGGGTGGTCGTAGGGTAAGAGAGGGCTGAAAGGCGTGAAAGCGGTGTGTAACTTTATTTGAACCTGCTATAGGGTCTGTTAAAATCGCAGGTCAACACTGGAATAAGAATGACCACACAGAAACTAAGAAACATCTACTCCATAACACTTTTTTTGCTAGACATCCTTATGGTCTCGGCAGCATTTGTGCTGGCCTATTATCTGCGCGTCTCCTTTGCCTGGCCGGATACACTGTCTCATTTTTATCCCCTTTCCAGTTATGCTGGCCTGATGGCGCTGGAAGTAGGCGCCGTCGTCATTGCCCTGTTCTTTTTCAAACAATACTACATCCCCCGCGCTATCTCCAGAGTAGATCAGCTGTATGCAACGGTAAAAGCCGTCACCCTGGGCACACTCGTGGCTGTGGCCCTTTCCACCTTTTTCTTCAAGGGCAACGTCATCATCAGTGACTATCCCCGCGCCATGCTCGTTTACACCTGGTTTCTGGCAATCGTCTTGCTGCTGTTGGGCCGTCTGGTGCATCAAATAGTACGCAGCAAATTACGGGATTATGGGCTGGGGCGTGACCGGCTGCTCATCGTTGGCTCTGGCGAGATGGCGCAAATTATTGTGCAGCGCATTCAGTGGTCGCCTTATTTGGGTTATGAACTGGTAGGCGTAGTCAACGGCTCTGAACCCTTGACCCAACTGCACGGTATCCCTGTCTTGGGTCGCCCCGAAGATTTGCCCACCCTCATTGACCAGCACGATATTGACGAAGTAATCATCGCCATGCCCGAAAAAGGGCATCGAGAAACGCTGCACGTACTCTCCTATTGCGAACGCGGCCGCATCTCCGTCAAAATATTCCCTGATGTCTTCCAGTTTATGACTTCCGAGGCCAGTATTGACGCTCTGGGCGGCCTGCCATTGCTCTCCGTGCGTGACTATGCGCTGCGTGGTTATATGCTCATCTTCAAACGCATGATGGACCTGGTGGGTGCGGTTATGGGCCTCATCTTTTTCTCGCCGTTAATGTTGCTCATCGCCATGGCCATCAAACTGGAATCCCCCGGCCCGGTCTTTTTTGTGCAGGAGCGGATGGGGTTGGATGGCAAACCGTTCCGTATGTTGAAGTTTCGCTCCATGCGCTCTGATGCTGAAAAACACGGCCCCGGTTGGACGCTGGATAATGATCCCCGACAGACCCGGTTGGGCCGCTTTTTGCGCAAAGTGGATGTAGACGAACTGCCGCAGCTGATCAATGTGTTGTTTGGCGAGATGAGTATGGTTGGCCCCCGCCCGGAGCAGGCGCATTATGTGGAACATTTCCGGCGCACGGTACCCCGCTACATGGAGCGCCACCAGGAAAAAGGGGGGATGACCGGCTGGGCGCAGGTGAATGGGCTGCGCGGCGACACATCCATTGAAGAGCGCACCAAATATGACTTGTGGTATTCAGCCAACTGGTCAATCCTGCTGGACATCAAGATTTTGCTACGCACGGTGTGGCAGCTTATGGAACGCAAGAACACCCACTTCCGCCCCACCCCGGTACGGCCGTCTGAAACCCTCATCCCCCCCAATGGCGAAAAAGAATCACCAACGGCCGTGCCCGCCGCCCCAAAACCAAAGTGAGCAGGTTGCAGGTAACTTGCCACTTGACACCTGACACCTGACACCTCCCCCCCATCTTACGCTGTTCTTATTTGACGCTCAATTTTCGCCATGTTATGATAACTGATAGGCCATGTTAGCACTCGCATTACACGAGTGCTAATTTTATGAAAGAAGTTCAACTTTTGAGAAAAGTTGAACTTCTGAGAAGCTATGTTTTACGACCTGACCGAACGACAGGAAAAACTATTAGAACTGGTGGTGCGCCATTACATCGAAACCGGCTTACCCACCGGCTCTAAAACGCTGGTTGAGCAATTTGACCTCAACGTCAGTTCGGCAACCGTGCGCAATGACTTTGCCGCCCTGACAGAACTGGGCTACCTGATGCAGTGGCACACCTCCGCCGGGCGCGTACCCACCGAGCAGGGATTCCGCTACTTTGTGCAAAAGCTGTTGGGGGATTTTCATTTGCCGATGGACGAACAGCAGATGATCCGCCACCAGTTTCACCAGGCGCGGCTGGATTTAGACCAGTGGATGCGGCTGGCGGCGGCCATTCTGGCCCGCACATCGCTAGGGGCCAGTTTTGTGACTCCGCCACGGCCGTCTACCAACCGTTTCAAACACGTACAACTCATTTCCACCCAGGGGCGGCTGGTCTTAATGATTGTGGTGTTGTATGGCGGCGAAATCAAACAACAAATGCTCACCCTGGCCGAGCCGCTGACGCAGGCACAGTTGAGCCAGACGGCCGACCGCCTGAACGCGCTGCTGGCCAACGCCACTTATGATGATGTGCGCAGCCGCATGAGCCAGTTAGACACGTTAGAAGTGGATGTCACCACTCTTATTCTGGAAACGTTGGAGCGTGCAGACAGCCGCGCCATCAGCGACATTTACCGCGATGGGCTGAGCAACATTGTGGAAGACGCCCGCACCCGGCAGGCGGTTCGCTTCCTCGAAGAGCGCACCCTGTTGGCTTCCATGCTGTCGGAAACACAAACGGAAGAGCAGGGTGTCCAGGTGGTGATTGGCGGCGAAGGGCGGTGGGAAGAGTTGAAGAATTGCTCCATCATTTTGTCCCGGTATGGGGTGATGGATGCGTTTAGCGGCACGGTAGCGGTGATTGGGCCAACACGGATGCCCTACGGCCGTAACGTTGCCGCCGTTCGTTATGTAGCCAATTTGATGAGCGGGTTTGTCTATGAATACTATGTGGAAGACGCCCCGGAGAGTTTAGCGCAAGAGGCAGTGGAGAAATTGCCGGAGATTTGAGATTAGAAATTGGAGATTCACCTTCAATCTCTAATCTCAAATCTCCCCAACAAATTTAGATAACGAGGTAACACAATCAATGCAGGCAGGGAATGAGATGATCGCCGAAGATGCCGCCGAAGCTGTTCTGAACGGCGCGGCGGATGTAGAGAATCAGGAAGTGACCGAAGGGGACACGGCCGTTGCCGCCCCCACCCTCGAAGAACAACTTGCCGCCGCTCAGACCGAAGCCGCCGATTACAAAGACCGCTGGCTGCGCGGCCAGGCCGAATTTGCCAACGCCCGCAAGCGCATGGAAAAAGAGCGCATCGAACTATACAGCATGGCCGCCGGAGATGTCATCAAAAAGCTACTGCCCGTACTGGATGACTTTGAGCGTGCGCTGGCCAACGTGCCCGAAAACATTCGCCAGAACCCCTGGTTGGAAGGCATAGACCTGGTGCAGCGTAAACTCTTCACCATCCTGGAAAACTTCAACGTCGCCCCCATTGAGGCGATAGGGCAGCCGTTTGACCCTAATCTGCACGAGGCCATCAGCCAGGAAGCCACCGACGAATATCAAAGCGGCCATATCTGCCGTGAACTGCAAAAGGGCTACAAGATAAGCGACCGGGTGTTACGGCCGTCGCTCGTAGCCGTCGCTGAATAAAATACAACTTGTACGGGCGACCCTTGTGGTCGCCCCAACCACAATCACAAACGAGGAAATCATGGGCAAAATAATAGGAATTGATCTTGGAACCACAAACTCCGTCGCCGCCGTCATGGAAGGTGGTGAAGCCACCGTCATCCCCAGCGCCGAAGGAGGGCGGCTTTTCCCCTCCATCGTCGCCATCAACGCCAAAACCGGCGAACGGCTGGTCGGCCAGGTAGCCAAACGCCAGGCCGTCATCAACCCCCTCAACACCATCTTCTCCGTCAAACGCTTCATGGGGCGCAAATATGACGATCCGGCCGTCGAAAAAGCGCGCAAATATGTTCCTTATGAAGTGCGCAAAGCCCCCAACGGCGACATCCGCGTGGTAATGAACGAGCGGGAATACTCCCCCCCTGAAATCTCGGCCATGATCCTGCAAAAGATCAAAACCGACGCCGAAGCCTACCTGGGCCAACCCATCACCCAGGCCGTCATCACCGTGCCTGCCTACTTCAACGACAGCCAGCGCCAGGCCACCAAAGATGCCGGTAAAATCGCCGGGCTGGAAGTGCTGCGCATCGTCAACGAACCCACTGCCTCCTCCTTAGCCTACGGTTTAGGCAGCGACAAAGAAGAGATTATCGCCGTCTACGACCTGGGCGGCGGCACGTTTGACATCTCCATCCTGGAAATGGACAACGGCGTTTTTGAGGTCAAATCCACCAATGGCGACACCTTCCTCGGCGGTGACGACTTCGACCAGAAAATTATTGACTGGGCGGCCGAACAGTTCAAAATGCAGGAAGGTATTGACCTGCGTAACGACCGGCAGTCGCTTCAACGGCTGCGCGAAGCGGCCGAAAAAGCCAAGATCGAGCTGTCTACCACCATGCAGACCGAACTCAACCTGCCTTATATCACCGCCGATGCCAACGGCCCCAAACACCTGAACCTCACCCTCAGCCGCGCCAAATTTGAGCAACTGTCTGAAGATTTAATCAAACGATCCATTGAACCATGTCGCCAGGCCATCAAAGACGCCGGTCTCTCTCTGAACGAGATCACCCAGGTCGTTTTGGTGGGTGGCATGACCCGTATGCCCGCCATTCAAGAAGCAGTGAAAAACTTCTTCGGCCGTGAACCACACAAAGGGGTCAACCCTGATGAAGTGGTGGGCATTGGTGCAGCCATTCAGGCCGGCGTCCTGGGCGGCGAGGTCAAAGATGTGCTGTTGCTCGACGTGACACCACTCACCCTGAGCATTGAAACCCTGGGCGGTGTGGCCACACCGTTAATCGAGCGGAATACCACCATCCCCACCAAAAAGAGCCAGATCTTCTCCACCGCCGCCGATGGGCAGACGCAGGTGGAAATTCATGTCACGCAAGGCGAACGGCCGATGTCCGCCGACAATAAGAGCCTCGGCCGTTTCATTCTGGATGGTCTACCACCTGCGCCGCGTGGCGTGCCGCAAATCGAAGTAACGTTTGACATCAACGCCGATGGTATTTTGCACGTCAGCGCCGCCGATAAAGCCACCGGGCGCAAACAGGCGATGCAGATCCTGCCCTCCAGCGGCCTCAACGACGCCGAGATTGAGCGCATGGTGAAGGACGCAGAACAACACGCCTCCGACGACGCCCGCCGCAAAGAGACGGTGGAAGCGCACAACAAGGCCGACTCCACCGCTTACAGTGCCGAAAAATTCCTGAGCGAAAACGGCGACAAAATCCCGGAAGCCAACAAAGCCGCCATTCAAGATCGCATTGATGCCGTTCGCTCGGCGCTGGCCGGGAATGATGCTGCCGCCATGAATGAAACGGCCGATCAACTGATGGCCGTGATGAATGAAGCCGGCGCGGCCATGTACCAGCAGGCAGGCACCCCAGGCCCCGGCGAACCCCAACCAGGGCCAGACGGCACCGGCACTCCGGGCAAAGATGAAGATGTGATTGAAGGGGAATTTAGCGATTCCTAAAAGTAAGAGATTGGAGATTAGAGATTAGAGATTGGGCAATCTCCAATCTCTAATCTCTAATCTCCATTAAGACAGCATGGCCACTCAACGAGATTTTTACGACGTTTTGGGCGTTGCCCGCGCCGCCAATAAAGACGAAATCAAAAAGGCGTACCGCAGCAAAGCCCGCCAATATCACCCCGACGTGAACAAAGAGGCGGATGCCGAAGAACGGTTCAAGGAAGTGCAGCGGGCGTATGAAGTGCTGTCTGACGACCAGATGCGGGCGGCGTATGACCGCTATGGCCATGCCGGTGTAGATAACGGCGCGGGGCCGGGCTTTTCTGGCTTCGAAGGTTTTACCGGCTTTGCCGACATTTTTGAAGAGCTATTTGGCGCGAACGTGGGTGGCGGGCGACGGCGGCGGCGTGGCCCAGGCCGGGGCACGGATTTGCGCTACGATTTGCGCATCCCGTTTGAGGAAGCCGTATTTGGCACAGAAAAAGAGATTGAAGTCCGCCGCCCGGAAATCTGCCCTAATTGTCATGGCGGCGGCGCGGAGCCAGGCACCAGCCCCATTGCCTGCACCACCTGTAATGGCAGCGGCGAAGTGCGGCGGGTGCAGCAATCTATCCTGGGGCAGTTTGTGAATGTGACTACCTGCCCCACCTGCCAGGGCACCGGTGAACTGATTCCTACGCCGTGCAGCATGTGTCGCGGGCAGAAACAGGTGGTGCAAACGCGCACGCTGAAGGTGAAAGTGCCGGCCGGGGTAGACAATGACACGCAAATTAGATTGAGTAACGAGGGGGGGCCAGGTGTAGCTGGCGGGCCGCCCGGCAACCTGTACGTGGTCATTCATGTAGAGCCACATGAGTATTTCCAGCGGCGCGGGGATGATGTGTTTATGGATTTGCACATCAATGTGGCTCAGGCGGCTCTTGGCGATGAAGTGGCCGTGCCAACGTTGGATGGCGAGGATATGCTGGAGATTCCGGCGGGTACGCAGCCGGGCAAGGTGTTTAAGCTGCGCGGCAAGGGTGTGCCCCGGTTGGATCGCAGCGGCCGTAACCGGGCTATGGGGCGCGGCGATATGCACGTGATTGTGCAGGTGGCTATTCCCAAGAAATTGAACAAAGAGCAGCAGCGGCTGTTCAAAGAACTCTCCAAATCGCTGGGCAAAGAGGTGATCCCCAAGACGGAAAAAGGGATTTTGGACCATCTGAAAGAAGCGTTTGGGGATATTTTTGGTGTGTAAAAATGAGATTAGGAGATTGAGAGATTGTGAGATTGTGAGATTCAATCTCCCAATCTCCCAATCTCCTAATCTCTTAATCTCTTCTATGAATTGGCTCGAAGTTAGCGTTATTACCGATGGGGAAGGGGCCGAGGCGGTGGCGGAGAAGCTACGGCCGTTCGCCTACCAGGATGGCGTGGTACTGGAACAGTTGGGGGATATGTCCTCGCCCGACCCGGACGCGCTGGAAACGGCCGTGACCGTCAAAATTTACGTCCCCGAACACGAAGATACCCCCCGGCTGCGCCGCCGGATTGAAGAAATCATCTACTTTTTGGGCCGCCTCTACCCCATTCCGCCGCCCACCTTTCGCCTGCTGGCCGAAGAAGATTGGGCCAACGCCTGGAAAGCACACTACCATCCCTTCCGCATAGGGCAGCGCATCTGGATTCAACCAAGCTGGATTGAGGCAGAAGCGCCGGACACGGCCGTGCAAATCAAACCCGACGATGTAGTACTAACCCTCGACCCCGGCATGGCTTTTGGCACCGGCCTGCACCCCACCACCCAAATGTGCTTGCAAGCATTGGAAGAACTGGTACAGCCAGGGCAGGCTATTTTTGATCTGGGCACGGGTTCCGGCATTCTGGCGATTGCTGCCGCCAAACTGGGGGCAGCACGAGTATTGGGGGTGGATGTTGACGAGGTGGCGGTGCAAACGGCCGTGACCAACACCACTCTCAATCACCTGACCTACCTCACCTTCCAAAAAGGCACGCTGGATACCATCACTGAAAAAGGATGGGACATCGTGGTCGTCAACATCCTGGCCCCCGTCATTGTTGGCCTGCTGGAAAACAACCACTTACTCAGCTACGTCAAACCGGGGGGAAGCCTCATTTTAAGCGGCATCATTGAAGAGCAGGCAGAAGATGTGAAAACGGCCGTGACCCAGGCCGGCGGCCACATCAACAAAACCTTGCAAATCACCGACTGGGTGGCCATTATCACCACCCCTTCCCCCTAGCCCTTCCGCACAATAAGCTCCACACCGCTACACCTTGTTGTCACCCATCTTGTTGGGGAGCGCCCCCTGGCGGCAGCCGTTTCTCGCCCCTATCCTCCTTTCAAAATATAATGGCGTTATGTCTGGCGACTTGCTGCAAACAAAATTGTATGTGCCACGATTACGGCCGTCTCTCGTCCCCCGTCCCCATCTCATCCAAAAACTCAACCAGGGCTTACACCGTAAACTCACTCTCATCTCCGCGCCGGCAGGCTTTGGTAAAACGACGTTGATTGCGGAATGGATTGCTGGGGGAGAACGGCCGTTTGCCTGGTTCTCGCTGGATGAAAGAGACAGCGACCCCACCCGCTTTCTGCAATACCTCATTGCCGCCTTGCAAACACTCAATCCGGCGATTGGTACAAAGGCGCAAGCAATGCTCACATCAGCACAGCCGCCGACGGAATCCACCCTGACCACCCTGCTTAATGAAATCACGGCCATGCCAGACGAATTCGCGCTCGTCCTGGATGATTACCACGTCGTTGATGCGCCCTCCATTGATCAGGCGCTTACCTTTTTGCTCGACCAAATGCCACCGCAAATGCATCTGGTTATGACTACCCGCGAGGATCCCAATTTGCCGCTGGCCCGGCTGCGGGTGCGCGGCCAACTGACCGAACTACGGGCGGCTGATTTGCGTTTCAGCCTCAATGAAACGGCCGTTTTCCTCAACCAAATGATGGGCCTGAATCTTTCGCCAGAAAACGTCGCCGCCCTGGAAGCTCGCACCGAAGGCTGGGTGGCCGGTTTGCAATTGGCGGCGATCTCCATGCAGGGTCATCCAGATGACCCAGCCTGCTTCATCCAATCCTTCAGCGGCAGCCATCGTTTTGTGCTGGATTACCTGTTGGAAGAGGTGCTGCACCAGCAGTCGGAAAGCGTGCAGAAGTTCTTGTTGCAAACGGCCGTACTCAACCAATTAACCGGCTCCTTGTGCAATGCCCTGACCGGGCAAAATGATGGGCAGGAGATTCTGGAAGCGCTGGAGCGGGCCAACCTGTTCATCGTTCCCCTGGATAACGAGCGGCGCTGGTACCGCTATCACCATCTCTTCGCCGATTTACTGCGGCAGCGATTGCAGCAAAGTAGCGAGGCGGACGACATTGCCGACTTACACATCCGCGCCAGCCAATGGTATGAAGCCAACGGTCTGGAACTGGAAGCGTTTCATCACGCGGTTGAGGCCAATGATGTGGAGCGTGTACTGCGCCTGATCGAGGGTGAAGGTCTGCCCCTTTACTTTCGGGGTGAGGCAATTCCCGTGCGACGCTGGCTGGAGTCTTTGCCTGAGGCCGAATTTATGGTCAGACCAGCACTATGGGTAACGTATGCCTCTGTTCTAACCATGACGGGTCGGCTGCACGATAATATCGAAGAAATCCTGCGAGCGGGCGAAACGGCGCTGCAAAACGCGGCCCATGATGACAAAACGAATGATCTGCTGGGCCAGATTGCGGCGATACGGGCCATGTTGGCCGTGACGAAAAGTCAGGTGGAAACAATCATCACGCAGTCGCGCCGTGCCCTGGAGCTGCTCTCCCCCGACAACGCACCGATGCGCACCACCACGACCTGGACGCTGGGGTACGCCTACCAGGTGCAGGGGAAACGGGCGGCGGCCAGCCAAGCTTATGCCGAAACGATCACCCAAAGTCAGAAATCCGGCAATATCATGACTGAAATAGCCGCCACGACCTGTCTGGGTCAAATTCAGGAATTGGAAAACCGGCTGCATCAGGCAGCGGAAACCTTCCGGCGCATTTTGCAAATAGTTGGTGACCCGCCGTGGCCGGGGGCGTGCGAAGCGTGTGTGGGACTGGCCCGCATCCATTATCAATGGAATGATTTGGACGCTGCCGAACAGTATGGGCAGCAAGGTCTGGCATTGGCGCAGCAGTTAGAGAACGTGGATACGCCCGCTGCTTGCGGCATCCTGCTGGCTCGTGTGAAGCTGGCGCAGAGTGATGCGGCGGGTGCGCTGGCAGCGTTAGCGGCAGCAGACAAATTTGTGCAGCAGCATCATTTTGACCATTGGGTGGGGGAGATAACGGCCGTTCGCATTCAAACATTTCTAAACCAGGGCAATCTAACAGCCGCTGCACAGTTAGCACAGACACATGATCTCCCCCTCAGTCAGGCCCGCGTGAAGCTGGCGCAAGGCGATCCCACCGCAGCACTGGCGGCGCTGGAACCGGTGCGCCAGCAGGCAGAAGCAAAAGAGTGGGCAGATGAACAACTCCGGGTGATGGTGCTGCAAGCGTTGGCTTTCGATGCCGCAAGCGAAAGTGAAAAGGCGGTGGAATTGTTGGATGAAGCCCTGGTAATGGCCGCGCCAGGCGGCTTGCTGCGCCTGTTTATAGATGAAGGTCTACCGATGGCCCGTCTGCTCTACGAAGCTTTAGCGCGTGGTATTGAACCAGGGATTGTGCGCCAACTGCTGGCAGCCTTTCCCGCTACCGACTCCGAACCGCCGCTGTTGTCCGCTCCGCCAGCCGTCGAAGACGGATTCATTGAGCCGCTCAGCGAACGCGAAATTGAAGTACTCCGGTTCATCGCTGAAGGGCTGACCAATCAAGAGGTTGCCAACAGACTTTACCTCTCGCTGCACACAGTCAAAGTCCACGCCCGCAACATCTATGGCAAACTGGGCGTCAAGAACCGCACCCAGGCGGTGGCTAAGGCCAGAGCATTGGGTATCTTACCGCCGACCTGATCGCTGGCGCAATTCTTTTCAGAAACTCAAATCATTCTCAAAATGGGTGGGGCAACAGTCCCGCTTTTTATTTTCCCCATCCAGCAGAACTAATCCCCTGATACCTCTTTCGATGTATGACAGTAATCCCGTCTGACTGTTATTGTTAAGTCATCAAATTTAATCACCTATTCAAAAAAAGGAGTTAGTTATGGACGCTTTATACAATGTTTTATCTTGGGGTTCTCCCATCGGCATATCGTTATTTTTATTCTTTATGGCTAGTGGTGCGGGCATTTTCTTTTGGGGAATTTCCCATCTCCAAAAAAGCGATAAGTAGGATAGGAAGAAAAAACCTGGTCTCCTATTCAATCATTTGGGTCGGGGACTTCGCCGAACAGTAAGATCACCGGACGCTAATCGCGCTGGTGATCCTGCTGTTACCCCCCTTACTTAAACCACTCCAATCCTGGCGGTATAAGATGATGTCCGACAAACGCACTTTCACAGCCAATCCAGATGCGCCACAGATTTACCAAATCAGGCTCGAAGGCCACCTGGGTCGTCAATGGATGGACTGGTTTGATGGCCTAACCATCACGCTGACAGACGATGGCGACACCATTCTCACCGGCCCCGTGGTTGATCAGGCCGCCTTGCACGGATTGCTCAAAAAAGTGCGTGATTTAGGGTTGCCGCTGCACTCCGTCAACGGCCTTGAGTAATCGGTAGTTGTGCTGCCATCTTTAATAAAAATTTTCAACAAAAAGGAAAAATTTCAAATGAAAACAAAAGTTAACGAATTGTCCCCGTCCGCTTATGCGCGAATTGCCGGTGTCTTGTATCTGATTATTACAGTTGCCGCTATTTTTGCTCATTTTGTTATTCCCGAACAATTTATTGTGCCGGGTGATGCCGCTGCCACCACCGCTAATATCACCAGTTCCGAATCCTTGTTCCGCGTAGGCACAATTGGCATGGAGCTTATAATCCTTCTGAGCGAAATCGTGTTGTCTGTGGTGCTGTATATTCTGTTCAAACCGGTGAACAAAACCCTGTCGCTGTTAGCGGCCGTTTCCCGGATAGCGATGACAACCATTCATGGCCTAAACTTGCTCAATTACTACTTCGTTTTACAGCTTTTGCAAGGCGGCGACTATGTGTCTGTCTTTGGGCCGGAACAGGTCAATGCGCTGGTGACGTTGTTCCTGGATGCGCACAGCATTGGCTTTACCATCGGCATCGCCTTTTTAATCCCGCATGTTTTGATTCTGGGATACCTGATTGTCAAATCTGGCTATTTCCCCAAAGTGCTGGGCATTCTGTTTGTCGCCGCTGGAATCGGGTATTTACTTGACACAATCGGCTTATTGCTGGTGCCATCATACACCACCACACCAGGTTTAATTGCGATGGTCATCGCTATTGCTGAAATTGCCTTCCCCATCTGGCTATTGGTCAAAGGTGTCAACATGGATCGCTGGCAAAATCGTACTGTGGCACTGGAAACTGCGTAGGTAAACGTTTAAGAATAGGGCTTAGATTGGACCAATCTCCAAGATTGGTTCAATCTGTATTGACCCTCACACCAGAAGGATGAAACGATGTTTACAATGACAACAAAGGAAAACCCCACGATGAAACAACTTATCTTGAGCCTGACGTTGCTGCTGCTACTGATCGGCTGCACCGCCGCCCAGGACGAACCGCAGGCATTCCCGCAGGCGTTTCCGCCCGATGTCGCTGCGGAAATACAGAAATAGACGATCTGACCACAGGCGGACTCCCGCCCGGCATGATCGTGTGGATTGATGCGCCACCGTACCGATTCGAGGGGGCAAGTGGTTTCGCAGACCTCAAGGGCGACATCCCGATGCCGCCGGAGGGTGCGTTCCGAATTGGCAGTATCACCAAGATGTTTACCGCAGCGGTGATCATGCAGCTTGCGGAAGACGGCGTGTTGACCCTGGACGATCCGCTGGCGTTGTGGCTGCCGGAGGTAGCCGAACAACTGCCTTATGGTGACCAGATCACGCTGCGCCACCTGCTGACGCACAGATCGGGTCTGTTTAACGTGGTCGAACACGAGGCTTATTACGCCGATCTCTTCACGGAGATGGTTGTTGATGAAGATGCTGGAACCGTGACACTGGACTGCGTCCAACGAGATCCCCATGACACGCTGGCCCGTTACGTCTATGGCAAAGATGCCCAGTTTGAGCCGGGGACACGGTGGAGCTATAGCAACACCAATTACACGCTGCTCGGCATGGTCATCGAAGCGGCGGCGGAGATGCCGCTCGCAGAGGCGTATCGCACGCGCATTTATGAACCGTTGGGCATGACATCAACATTTCTGGATTGCTACGAAGAGCCGCTGATTGATGTGGTACACGGCTATACAGAATCCGGTGGTGTCATGGCCGATGTCACGGAACTGCATGAATCCGTAGGGTGGTCGGCGGGAGGGCTGGTTTCTACGGGACCCGACCTGATTGCCTTTGCACGCGGGTTGTTCGGTGGGGCGTTGTTTGATGACCCAGAGTCGTTGGCCGCGATGACGACAGTCGCCCCCGGCAGTTCCTACGGTTTGGGTGTCATGCTCCAGAGGGACTATATGGGTCATGCAGGCGGGATTGCTGGTTATCGCTCGGTGCTGAGTTATGCGCCTGAGTTGGATACCGTTGTGGTGATCCTTTACAACCACGACGCTGCCGATCCAGAACGAAGTCTGGCTGATGTGCTGAATCCGGTACGGCCGTTGCTCCGTCCGGCGGAATGAGAAATTGGTGTTGAATGTCGTTTACTGCCGTATTGTCGACATTCTTCACCACTAACCGATTTTGTGGTGAGCAGTGCGCTGATTGTTTTGCCCCAAAACGCCCAAAACAATACCTCCTGACCATACTTTCGTATCTATACGCCCATACCGGCTAACGGCTATCCTGCTGATATATCAAGCAAGGTGAAAGGAGCAGGAAATGTTATCTCATAAAAAATTACTCTTTGGATTTTTATTACTGTTGTTCAGTGCAGCGGTGGTTATTGGCATGCGCCCACAAAAGTGTGCCGATGGATTGTGCAACGACATACATCTGGATGTGCCGACTTATGGCGTGCCCGGCCCGCACCAGGTAGGCATTCGCAACCTGATGAGTGACGATGAGCCTTCATTGGCGATGAAACTGTGGTATCCGGCGCTGTCTGAAGGCGCTCCGGAAGGCGTGATTGCGTATCCCTATGAAGTGAAAATTGGTGCGCCTTTGGGGACAGTAGCGATTGCTTCCACGGCGGGGCGGGCGATTCAAGATGCGCCATTTGATCGCACGCAGGGTCCTTATCCACTGGTGGTCTTGTCACCTGGGTTTGCTGTTGGAACCACGTCCTATGGCTGGCTGGCGGAGCATCTGGCTTCGTATGGATTTGTCATGCTTGCCCCGGAGCATCGCGAGACGCTCGATCCGCAAAATGAACTGTGGCGGTCGGCGATGACGCGTCCGCAAGATGTTTTGGCTGTCTTTGCCTATGTGGATGCACAGGTGGCAGCGGGCGGGTTGTTGGCAGGGTTGGTTGATCCGGAGGTTACAGCCGTAATCGGGCATTCCTACGGCGGGTACACAGCATTAGCCGCTGCCGGTGCGCAAATTGACACCATCAGCTTTACAACCCACTGCCAAGAAGCCGTGCGCACAGAAGATCCCGCCGCCTGGCTTTGCGACATGCTCGTGCCGCACATCGCTGACATGGCTGCATTGGCTGGTCTGGATGCCGTTCCCACAGATTTATGGCCGGACAATTCCGATTCCCGCGTGGATGCCATCGTGCCTATCGCCGGGGATGCTTTTTTCTTCGGCCAACCCGGCCTGACCAAAATTGACGTACCGGTGCTGGCGATTGGCGGCACACTGGATAAGGACACTCCTTTTCAGTGGGGACCGCAACCTGCCTATGACCATGCTTCCAGTCCGAGAAAAGCGCTGGTGGCTTTGAATGACGCCGAACACATGATTTTTACAAATACCTGCGAGTCGGTTCGCTGGTTTGCAAAACCATTGGCTGGTGAATTTTGTTCCGATTCCGTCTGGAACAGGGATCAGGCACATGCGCTGGTGCGTCACTTTGCGACGGCGTTTTTGCTGGCAGAATTGAAGCAGGACACGGAGGCAGCGGCTGAGCTTGCTCCTGATGGTGTTGCATTCCCAAACGTAACTTATGAAGCGCGAGGCTATTAATTCCCAACCATTATGAATGCAAATTATTTACCACGAAGGAGATTTTTACGATGAAGAAGTTTTTACGAATTGTGCTTGTTTTTACGGCCGTATTAGCCATCCTCTACTTTGCGGTGGCACTGGTGCTGACCTTCTTGCCGGAACCGATCTTTGCCACGGGGCCATTCCCCGCAGCAGGCAGGGCAGCGGCCGATTTTACGCCGCAACAGTTCACCACACGGGACGGTGAAATATTGTTCGCCCGCCACTTCCCGGCAGAATCAGACCTGACAATTTTGCTGCTGCACGGGGTCACTGGGGACAGCGCCGCGCTTACGCTTGGCGCCGAGAGGCTGCGTGAGGCCAGCGGTGCGGCCGTGATTGCTCTCGATTTGCGCGGGCATGGGCAGTCGGGTGGCACGGCGGGTGATGTGGCTTACATTGGGCAGTATAAGGATGATGTGGCCGATGTGATTGCCGCCATTCGCGCCGACCAGCCAAACGGCCGTAACATTCTGGCCGGTCATTCGATGGGCGGCGGGATCGCCCTGCAATTTGCGCAGTTGACGGATGCTCCAGCTGTGGATGGCTACCTGCTGTTTGCACCCCATCTGGGCACCAATGCGCCAACGATGCCGCAGTTAGCACCAGAAATGGCCGATTTTGCTGCAGCCTACACCTAACTGCATGTGCCGCGCCTGATTGGATTGACGATGCTCAATGCGCTGGGCATCAAGGCGCTCAACCAGCAGAACACGCTCTTTTTTAACTTAACAGATGAAGCAACGCACACCTACAGTTACCGCGCCATGGTCAACTCTTCACCAACGGATTATGCGACTGCTTTAACGGCCGTAGATGCACCTATGCTGGTCGTGGTGGGCAGCAATGACGAAGCGTTTGTAGCCAATCAATACCCAACGGCTGTTGCGGATTACAGTGATGGCGAAGTCCACATCATTCCCGGAGAAAGCCACAACTCCATTACAGTAAGTGCTGCCGCGATTACGATTATCAACAATTGGTTAGGGGATAGGGGAGATGCAGTTGATCGCTAAAAATTGAACATACTGCGTCTGGTTGGCAGATGATAGAATTGGTGCGAAAAAATCGTTTTATATCATTTGTTTTTTTGCCATGCAGCTCCAAACTATCGCGTAGAGCTGCCTTAGGAGAAAATCATGTCTTTACTTGCAGAAGATAGTTTTGTGAAATTAGCGGCCAATATTGCCACCTTGCTGTTTGCGGTTTTTATCGTCATTCAGCTGCTCTTGGCGGCAGGAATCTTGCCCATTTCCATCGCCTGGGGGGGACGACAAAGCGAGCTGACACTGGCGCTGCGCGTGGTCAGCATTGTGGCGGCTTTTGTTTTATGTGCCTTCATCTATATTATTCGCTATCGAGCCGGGCTTTTGGGTGGCACGCCGATCCCCACGCCGATTCGGGTAATGTCCTGGGTCGTCACTGCTTTTATGGCTTTGAATACACTTGGGAATTTTGCTTCAACCAGCAATGTCGAACGATTCTTGTTTGGCCCGATGGCCCTCATTTTGACAATTGCCTGTCTCATTGTGTCAGCTTCAAATATAGATTGACATAAAACTTTCAAGAGGATTTATCGACCGTTGCTGGCCACCATGAATGAAAATGTTCGTAGTGCGGGCTTTAGCCCGTAACGCACTAAAGTGCGCACTACAAACCTATTTAGGAGGAGTTTGGGTAATGCGGAAATCTTTGATTTTATGCGGTTTGCTGTTGGCATCATGCAGCAGCGGCGAGACGGCCGTTCACAAAGCAGAAAGTATCACTTGTACGGCTGCTTACCGCAGCAGTGTTGAACAAGGCATTGAGCGCGAAGAAACGATCACCTTCGTTGACGGTGACGACGAGCAATCGATACCATTTACCGATATGGTATTCCATGCGACATATAGTGTGGGTGAATTAGATAATGAACGAGCGTTACGCCTATGGGTGACAGATGCGGCAGAAACGGCCGTTTTCCAATCCACGCTCTACCAACTGCCCCCGGACAGTGAGCCACAAAACCAGTTTGTCGGCGGGCATGGCTTCACGGGTCTGAATTACAGTTATGCACCGGATTCAGCAGCTGAATTGCAGTTCTGGTGTATGGCAAATTAGATGGTGCGGTTGCCAAACGGCCGTTTCTCGCCCCCATCTTCCTTTCTAAATATAATGGGGCCATGTCTGGTGACTTGCTGCAAACGAAATTGTACGTGCCGCGAATACGGCCGTCTCTCGTCCCCCGCCCCCATCTCATCCAAAAACTCAACCAGGGCTTACACCGTAAACTCACTCTCATCTCCGCGCCGGCAGGCTTTGGTAAAACGACGTTGATTACGGAATGGATTGCTGGGGGAGAACGGCCGTTTGCCTGGCTTTCCCTCGACGAACGGGACAGCGACCTCACCCGCTTTCTGCAATACCTCATTGCCGCCTTGCAAACACTCAATCCGGCGATTGGGATCAAGGCGTCGGCGCTGCTCACGTCAGGGCAGTCACCGACAGAATCCATCCTGACCACGCTGCTCAACGAAATTGCGGCCGTTCCGGAGAATTTTGCGCTTGTTCTGGACGATTATCATGTTTTGGATGCACCGCCCATTGACGAGGCGCTCACCTTTTTGCTGGAACATCTGCCGCCGCAGATGCACATGGTCATCACCACCCGCGAAGACCCGCTGCTGCCTTTGCCGCGCTTGCGTGTGCGTGGCTTGTTGACAGAAGTACGGGCAGCTGATTTGCGCTTTACAGTGGAGGAAACGGCCGTTTTCCTCCAACAAATCACCGGGTTGCAGCTTTCGGCTGACGAGATAGCCGCGCTGGAAAAGCGCACCGAGGGCTGGATTGCCGGTTTGCAGTTGGCCGCCCTTTCCATGCAGAGACGGGCAGACGTTCATGGCTTTATCGAAGCATTTACCGGTGATGACCGCTACGTGGTGGATTATCTGGTAGATGAAGTGTTACAGCGCCAGCCTAAACACATCCACCGCTTTCTGCTCCAGACATCCATCCTGGATCGGTTGTGCGGCTCCCTGTGCGATGCCATCACAAACGGGGAGACAGGCAGCGCCTTGTTAGCCACCCTTGAACAAAATAACCTGTTTGTCATTCCTTTGGACGATAAACGTACCTGGTATCGTTATCATCACCTCTTTGCCGACGTGCTGCAAGTTCATCTGCTCAAAGAACAGCCCCAACCAACAGCTGATCTGCATCAACGCGCCAGCGAATGGTACGAACAAAATGATTTTGTTGCCGATGCTGTTCATCATGCCTTTGCCGCCGGAGATTTTGCGCGTGCGGCCCGAATCATTGAACTGGCCTGGGCGGAGATGGATAGAAGCCGCCAGTCGGCTACCTGGCTAAGTTGGGCAACAAGATTGCCTGACGCGCAGGTGCATAAACGGCCAGTCCTTTGTCTGGGTTTTGCCTGGGCGCTGCTGGACGCAGGCCAGTTGGAAGTCGCAGAGACGTGGCTGCAAAATGCGGAAAAATGTTTGGAGAATACGGCCGTTTTGATCGTGGCTGATGAAGTGGAATATCAACATTTGCCCGGCAGCATTGCGGCGGCGCGCACCTATCTGGCGCTGGCGCTTGGCGATATGCCCGGAACAGTCAACTATGCCCGCCAGGCGCTTGACTGCTTGCCGCAAGAAGAGCATTTGCGCCGTGGCACGCCAGCCGCCCTGCTGGGACTGGCCCTCTGGTCTGTCGGCAAACTGGTCGAAGCGCAGCACGCTTTTGCAGAGGCCATACGCAGTTATGAAAAGGCCGGGAACATCCTGTTTGTCATTACCGGTGCCTATGTTCTGGCTGATATGAAACGCGCCCAAGGCCGCCTGCACGAGGCCGCCAAAATTTATGAGGATGCTCTCCTGCTGGCCCGGAATCAGGGCGAGATTGTTATGCGCGGCGCTGCCGATTTATATACGGGCTTGAGTGAACTGCGGCTGGAACAGAACGATCTGGCAGCGGCGCAGGAGCACTTGCGGCAAAGCAAAACATTGGGCGAAGAGGCCGCCTTGCCCCGCTGGCACTATCGTTGGTGTCTGGCGCAGGCCAAAATGGAAGAAGCAGCAGGAGACCTGGAGGCTGCCCTGAATTCCCTGGATGAAGCCGACAACCACTATGTGCGCGGGCCGGTTCCTGATGTACGTTCCACGGCGGCGATGAAGGCGCGGGTCTGGCTCAAGCAAGGCAGGCTGGCCGAAGCGCATCAGTGGGCGAACGCCCAGGGCTTAGCCGTCACTGATGACCTCAGCTACCTGCGTGAATTTGACCACATCACCCTGGCCAGACTCCGCCTTACACAGTACAGGCGTGATAGCGCAGAAGAAAGCATTGAAGAAGGATTTGCTTTGCTGGGACGCTTGTTGGAAGCCGCGAAAATCGGCCAGCGGATGGGCAGTGTGCTGGAAATTCTGTTGCTGCAAGGATTGGCATTTGACGCCAAAGGTGACACACAGGCTGCGCTGGCACCGCTGCAACGAGCGTTAGGTCTGGCTGAACCGGAAGGATACATCCGTACTTTTGTTGATGAAGGTTTACCGATGGCGGCGTTGCTGGAAACGGCCGTTTCCCAAAAAATCTCTACAAACTACACCAAAAAACTGCTGGCTGCATTTGGCAATCAAAACGATCTTCATCCCTCATCCTTCACCTCTCATCCTTTAATCGAGCCATTGAGCGAACGTGAACTGGAAGTGCTGCAACTGGTCGCTGAAGGTTTCAGTAATCGCGAAATCGGCGAGCGATTGTTTTTGGCGCTACCCACTATAAAAGGTCACAATCGCAACATCTACAGTAAGCTAAACGTTACCAGGCGCACGGAAGCAGTGGCACGGGCGCGGGAACTGGGAATTTTGTAGGCAAACGGCCGTAATTACCATTTGTAGGGAAATGGCGCGCCATTTCCCTACTCCATTTCAAACCACAACCCCCAAAACAATACCCCCAACCATACTTTCGTATCTGTACGCCAATACCGTTCTGCCGGTATGGTTAATGCACGTTGAACAGGTGGTACGGGCAAAGAAATCCGGACCACAAAGGGCATAAGCGTATGGCAAACCGACAGGAAAACAAACCAGATGCAAATCCACCGCTGGTCTATGAAATCCGGATAAAAGGCCATCTGGATCGGCAGTGGGCAGCATGGTTTGCCGGTATGACGATCACCTGGGCGGACAACGGCGAAACTGTCTTGACCGGTCCGGTTGTGGATCAGGCCGCGTTGTACGGCCTGCTGAGAAAAGTGCGCGATTTGGGCCTGCCCCTGATTGCCGCGACGCAGCTCTCGCCCGGTCAGGCAGATGCCAGTGAGTAAATTTTGTTCCGCCGCTGGTTCAACGCATTTATCAACCCTGGTAACGGGCGTGGCCTGAGCCTGTCGAAGGCGGGCTTCGACTTACGACCTTGGGTCGCCGCTCAGCCCTCGTCGTTATCAAAACTTATACAAAAACAGGAGAAACAAAATGAATTCCGAAAAGAAAACCGCACGTATCACAGGCATCCTTTATTTAGTCATCTTTTTCGCGAACATCTACGTCTTCTTTGGAGTGACGGGCAGTCTGGTTGTGCCGGGAGATGCGACGGCGACGGCGAACAACATTGTGGCTTCCGAATCCATGTACCGCAGCGGTATCGCCAGTTACTTGCTTGTCTTTTTGAGTGAAATTGGCGTGGCGATTCTGCTTTACAAGCTGCTCAAACCGGTCAATGAGACGCTTTCGCTGATGGCGATGACGACGCGGTTGATGCAAGCGGCCGTTCATGCCGTCAATCTTGTCAACTTTGTTATCCCGCTGCTGCTGCTGAGCGGCACAACAGCCCTGACTGTTTTTGAACCAGCCCAGGTGCATGCACTGGCCCAGTTTTTCCTCGATACCCATTACTACGGTGTACTGATCTCCGAAGCGTTCTTCAGCGTCAGCCTTTTGCTGCTCGGCTATCTGGTTTACAAATCAGAATTGTTCCCCGGTATTCTTGGTATCGGGCTGGCAATTGCCGGTCTCTTTTACATCCTGGACAGCTTTGGCATTTTCCTGATGCCGCAGCATCAGGCATTTATCGCTGAAATTATCGTCGCCCCGGCTGTGATTGCAGAAATGTCATTCATTCTCTATCTGCTGGTGAAGGGTGTACGAACCCCAAAGCAGCGCCAGTCAATTCCCGTAAAAACGACGCCGGTAGAAGGAACGGCCGTATAAACATCCCCCAGCGCCCGGCTCAGCAGGGTCGGGCGCTGGTTCTTGATACAGACAAGGTGGTTAAACTCATGGACGAAATGAAAGCAGTTATTTACACAAAGTATGGCAAGCCGGACATGCTGCAACTTGCAGATGTGGAAAAGCCGACAGCGAAGTCGGGTGAGGCAGTGGTGAAAATCAGGGCAACGGCCGTTAATCAGGCTGACAATCATGTTTTAAGCGGGATGCTGCGTTACAGTACGGGTCTGTTTAAGCCGAAGCAGCAAATACTTGGCTCAGACATTGCCGGCGTGGTTGAGGCCGTCGGTGAAAACGTGACGCAGTTTCGGGTAGGAGACGAGGTGTTTGGCGACCTTTCCGCGCATGGCCGCGGCGGATTTGCAGAATATGTGGCCGCGCCTGAGTCGGCGCTGGGGTTGAAACCAGCCAACCTTTCCTTTGCCGAAGCCGCCGCCGTACCGATGACGGCCGTTACTGCCTTGCAGGGTTTACGCGATAAGGGGCAGATTCAACCGGGACAGCAGGTGTTGATCAATGGCGCATCCGGCGGTGTGGGGACGTTTGCGGTACAGATTGCGAAGGCATGGGGTGGTGTGGTTACGGCCGTTGTCAGTACCCGCAAAATGGAGATGGCCCGCGCCATTGGAGCCGACCACGTCATTGATTACACTCAGGAAGACTTCACCCGGAACGGCCGTCGTTACGACCTGATTTTTGATACCGTGGGCAATCATGCGGTGGCCGAATACAGGCAAGCCTTAAAGCCTGATGGACGTTTTGTCACCTCCGCATTCTTGCCTGCCCTGGTCATTCAAGGCCCCTGGCTTTCCCTGACCAATAGGCAGAAGATGCTTAACATGCTGGCCAAACCCAACCAGAAGGATCTGGTTGCGATCAAGGAACTGTTGGAGGCAAACCAAGTTCGTCCGTTGATGGACAGATGCTACCCGCTGCCTGAGGTTCCGGAAGCGCTGCGTTATATGGCTGAAGGACACGCCAGAGGGAAGGTCGTCATCACTTTGCTGTAACAGCCTGTAAATCATAGAAACGGACGGCCGTTGTGAGCCTGAAGTCCGGTCAGCGACACAGCTATTTACTGATCATTCTCCCACCCGCGCCCGCGCATCTACCGCCCACACCCCCTGGCCTTCAGGCAAGACCAGCAGTGGATTGATCTCGATTTCCGCCAGTTGGGGGAAATCGGCCGCCAGTTGACCCAGACGGATTAAGGTCTGGCGCACGGCCGTGCGGTCGGCGGGCGGCAAATGGCGAAATCCGGCCAGTTTGCGCCCCGCCCAGGTTTGGTTGAGCAGGTACTCCACGTCCGCCTCCGTTAATGGGGCCAGGGCGAAGGCCACGTCACCCAGCCCCTCCACCTCCACGCCGCCCGAACCAAACATGACCAGCGACCCAAATTGGGGATCACAGGTGACGCCCACAATCACTTCCTGCCCCGCCGGGATCATTTGCTGCACCAACACGCCCGCAATAACGGCCTCTGGTTCTAGCTGCGGCACTTTTGTCAGCATATCGGTGAAGGCGGCTTGCACGGCCGTTTCATCCACCAATCCCAACCGCACCCCACCCACATCCGATTTGTGGGTGATGCCTTCAGCCACCAGTTTCAAAACCACCGGGAAGCCAATTTGCCGGGCCAGCGCTGCCGCCTCATCTGCATGTTGCGCCAGATGGCTGGCCGGGCAGGGAATCCCATAGGCGGTGAGCAGTTCGGTCACGGCCGTAGGCGGCAACCATCCCGCCTCATGGGCCGACGACAACACACGCTGCGCCCGCTCCGGCTGCACATCCGGCAGCATAATCGGAGACGTGGCCAACTGCTGCACATAGGCGGCATATTGCGTCAAAACCGCCAACGCTGCCACCGTGCGCTCCGGGAAACGGTATTCCGGCGCTCGCGCTGCCCGGAAATGCTCCATCGCCTCCTGAATCAGCCGCTCGCCCATCAGCGTTACCAGCACCGGCTTTGTGGCCGCGTAAATGGTGGGGATGATCGCTTTGGCCACGCCCCCGGCCGAATACATGGGCGGCGGCGGCAGGATGAGCAGCACGCTATCCACCCCCTCATCCGCCAGCAGCAGGCGCAGACAATCGGCGTATTGCTCCGGCGATGCACCCGCCAGCATATCCACCGGATTATGCACACTGGCGGCGGGCGGCAATACGGCCTGCAATTGCGCTTCTGTCTCCGGCTGCAAGGTTGCCAGTTGCAGGCCGGACGATTCGATGGCGTCTACGGCCGTGACCCCCGGCCCGCCCGCATTGGTCAACACCGCCACACGTGGCCCATGCGGCAGCGGCGACCAGGCCAGCGCCCGCGCCCAATCAAACAGTTCTTCATTGGTCTGGGCGCGGATGATCCCGGCGCGGCGAAAAGCAGCGTCAAAGGCGGCGTCTGCCCCGGCCAATGCGCCGGTATGGGAGGCCACCGCCTGCTGCCCACCGGCAAAACGCCCCACCTTCAGCGCCAGCACCGGTTTGTGTCGGGTGACGGATTGCGCCACTTGCAGGAAGCGACGGCCGTCCGTCACCCCTTCCAGATACATCGTCACCACCCGCGTATACGGGTCGGCGGCAATGGCGGGCAGCACGTCCGTCTCGCACACGTCCAACTGATTGCCCAGGCTGACCAGCCGGGACAGGCCAAAACCCTGCCCGCGCGCCCAATCTACCACCGCCGCACAGATAGCGCCGGAATGGGAGATGAAAGCAACTGCACCCGACGTTGGCCCCGGCGGTGGCAGGAAAGTAGCATCAAAAGGCAAATGGGTATCCAGCATGCCAATGCAGTTTGGCCCCATCAGCCGCATCTCAAAATCACGGGCGATGCGCAGACATTCATCTTCCAGGGACGCGCCGGTTGCGCCCGTCTCCCGGAAGCCACCGGCAGCAATGATGGCGGCGCGGATGCCCTTTTGCCCACATTCGCGTAGCGCCTGGGGCACAAAAGGGGCGGGGATGAGCAGAAAGGCCAGGTCAACGGGTGGGGGCACGTCGGCAATCTGGGGGTGCAACGGCCGTGAGAGCAGCACCCCACCCTTCGGATTGACAAAGTGAATGGCCCCCTTGTAGTCGCTTTGCAGCAGGTTACGGGCCACGCCAAAACCCAGTTTAGTCGGGTCAGCCGAGGCCCCCACCAGCACAATACCTTGCGGCTGAAAAAATGGGAGGAGCGTGGGGTCAATTGTGGTCATGGATCAAGGGTATCAAAAACTCTCTCATCTGGCATTAGAGATTGTCCGGCAGTGGGTACGGCCGTTCGTTTTTTTGCGCCCACCTCTGTACAATCGCGCCATGATCATGCGATGGGAGACAACGCGGAGGGAGAAAGTTTGATGCGCCGCATTCTTGTATTCTTTGTCCTACTTTTTTTGCTGCTGCTGGTGGTGAGTTTTTCAATGGCAACTGCGCAGGGGGCTCCGGTTGCGCCATCTTTTAGTCAGATTTCCCCGACCCCAACGCCAGGTCCATTGCAGCGCCCATTACCACAATCCATTTTCCTGCAACCGATTGATCCGCAGACGATTGATACATTGTTGGTACCGGTGGGGGGCAATGCGGGCAGCGATTTGTGCCAGTCGGCTACCGATGTCACTTTTGTCAATACCGCCATTGGCGGCGTGACGCCCAATGTGCAGACCTTTAACCACGACAATAACGACCCGGCTCTCAGTTGCATCTGGCCGGGAGCCTCGCGGCCAAATGGCTACCGGACGGTGTGGTATAAGTTCACGCCTCTGACCAATGTGGTGGTGACGATCAACACCGACACCTCCAATTACGATACGGTGGTGGGCGTCTTTACCTCGGCGGATCAGGCCAACCCTTGCCTGGCGTTGCAGTCGGTGGCCTGCAATGATGACTTCTCCGGGTTTACGTCGCAGGTCACGTTCACGGCCGTGCAAGACCAGACCTATTACGTGGTGATTGCTGATTGGTCGGCGGCCAGTTCCGGCCAGATGACGCTCAACATTTTTATGCAGCCGCAGCCAGGGGAGGAAAAGTGGGAATTGGTAGATAATAACCCTGGCGGACAGGTGACCCACCATGATACGGTGCCCGCCGGTGAGTACATTTACATAGTGGGCGGTCAGGACAATGCCACAGGTGCGCCTATTCGCAGCAATCGGCTGATGCGTTACCACCCGCCGACCAACAGTTGGACGCAGATGGCTACTATAGCGCCTTTACCGGTCAATACGGGTTTGTCGGATTTAACAGCCGTACATATCAACGGCCGTATTTATGTGCCTGGTGGCGATGATGGCTCACCGAATGCTTTTAGCGGTGTTCATTACGTTTATAACATCAATAACGATTTCTGGGCACCTCCACTTCCGTCACCACCGGTGGCCGTTGGCTGGGCGCAGGCGGTCGCAGCTGCCGACGGCTCCGGTTACTTTTTGATCGGCGGCCTGTCCCAAAAACCGGCGTTAAGCCCGACCGTATCGGGACGCGCCGAAACCTACTTTTTTGATATTGCCGACAATACCTGGCTGCCACGGCCGTCTCTGAATACCGGCCGTTATGGGCATATGGCGGCGCGCATCGGCAATCGTGTATGCGTCGTGGGGGGTGTAAGTGGGAACGTCTTGCTGCGTGGCGGGGAATGTCTGGCCCCGTTTAGCAACTGGCAACCCATTGGCGATCTCAATATTCCCCGTTTTGGCGCGGGCAGCGCCGTGGGGCCGGATGGCAACTGGTACATTTTTGGCGGCATGTCGGTGAATGCCAACGGCCAATACGTGGCTGTCTCTTCGACAGAAATCTATAACCCGGCGACCAACAGTTGGTCTGTGCTCAATGTGCCTTATGATTTGCGCGACCCCAACACCGTTTTTGCCCGCGCTTATCCCGCCGGCGAATTTATGGGCAACCATCTCTATGTGTTGGGCGGCAACCATTATGTGCCTGGTCTGAATGAGTACCAGGTGGTGCCTCTGGTACAGCGTTTGTATGTACCCAGCCACAGGATATTTATTCCCTTTGCTACTCGTGGCGGCGCTTCCGATTTTGATGACAACATGGGCGCGGCGAAGGGTCTGCCGTTCAACTTCTGGTATGGCGGCAATTTCAACAGCACATATGACTTCTATGATTTCTATTTCTTTGACGTGCCTGAGTTCAGTGGCGTCTCCGTGCAGTTAACTGGCATACCCGCAGGCAGTAATTATGATTTGTTTGTGTTTGGCAGTGCCAAGCTGTTGTGGGGTTCCAGCGTCAACGCGGGCAATCAGAACGAGACGGTGAACCTGAGCCTGGGGCCGGGGCGATATTACGTGCTGGTGCAGCGGTTGTATGGCCCCTCAGAAGGAGCAGATTATCAGGTGGCGGTATTGCGGTAGCTGGTCAACTTTCCACCAGCCAATATGCTGCGCGAGGGGCTAATGATAGTTCACGGCCGTGCCAAACGAATCTGTCCGGGTTGAGCAGGTTGTGATATGCCGCCGCACCCTCCAACTCTGCCCGCTGCACCACATCTGACAAATTAAACACACACAACACCGACCGATCACCGTTTACCGATAACCGATCACCGAAGCGCCGGAAGGCGAGTACGGCCGTGTTCCCCGTCTCCACAAATTCAAAATCCCCCCGCCGCAAAGCGAGCTGACTCTGCCGTGTTTGCAGCAGAAAACGCAGCCGGTTCAGGTAAGAACCGGGATCATCCTCCTGCGCGGTCACATTCCGTTGGTGATAATCATCATTCACCGGTAGATACGTCTCATTAGCCTGGGAAAAACCGGCGTTCTTCGAGTCGTCCCACTGCATCGGTGTGCGGCAGCCATGCCGGTCTGGCAGCCAGATGTTATCCCCCATCCCAATCTCATCCCCATAATACACAATCGGCGTGCCTGGCAACGATAAAAACAGCGCATGGAGCAAAAACCACTTAGCCGGATCATGATCAAGCAGCGGCGCCAGCCGCCGCCGGATGCCCAGGTTCAAGCGCATACGCGGTTCTGGCGCATATTGCTCCCACATCCACTGCCGCACTTCTGGCGTCACCATCTCCAGCGTCAGTTCGTCGTGGTTGCGCAAAAAGGTCATCCACTGCGTGCCCGGTGGAATCGGCGGCGTTTGCGCCCAAATCTCCACAATCGGCGTCTTGTCCTGCGCCCTTAGCGCCTGGTACAGTCGGGGCATAATGGGAAAGTGGAAACAGACCTGAAATTCAGGATTTTCCGGTGTGCCAAAATAGGGCAGCAAATCTTCCGGCCACTGGTTCGCCTCGGCAATCAGCAGCGTACCGGGATATTCGTTGTCCACCATCCGCCGCATTTTCTTCAGAAATTCATGCGTCTCCGGCAGATTTTCACAGTTTGTCCCTTCCCGTTCATACAGATAGGGAATGGCGTCCACGCGGAAACCATCAATGCCCATATCCAGCCAAAAGCGCATGATGTCAAACATCTCCTCATGCACTTTGGGATTATCGTAGTTCAAATCGGGCTGGCTGCTGTAAAAGCGGTGCCAGAAATACTGCCCGGCTACTTCATCATACGTCCAGTTTGACTTTTCCACGTCCAGGAAGATGATGCGGGTCTCGGCATATTCCGTGCCCGTGTCGCTCCACACGTAATAGTCGCGGTAGGGGGAGTTTTTATCTTGCCGCGCCGCCTGGAACCAGGGGTGCTGGTCGGACGTGTGGTTCATCACCATGTCCGTAATCACCCGCAGCCCAAGCGCGTGGGCCGCATCCAGAAACGCCTTAAAATCAGCCAGCGTGCCAAAGTCAGGGTGTACATCCCGGTAATCGGAAATGTCATACCCCCCGTCCAACAGCGGCGAGGCGTAATGGGGCATAATCCATATGCAATTGACGCCTAGCGACTTGATGTGATCTAACCGGGCTATTGCCCCTCGAAAGTCCCCGTGCCCATCCCCATTACTGTCCTGATAAGCCCGAATATATAACTCGTAAAAAACTGCGTCGTGGTACCACTCGGCTGCCATCCTACCTCACAGATGAGAGGTAATCGGTTATCGGTAATCGGTTATCGGATTATCGCTCACTGATTACTGATAACCGATTACCGATTACCCTTTCACCGAACCGGCCATCATGCCACGCACAAAGTAGCGCTGCAAGCCAAAGAACACGGCCAACGGCAGCACCATGGAGACGAAGGCTCCGGCCGTGAGCAAATGCCATTCACTGCCGCGTGAACCGACAATGGCTGCCATACGCTGTGTCACCAGTTCAAATTCCGGGTTGCCGCCCAGGAAGATCAGGGCCACCAGGTAATCATTCCACACCCACAGGAATTGGAAGATGGCAAAGGAAGCCAGCGCCGGTACCGACAGGGGCAAAACCAGCCGGGTAAACACCGTGAAGTGGGAAGCGCCATCAATAAAAGCTGACTCAAGCGTCTCACGGGGCAGGGTGCTGATGTAGTTGAAGAGCAGGTAGGTAGCCAGGGCCAGACCAAAGCCGGTGTGCGCCAGCCAGATCGCCAGGAATGTGCCGTTAATCTGCAAGGCCCGGTAGTCCCGCAACAACGGCACCAGGGCGATTTGCAGCGGCACCACCAGCATGGCCACTACCAGGATAAACATCCACTTTCGGCCGGGGAAACTCATCCAGGCAAAGGCATAGGCGGCAAAGGCGGCGATTAGAATGGGGATCACCGTCGAGGGAATGGTCACGGCCAGGCTGTTCAAGAAGGCTCTGGTCATATTGTCGCCAGGCACCACTTCCACCGTACCATCGGGCCGCGTAAACTCAAAACTCTGGCCGCCCAAAACCTGCCGGTAATTGTCCAGCGTGAAATTCCAACTAACCGTCCACACCTGTTCCTGAACTTCCACCATGCCAATGCGGCGGTTGCCAATCCAGGTAACGCGCTTACCATCTGGCGAGGTAACGCCATTGCGGAAATCTTCAAATGTGCCCGTAGCGCCGGCAATGACCATGACGCCGGTCGGGTCTAGCCCTTCATCGCGGGGGTTGATCGTTTCCGTTGCCTGCCATTCGCGGTGCGGTAATATCTGCCACCAGCCAGAGGTGGTAATATCGTTTCGGACACGGAAGGAGGAGATAAAGATACCTAACGTGGGAATGGTCCATATAAGGATGATGAGAAGGAGGGTACCATTCACAAACAGACTACCCAGTCGTTTTCTCGTTTTTGCGCTGCTCATCTTAAAATGCCTCCTGTTCTCTAAACTGTTTCAGGTTATAGATCATGACCGGAATGACGGCGACGAGGAGCACAATGGCAATGGCTGAGCCAAAACCGGAATTGCGATTGGTGAACGATTGCCTGTAAAACTGCGTGGCTATGACGTGTGTGCCAAATTGGCCGCCGGTCATCACCCAGACCACATCAAAAATCTTCAAAGTAAAGATGACGATGGTGGTCCAGACGGTGATTAGCGTGCCGCGAATATAGGGGATCATGATGCCGAAAAAGATGCGAAACTCGCTGGCGCCATCCATGCGGCCGGCTTCAAGCAACTCTTCCGGGATGCCTTTGAGCGCGGCCGAAAAGAGCACCATAGAGAAACCGGTTTGCAGCCAGATGACGATCACGATGAGGAAGAGGTTATTCCAGGGAGCAATATCCACCCATTGCGTCCAGGCTCTCGGAACGCCGTCAAAGCTAACGAGGATGGCGTTGAGCAGGCCAATTTGGGGTTGCCCTGGCGGCCGGTATTCGTAGATGAATTTCCAGATGATACTGGCGCCCACAAAGGAGATAGCCATGGGCAGGAAGATCAGCGATTTGGCCAGTTTCTCGTAGGCGCTGCGGTCAGCCAGGACGGCAATGAGCAGGCCAAAGGCGACAGAGAAAGTGCTGCCAAAGACAATCCACATGATGTTGTTGCGAAACGCTTCCACCATCACCCTCTCGGTAAAAACAGCCGCGTAATTGCTCAAACCTACAAACGAATCACTGACCAATAATTCAGGAATAGACAGCCCCTCGGGCGGCCCATCTCGATTAAACAGGCTGATCCAAAAGGTGCGCAAGGTGGGGATGGCTAAATACCAGGCCAGGATGGCCATGGCCGGCCCCACAAATACAAATGGTTGCAGGCGTGTCGTCCACTGATCTGGCATTCGTTCGACGATGCCGTTAAAAATCCAATACAAGAGGGCGACGCCGCCTACGCCCCAGACAATGGCGACCAGGGTAATGACAATCCGGGGCGCATCGCTGTCACGCAGAAAGAGAAAACCCAGATAGAGTATGTAAAAGGCGATAGCCGGAATGGCGATAGCCAACGCGACACGACCAATAAGAGCCAGTATGCGCACCCCCAACGATGGTTGATTAACCTCTTTTCCGCTTACGTAGTTCATGTTCCCTCTCCACTGGAAATTATGAATTATGAAGTTTGTAATAGGCGTTTTAATGCCGTTTGGGGGCGATAAATCGCCTACTACAAACCTGGAAGTTCAACTTCTCGAAAGAAGTTGAACTTCTACTTCTAAGACCACAAACGACTATCTAGGCCAGGAAGCGTCAATAGCTTGCATGGCCGTATCAAGGTCAATGGAACCGGCGACGTAGCTGGAGATTTGTTCCCAGAAGGAGCCGGCGCCAACCTCACCGGGCATCAGGTCAGAACCGTCGAAACGGAAGCTGGTGGCCTGGTTAACCAGTTCGGAGACGCCCCAGTCCAGGTCAGAACCGTACATGTCCTGGGTGGCGGTCTTGTGGGCAGCGATAGCACCACCACCTTCCATCCAGCCGCTGACGGATTGTGGGGTGGTGAAGTATTCCATGAGCGCCCGAACTTCGGGACGGTCATTGAACATGGCGATCAAGTCCCCGGCAACCAGGAAGGGACGGCCGTAAGCCTCATCCACTGGCGGCAGATAGAAG
>JACTMP010000069.1 GCA_014584575.1 Chloroflexota bacterium
TACCGACCACTCACCGATGTGAGCTACCGGTATTGTACCTGGGCAGCACCCTTGTGTGACCGACTTTTACCTGTTCTGGGATTTATCTTATACGAGGGTATCGTGACGGCCGTAGTCTCCCCAGACACATTCTCGCCACCCATTCCCGCTGACATTGACAAGGTGATCCATGAGCCGGCGCGGCTGCTGATCATGGCGAACCTGTACGTGGTGGAAAGCGCCGACTTCGCCTTTTTGATGAACCAGACGGGCATGACCTGGGGGAATTTGTCGTCACATATAAGCAAGTTAGAACAGGCAGGGTATGTGGCCGTGGAAAAGAGCTTTGTGGGCAGGCGGCCGTATACCCTGCTGCATCTGACGGCAGACGGCCGTACTGCCTTCCAGACCTACCGCCAACAAATGAGCCGCCTGCTGGCCGATTTGCCGGAACAGTAGCTTTCTGGTGGGGCTATGACTGCCACCATTTTCGCTGGCTCAGGCGGCGGCGAATTCGGTGTACGGCCGTTCCAATGTAAATAGACAACATCTGGCTACTGGCTACTCATGGCCGCTTTGAGGGTAGCAATGGCATCGTTTTCAATGTCGTGGATGTACATCACATGGTCGGCGATATTTTGGCGCAGCCTGACAACAGCGGCGGCATCCAGGGGAAACTCATGCTCCATCGCGTCCATGATGGCGGCCAGACGGCCGTCAATCCCCTTCATCCCCTCTATAGCCCCATTCCCCTGTGTGTGGAAAAGATCCCGCCGTCGCAGCATCAATTCGCGGGTTTCTTTGAAGAGAGCCACTTCGTCCGGCAGCAACGCCAGACTGAGCGCGTCCCAGGCGACGGCGCTGCGCCGGAAATGGGCGGCGGCTTCCGTCAGCGCCGGTTTGTTTAGCAAGACGGCCGCTTCGTCCAGAAAATCGGCATATACATCACGTTCGGCACGGCCGTGTTTGCCAAAAATGTTGATGTCGCCAAAGGCATTGGTCAGCCCGGACAACAGCTTGCGGCCGGCGGGAAACTCCTTTTCCCAACTGAGCCGGGCGGTTGGTTTGGTCAGCAGTTCTGCCCACCGGAGGTAGGCTTGCAGACCAAAGTTGTTGCGGCTGCCTTTCGGCGGCTTCTCCGTGAACAGTTTGATGCAATTCCAGACGCCCAACTGCACGGCCGAGGGCAGCTTTTCGGGAAGCGGTGGTTCCAACGTTAAAACGCGGAACTTGTCTTGTTTCACACGGCCTCGTGCTGTTGCCAGTTCGTGCGTTGTCGTAGACAACGGCACTTGTGCCCTGTCGGCAATGCACACCTGGTCGGACGTTTCGTCATAGCCGTAGATGAGAATGGGGAACATGGCCCACATGCCATCATCATAAGACATGGCATTGTAGGGCAGGCTCCACATGTCCGCCCAGACGATGGCTGGAATGCCTTCTTCCAGGGCAGCCACCAGATTGGCCACCCCCTTTTCCGGTTTGTTGGTGTGCTGCACGTTTTGCACCACGCCCAGGCGAGCGAGCATGTTGTCGAACGGGTCAAAGGTGTTGCGCGTGAGGATGCGGGCGTGGGGGTCATATCCTTCGTAGGCGAAGGAAAAGTAACCCATCACCACGCCACCGCTGACGCCCATGAGCAAGGCTTCGCTGTACGGCAGTGCTGTGTGAGGCGCTTTCACCCCGATATACTCAAAATAGTTGCGTACCGTGCCGGTTTCCCAGTGACGGCCGTTGAACTGCGTGTAATTGTTTAAGATTGGCATCTGCAATCTCCTTTATGCCAGTTGGCTGTGATGACATTATAGGGCAGGTCACGGCCGTACCCGCAAAAGAGAGACATAGTATGCAAAAATATCATCTGGCACTAACCGCCCGGCAGCCTTTGCTTGCGCTTGTAGCCCGCCTAAACACAGGGCATTGCGTTGTGGATGATCGCAGAATGGAGATGGGCGATTGAGGCGATAGGGAGTGGAATTACGGCCGTACCCTCAAACCATCATGGGTGCACTTTCCGTCAGGTCGGTGAGAGTGGCGAAGCGGTAGCCGCGTTTTTGCAGGGCGGGCAGGATGCGGCGCAGCACGGCGACCGTGCCTTGCCGTTCGCAGTCGCCGTCGTGCAAGACGATAATGGCTCCCGGCTGCACGTTCCCCAAAATGTAGCCCACCTCAAACTCTACCTGCTGGAACTGGGCGTCGTAGGGGTAGATAGAGCCGACGACACAGCGGTAATTGTACGGCCGTATCTGTTCCAACATCCGCGCATTGTACCAACCCGAACCGGGCCGGAACCAGCGCACCGGCCCAAACGGAGCAATGAGCGCATGGGTGGTTGCCAGTTGGCGCTCAAACTCCTCCGCACTCAGGGTAATGCTACGCCGGTCACTCATCAGATGGTTGCCCAGTTCATGCCCCTCAGCCACAATGCGCCGCAAAATGGCCTCATTGCCCGGCACATGTCCACCAATAATAAAAAAGGTGGCCTTTACCCCATACTCCGCCAGCACATCCAGAATTTGCGGCGTCAGTTCGGCATGGGGGCCATCATCAATCGTCAGAGCAAGCACCTTTTCGCGGGTATGGGCGTGGAACAACACTTCATCTGAGGTTCTCTCTTCAATCAGGCGCGAAAAAAGCCGTGACTTAAAGAAGAAAGTCACCAAGGCCAGCGCACTCAAACCGGCCATGACAACGACAGCGTTACGAATACGGCGTAATTTTCCTTCCATACGTTTAGTATGAGATTAGGAGATTGAGAGATTAGGAGATTTAATCTCTCAATCTCCTAATCTCCTAATCTCCAATCTCCCCTCTTCCATCTTCTTCCACCAACAACCGCCGCAGCACTTTGCCAATGAAGGATTTGGGCAGCGTTTCCCGGAATTCGATGTCCCAGGGCACGGCATACGGTTCCAGGCGGCGACGGCACAGGTCGAGCAGTTCCTCTTTGGTCAGGTTTGCGCCGGGGCGCGGCACCACAAACGCCTTCACTTTTTGCCCTTCCCCGGTGCGCCCCACGCCAATGACGGCCACTTCCAACACACGTGGATTTTCATACAACACTTCCTCCACATCACGCGGGAAGACGGTGTATTCGCCAAAGACGATGGTGTCCTTTTTGCGACTGATGATGCGGAAGTAGCCATCATCATCTTGCACGGCCACATCGCCGGTGTCCAGCCAGCCATCATCCAGCACAATGCTGTTGTCCAATGTGCCGTCGGGCTGCCAGTAGCCTTGCATCACTTGGGGGCCACGTACCACCAGTTCACCAATGTGACCGATGGGCACATCTTCGGCCGTGACCAGGTCAATAATTTTGGCGTCGGTATTGGGTAATGGCACGCCAATGGAGCCGGGTTTGCGCAGGCCGTAGAGCGGGTTGGCGTGGGTGACGGGCGAGGCTTCGGTGAGGCCATATCCTTCGACGAGACGGCCGTGACTCAACTTCTCAAACGCCTCCTGCACCTCCACCGGCAGGGGAGCCGCGCCGCTGATACACGCCTTCACCGACGACAGGCCATAACTGCGCACGTCCGGCGATTGGTTCAGCGCCATGTACATCGCCGGTACGCCGGGGAACATCGTCACCTTGTGGTCGCGGATATGCTCCAACACCTGCGTCACATCAAACACCGGCAGCAGCACAATGGTCGCCGCCAGGGCAATGGGCACACTCATGGCGCTGATCAGCCCGTAGCTGTGTACCAACGGAATGGCGGACAGGAACACCTCCTGCCCATAGGCCAGATCGGGCACCCAATGGCGCGTTTGCAGCGTGTTCGCCACCAGGTTGTAATGGGAAAGCGTGACCCCTTTGGGCTGGCTGGTGGTGCCGCTGGTGTATAAAATGGCCGCCAGATCGGTCGGTTTTACCTCCAACTCCAACGGCGTCACGGGCGCATCCTGGCGAATGGTGGACATGCGCTGCCCCAGGCTGCGGGCCATCTCCTTGTGCCGCTCTTCATCGTCGGCAATGCCAAAACGTTCAATGAGTTTCTGGTAGACGGGGGCGGACACGGCCGTGCGCAAATCGGCAAAAATAAAATGTTGGATCCCCGTCCGCTGCTGGATCGCCTGTGCCAGTTCACCAAAACTGTGGACGGTCACAATCACCTTGGGCTGCGTCTCGGCAATCTGGTGAATGATGGTCGCCGCATCCGCTTCCACATTGGGCAGCACAGCAATGGCCCCGGCTCGCAGCACCCCATAAAAAGCGACCACCATCTGCGGCATATTGGGCAAAATGATCATCACCCGGTCGCCCGGCCGCACCCCCATCCCATGAAAAACATGGCTCATCTGGTTCACCTGCTCGTTTAGCTCTTTGTAGGTGAGATGCGAACCATAAAAACTGAGGGCTTTGCGGCGCGGCAGCCAGTCGGCGGCGCTTTCCAGGAAATCGGGCAACGGCCGTTTGGGAATCGGAATCGAGGGTGGCGTACCGGGGCTGTAACTCTTCAGCCAACTGCGGTTTTGCAATGGATTGCTGTGGTTGCCGCCTTCTCGCCAGGAGCGTGACCGGCTCTCCACAAATCGCTCAATGGCGCGGGTGACGGCCTGGTGGCGTTCCAACTGCACCTTGTGTTTGGCCGATCCCACGTCCACCACTTCGGCATTGGGCACCATCTTGCCCACGTCTTCAAAAACGCGGCGCGGAAAATAGTTGTCCCGTTCGCCGGTAATAACCAGGGTAGGTGTGGTGATATTGCGTAATAGCGGCCAACCCTGCCAGTGGCGCATGTTGTTGGCCATCATGTTTTTGACGACGTGGATTTCGGCGTCAAAGCGGGTGCGGTATTTCCACAACGGCCGTAGCCAGTTCAGTGGCAACTTCAACAACCATTTGGCAAACCAGGGCAGTGGGTACTCCCCGGCCGTGGCAATCAGCACCAGCTTATCTAACTGCTCTGGGTGGGCATTGGCATACTCCACACAAATTGAACCGCCAAAGGAGTGGCCTACCAACGAAAACTGCGGCGGCAACACCAGCTTTTGGCTAATGGTATACAGGTCGGCCACCAGTTCATCCATCGTGTAGCGGGTATAGGGGGCGTCGCTCTGCCCGTGCCCGCGCAGGTCGGGGGCAATGACGCGATGATTATGGCTGGCAAAATAGTTGATCTGAAACTCCCACGATTCCAATACCCCGGCGTAGCCATGCACAAAGACGATGGTATGCTCCGCCCCCTCCGGCCATAAATCCAGCACACTCAATTCCGCCCCGGCAATGCCGGGAATCGGCACCTTGCGCCGGTATAGATCATAGTCAAATAATATATCCCGCCTTTTCACACCGAGCAGTTTCTTTTTCATACGCCTAACTTCCTTGGAACCTCAGGGATTCAGAAGATTGATTATAAATGGGTTTGCCGGAAAATGCAGACTCACCTGCCTCAACCCATGTTACATGTCACAGCCAATTGATGACATCTTTCACCTACCACATCATTCATCTTGCCCTATAGTAGGCGTGGCATATATTTTTATATTTTTCTATAATTTTCCATAGATTTATATTCAACAAAAAGTTCAATTTTTCAGAAAAGTTGAACTTTGGGAAAACACCATGTCTAATCCCCCTTATCCTTCGCCCCGCCTCATCTTCTGGGAAACCACCGCCGGCTGCAATCTGGAATGTATCCACTGCCGCCGCATCACCGTTGCCAACCAATTGCTGCCGCAAGACCTGACCACCACCGAAGCGTTTACCATGATTGACCAGATCGCCGCCTGTGGGCAGCCCATTTTTGTGCTGTCTGGCGGCGAACCCCTGTTCCGGCCGGATATTTTTAACATTGCCCGCCACGCCGCCGACGCCGGGCTGATTGTGGCCCTGGCCACCAACGGCACGCTGATTACAGCCGATGTGGCCCGGCGCATCAAAGAAAGCGGCATCCGCCGCGTCAGCATCAGCTTTGATGGCGCCGATGCGCCCACACACGACATTTTCCGCGGGCCAGGCGCGTTCAAGAAGGCGCTGGCCGGCATTTTCCACCTGCGCGAAGTGGACATTCCCTACCAGATCAACACCACCGTAGCTAAACATAATGTTCATCAAATGCCGGAGACATTAGCGCTGGCAAAACGGATTGGGGCAGTAGCCTTGCACCTGTTCTTGCTGGTGCCGGTGGGCTGCGGCGTGGAGATTGCCGCAGACAAACAGATTTCTCCGGCCGAGTATGAAGCGGTGCTGAACTGGATGTATGATGCGGAAATGGAAGGAGGGATTGAATTGAAAGCCACCTGCGCGCCGCATTATTTCCGCATCGCGCGGCAGCGGCAGGCGGAGGAGCGCCGGCTGGGTATTTTCCGCGAACGGCCGTCCTCTATGCACCGGCAGCAACATGGTGGCAACGGGCACACGGGTGGACATCCAGGTGGACACCCTGGCGGGAATGGCGACGGCCGTCACGCTATGAACACCATGACTAAAGGCTGCCTGGCCGGCACCGGCGTCACCTTCATCAGCCATCGCGGCGAGGTCTTCCCCTGTGGCTACCTGCCGGTAGAAGCCGGGCACATTCGCCACCAGCCCTTCGCCGAAATCTGGCAAGATTCCCCCCTCTTTGCCGAACTGCGCGAACCTGACCTGTTGGGTGGCAAATGTGGTATTTGTGAATTCAAAAAGATTTGCTCCGGCTGCCGCGCCCGCGCCTTTGGCACCGACGGCGACTACCTGGGCGAAGAGCCGTTTTGTACGTATGTACCCAGGCTGGCAGAGGTGGGTGTTTGAGTGCTCAAGTGTTTGAGTGTTTGTGTGTTTGAGTTGTGGATTCAATGACTAACTCCAACCCCCTCCACATCACCATTATCGGCGGCGGCATTACCGGGCTGAGTGCGGCCTGGTATGTGCAGCAGGAAGCCGCCCGCCAAAAAATTGACATAACGTATTCGTTGCTGGAACAGTCAGACCGGTGGGGTGGGAAAATTTTAACGGAGACGGTAGACGGATTTGGGGAACGGCCGTTCATCATTGAAGCCGGCCCCGACTCCTTCCTCAGCCAGAAACCGTGGGCGGCCCAACTGGCCCGTGAACTGGGCATTGACGACCAGTTTTTACCCACCAATGACGGCCGTCGCCAGACCTTCATCCTGCACAACGGCCGCCCCACCCCCCTACCCGATGGCGTCATGCTTATCGCCCCCACTAAAATCAAACCGTTTGCCCTCTCCCCGCTCATTTCCCTGCCGGGCAAACTGCGCATGGGGCTGGACTGGATCATCCCGCCCAAAACAGACGACGCCGACGAAACATTGGCCCAATTCATCCAGCGCCGCCTGGGGCAGGAAGCGCTGGACAAAATCGCCGAGCCGCTGCTCTCCGGCATCTACAACGCCGACGCCGAACTGCAAAGCATGATGGCTACCTTCCCGCGCTTCCGCGACATGGAAAAACAGCATGGCAGCCTGATCAAAGCAATGTTGGTCGCCAAAAAATCCCGCGCCCAGACCGCACCCAATGGTGACGCTCCCAGCATGTTTACCTCCTTCAAGCCGGGCATGGAAGAGCTAACGCTGGCGCTGCGAGAGCGGTTAACGGGCGATTGCCGGTTGGGAGTGCAGGTCGAGAGATTGGCTGGCGCGACCCAATCTCCAATTACCCAATTACCAAATTACCAATTACATCTATCCGACGGCGCAACGTTGCCCACCAACGCCGTCATTTTGGCCGTGCCCGCTTTTGTGGCCGCGAAATTGTTAGCCGAACTTGCGCCGCAGGTGGCCGAAACCTTGCGCCAGATTCGCTACGTCAGCACCGGTACCATTTCGCTGGCTTACAGACGAGAGGAGATCGCTCACCCACTCAACGGCTTCGGCATTGTCATTCCGCGCAGTGAACGGCGGCGCATCAATGCCGTTACCTGGAGTTCGACGAAGTTTGACCATCGTGCCCCGGAGGGGTATGCACTGCTGCGCGTCTTTTTTGGCGGTTCACGTACACCAGAAATGATGGCTGTGCCGGATCAAGCGCTGCTGCCCATCGTGCAGGAGGAGTTGGCGGCGATGATGGGCGTTACGGCCGTACCCCTCTTCCGCCGCATCTACCGCTGGCAAAATTCCAACCCCCAGTATGATGTTGGGCACCTGGATCGCGTAGCCGCCATTGAAGCCAGCCTGCCGCCCGGCATCTTCGTTACCGGCAGCCCCTACCGGGGCGTGGGTGTGCCGGATTGTGTGAAGCAGGCACGGGACACGGCCGTAAGCGTAGTGAGTAATTGGGTAATTGGGCAATTACCCAATTACCATTCCCAACAGTTGACACCAAATTTAACGTTGGTAAAATTTTCACAAATACATAATTTTACATAGATTTTTATCAATTTAGTGAGATTTATTTCGTAATCCTTAACCCGTAATCCGTCAACCGATTTCGGATTACCGATTACGGATTACCGATGGCGAATGTGAACACCGACACCGAACAATGGCTTTCCCTCAGCGACGCCGCCAAACGGCTGAATGTGCATCCCACTACGCTGCGGCGCTGGGCGGACAATGGCGACATTCCGATTATGTTAACTCCGGGTGGGCATCGCCGCTTTGCCCTGGCCGATATTGACCAGTTTGCCCAGGGGCGGCACGGCCTGCGCCGCACCAGCGGCATTGAGCAGGCATGGGCCGACCGGGCGCTGGTTGTCACCCGTCAGGAGATCATGGCCCACCAAAACGCTCACTGGTTGACGGCGCTGGATGAGACCACCCGTGAACGGAACCGGATGCTAGGGCGACAGCTCATGGCGCTGACGCTGCAATACATTTCCAATGGCGATGACGAACGGTTGATTGACGAGGCGCGGCGGATTGGTGGCGAATACGGCCGTACCTGCCGCCAGATCAACATGCCCCTCACCGACGCCCTGCAAGCCTCCATGTTCTTCCGTGACACCATGATTGAATCGGCGCTGCAACTGCCCGAAAATGTAAACATCCGCCCGGAGGCCAACGTGCGCCTGCTGCGCCGGATCAATACACTGCTCAACGCCGTCCATCTGGCGGTGGCCGAGGTTTATGATGCCCCCGATTTTGTGCCTGGGACTTAATCACGAATCGGCGCCGGTGGCCTTGCGCGAGCGGCTGCATTGTTCGTTGGCGACATTGGCGGCACACAGGCCCACGGCCGTGACCGAACTTGTCCTGCTCTCCACCTGCAACCGGATCGAACTGTACGCGGTTGCGCCGGAATCAGCCTCAGCCAACACACTCGTGCAATGGTTGGCCGATGTGCAGCAGGTAGTCCCGGCCGATTTTGCAGATTATGTCTACTTTTTGACGGGAGACACGGCCGTCAACCATCTGCTGCGGGTCGCCTGCGGGCTGGATTCGCTGGTGTTGGGTGAGCCACAAATTTTGGGGCAGGTGACGGATGCGTATAGGGCAGCCGTTGCCCACCACACCATCGGCCCCGTCCTGGACGGCCTCTTCAAAACGGCCATCCGCACCGGCAAACGCGCCCGCGCCGAAACAGCCATCAGCAGCAACCCCGCCAGCGTCAGTTCGGTGGCCATTGCCCTGGCGCAGCAGGCCACCGACAACCTGGCAAAACGGGCCATCCTGGTGGTGGGGGCCGGGGAAATGGGGCAACTGGCGCTCAAAGCATTGCGTAACCGGAGATTGAGCAACGTCTCCGTCGCTAATCGCACCAAAAGCAGGGCGGAAACGGCCGTCGCTCCCTTTACCGGCCAGGCATATGGGTTGGATGATCTGCCCCAGGCCATTCAATTGGCCGATGTGGTGATCACGGCCGTCCACAGCCCGCACCCCTTTATTGACATAATGACAATTTTGCCCCGCGAACGGCCGTTGGTCATCGTGGATATTGCCATGCCGCGTAATGTGGACACGGCCGTGGCCACCCTGCCCCACGTCCGCCTATACAGCCTGGACGATTTGCAGGCCACATTAGACGAATCGTTGGCCGCCCGGCAGGCAGAAATCCCACCTGTAGAACACATTATCGCCGCCGAAACAGAGCAGTTGACCATGCACTATGCCGAGTTGGCCGTCAAACCACTCATCCTGGAAATGCGGCGCAAAGCGGAGCAAATCCGGGAGACGGAGCTGGAACGCGCCTTGCGCCATTTGGGAGAGGTGGACGAACAGACGATGGTACACCTGCAACGCTTTTCGCACTCCCTGGTGAATAAACTATTGCACGAGCCGACCCTGCGCCTGAAGGAAAAAGCAGGACATGAGCAGGCGGGTGAATACGCGACGGCCGTGCGGGAACTCTTTGGATTACCAGAACATTTATCGTAGAATGTGGGCCAACAGGATGGCCGGGCCTTTACACGAGAAGAAGGAGAAAAGTGGCCGTGTCCGTCCTGTTACCCCCTTGAAGAATGAGATTGGGATATTGAGAGATTAAGAGATTTATGGTCTCGCAGTCTCCCAATCTCCTAATCTCGCAGTCTCCAATCAAGTATGACCCACACACAAATCATCACGATTGGCACCCGGACCTCACAATTGGCGCTGTGGCAAACGAATTATGTCAAGCAGAAATTAGAGGAAGCGTGGCCCGGTTTGGTCTGCCAACTGGAAACATTCGTCACGCAGGGTGACAAAACGCTGGACAAACCATTGCCGGAAATTGGGGGGAAGGGGCTGTTTACGGCCGAATTGGAAGCGGCGTTGCTGGACGGCCGTATTGACATCGCCGTCCATTCCCTTAAAGACCTGCCCGTGGCCGACGCCGCCGGGCTGACAGTGGGCGCGATTTCACCGCGCGCCGATGTGCGCGATGTGCTGGTGGCGCGGGAAAAGTGGACGTTGGGCAGTCTCCCTCTGGGAGCCACTGTAGGTACCAGCAGCCTGCGCCGCCAGGCTCAACTGCTACACGCCCGCCCCGACCTGAACATCCAATCTATTCGCGGCAACGTGGACACCCGTCTGCGCAAAGTACAGGAAGGGCCATACGACGCCGCCGTCCTGGCGGCTGCCGGTCTCACCCGTTTGGGGCTGGAAAACCACATTGCCCAATACCTGCCCCTGGACATCATGCTGCCCGCGCCCGGACAGGGGGCGCTGGCAGTGCAGTGTCGGGTGGCGGACACGGCCGTACTCTCCCTGCTGGCAGCCATTGACGATGCCGAAACCCGCTGCTGCGTAGACGCCGAACGCGCCTTTCTGGACGGGCTGGGCAGCGGTTGTTCGCTGCCGGTAGCGGCCTATGCCACCCGGCAAAATGGCGAGATTATGTTAACTGGATTGGTGGCAGCCGGTGATGGCAGTCGGGTGATTGAGGTGCGGGGGTACGGCCGTGACCCCCACCAACTCGGCGCAGACTTAGCGAAAAGTGCTTTGGCGCAGGGCGCAGCGGCCTTGTTGAGATTGGGAGATTAGGAGATTGGGTAATCTCTCAATCTCCTAATCTCAGTCGATCCAAAATCCGATGAATATGTCATTCCGAGCGGAGTCTTCGGAGCGAGGAATCTCTTTCCTTTACAAGTGGCCGGGATTCCTCGTCGAAGACTCGCCTGTCCTGAGCTTGCCGAATGGGTCGGAATGACACGAGAAAGCTCAGGTTATTTTGTCAACGGTGTACCAAAGGATTATGCAAAGACCGCTACTCGGCAAACGCATTGTTGTTACCCGCAGCCCCGATCAGGCGGGGGAATTGTGCGCCCGGTTGGAAGCGTTGGGCGCGCAGTGCATCCGTTTCCCGGTCATTGATTTTGTCCCCCTGCCCGCCCCCGAACTGGACGCCGCCCTGACCCAACTCGACCAATATACCTGGCTCATTTTCACCAGCGCCAACGCCGTGCGGTTCTTTTTTCGGAGATTGGAGATTGGAGATTGGAGATTAGAGGCCAATCTCCAATCTCCAATCTCTAATCTCCCTTGCATTGCCGTCGTCGGCTCGGCTACACAGCAAGCATTGGCAGAAAAAGGGGTCTCTGTAGATTTTATGCCGGACGAATTCACCGGCGAGCAGTTGGCGATGTGCCTGGGTGATGTGGCCGGGCAGCGCATTTTGCTGCCCCGCGCCAGCATCGGCCGGCCGGAAATTGTGAATCTGCTGCGGGAGCGGGGAGCGCTGGTGGATGAGGTGGTGCTGTATGAGACAGTCACGGCCGTGCCCACCCCCAAAGCCCTGGCCGAACTGGAAAAAGGGGCCGACATCCTCACCTTCACCAGCCCGTCCAGCGTGCGTAACTTTTTGGCGATAGTAAGACCCGAAGGGTTTTTGAAACCCTTCGGGTCTGCCCTGGTCGCCGTCATCGGCCCCTCCACCGCCGCCGAAGCAGAGAAATATAGCCTGCGTGTTGACATAATGCCGCAGGAATACACGATAGAGGGGTTGGTCACGGCATTAGTGGCATATGTTGGCGAGAGGAGATTGGAGATTGGAGATTAGAAGATTGAGTGTTCCACTCTCTCAATCTCAGTAGATGAAAATGTCATTCCGAGGTCTTCCGAGGAATCCCTACGGCGCAATTCTACGGGATTCCTCACTCCGAAGACTCCGTTCGGAATGACAGGTATAGAGGATTTTTGATCTATTAAATCTCACTTTTCACACTGAGGAACGCCTATGAACATCCCCATCCGCCCGCGCCGCTTGCGGCACACGGCCGTGCTGCGCCAGATGGTGCGCGAAACGGAACTGAACCCGGCCGATTTCATCTACCCCCTCTTCATCCGGCACGGCGAAAACGAGCGCCGCCCCATTCCTTCGATGCCGGGGGTGGCCCAGTTGTCGGTGGACACGGCCGTGGCCGAAGCCCAGGCTGCGTATGAACTGGGGATCACGGCCGTCATCCTCTTTGGCCTGCCCGCCGAAAAAGACCCGGTTGGGCAGGAAAATTTCGCCGAAGACGGCATTGTGCAGCAGGCCATCCGCGCCATCAAAGCGGAACTACCGCAAATGGTCGTCGTCACCGACGTGTGCCTGTGTGAATACACCGACCACGGGCATTGCGGCGTTTTGAACGCGGGCATTGAGTTGAAGTTGAACGAGCATTTGCCGGAAGGCTATGTGCTGAACGACGAGACGCTCAAGGTATTGGGCCAGGTCGCCATTTCCCATGCGCGGGCGGGCGCGGACATCGTGGCCCCCAGCGGCATGATGGATGGCATGGTCGCCGCCATTCGCCGCGAACTGGACGACTACGGTTTTGAGCATCTGCCCATCATGTCTTATGCGGTGAAATATGCCAGCGGTTTTTATGGGCCATTCCGAGACGCGGCCGATGGCGCGCCCAAATTTGGCGACCGCAAAACGCACCAGATGGACCCGGCCAATGCGCGAGAAGCCCTGCGTGAAGCCTCTTTAGATGTAGCTGAGGGAGCAGACTTCCTGATGGTAAAACCGGCGCTGGCTTACCTGGATGTGATTTACCGCGTGAAGCAGCAGTTCCCGGCGCTGCCCCTGGCGGCCTACAACGTCAGCGGCGAATACGCCATGATCAAGGCGGCGGCGGAAAGGGGGTGGTTGGATGAGCGCACGGCCGTGTTGGAAACCCTCACCAGCATCAAACGTGCCGGCGCAGACCTGATCATCACGTACCATGCCAAAGAGGCGGCGGGTTGGTTGAGGGGAGATTGAGAGATTGGGAGATTGCGAGATTGGGAGATTGAATCTCCCAATCTCATCAGGGGCGACAGGTCAGGTATTGGGTAGAAAGAGTGAGGCAACGGGCAGTTGCAGGCTGGTTAGTTGCAAGGATGTGAGGATTTCATCGGGACCGAAACGGCCGTGTAACACATACTCCTGTCCGCCAATCGGCAAAGCATAAATCGTCACCGTCCGCGTTTTGGGGTCGGCCAGCCAATACTCTGGCACACCGGCCTGTTCGTAGGCGTCCAGTTTCACGGATTGATCCACGCGGATGGTACTGGGCGACAGCACTTCTACAACTAAATCAGGCGCACCTTCAAAAAATCGGGCGTTGACTGGCAAAGATCGCGCCGCGCCAATAAACACAATGTCCGGCAAAACCGGTCTGGCAATGCCCGGCAAATGGATTTCAAAAGGAGCAGTGAGAATGACGCCCAATGCTTTCGCCTCAATGAAGTGCATCAGGGCATAAAAAATCTTACTGACAGCATATTGATGGTCATAGGCAGGGGCGTTGGTCACGTAAAGAACTCCTTTAATGATTTCGTAGCGACGGCCGTCGTCCGGCAGGCGCACATAATCATCATACGTCCAGCTACCCTGGGCCGGCCATGATTCAGTTGTGGGCAAAATAGCAGGTGTTGCTTGTCTGATCATCGTTCACCAATCCTTCGCCAAAAGCAACACCATTGTAAAAATGGCCGGGCGAAACTGTCAAGAAGGAGTAAATAGATGACACTAAAAAATCTGACGATAGAACAACCAACGGACACCATAGACATCAGCGAAAAAGGGAAGGTGAATGAGCAGACCATTTCCCTGAATCGGCGGCTGTTTATGCAGCTTTTGGTTTTTACGGATGCGTTTGACACAGAGGCGTTGGTCACGGCCGTAGCTGAAGCAAACATTCACGGCGTGCTGTACCTGGACCTCAACGACCCGTATGGGGTGGGGCTGCTGACCTTTAGCGAGGAGCCGGACTACTTTGTGACCGACGTGCGCCGACTGCTAAACCAGGAGCCGTTTGATCTGCTCACGCCCCGCCCGGAGATGACCATGCTCGGCCGTACCTACTCGCTTGGCTACGAAGCCGACCTGGAACGCACCCTGATCACCCGCCCCATCGAGCGGGCGACAAACCCGGCCTGGCCCTGGGCGGTCTGGTATCCACTGCGCCGTTCCGGGCAGTTTGAGCAGTTGCCCGCCCAGGAGCAGCGCACCATTTTGATGGAGCATGGCGGCATCGGCCGCGCCTATGGCGAAGCGGATTTGGCCCACGACGTGCGGCTGGCCTGCCATGGTCTGGGCACAGAAGACAACGACTTCATCGCCGGGCTGGTGGGCAAAGAGTTGTACCCCCTCTCCCAAATTGTGCAGCGCATGAGGAAAACGAAACAAACCGCGCTGTACCTGGAAAAGTTAGGGCCGTTTTTTATTGGCAAAGCGATCTGGCAGAATAAAGGAGATTGAGAGATGGGGAGATTGAGAGATTGGACAATCTCCTAATCTCTCAATCTCCCCATCTCCCCACACCATGACACAACAAGAACCACAATCCCGTTTCCTACGCGCCTGCGCCGGGCTGCCGGTGGATGCGACGCCGGTGTGGCTGATGCGGCAGGCGGGGCGTTATATGCCCGAATACCGCGAACTGCGCACCAGATATTCGATGCTGGAATGTATCCACACGCCGGAACTGGCGGCGGAGATTACGATGCAGCCGATCAATACCTTTGACCTGGATGCAGCCATTATTTTCTCGGACATTTTGCCGCCGCTGGTGGGCATGGGCTTGAAGCTGGAATTTGCCCAGGGGGAAGGGCCGGTGCTGCATAATCGGCTGCAACGGCCGTATGACATTGACCTGCTCGCCACCCCACCCGCCGCCGGAACGATGGCCGGGACGTTGAAGGCCATCGAACTGGTGACGGCCGAATTGCAGCCGCGGGGTATCCCGCTCATTGGCTTTGCCGGTGCGCCGTTTACGCTGGCCAGCTACGCCATCGAAGGCGGCGGTTCCAAGACGTATCAGCGCACCAAATCGCTGATGTACGGCGAACCGGCGGCCTGGGGGCGGCTGATGGACAAACTGGTGACGGTGCAGGCCGATTACCTGCTGGCGCAGGCCAAAGCGGGGGCGTCCGCCTTGCAACTGTTTGATTCCTGGGCCGGGCATGCCCTGAGCAAACAGGATTACATCCGCTTTGTGCAGCCTTACAACACACGGCTGTTTCAGCAGTTGGCGCGGGCCAATGTGCCCGTCATCAACTTCAGCACGGGCACATCCCCGTACATTGAAGAGGTAGCCAAATGTGGCGGCACGGTTATTGGCGTGGACTGGCATTTGCCGCTTGACGAACTATGGGCGCGGATTGGCCCGGACAAAGCGATTCAAGGCAATTTAGACCCGCTGACGCTGCTGGCCCCCTGGCGGGAACTCAAATTTCAGGTGGATGATGTGCTGGCGCGGGCCAACGGCCGTGCCGGACACATCTTCAACCTGGGGCACGGCATCTTCAAGGAGACGCCGGTGGAGAATGTAAAGCGGCTGGTGGAGTATGTGCATGAAAGAACGAAGAAATAACTGACGTGATATGTGATGCGTGACCCGCGTCATTTCACGCATCACGCATCACGCATCACGAGAAAATTATGAACAACCTAACAATCGGCGTCCTGATCATGGCCTATGGCGGGCCGAATAATTTAGAGGAGATTCCGGGCTACCTGGCGGACATCCGGCACGGCCGTGTCACCACCCCCGCCGTCCTGGAAGAAATCACCCACAATTACACCCAGATTGGCGGCAAATCGCCGCTGTTGGAATTTACGACTGCACAAGTGGGAGCCATTCGCGGGCATCTGAACCCCGACCGATTCAAGGTGTACCTGGGGATGCGTCACTGGTCGCCCTGGATTGAAGATGCGGTGCGGGAGATGCTGGACGATGGCATCAGCCGCGCCGTCAGCCTGGTGCTGGCCCCCCATTTCAGCAAATTGAGCATTGCCAAATATCACGACAAAATTGCAGCGGGGCTGGAGATGTTTCACGGCCGTATCGAATTTGCCCACATCCTCAGTTACCATGACGTACCGGGGCTGATTGGCCCGCTGGCGGAACGGGTACAGGCCGGGCTGCACGAATGGCCGGAGAGGGAACGGGCAAATGTGCATGTCGTTTTCAGTGCCCACAGCCTGCCGGAGCGCATCCTGAAAATGGGCGATCCGTATGACAGCCAGCTTCGGGAAACGGCGCGGCTGGTGGCGGCGCAGATCGGGCTATCGGATACGCAGTGGTCGTGGAGCTACCAGTCGGCCGGCCGCAGCCCCGAACCGTGGTTGGGGCCGCAGTTGCAGGAATACATCCCGGAACTGGCGGCCAAAGGGATCAAAAACATCGTCTCTGTGCCCGTCGGTTTTGTCTGTGATCACGTGGAGATTTTGTTTGATATTGACATTCAGGCACAGGCGGTGGCAAAGGAGTGCTGGGTGCGGCTGGTACGGCCGTCGGCCCTGAACACCGATCCCGTTTTTATGCAACAACTGGCCGATTTGATTGTGGCGAAGGCCGACGAGCATAGGTGGCTATAATCTCGTTGAATACGCATTCCAACAGCGTAAGATAATGAAACCAACACGTCCAATAAAGATCACCGATTACATAGTCATTGCTGGGAGTTTGCTTATTACTTCCACGTTTGTACTGTGGGCGATTTTACAATCGTGGTCACCTAAAAGAACGATAAATGACATTGAAAACATGACACTGTTATGGAGCGGCGATATTGACATAAATTACCCAGTTATCTACTCATATAATGGGAATGCAATAGTGTATACAAGCGCAGGGTTATCATCATTTGACTTGAGTAATGGGCGGAAAAACTGGCAAACTGACATCCTTTCCCCTTCTGTTATTCGGATACATGATGAAAAAATAGTCGTGTCGTCAGGAAAGTGGCTAGAGGCAGCACCAACAGCCAACGGGCAAGAATTCCCATCTTGTTTCTTCGGCGGTGCTGCATCATTGTCAACTTATGATCCCAACACAGGAGAAATTGTCTGGGGCTATGGCTACCGGGGCGTGGATCCTTCAACATTGGGGCTGAATGGGCAACACGCTTTTTTGACAGGTTTTGCTAACCAGTCCACCTCAAGGGCAATTTCGGAAATTGACCTTACCAGTGGTGCAGTCACATATCATGATTGTTCATGGGATGTAAGAGAAAGGCCGATTCAAAATAGTTCAGCGGATGAATCGTGGCCTGAAAAGTCCAGTTCCTACCAGATTGTTGTTGATGATGCTGTTTTTCCCATATCACAAGACAGCAAATTTTTTGTTCAGGATACAAAAACCATGATTGTCATTGGACAAGCCAGTTTTCGAGGCGTGGGATTAAACCCTTACCAAATGGTGAACACTTTTGTGGAAGATAAATTGGTGATTTATTTTGAAGATAGCCACCAGATTTATGTCTTTCAACTTCAAGCAAATTAACAGGATTTGGCAGATGAACGCAACAATCATCGGTGGACATTCACCTATCCAGCAGCAACATATTGGCTATAGCAGTACACACCTGATGTGAGCATTAAGGACATCCCATGAACATTCAAAAATCTATCGAACTATTTGCGAAAGCCCAAACGCTCCTGCCCGGCGGGGTGGATTCACCGGCGCGGGCGTTTCGGGCGGTGGGTGGGCAGCCGTTGTTTATTGACCGGGGCGAAGGGGCATATCTGGTGGATGTGGACGGCAACCGTTTTGTGGATTACGTCCTTTCCTTTGGGCCGCTCATTCGCGGGCACGCCCACCCGGAGGTGGTGCGGGCGTTGGCGGACACGGCCGTGAAAAGCACCAGTTTCGGCGCACCCAGCCCGCTGGAAGTGGAGCTGGCCGAATTGGTGATGGCCTTCATGCCCAACATCGAGATGATCCGCTTCGTCAACTCCGGTACTGAGGCCACCATGAGCGCCTTACGGCTGGCGCGGGCCTTCACCTCGCGCAGCAAAATCGTCAAATTTCAGGGCAACTATCACGGCCATGCCGATATGCTGCTGGTGCAGGCCGGTTCCGGCGTCGCCACCTTGGGGCTGCCCGATTCCCCCGGCGTGCCCAAAGCGACGGCCGCGGATACGCTGGTCGCGCCCTACAATAATTTGGAAGCGGTAGCCGCTTTGTTTGCCCAATTCCCGGGCCAAATTGCGGCCATTATTGTCGAGCCGGTGGCGGGCAACATGGGCGTGGTACCGCCGCAGCCCGGCTTTCTGGAAGGGCTGCGCGCCATCACCACACAGGAGGGGGCGCTGCTGATTTTTGACGAGGTGATGACCGGATTTCGGGTGCATCCCGGCGGAGCACAGGCGCTGTACAACGTGCGGCCGGACATTACGGCGTTGGGCAAGGTGATTGGCGGCGGGCTGCCGGTGGGGGCGTATGGCGGTCGTCGGGACATCATGCAGATGGTCGCGCCCATTGGCCCGATGTACCAGGCGGGCACCCTGTCCGGCAATCCGCTGGCGATGGCGGCGGGCATTGCCACCTTGCAAGGGTTACAGGTGGAGGGGGTGTGGCAGGCGGTGGCAGACACGGCCGTGACTCTCACCACCGCCATTCACCAAGCTGCTGACAGGGCGGGCGTACCCGTGCAAATCAACCGGGTGGGCACGATGTTCACTACCTTTTTCACCGGGCAGCCGGTGACGGATTGGGATTCGGCGGCCAGAAGCGATACGGCGAAGTTTGGCCGCGCCTTCCAGATTTTGCTGGAAAACGGCGTCTATCTGCCGCCCAGCCAGTTTGAGGCCTGTTTCCTATCCACCGCACATGGCGATGCGGAGATAGAGCGGACGGTAGCGGCGTTTGCGGGGGCGTTTACGGCCGTGAGGCGTGACCAGTGAAGTTGCCCACATTATGGCGTGTCAGCCCCTTGATTGATCCACATTGTTTCAGGTGTCAGTTACGGCATTTTGGTAGAAAATAGGGGCATGAGCAGCTATGACGAGTTAAGCGCCCAACATTTAGTACACAAATTGGAAGTGGCCGGGGAATACCCGCACCCCGACCTGATTGAGGCCATTTGGGATCGGGGGGCGGAGACACGGCCGTATCTGCGCCAATTGTTCCAGCACTGACACATGACACAAGTAACAGTTTCCATTCCGGCGACCTCGGCCAATTGGGGGCCAGGGTTTGATTGTTTGGGGCTGGCGCTGGCGTTGCCCAATCGTATTACCTTCACGGCCGTACTCCCGCACCTTCTACATCTCAATACAATAGAGTGAGGTACAGATAGCCGAGGGCTGTAACAAAGTCGTAATCCTTTTAGAACATCACCTTAATTTGTGTACACTACTCTGGTTCGTAGTGGGCAATTTATTGCCTGCTTATGACGGACGGGCGATAAATCACCTACTACAAACTAATGCAGAGGAGACAACGATGATGAAAAAGATGATGTATACGGGAATTTTGATGCTGTTGGCGCTGTTTTTGGCGGCGTGTAATGCGGCGGGCGGAGTGGAACCGGACACGGCCGTGACCTCCCCCCTCACCGCCGAAACCATCATGGAAGAAACAGAAGACGACATGGCCGATGATATGGCCGCCCCCACCGACGAGTCCATGATGGAAGAGGATGAGGCGGCTATGTCTGATGACGCCATGATGGAAGAAGAAGGTGAGGCAATGATGGAGGAGGATATGGCCGACGACGCCATGACGTCCAAACCCGCCTGGCAAACCATCAGCCTCACCGATGTACGCAGCGGCCAGACCTTTACCCTGGCCGACTTTGCCGGGAAAACGGTGTTCGTGGAAACGATGGCCACCTGGTGCTCTAACTGCCGCCAACTTTTAGGTAACGTGGCCGCCGCCCGCAGCCAGATGGCCGGGGAAGATGTCCTCTTTGTCGCCCTGAGCGTAGAAACCAACATCAGTGACGCGGCTTTGGCCGACTACACCGAGCAAACCGGTTTTGACTGGACATTTGCCGTCGCTTCGCCGGAACTGCTGCAAGAGTTAGCGGCCACCTTTGGCACAACTATCGTCAATCCACCGGCAACACCACACTTCATTATTCGCCCCGACGGCAGCTACACCGACCTGGCCACCGGCATCAAATCGCCCGACGCGATTATCAGTCAATTGCAGGAAGCGGGCGGCTAAGAACGCGATGCGTGATGCGTGAATAGCTGTCACGCATCACGCATCACGCATCACTTATGAACCAACTACTCGAAGCCTTCCTCCTCGGCAACGCCGCCATTCTCACCAACGTTTGTGTGCTGCCCCTGTATCCCGGCCTGATTGCTTTCCTGGCCGGGAATGCGGCCAACGAGCGCACCGCTTATGCCGCCAAATGGCTGGGCTTTTTTGTGTTGGCGGGGGTGTTGAGCCTGATGCTGCTGGTGGGGCTGGTAATGTATCTCTTCCGACAGTCGTTTGGGGTCATCCTGCCCTGGCTGTTGCCGCTGATTTATGGGGTGGTAATTGTGATGGGGCTGTTGATGTTGAACGGCCGTAACCCCTTTGCCCGCTTCACGGCCGTGCAAACCCCCATCCTGCGCAACCCCTTCGCCGCCGCCTTTGTCTATGGCTTGCTGCTTGGCCCCATGACCCTGCCCTGCGCCGGGCCATTGGTCGTCAGCGCCTTTTTGTTGGGCGCGGGCAGTTTTACCAACCTGGCCAACAGCATCGTCTACTTTATCGCCTTTGGCATCGGCTTTGGCTGGCCACTGGTGGTGCTGCCCTTTGCCGCCCTGCCGGTGCAGCGCCGCTTCACCCGCTGGACGGGCCAAAATTACCAGATGCTCACCCGCCTTTCTGGCGCACTGCTCATTGCCATTGGCATCTTTGGATTGGCAGTGGATGTAGCCCCAAACCTCTGATATTGCTACACTCAGGCCATGAACGAACTGGCCTCTACCCCCGTTTTTGAACTCCTGCAATTGATTGATGCAGATCCGCCCCGCATCGCCGGGTTGATTGACCATACCCTGCTCAAACCGGACGCCACCGAAGTGATGATTGAGCAGTTATGTAAAGAGGCGCGCCAATATCACTTCGCCTCTGTGTGTGTAAACCCCACCCACGTCCGTTTTGCGGCGGCGCAGTTGGCCGGGTCAGAGGTGAAGGTATGTGCGGTGGTCGGCTTTCCGCTGGGCGCATCCACCACCGCCGCCAAAGTGACGGAGACGGAGCAGGCCATTGCCGGCGGGGCCACGGAAATTGATATGGTCATCAACATTGGCGCGGTGAAAGGGGGGGATGATGGTTTTACACGGGCGCAGATCACGGCCGTGACCGAAACCGCCCACCGCCACCACGCCCTCTGCAAAGTAATCATCGAAACCAGCTACCTCAACAATGAAGAAAAAGTGCGCGTCTGCCAGATTGCCAGACAGGTAGGGGCCGACTTTGTGAAAACTTCCACCGGCTTCAGCGGTGGCGGGGCCACAGTGGAAGATGTGGCCCTGATGCGCCACACCGTTGGTCAGCAAATGGGTGTCAAAGCGTCTGGTGGAGTGCGCTCCTACGACGACGCCCGGCGCATGATTGCCGCCGGAGCCAATCGGCTGGGCAGCAGCAACGGCGTACAAATCGCCCAGGAAGCACAACTGGCAAAACGGGGCGAAACCCAGATTTTGCGGGTGGCCGAAGCGGTGCTGTACGTGACAGATATTCCCCGCGCCAAACAGTTTTATGCGCAGGTATTGGGATTGCCCGTTTCTAATGAATTTGAAGACGCTCTATTTCTGCAAACCGGCCAGAATTCCACGCTGATTTTGTTTGACATCAACAAATTGGAGGGGCGCATCAGCCCCATTCCGGGGCATGGTGCGCGGGGGCGTGGGCACGTCTGCCTCTCCATTCCACCGGAGCAGATGGACGCCTGGCGGGAGCGGCTGCGCGAACATGGCGTGGCGATTGAACATGAACAGGATTGGTCATTAGGCACCCACTCCCTCTACTTCCGCGACCCGGACGAGAACAGCCTGGAATTGATGGACGGCCGTCACTACCGGCGCGTCTGGCGGCGATTACAGGAGACAGAGGAACAGGGTTATTAAGCGTTAGTTCACAAATCCAAAGTGATTTTCAAAATCCGATCTACTTCTACCATAACATCTGGCGGCAATGTCCCCCGTTGCCGCAGTAATCGTGTCCTGGCTATAGCGCGTACCTGACCACCCAACGCTATGGAATCGGCCGTTAAACCTCCATGACCACTCTGGATAAGTAAATTGTTTGGGTAAACACGCCTGACATGATGTGCGCTGGTCACTGGCACCACCACAATGACAGAGCTATATTGATTGATCGCATCTCGGCTCACCACAATGACTGGCCGTATTCCTGCCTGCTCAGAACCTTCGGTCGGATTAAGCCGGGCGTCGAAAACATCGCCACGCTTCATCTTGTTCCACCCTGCTCCGCTTCGGCCAGCGATTCCCAGTCACTCACGGCAAATGATTCTGCCATTTCTGTCTGCAATGCCTGATAATCAGCATCTTCGGCCAGGGCTGCAAACTGTTGATCAATCTCTTCTCGCTCCCAATCAGCAATAAACTGCTCCAGGGCGGCGATGATCAGGGCATTACGATTAGGTATCCGCCCCGAATCCACCATATCCTGACTGCGGCGCAGTAAACTTGCAGGTAATGTCACTGTTGTCCGGATCGTGTCATATCTTTCCCATGTACCAGATTGCATATGAACCTCCATGCATTTTGATGCAAAATATGATGCTATTATAGATGTACATCTTGATGAGTGCCAAGACCATTAGAACTCCATCCCCTTTGCACAAAATTTGCAGATTTGCCCCCTAGAATCAGCACATGGCGGAGTTCGCATCCTCAGATGCGAACGGCCGTGTATTTGAGAATAGGAGTAGCAATAATGCAACAAAAACGAATCATCTGGCCGGTGCTGACGGCCGTAGTCCTTCTCCTGGCTGCCTGTGCCGGTCAACCGGCCGCCGAACCAGCGAGTGGCGAAATCGTCACCGCCTTCATCGGCGACCTGACGGCCAGCGCCAGCGCCACCGGGCAGGTGGCCGCGCCGCGCACGGCCGTCCTCGCCGTCAACCAGCCGGGGCGCGTCACCGAACGGTATGTGCAGGTGGGCGACAGCGTGCAGGCGGGCGACCCACTGGTACAGCTAGAAACAGCCCAATTAGAACTCAACCTGGCTTCGGCGCAGCAAAATTTGCGGCTGCAAGAGGCCAATTTGGCGGCACTGTCTGAGCCGCCGGCCGCAGCCGATGTGGCCGCAGCGGAGGCCAATGTGGCCAACGCCCAGGCCAGCCTGGATGAACTGCGGGCGGGGCCTTCGGCTGCGCAAACGGCCGTTTATTCGGCTACCCTGGCCGTCTCTGAAGCCTCGCTGTATGCGGCGTCGGCGCAGTATCAGAGCGCGGCCAACAGCGTCAGCCAGGCGCAAATTCAGCAGGCAGAAGCGGCCGTGGCCGTAGCCCAGAGCAATCTGGACCGTGCCCGCGAAATCAACGCCGAGAACACCAATCAACAAACCCATGAGGCGATGCTGGCGGCGGAGCAAGAACTGGCCAATGCCCAGGCGCAGTTGGACAATTTGCGGGCCACCGATACCAGTGCGGCACAGGGCAGTCTGGCGGCGGCAGCGGCGCGGCTGGAAGGGGCGGAAGCAAATTTTAGCCTGAATGTGGGCGGGGCAACGGCCGTACAGCTTGCCGCCGCCGAAGCCCAACTGGCCCAGGCGGAAGCGACGCTGGCCGATTTGTTGGCCGAACCGACCGAGGCAGAATGGCAAACGGCCGTCGCCCAGGTGGAACAGGCAACGCTGGCAGTGGCCGATGCCCAGGAAGCGCTGGATAAAGCTACCGTGCGGGCGCCGTTTAGTGGGGTGGTCACGGCCGTACATGCCCACGTCGGTGAGTATGCCAGTGGCGCGGTGGTGGAATTAATGGCGACGGCCGACCTGGAAGTGGTGGTGCCGGTGGATGAAATTGACATTGGCGCGTTAGAGGTCGGGCAGGAAGCCATCATCACCCTGGAGACGTGGCCGGATGTGGAGATTGCCAGCGAAGTGAGCCAGATTGCCCCCAGCCCGGCGGCGGGCAACGATTCCCTCGTCACCTACAACGTGTATCTGCGTCTGGGCGAAACGGATGTCCCGGCGCGGCCGGGCATGACGGCCAACGTGCAGTTGATCACCAGCCAGCGCGACGGGATTCTGCTCGTTCCCAACCGGGCGATTCAAGTAAACCGCGCCAATGGCACATACACCGTCAACCGGGTGAATGGGGATACGACGGAGGCAGTGGAAGTGACCATTGGCCTGCGTGACGGGCAATATACCCAGATTACCGGCGGCCTGGCGGAAGGTGACCGGGTGATGATCGGTAACAATGTGCCCACCGTGAGCTTTGGGCCGGGGGAATGAAGACGTGAGACGTGATGCGTGACCAGTGACTCTCACGCATCACGCATCACGAAGGAAATTATCATGCGAAAGAAACGAACATGGCTGATTATTGGCACAGGCGTTGTGCTGGCGCTGTGTGTGGCGGGCGGGCTGTATGTGCGTAACCAGATGAGTAGCGTTCAGGCGCAATTTGCCGGGACGGGGGAGGTGGTGACGGCATTTGTGGGCGATCTGGCCGCGGGGACAACGGCCACCGGGGAAGTGAGCGCCCGGCAATCGGCGCAACTGGCCTTACCTAGCAGCGGCGCGGTGGCGGAAGTGGCAGTGCAGGTGGGGGATGCGGTGCAGACGGATGAGGTGCTGCTGCGGCTGGACACGGCCGTACTCGAACGCGCCGTCACCGATGCCGAACAGTCTCTCATCATTCAAGAGGCGAATCTGGCGACATTGCAGGAACCGGCAACGGCCGTTGCCATAACCGCCGTGCAAGCCTCCGTTGCCAGTGCCCAGGCCCAGCTGGATGACCTGCTGGCCGGGCCAACCGAGGCCGAACTCACCGCCGCCGCCGCCGATGTGGAAGCGGCGCAGGCGGACGTGGCGGCGGCCTCGACGCGGCTGAACAATGCCCAAAACGGGGCCAGCGCGGCCGAAATTCAGGCGGCGCAACTGGCGCTGGGGCAGGCACAGACGACGGCGACACAGGCGACAGAGCAGCACACCACCATTCTGGCGACCATTCAGGATAGCAACACGCCCGGTGGCATGTTGGACATGCTCAACGAGGCGGAACTGGCCGCGCGGGTGAATGTGTTGCAGGCAAATGCGGCGGCGGCGGCGGCTCAGGAGACGCTGAATAACCTGCTGAGTGGGAACCCGAATGATGTGGCCTCGGCACAGGCCAGCCTGGCCACGGCCGTAGCCCAACGCAATCTGGCCCAGGCGCAATATGACCTGCTGTTGGTCCCGGCTTCGCCTTCGCAAATTGCGGCGGCCGAGGCGACGTTGGCGCAGGCGCAGGCGAATCTGGCGCAGCTACAACGTGGCCCGACGGCGGCCCAACTGACAGCGGCGGAGGTGCAGGTGGAAAACGCCCGCATCAATCTGGAACGCGCCCGGCTGAATCTGGAAAACGGGACGTTGTTAGCGCCGTTTGCGGGGGTGGTCACGGCCGTGCATGTGCAGCCCGGTGAAGTTGCCAATGGCATCCTGATTGAACTGACCAATAATCAAGACCTGGAAGTGGTTTTGAGTGTAAATGAGGTGGATTTAAGCCAGATAGAAATGGGGCAGGAGACAACGGTGACGCTGGAAAGCTGGCCGGACACACCTATCCCTGGCCGGGTGACGGCGATTGCCCCCGCGGCGACCAGCGCTGTGGGCAGTTCCCTGGTCAACTTTCCCGTTACCATCAGCCTGGACGAGACGGCGTTGCCCATTCGGGTGGGCATGACGGCCAATGCGGCGTTGGAACTGGCGCGGCGCGAGAATGCTTTGCTCGTGCCCAACGGCGCGATCCAGGTTGACCGCGCAAGCGGGACGTACAACGTGATTTTGGTGCAGACGAATGCACAGGGGCAGCCGGTGTATGAGACGGTACCGGTGACAATTGGGCTGCGCGACGGCCGTTACACGGAAATCACCAGCGGCATTCAGGAAGGGGACGAACTGTTGATTCCTGACCCGACGGCCGTGAACCCCTTTACACCAGGCGGCGGGCCAAATGGTGGCGGCGGGCCGTTTGGCGGCTAATCCATCAAGACCTGACAGGTTTGCAAAACCTGTCAGGTCTGGGAGTTCATTATGATACAAATGAAAAACATTACTAAGACCTACCGGATGGGTACCCAAGAAGTTCACGCCCTGCGAGGGGTGGATTTGCAGGTAAACAAAGGGGAGTTTGTAGCTATTATGGGGCCATCCGGCTCCGGCAAGAGTACGCTGATGAACGTTATTGGCTGCCTGGACGCCCCTTCCAGCGGCACCTATATTCTGGATGACGTGGACGTGAGCCAGATGAGCGATAACCAGCAGGCGCGGGTGCGCAACCAGCGCATCGGTTTTGTCTTCCAGCAGTTCAACCTGCTGCCGCGCACGACGGCGTTGAAGCAGGTGGCGCTGCCGCTGATGTATGGTGGCCTGGGGCGGGGGGAGCGGTTGAAACGGGCCAAAGAGGCGCTGACGGCCGTAGGGCTGAGTGAGCGCATGGATCACAAACCGGATGAACTGTCCGGCGGGCAGCAGCAGCGCGTGGCCATTGCCCGCGCCCTGGCCACCAACCCCAGCATCATCCTGGCCGATGAACCGACCGGCGCATTGGACACAACCACCGGCGAGGAAATTTTGGGCATCTTCAAACAACTGAACAGCCAGGGCATTACCGTTGTGGTCATCACCCATGATCCCGACGTAGCGGCCGTTGCCCAACGCACCATCTGGATTCGGGATGGGGTGATACAGGAGCATCATGTATAGGTTTGTAGAAACCCAATCGCTGTGGCCGGTCTCAGACCGAGCCACACCGGGCACGGTCTGGAGACCGGCCCAAGCTGAGGTACAATGAACATTTGGGAAAGTTTTCTGACAGCAATGGACAGTTTACGGGCCAACAAGTTGCGCTCGGTGTTGACAATGTTGGGGGTGATTATTGGCGTGGCGGCGGTGATTGCCCTGCTGGCCATTGGCAATGGGGTGACGGCCTCCGTCACCGGCGAAATTCAGGCCATTGGCACCAATTTGCTCAGCGTGAGTACCAATTTTGACAACAGCGACGGTTTCCAGACGCTCAGTATTAACGACGTGGCCGCGTTATCGGACCCGCTGAATGTGCCGGATGTGAGTGAGGTATCAGCGGTCGCCGGCGGCACGCAGGAGGTGATTGTCGGCGGTGAATCATTGCGTACCAGTGTCTCCGGCGTCACGCCCAATTACTTTGTGGTCAATAACCGGAATGAGTTCCAGAGCGGCGATGGCCTGACGGCCGCCGACGAGGAAACACGGGCGCGGGTGGCCGTATTGGGGTCAGACGCCGCCGAAACCCTCTTCCCCAACTCATTTCCCATTGGCCAATCGGTGCGTATTAACGGCGTCAGTTACGAGGTGGTGGGCGTGTTGGCCGCGTCCGGCAGCAACTTTGGCAGCGGCGATAGCGACGTGTACATTCCCATCAGTACGGCGTTGGCGCGGCTGTACACCGACCGCACCCGCAGCGGCGAACGGGCCGTCAACCAGATCATCGCCCAGGCCGCCAGCGAAACGCAAACGGATGCAGCCATCGCTCAGATCACAGAAACATTGCGTCGGCAGCATGGCATCGTTTACGCGGCCGATGACGACTTCCAGATTTTCAGCCAGGCGGATTTGCTGGAAACGTTCAACACGATTACGGCCACACTGACTGCATTTTTGGGTTCCATTGCCGGGATTTCGCTGCTGGTGGGCGGCATTGGTATTATGAACATTATGCTGGTGAGTGTGACGGAGCGGACGCGGGAGATTGGCATTCGCAAAGCAGTGGGGGCGCTGAAACGGGATATTCTGGCGCAATTTTTGTTGGAGTCTATGGTCTTGAGTGTGTTGGGCGGTCTGTTGGGGATTGCGTTGGGCTGGAGCATTGCCCAGATCGCCAGCGTGGCCCTGGATGTGACGACTGTGGTAGATGTGGGTACGATTATGCTGTCAACAGGTTTTGCGGCGGCCGTGGGCCTGGTTTTTGGTATTTACCCGGCGTGGCGGGCGGCGCGGCTGCGGCCGATTGAGGCGTTGCGGTATGAGTGATATGTGATCAGAGGTGTCACGTGTTATGTGTCATGTGTCATGTGTCATGTGTCAGGTGTCATGTGTTAAGTATCAGGTATCACTGGAGTGTGTAGGTGAAGCAGCGAATTTTAGTGGTGGATGATGACCGGGAGGTGGTGCGGCTGCTGCGGGCGTATCTGGAGCAGGCGGGTTATGAGGTGCTGGTGGCGTATGATGGCGAGTCTGCGCTGCATAATCTGCGCCGCGAACGGCCGGATTTGCTGCTGCTGGACTTGATGCTGCCCGACCGGGACGGCTATGAGATTACGCGGATGGTGCGCGCGGATCCGATGTTGACGGCCGTGCCCATCATCATGCTCACGGCGCGGGTGGACGACACCGACAAGATCGTGGGGCTGGAAATGGGGGCGGATGATTACGTGACCAAGCCGTATAACCCGCGTGAGGTGGTGGCGCGGGTGCGCGCCCGGCTGCGTAAACCGGAGGTGCTGCGGCCGCAAATTCTCCAGGTGGGTGTGTTGCAAATGGACATTGGGCGGCGCGAAGTGACGGTGAATGGGGAAACGGTCAGCCTGACGCTGACAGAGTTTGACCTGCTGCGGGTACTGATGGCGCAGGCGGGTTATGTTTTTACGCGCAGTGAATTGATCGCCAAAGGGTTGGGTGCGGATTATGAAGGGTTGGATCGCACGCTAGACAGCCACATCCGCAACCTGCGCCAGAAGATTGAACCCAATCCCAAACAACCCACCTTTATCCAGACGGTGCATGGGGTGGGGTACCGGTTGGTAAGTGATGAATCGTCTCTGGGTACGTTTTAGTCTGATTATTTTGGGGGTGATTTTGTTTGTCATCATCACCCCGTTTTTGGTGCGCGGCATTATATATCCGCTGGTAGGGCCAGACCTGGTGGGGCGGGAGGAGTTCTTCCCGGAAGTACTGGAAACCTTACCCCCAGAAACGGCCGAACGCATTATGCAATTTTTGCTGGCGGATTTGATCGCCAGTCTGACGGCCTATGTGGTGGTGAGTGCGGCGGCAGCCTTGTTGGTGGGAGCCTGGGTAGGGCGGACGTTGACACGGCCGTTGCAGCAACTTGAACAGGCAGCCAACGCCATTAAAGCGGGCGATTTGAACCAGCATGTGCCCGTTCACGGCAGCCAGGAAATGGTGGCCATGGCCACGGCCTTTAACGAAATGGCTGCTCAATTGAGCCAGGCGGAAACGCTGCGCCAAAATCTACTGGCGGATGTGGCCCACGAACTGCGCCACCCCATTCACATTTTGCAGGGCAATTTGCAGGCGATTTTGGATGATGTGTACCCCCTATCGAAAGAGGAGATCGCCCGGTTGTCTGACCAGACCCACCATCTGACGCGGCTGGTGCAGGATTTACATGATCTGGCGCAGGCGGAAGCGCACCAACTCCCGTTGCAGCGGCAGCCGATGGAGCTGGCGGATGTGGTCAAGGAAGCGGTGGGGACGTACCAGCCATTGGCGCACGGCCGTGACATTGACCTTCACGTAGAACTGTTGGGGGCGATCCCGGCCGTCCAGGGCGACCCGGCGCGGCTGCGCCAGGTGATGCTGAATTTGCTGGACAATGCGCTGCGTCACACGCCGGATGGCGGGCGGGTGGTGGTGTCGGTGCAACAAGAGGAGGGGGCGTTGGCGGTGCGGGTGCAGGACAACGGCCGTGGCCTCAGCCCAGAACAGTTGCCCTATGTGTTTGACCGCTTTTACAAAGCCGACCGGGGCCGCGACCAGAGTGGGGCAGGGTTGGGGCTGGCTATTGCCAAAGCGATAGTAGAGGCACATGGGGGGAGGATGACGGCCGTGAGCGCCGGGCCGGGGCAGGGCAGCACGTTTAGTTTTGCCTTACCCATTGTTGCCTGATAAGGTGGTGCCTGACCAACATAAGTTTGAGGAGTGAGCATCCTCAGATGCGAACGTGAGGCATCTGAGGATGCCTCACTCCTCACCCCACAAATTTAGTTTGTTGAGGTAGTAGTGGAAAGACATGGCGATAAGACCGGTGTGAGCCAACTATCATTCTCTGATACAATGCCTGGCAGGTTGCTATTGTAAGGAATGAATTTTGACTGTGATGAAAATCATCTGGACAGATTACATGCAATATCGAGCCAAACTCAGGGGTTTTGACCTGGTAAAGCTGGAGGAGATTGTAGCTTATTCCACAGAACGATATTAAGACACAGAAACAGGGCGAGCATTGGTTATTGGGCGTCATGACAGAGAACTGGTCATCTTGCCCTATGAAACAGCCGAGAATGTGATCACGCCAGTAACAGTGCATACGACTACTCGACAACAGATTAACTTTCGGCTGAAAACTGGGAGATTTATCAATGAGTAAAACAAGTATCCGGTATTTTGAAAAAGAGGACATTCTGCATCTGGTTATTTCTGACGAACGAGAAGTAAACAGCATCGAGTTGGGACCGAATATTACCGCAGAGTTGAACGAGAAAGGCGAACTTATTGGTGTAGAAATAGTAAACGCAACTGCATTTTTGAGAGATTCTATTATGGAATCGATCCAATTTAAGATGTTGCAATCGCCGATTGCCGTCCAAACCGCCTGATAAAACATCAAAAAAGCCTGCTGCTGTTCATCGGCCCTGGATTTTATTCTGCTGCCAGATGACGCCGAAGCTGATAACGACCCAGGATAATGCCAGCCAGAGCCGTCCCATCACCAGATCAAACAGGGCATCGAGCACGGCCGTGCCAAACAACCACAGTGATGCTGGACGCGAAAACGGCAAGGTGACGGTGCCGTCTGTTTTGTTGACGGCCGTGTGCAACTGTCCCACAAAATCCGCTCCATGCCTGTCTAGCGCCGCCTTTAGCTGAAAAACGACCACTTCCGATACGCCCAACGCCCGGCTTAGCCGGGCATCAGTTACCACCTCTTCAAATGTCAGCACTGGCTCCCAGGGAAAACCACCACCTACGATTCCTATCAAGTGTATTGGTTGTTGTTCGGGGTATAGCCGTTCCATACCCCAGACAATCCGCGCCAATAGATAGGGACGCCACGAGGTAGGATAGTAGGATGTGTAATTCATCACACTGACAAAACCCCAGTTGCCCGGTGGGTCAACGGCCGTTTGGTAAAAAGCCGCCAGGTCACTATCTCCATCTAACTGGTCGGCAAACAGCGGCCAACTGGCCGTTACCCCTAATGGCAAATGTGGGTTGACTTCGTGAAATTCTTGAAGAAATGTGCCCATTTCACCACTGGCAGTTTGCAGAGCAACTCTAACTTTTATTGGTGTACTGCTTGCTCGAAGGTTTCGATAGCCCATTGGTTGATGCTTTTGCCGCTCACTTCTGCGGCCGCGGCTACGGCCGCGTGCGTCTCCGGCGGAATGCGCAGCATCAACTTACCTGAGTACGGTTTTTGCGGCGCCCGGCCAACTTTTTCACACGTTTCCAGGTAATCATCAACAGCTTCTTCAAACGCTTGCCGCAACTCTCTTACTGATTCAGCATGAAAGCCGATGACATCATGAATAGCGGCAATATGCCCTATAAAACAGCCATCTTCATCACTATACTCAATTCGTGCGGCATATCCTTTATAGATCATGGTATTCATGGTTTGATCCCTATCATGTGCAACTCATCACCCCTTCACCACCTTCACCCGCGTTTGCCCGTTTTGGGCGGTGCCGTTGGTGGGGGCGGGCGGGGGCGTGTCCTGGGCGTGGAGTTTGCTGAGGCTCTTTTGCCGGGCCACCCACAGACCAACCAGCCCCAACCGCAGTTCATACTGCACGGTGGCCCCATCGCGCACTTCGCGCATGATTTCGCGGGCCACCAGGGTGTTGAGCGCGGCCGTAACCTCGGCCGGTTGCAGGTGAACGCCGTATGGTTCCAGGAATTGCACAAACTCTTGCGGGCGGAAGGGGGACGGGCGTTCGGGCATGTGGGCAACGGCCGTCAGTATCGCCCGTTCTGTAAATGATGATCGCTGCCACAAGAAGGCAAAATGCACCTCACCCAATGTGAGCATCTCGTCCAGCGCCGCGTTCACATCCGAAATGGTCACATACCCCTTGCGCTGGTTGTTGGCCTGCTGCACCAGCGTGTAACAGACCAGTTGCAGGAAGTAGGGATGCCCGGCGGTGACACGCAAAATTTTGTCCAGCGCCAGGTCATCATAGAGCAGATGCGGGGACACTGGCTCTGTAATCAGGCGGGTAGCGCTTTCTTCGCGCAGGTAGGTGATGCGCTGGTAGAGGGCAATGTTGAACAGCACCGACCAGTAATCGGCGCTCATCTCTTCCAAGCGCCGTGTGCCCACGAAGACAAAACTTAGCCCGTCGCTATGCTGCATCAAATGGCGTAGGAAGTTGAAGAAGGTGGCGGGCAAAATGTCATCGTCCACCAGATGTTCAAAGACCTCAAATTCATCAAACACCAGCAGCAGGGTGGATTCGGGCGGCAGCAAATTCCGGGCGGCGGGCAGAAAATGGCGTTGCAACAGCCCGGCAGGGTCCACTTCCCAGGCGTTGATGGCGGGCACGGTCAGTTCAATGTCCCGCGCCGCCAGCACATCGGCAATCAGCCAGGCCAGGTCGTGGAAGAGGGCGGCCATGCCGGGGGCAACGCCCAACGACTGGCAATCAATGTAGACGGGGATGAGGTGCGACGGCAGATGTTGTTCCAGATTGAGCAGGGCGCTGGTTTTGCCGGTGCGCCGCTGGCCGATGAGGATGAGGACGTTGCGTTGCGACCAACCGCCGGCGTTTTCGGCAATAAAGTCAAAGAGCCATTCACGGCCGTAAAAAACCGCACTGTTCTGGCGTAATGGTGTCCCTGGCCGATAGGGGTTGGGAATAGGCGCAAATTCGTGGGCGGGGGTTAAAATGGAGACGCGGTCGCCAAAGGCCATCTGCCGGTCACGCTGGTGACGGTCATCAAATGTCACCGTCAATTCCACCCGGAAGCGGTCAATCACCAGCGGGCGAATGTCGAAGGTGACGGTGCGGGTCTGCCCCGGCGGCAGAAAGGGAATGGTTTCCGGCAGGCCGGTGTAAGCATACGCCGGATCATCTTTAAGCACGGCCATGATGTTTTCAGCAGGGGCACGGCCGTGATTCTTAATCTCAAATATCAACTGGCTGATCGCTTCGGGGGCCATACGCCGTGTTTTCAGCCGAATTACGAGTTCGGCGCGCCCTTCCAACTCTTCCATGGCTGCGGTTACCAGCCCGGCCCACCGTTCGGCCAGCGCCAGCGCCAGCGGTTTTTCCATAGCGGTGTCGTAATCACGCAAATCCTGTTGCACGGCCGTTAATTGTTCTGCCGCTTCATACAAATAGACCAGCCGATCATCCGGTTGCTCCACTCGTTCACTGTCTCGGATAGTCGTCAGCGCCGGCAGCAGGGCGTGGAGGGATGGCGACCAATAGCCGCCACCGTCGAGCAAATTGAGCAGGTTTTGCAGCCGGGGCCACTCCAGGCTGAGTTCCGTCAGCGTCGGCGCGGCCAGCAGGTCGGCGCTGGCCTGGAATAACGCCTGCCAGCGTTCCCACGCCTGCCAGTGTGGTTCCAGCGGCGCTGCTTTCGCCAACGCTCCCAAAATAAACGGCAGCCCGGCCTGGGGGCGGTCGGCCAGCAAAAAGAGGCCATCAGCCAGGCCACTGACCAGTTCATCATTACGCTGCCGCGCCAGGCCAGAGAGTGCCAGCAAAAAGTCTGGCGAGCCATGGGTGCTGATGTACCGGTTTTCCAGCCGCACCAGGGTTTCATCCGGCCACTGCTGCACACGCCAGTAAAAACGGCGAGTACGTATGGCCGGCGACTGAAACTGCCGCCAGATCAGCAGTGCCGCCGCCCCCAAAAACAACGATGCCAGCAGAGGAATGGCGGTGGTATTGGTGGTGGGCAGCAGCGCCATGATAGGCAATGGCCCGGCAGGCGGGTAAATAAAACCGGCGTGGGAGTCATCGTTGTAATAAATGCGGTAACGCACGCCATCGGCGAAGGCGGGTGGGTTGACTACATTCCACGCCGCCGGCCCATTGCCATTGTTCAATACCATTTCGCGGTATGTGACCCATTCCCCTGTTTCTGGCTCCTGCAAATCAAGCCGCAATCTGACGGCGTCGTTTTCGATGTCCATCACGGCCACGCTGACGCCATATTGCCCAGGGCTGACTTCGGTGGTGGGGTTGGTGAGCAGCGGCGGGCGATTTTCCTGGGCGCTGAACAATTGCACTTCGCCGTTTTCGGTAACAACCAGCAGGTCGGCGCGGTTTTCCAGGCCACGCCGCAGGGCGGTGAGGGCAAAAACGCCGCTGGTCAGGTTTAACTCATCCAGAAATTGGGGTTTAGGGGAGATATTGGTGAAGAGGCGAATACGGCCGTCGGCGTCCCCCACGACAAATTCCGCCAGCCGGTTGCCATCCAGGTCGCCCCAATAGAGCGCCGTCAACTGGCCCAACCCGTTCAAAGTCCAGGTGAGCTCCGGTTTGTTATCCTGCACCGACAGGCGCAGCAGTTCGCCGCTATTGGTGGAAATGAGAAAAGATTCCGCCAGATTGCGGGTGAACGCTTCCTGCACCGGGTCATTGGCGGGGATAGCGGCCAATGGCTGCCCGCCGAGCGACTGCGGCCAGGGCGGCAGCAAAATGCCGCGCCAGTTCAGCCCATATGCCTGGTCGGCCATGACCATCACCCGGTTGGCTAATTCCATGCCGGGCTGGGTCAAATTAAACAGAGCAGTGGCCGGTGTATCGGCGAAAGAGGCTACCGGCAGCGCTTCCAGACGGGAACCAACGGCCGTCGCATACACATGATGTGCTGTGGCTGCCAACGCATAAGGTTCACCGTCCGGCGAATGAACGACCAGCAAATGCTGGATAGGCTGGCCGTCGTCTTCGGTTTGGGACAGGTTGGCCCGCCAGGTAATAGCGCCAGCCGCATTGATGAGGATGATGTCCCCTCGTGCGGTGCTGACCAGGATTTCCGGGTCGCCGATGCGGTTGATGTTTTCCACCAGCATGCCGGTCAGCGGCGCGTCCAGTTCCACTTCCCAGATGCGTTCACCATTAGGCTGGCGCAGTTCCACCCAGCTTTGCACGCCATCCACGCTATCGCTGCCGGCGCTGTTGTTGCGGCCCACCACCACACCGGGTGATGGTTCCGTCAGACCGGCGCGTTCCAGGTAGGCCAGGTGGGTGATCGCGCCGCCGGGCGCATGCAGCCACTCCAGTATGTTGCCGTTTACCAGGTAGTGCAGCTTGCCATTCTGGCCGCCGAGGATGAGTTCGTCACGGCCGTCGCGGTCAAAATCCACCACCAGCACCGCGCCAGGATCTGCGTCCAACTGGTAATCCCATTCGCGGGCAATCTCGGTCGCGCCCAGCCCCAGCCCTTGCAGTTCCACGGTGGCAAAACGGGTGAGAATCAACTCGCTGCGCCGGTCGTTGTTGATGTCCAGCAAAAAGGAGAGGGGCGCGCTGCCTTCACCGGTGGCAAAGGTGGTCACTTCCAGCCCATTGGCGTCCAGCAACTTCACCTGCTGGTTGCCACCCGCGGCGGCGTGTGGCCCCAGGTTGGCGGCCAGGATAGGGCTGCGGGCGTCGGGGGTAAAGGGCACGGCCGTGAGCTTGAGCACCGGGCGGCTGGCGTCGGTGGTCAGGCGGCGCGTCCAGAAGCGACGGCCGTCGGCGGCGTAAGCCACCACCACCCCCACATCGGTGCCCACCAGCAGCGCCGGCCCCTGCGGGAAATGGGCCACCGCCAACGCCGTGATTGGCTTGTTCAGGGTGCGCGGCCACCATGGGCGCTGCCGGTTGGCGTCATAGAGGTGAAGCTGGCCCCAATCGGTGCCTACGGCAATGTGCATGGCCCCATTTTCGCCAAACGGCACCAGAGCGACGGCCGTGATGTGCCCGGAAACGGCGGGGGCGTCTTCCCACAGGGTACGACCGTCGGCATCGTATACAAACAGTTCGCTAAAGCGTTTGCCGGGGTCAAACAGGCCAAGCAGGATTTCGGCACGGCCGTCGCCGGTGACGTCGCCCACTTGCATTTGCGGCCCGGCGTCGCCGGATGTGCTGACGTGGCCGTCCAGCCGGCGTAGCAGCGCGCCGTTCTGGTCATACAGGTGCAGCAGGCCGTTATCAAAAAGGACGAGGATTTCGTCACGGCCGTCGCCGTCCACGTCGTAGGGGGCTAACTGGCGGGCGGTAGGCGGTGGGCCACCACCGGGCGGTTCATCGCTGGCGGCAAAGGCAAGCGGCACGCGCCAGCTTGCCTGCCCCCCGGCATCGAGCAGGATCAAGCGGTTGTCTGCCGTGACCAGCGCCGTTTCCAACAGGGGGTGATCGGCGCCGTCTACGTTGATGGGGTGCAAGGCCAGTATGGGCGTGGCGGCGGTGTAGCTCCATTCCAGTTGGGCATTGTGGGCGTTAAGCAGGTCTACACGGCCGTTTTCGGCCGCCAGCAGCAGTTCCATGACGCCATCGCCGTTCATGTCCGCGGGGATGACGTGCGTCAGGCGGCGGGCGGCGGAGTAACGCCAGTAGGCGCTGTCGGTGGGGGGAGATTGGGCGTGGGCAGGGGAGGGGTACGGCCGTGCGGCCAACAACACCAGCAGCGCCAGCCATCCGCCCATCACCCATCTCGTCCATCGCCCATGCCATTTCACACGGACATTATACCCAAAACAAATTGGCCGGTGTGGGCTATCGTCGTTCACTATCCTTTTGTTTACAATGAGGATGTTTGTTTGATCGGGCGATTGGGTGACAACGACGCAATTACTCAATTGCCCAATTACCCAATTACAAAACAGAAAGGAAAATATCATGTCTCAAAAAGTTAGTTTTCTGATGGTTTTGGTGGTTTTGTTACTGCTGGCGGGCTGTGGCGAGCCGGAGCCAAAATATGCAGCCGGTGATGTGCTGTTGAGCGAAACGTTCAGCGAACCGAACGCCTGGGAAACGTATAGCAGCGGCGATTCCGATTTGCGCGTCAGCGATGGCGTCTATCGCATGGAGGTGGGGCCGGGCGGTTACATCTGGGGGCTGAATGAAGCGGAGCATACCAATGTGGAAATGGAAGTGACCACCCGGCAGCTTTCCAGCCACGACAATAATGCCTATGGGCTGATGTGCCGCGCCGACACCAGCAATGATGGCGATGGCTATTACTTCCTGATCAGCGGCGATGGCTTTTACTCCATCCGCAAAGGGGAAGGGGAGGACGTGGTGGCGCTGGTAGATTGGACGGATAGTTCGGCCATTAACGAAGGGGAGGCCACGAACAAAATCCGGGCGGTGTGCGCCGGGGATTATCTGGGGCTGTGGGTGAATGACAAATTTGTGTCCGAAATCAGAGATACAGCGTACACCAGCGGCTATGCCGGCCTGGCCGCCGCCGCTTTTGAAGATGGTTCGGCCGATATTACTTTTGACGACTTGACCATCAAGGTGGCTTCGCTGACACAGTAAAGGCGGCCCTGAAGCAGGGCTACTGTTATTGTTTTAGCATTGGGCGAGGGTGGACAGGCACGGCCGTGACCGCCCTCGCCCTTTTCCGCTATAATACCCCCTATCAACCACCCGATTCATGCAGAGGAGATGGTGTTATGGTGATGGAGATGACGGCCGTAAAAAGCCCGACCCAAACAAAACATTCCTGGCCACCGCCGCAGGGGGCCTGGCGCTATGAAGATTATTTGCGCCTGCCGGACAATGGTTTTCGCTACGAAATCGTTAAAGGAGAGTTGTTCATGTCACCTGCGCCGACCATTCAACACCAACGCATTCTGTTCAATCTCATCAAACTCATGGGCAATTTTTTGGAGCAGCACAAGTTTGGCGGCGAAGCATTGGCAGCGCCGGTAGATGTCAATTTGCCCGGCGTTTCTTCCACCGTACAGCCGGATTTTTTGTATGTGAGCGACGGCCGTTTGCATATTGTTCGTGAAAAGAGCATTGAAGGGCCGCCAGATTTGATCGTGGAAATTTTGTCGCCGGGCACGGCCGTGTATGATCGCCAGACCAAATTCCAGGCCTATGCTGCTGCCGGGGTGCGCGAATACTGGCTGGTAGACCCGGATGGCTGCACGGTGGAAGTTAATGTTTTGCGCGGTCAGGCGTATGCCCCGTTGGGCAACTTTGGCCCGGCGGAGCACATGCGGTCAGAGGTGCTGCCAGGGTGGGACACGGCCGTGTCTGCCCTCTGCCCATCATAAAAAATGCAAATAGATTATGATCCCCAGGCCGACGCCCTTTACATTCATTTCCGCGCAGGTAATGTAGATGATACCCAAGAGGTCAATAAATATATCTATGTGGATGTGGATGAGAATGGCCTGCCGCTTGGTCTGGAAATTCTGTTTGCCAGTCATATATTGGCAAACAAAGATATGACCAGCGTCACGTTTAACGTAGGCCATACAGTGCCTGCTGCACACTAAAAATAAGCGCAAGGATTTCGAGAGACGATAAGGTCTTTAGTTTTTCGCCATGACTACAGCGGATAAAGGATTGAACGGATTCTTCCTCTTGAAATTTATCCGCTTATTCCTCAATCCGTTGTAGTCTTAATGGGATGGCGAAAACCTGGTGTCACTACTTGATCGCTAATCTCCAATCTCTAATCTCTGCTACACAAACAACACTTTTTAAGGAAGAGGTACCTGCTATGACAAACATATTTGACCATTTCGGCGCCCGCGCCAAACTACCCGGAACCGATGTCTATTATTACCGGCTGGATAAACTGAACCACCTGGCTAACATTAACCGGCTGCCCTTCTCCATCAAAATCATGCTGGAGGCGCTGCTGCGCACCTGCGATGGCTACGTCGTCACTCCCGCCGACGTGGAAAAGCTGGCCCGCTACAACGCCAAAAGCCCGGCGGCCGACGAACTGCCCTTCAAACCGGGGCGCGTCATCCTGCAAGATTTCACCGGCGTACCGGCGGTGGTAGACCTGGCAGCCATGCGCGCCGCCATGGCCCGGCTGGGCGGCAACCCCAAAAAGATCAACCCCATCGTGCCCGTAGACCTGGTAATTGACCATTCGGTGCAGGTGGACGCCTTTGGTTCGGCCGCCGCGCTGTTCATCAACGCCGAAAAAGAGTTTGTACGCAACCGCGAACGGTACGAATTTTTGAAATGGGGGCAAAAGGCATTTGAGAATTTCACCGTCGTGCCGCCCGCCACCGGCATTGTGCATCAGGTGAACCTGGAATACCTGGGCAAAGTGGTGATGACGGCCCCAGAAGGGGATGGCCTGGTCGCCTTCCCGGACAGCCTGGTGGGCACCGATTCACATACCACCATGATTGACGGGCTGGGGGTGCTGGCCTGGGGCGTGGGCGGCATTGAAGCGGAAGCGGTGATGCTGGGCCAGCCCATTTACATGCTCACGCCGGAAGTGATCGGTGTGCGGCTGACGGGGCGGATGCCCGAAGGCTCAACGGCGACCGATCTGGTGCTGGTGGTGACCCAACTGCTGCGCCAAAAAGGGGTGGTGGGTAAGTTTGTAGAATTTTTTGGCCCTGGCCTGAGCAGCATGACCCTGGCCGACCGGGCCACTATTGCCAATATGTGCCCGGAATATGGGGCGACGGTGGGCTTTTTCCCGGTGGATGACGAAACGTTGCGTTATCTGCGCCAGACGGGACGGCCGTCTGACCTGATTGACCTGGTGGAAAAATACAGCAAAGCGCAAGGGTTGTTCCGCACCGACGACACGCCGGACCCGGACTTTACCGACGTGGTGGAACTGGATTTGGGCACGGTGCAGCCCAGTCTGGCCGGCCCCAAACGGCCGCAAGACCGCATCCTGCTCAGCGAAATGAAGGAGAAGTTCACCAAAACGCTGCTTACCCCGGCGGGGCCACAGGGCATTGGGCTGCGCGAGGAGGAGTTGGGGCGCACGGCCGTTGTCCGTAACGGCCACGAAACAGAAATTGGGCACGGCGCGGTGGTCATCGCCGCCATCACCTCCTGCACCAACACCAGCAACCCGTATGTGATGGTGGGTGCGGGGCTGGTGGCCAAGAAGGCGGTGGAAGCGGGGTTATCTGTGCCACCTTATGTCAAGACAAGCCTGGCCCCCGGCTCCCGCGTGGTGGAAGATTACCTGAAAAAAGCGGGGCTGATGCCCTATCTGGAACAACTGGGATTCCACATCGTCGGTTTTGGCTGCACCACCTGTATTGGCAACTCCGGGCCGCTGCCGGAAGCGGTGGAGGCGGCCATCCGCGAGAATGATCTGGTGGCTTCGGCCGTACTCAGCGGCAACCGCAACTTTGAAGGGCGGGTGCATCCGCTGACCAAGACCAACTATCTGGCTTCGCCGCCGCTGGTGGTGGCCTATGCGTTGGCCGGCCGCACGGACGTTGACCTGACCACCGAGCCAATTGGCACGAACCAAAATGGGCAGCCGGTCTACCTGCGGGACATCTGGCCCAGCAGCCAGGAAGTGGCCGCCACCGTGGCCCAAACCGTGACCGCCGAGATGTTCCGCGAACAGTATGCCAACGTCTACGACGGCAGCGAAGAGTGGAACCAAATCCCGGTGCGCGGCGGTGAACTGTATGAGTGGAATCCCGACTCTACCTACATTCAAGAGCCGCCCTTCTTCACTACCCTGACACGGGAGATTAACCCAATTAGCAACATTGAAAATGCCCGGGTGCTGGTGAAAGTGGGTGATTCGGTGACCACCGACCACATTTCACCGGCCGGTTCCATCTCCCGCACCAGCCCGGCAGGTCACTACCTGCTGGAGCATGACGTAGAGCCGCCCTACTTCAACAGCTACGGCTCGCGGCGGGGCAATGACCGGGTGATGACACGCGGTACCTTTGCCAATGTGCGCCTGCGCAACCAGATGGCCCCCGGCACGGAAGGCGGCTTCACCACCTACCTGCCCACGAACGAAGTGACCACCATTTACGACGCCTCGTTGAAGTATCAGGCGGCGGGTACGCCGCTGGTGGTGCTGGCGGGTAATGATTATGGCATGGGCAGTTCCCGCGACTGGGCGGCCAAGGGGGTGCTGCTGCTGGGCGTGCGGATGGTGATTGCCCAGAGCTACGAGCGCATTCACCGCAGTAATCTGGTGGGCATGGGGGTGCTGCCGCTGCAATTTATGCCCGGCGAAAACCCGCAAACGTTGGGGCTGGATGGTACGGAAACGTACAGCACACTCAACCTGACGGATGAGGTGAAGCCGTTACAAGAGATTACGGTTCGGGCCGAACGGGCGGATGGCACGGCCGTAACCTTCCAAACGCTCTGCCGCATTGACACCCCCGTAGAAGTGGACTACTACCGCAACGGCGGCATCCTGCACACCGTCCTGCGCAACTTTTTGAAGGAATAACCGTTCGTAGTAGGCGATTCATCGCCGTCAAAAGGCGATAAATCGCCTACTACAAACAGTGTTGATGAGGTGAATGATATGGACACGGCCGTACTCGCCCCGCCCCAACTCATTACCGCCGACGAACTCCTGGAAATGCCAGATATTGGTCGTTACGAACTGGTCAGAGGAGAGATCATCGCCATGAGTCCCACAAATGTTGAACATGCGTATCTGGAAAATGAAATTGGTCGTTTGCTTGGTAATTTTGTTTCCAAACATAAACTGGGTTGGGTATTTGTGGGCGAAGTGGGAATTTTTACAGAACGAAGCCCTGACACCGTGAGGAGCGCGGATGTTTCCTTTATTTCACGGGAACGTGCCCCGCAGCGGCCACGCAAAGGCTTTCTGCAGATTGCGCCCGAACTGGTGGTGGAGGTTGTTTCCCCCAGTGATTTGTGGACCGATTTGAACGAAAAAATTGAAGAGTATTTCGCGCTAGGCGTAGATTGGGTGTGGGTGGTAGAGCCAAAACGGAAAGCAGTGCGGGTGTATCATGGGCCTACGGCCGTGACCATCCTCACTGATACCCTGCACGGAGAAGGCATATTGGAAGGTTTTGCCCTTCCCATCCCCGAACTGTTTGCAGAGTAATAAAGATGTGCTAAGTCTTGTCAAGACTTAGCATATCTTGGTGTTAACTGTATTGGAGTAAACGTATGACTATTCCCCTGACCGACAAGTTTAACCGTCCCATTCGAGACTTACGCATTTCGGTCATTGACAAATGTAACTTTCGCTGTCCCTACTGTATGCCCGCCGAAATCTTTGGCGCGGATTACAACTTTCTGAGCAACGGCGAGTTGTTAAGCGACGATGAGATTGTGCGGCTGGCGGGACTGTTTGCCCAGATTGGCGTGACTAAATTCCGGCTGACAGGCGGCGAACCACTGCTGCGGCCGAACCTGTCCCACCTGATCGCCCGCCTGGCCCAAATTCCCGGCGTGGATGACCTGGCCTTGACCACCAATGGCTATTACCTGCCCAAAATGTCCCACCTGCTCAAAGAGGCGGGGCTGCACCGGCTGACCGTCAGCCTGGATTCGCTGGATGAAGAGGTGTTTGAGGTGATGAACGGCCGTAAATCCTCCGTGCAGCGCGTGTTGGCCGGTTTCGCGGTGGCCGAAGCCGATGGCTTTTACCCCATCAAGATCAACTGCGTGGTCAAACGAGGGGTGAACGACCACACTATTGTAGACCTGGCGCGGCGCTTCAAAGGCACCGGGCACATTGTTCGTTTTATCGAGTACATGGATGTGGGCAATTTGAACGGCTGGAAGATGGATGATGTAGTCACGGCCGAAGAGATTATCCGCCGCATTGATCGGGAGATGCCGCTGGAACCGATCCCGCCCAATTATCCTGGCGAAGTCGCCAACCGCTTCCGTTATCTGGATGGCGAAGGGGAGATTGGGCTTATCGCCTCGGTCAGTCAGCCGTTTTGTGGCAACTGCACTCGCGCCCGCCTGTCCGGCGCCGGCGAGTATTACACCTGCCTGTTTGCCAACAAGGGTACCGATTTGCGCGGGCCGCTGCGGGCGGGCGCCTCGGACGAGGAGATGCTCGACCTGATCGGCGGCGTCTGGCGGCGGCGCACCGACCGCTACTCCGAACTGCGCACCTCCTTCACCCGCCTCCCGGCGAAGGGGGCGGAGATGTACCGCTTGGGCGGGTAATTAGGTTTCAGGTGTCAAGATGGCACATGGTTATTGTGCCAGCCCATTTGGTTGATTAGCACAAGAGTAGACTGGTTCTTTGGGGGCAGTTTACTGTACCACCACCCCGTTCCGGGCATAATCCACTAGCAGCGATTGGCCAGCTGCCCATTCCTCCGGTGTAAAGGCCGACGCCTCAATGGGCACAAAGAGTTGGTAAATGGCCGCACTTAATATATCAATGCGCTCCCAATAGCTTTTGTCGGCAAAACTGGGTGAAATGACGATAAGGTCAATATCGCTATCCTCACGTGCCGTCCCCGTCGCGTGAGAACCATACAGGATCATTTCTTCAACCTGTACGTTGGCTGATTCTAATACTTTTTTGAATTGCCGGACTGTTTTTATAGCTGCGTCTTGACCCAATGCAACACCTCTTTGCTTTTGCCATCAATTCCCGCGTAACTTTTGCTGTGTAGTCTGCCTGAATTTTTGCCAGATCATCTGGGTAGCGCGTGGCTACACTGGCGGTGTTCAATCTGGTGATGAATTTCTCCAATTCTGGCGACGGCCGTTTGCCTATCTGCGTCAGCAAATAAAGCAAATTATGAGTTTTGGGCGGGACCTGACTGTGAACATGAGAATAAAGACCTTTCAGCGCCTTTTCAATTGACAGGTGGCACATGAAACGGCATAGAAGTAACGGCCGTTGTTAAACATTACGACAGCCGTGTCCATATCATATTCCGCCTGCTTAAGCCATTCTGTCGATTTATCGCTCATTCACCACCAGACAAACCCTAGGCGCACGTACCACCTGTCTGCAACGCTAAGTTAAGCGTGCAAAACCGTTTTTGATGACCTGGGCGATACGTTTGCGCCTATCTGCTAAAAATATCTCATAATCCATGTTCGCCCAATTTTCCGATGACCAAAACAGTAAATAACCTACCGGAAACCCTTTATACATAGAATCGAATAAATCTCGAACCTTGGTATTGGGCCAGACAAAAGGACGCTGGATCTCAGGCAACCCAATCTCACCTAAATCAATATCGGCGATGAGTTTATTAAGTGAGTAATTTACCTCTTTGAAAAGAGTAGTCATTGTTAGCTCCTAGCTCACTTCGTTGGGCATTATATTCCCGTCCTAGTTGCTGGTAAAACGGCCTTGCACACAACCAGTCAGCATCTATCAACCAAAGATTTGCACGTGAAATAGAGGATACAGGAGGGGGGAAGGAGCGTCAAGAATGGGGAGGCATGCGATTTTTCCAAAAAATCGCATGTCTGTGGCGTAGCGGTTGCAGATTGGTTCAATCTCTCCTGCTCACGCATACGCCAGACTTTGGCGGACGCTGATGCGGGTGGCGGCGCGGGCGGGCAGGATGGCGGCTACGGCCGAGACGCCCAGGATGACGACCAGCCAGATGAACACGGCCGTGACATGAAACGCAAAGTCCAAATTCGTGCCTGTCATCGCCTGGCCCAGTGCATTGGCTAAGGGGCGGCTAAAGACGATTGCCAGCGGAATCGCCAGACACCAGCTAAACAACCCTTGCAGCACCCCTTCCATCACAAACAGCAGCATAATAGTCGGCGAGGATGCGCCGATGGCGCGTAACACGCCAATTTCACGGGTGCGTTCCACCACGCTGATGCTGAGTGCGCCCATCAGCCCAATGCCGCCCACCAGCGCCATCAGCCCCGCCAGGCTGAGCAAGATGGTGACCACGCTGGCGAACTGGGTATCAATTTCGGCGCGTTCTTCCAGTTTCACGGCCGTGGTGAACAAAGCCACGTCCATACGCTGCGCTTCAAACTGGTTTTTCAGTTGTTCGGTCACGGCCGTGACCGCCTCTGCTGAATGGTCATTGGTTTGCAGGTAAAGGGCGGTGCCCCGGTTGGCCTGTTTGGTTACGGCCACCACCGCATCCAGCGGGGCGTAAATTGGCTCGGTGGCGAAGTCCGCGCCGGAGATGATGCGGTACATGCCGATTACCTGCCACTCGGCGTCCCCCAACTGTCCCAAATCCAGGCGGACCACGTCGCCGACGGCGATGCCGTTTTTCTCGGCAGAGTCGGCGTTGACAACAATGACACGGCTTTCGGACAACCCGTCGCCCGGCTGCAACCAACGGCCGTCTACGATGAGCGGGCGGCGCATGGTGCTCTCCGGTGGCAGGCCGGTAAGCTGCGCCCCCAGCCCGGCGGAGTCACGCAGCCGTTCCCCTTCTCGCAGGATGGTGGCGCTGTGGGTGTACCATATTTCAGCGGCCTTCACTTCTGGCAAGGCCAGCGCCATGTTCAGCACCCGTTCGCTGCGCTGGTCGCGCACAAAACCGATGCGGGCGTCATAGCCGCGCCGCGCCATTTCGTTGTCCAGCGTGTGGTTGGTGGAGGCGACCAGCGTCATCACCACCAGGAACATGACCCCGGCGATGACCAATACCAGCTGCGTCAGCGCCAGCCGCCCTTTGCGCCGGAACATATTGCCCAGGGCGGCAGCGTAGACGGAGGAGAGGAAGCGGGCGCTGAGGTGGTCAATGAAACGGTCAAAGCGGCTGCTGCCAAAGTCGCCGCCCAGGCCGTAGGTGGCGATGGCTTCGCGCACGGTCAGGTTGGCCCCTTTGAGAACGGGCCAGAGGGCGGCCAGAATGGGCACGGCCGTAGCTGCCGCCACCTGCCAGATCACTGCCTGGGGGGAAAATTGGAAGGTGTCAAAATCCACGTTGAACAGGTTGAGGAACCAGCGGCTGCTGGCAAAGGCGGTCAATGCGCCCAACGGCAGCGCCAGCGCCAATGCCAGCAGGCTAAGCAGCAATACCCCGACGAGATAGGTTTTGGTGATGATGCCGCTGCTGCCGCCGATGGCTTTGATGACGCCAATCTGGTCGGTTTGTTGGGTGATGACGGCCGTGAACGTATTCACCACCAACACCACGCTGAGGAACAACGAAACCACCGCCATGACGCGCAGCACAATCATCAGCCCGTCCACAAAATCACGCCCCCAGTGGCGGTCTGGCTCCTGGTAGATGGTGATGGCGACGTTGTACCCCTGTTTGCTGAGGCGTTCGCGGATGTCACCGGCGATTTGTTCGGCGTGGGCGCGGCTGTATGGCTCTATCTGCACCATCACGCTGGCGAAGTTGCCTTCGGGGAAACCGAGTTTGGCCAGACCGGCGGCGTCGGCGAAGAAGTGGGCTTCGCCGCCGAAGGATGGTGGCTGGACAAAGGGATGGCGGATACGGCCGTTGATCGTAAACACCCGGTCTGTGCCGGGCATCTCAATGATGATCTGGTCGCCGATATCCAGGTGGTACGATTGGGTGGTCAGCCGCTCCACGCCGATTTGCCGGTCGGCCGGCCACGCTCCTTCTTGCAGCGTCACCAGGTCGTATTGCTGGTCGGTGAAGTCGCGGCGCATGGTAATAGCCCCGTCCTGCCATTCACCGTCCGGGCCGGTTTTGTAACGGATGTTGATACGGTTGGCCGGTTCCACGCCCACCACGCCGGGGATGCTGGTGAGGGATTGGGCGGTGTCGTCATCAATGAGGGTGTTGAGGAAGACGTTGATGTGGGAGGGGTTGGTGGCGCGGTGGGCGTTGTCCATGCCGCTGAGGAGCTGGTCTACCATGCCAAAAATGGCGCCAATGGCAAAAACGCCGCTGGCGATGCTCAAAATTACCAGCAGGGTGCGGGCTTTGTGGTGCCATAAATCGTGCCAGACTTTGTGCCAGATGACGTCCATGGGAGGGAAACGTGAGGCGTGATGCGTGACCCGTGAATGTCGTCACGCATCACGTTTCACGCATCACGGGTTACGGAGACACGGCCGTTCTCCGTGCCTCGCACCAGCCATTCATCGCGGATGATACGGCCGTTTTTGACTTCCATGATGCGGCGGGCCTGGCGGGCCAGCTCTTCGTTGTGTGTAACCATGACCAGGGTTTTGCCCTGGTCGGTGAGATGGCTGAACAGGTCGAACACTTCGTTGGCGGTGCGGGCGTCCAGGTTGCCGGTGGGTTCGTCGGCGACGATGAGCGGCGGGTCGTTGGCCAGGGCGCGGGCGATGGCGGCCCGCTGCTGCTGCCCGCCGGAGACGGCGTTGGGCAGTTTGTATGCCTGGTCGGCCAGCCCCACGAGATCGAGCAGGTGCAGGGCGCGTTCTTTGCGCTCTTTGCGCGGCAGTTTTTTGAGGAAGTCCATGGGTAGGATGATGTTTTGCAGCAGATTCAGCGCGGGCAGCAGTTGGAAAAATTGAAAGACGATGCCCATTTCGGCGCCGCGCCAGAGGGCGAGATCGTTTTCGGACATGGGGGGCAGGCTACGGCCGTTGACAATCACATCGCCGCTGGTGGGGTGGTCTATGCCGGTGATCATGTTCAGCAGCGTAGATTTGCCGTTGCCGGATTCGCCGACAATCGCCACAAATTCGCCGCGGCCGATGGAGAGCGAGACTTCACGCAGCACGGTAATTTCCCCTTCGCCAACGGGATAGGTTTTGGTGACGTGTTTGACCTGAATGATTTCGTTCATAGCGCCGTAAGCCCCTAAGGGTTTCTAAAACCCTTAGGGTCTTGGCCTGAATTTAGCAATGTTGGCAGGGGGAAGCAATAAAACATCCGATTTCTTTAAGAAATCGGATGTCTGGTGGCGAATTTAAGGGGCAAATTGGGCCAGGATGTCGGGGGAGAAGGTGGCGTGGTACACGGCCGTGACCGGCCCTGTCAAGCGCACCCCCTCAGCCAGCACTTCTACTGACAAATTTCCGCCCGCCATTTGCGCGCTGAGGTGGCGGGAGGCGCAGCGCCCGGTGAGGACGGCGGCAGCGGCAGCGGCGCTGGCCGATGTGCCGGAGGCGAGGGTGTAACCCGCGCCGCGCTCCCAAATTTCAATCTGGATGGTGTGGTCGTCCAACACATTGACCAGTTGCACATTGGTGCGGTTGGGGAACTGGGGTGCAGTTTCAATGAGCGGCCCCCAGGTGTGGACACGGCCGAGCTCGGCGGTGAAGATGATGCAGTGGGGGTTGCCGATGGTCACGGCCGTAGCCAGCACCATCTCCTCGTCCACTTTCAACGGTTGGTCGGCAAACATCAGTTGCAACCCACCCATTTCCAGCGTAATGAGGCCGGTCTTCTCATCTATATGCGTGGGAATCGTGTTCTCGCCCATGCCCATTACAAAATCTGGGCCGGTCACATAACCCGCGTCCCACAGGTAGCGGGCAAAGATGCGCAGCCCGTTGCCGCTGCGTTCCGCCTCGCTGCCATCCGGGTTGAAGAAGCGCATGGTAAACGGCCCATCACCCGGCAATGGCCCATAACAAATGCCATCCGCGCCCACCCCAAAATGCCGGTCACAAATCAGCCGGACGTTGTCCGGCGTCAACGCCACCGCACAATGCGCCGGGTCAATGACGATCATGTCGTTGCCCAGAGCCGTGTACTTTGTCAGGTGAAACAGGGTCATAGGGCCAGTAGGTTAACACATTTGGTAGGGATGGGACAGGCGGGCGATACCTTTGCTTTGAAGAAAAGCATAATTCCCCGCCTGTCTCACCCCGTTTGAACCACGACGCGGCTCTTCAGGATTTCGCAGGTGCCGTGTGATGCCTGATGTGTGAGACCCCGCCGGTCACCCGTCACGCATCACCCGTCACGCCGGTTGGCGCAGGTTGGTAAACAAGACCAGGCGCGCAAGGTAAGGGCCCCTGGAAAAGAAGACCAGGCAAAGTACGCAAAGCGCCATATAAGCCGCAACCAGGGCGCACCAAAACAACCCGGCGTTGGCAAACAGGATGACCCATCCCACATGGTAAAGGATGAAGAACAACTCGGCCAGGATATAAGGCCAGTGGACTTTGACCCGGTACTTTTTCGGCACGGCCGTTGCCCGGCTCAAAGGTGCAGCCACATTGGCATTCTTCGTTACCGTCGCCGCTTTGGGTGTGCGTTCAAACTCACTGTGGAGGGGGCCAAACAACCCTTCGGCAAAGGCGCTAAATTGGTGCGGCAGCATCCCCGCGCCGATGAAGATATAAGGAAACATCCGTCCCAGGCGGCCGAGGAACCTGGTCGGCGTCAGGGGGGCGGCATAGGTGTGTTTCGTCTCCAGCGAGGCCATCGTGGTAGATAGCGCCAGCCAGAACAGGCTGGGCAGCAGATAAAAGGCCACACCCCAGGCAGGGCCAAAAACGCCAAGCCAATGGTCGGTGTAAATCAGAAACGGCAGCACCATGATCCAGATGGCCCACGCCGGCCATTGCCACGAGATGCACATGTGGTAGAAAAATTGCAGCCGCCGCAGCCACGAGGTTGGATAATCAAAGAGCAGTGTGGGCAGATGCAGGCGCTGCAACTGCACCCAACCTAACGTCCATCGTCTTTGCTGGGCTTTGTAGGCGGCGTAGGTAGCGGGCAGTTCGGCAGGGGCCACAATTTCCTTCACAAATTTGGTGCGATACCCGGCGAACAGGTGCCGAAAGCTCAATTCACAATCTTCCACCAGGCTGGTGGCCCGCCAACCACCGGCGGCTTCAATGGCGGCGGCGCGCCACACACCCGCCGTGCCGGTGAAGTTCACAAATTGCCAGGCCGCCGAGCGCCAGGACATCTGCAACGTGTGGTGGTCGTCCACCCACAGGGATTGGGCCAGGGTCAGGGCCGACTCGTCATGGTTCAGGTGGCCCCACTGCGCCTGCACCAGCGCCAGACCGGTATCGGCACGGCCGTCTGTCAGATAGAAGTGCGGTACGGCGCGCAGCAGGTAATCGGGGGGCGGCACAAAATCGGCGTCGAAGATGGCCAGGAATTCGGCGTCTGTCTGTTTGCGCCCTTCTTCCAGCGCCCCGGCCTTGTATCCCTGGCGATTGCTGCGGTGCAAGATGCGGCAATCTATTCCCCGCGCCCGCACCTGGCGGCAGACTTGTTCCACCAATCGGCGGGTATCCTCGTCGGTGGAGTCATCGAGCACCTGAATGGTCAAACGGTCGGCGGGCCAGGTCATGTTGGCCGCCGCTTCAATGACCCGGCGCGCCACGGCGTGTTCATTGAACATAGGCAACTGTACACACACGGTGGGATATTCTGCGGGCAGGGGGCCGGGCTGCTCTGGGGCGCGCCCCTTCCAGTAAAAGCCTATGCGCTCGACAAGGCCGATGATCAGGAAAAACAAGATCACAAAAAAGGGCAGGTGCAGCACGGCCGTTAACCCCCACCATTTGCCGCTGCCTACCGTAAACCATTCATCTCCTATCGTCGAGCCAGCCGCATAGAGGAGCAGCCCGGCGGCTATGGCAAAGAGGACCACGCCCGGCATCCACCAGCGGAATTGAAGTGTTGGGAACGGCCGTAACTGGCCGTTAGTTGTGCAATTCATCGTGTCTTTATCTCCTTGTTGAAGTGCGTTGTTTGTTCACAAGTACAGATATAAGACAGAATGGTCGGTGAAAAATACAGCGATCCGCAAACTGTCATTCCGAGGTCTTCCGAGGAATCCTATTCATCTGGAATAATGGAGGGTCGGGATTCCTCGCTCCGAAGCGTACTGAAGAACAGAGTCCGTGCTTAAAAAAAGTGGCTGGTACTGGGTGCCAGCCACTATGCTGAAGGAATTGGTTCTCTATTACCGTTTACAATCTGGCTAGTATCTTCTCAATATCTCGTGGAGGAGTGTGCATCCTCAGATGCGCATCTGAGGATGCGCACTCCTCGTACCTCCATTTATTGAGATAATACTCTGGCTGCATCTTAATTCTGGCAGCCGGGCGCAAATGGGCCAAGCACCGCGTTGCTGCCGGCCGCTTTCAGCGCCCCCTGGCCAATCATCTGGATGCACAGCAGGGTGCTGTTGGAACCGGAAACGTCTTGCCCGCTGCGTGGCGAAAAGAGGATGGCCCGCTGCACCACGTTGACGTTGCTGCCGGCGATTTTGATGCTGGTGGCTTCGTTGCTAAAGCGTTGGTCTGTCCAGGCCAGGATGCCATAGACAGCCGGGGCCAGATAATGCTCAGAGCCGCTGATCTCGATCAGCCCATGTGACACCATGGTGATGCGGAAAGGGTTGTTGGCCGTACCCAGGCCGGAATCGCTGATCTTGATCGGGTCGCCGCCGTTGCAGACCACCTTGCCATTATCGGCGGCCGTAATCTCGATCACGCCGGAGTGGGTCAGGGAGCCGCGATCACAGGTGACGCCGGGCAATACCTGGTTGATGTCGTTGCCAAAGGTCATGCCGTTGGCGTCCAGGTAGTTGCCCAGGTTGCCCGGCCACCCCTTTGGCCCAATCTGGTAAGGGCCGTGAATGCTGCCGGGATTGCCGTTGCCGCTGATGTTGAGCGGCCAGCCACTGCTGTAGGTATTGGCATCTTCCGCCTGTAGCTGGCAGGCCGAGGATGGCCCGTCGTTGACGCCGTAGGTTAGTTCCGGGTTCGGGGAAATGGTGTCCCGAAACCAGTTATCCGCCCCAGAGATGGCTAAGTCGGCGTTGCTGTGGATACGGCCGTAATAATCACTATTACTGCCGCTCACATCCGCCTGTTTATCGTTGGCGTCGTCACAGACCGGCTCGTAGGCTTTGGGGTCAGACGTGCCGCCGTCCCCGGCAGCTTTGGCAAACAGGAAGTAATCGCCCGCGTGGTGCATATCGGCCGTGTCATCGTCGGCGCAATCGTCATCCAGCAGTCCCAGGTTAGGGATGTTGCCGGCTTGCAGCGCCTGGAGGCTGGCGGCCACATCGAGCAGCCCTGCGCCTAATTGGTTGACATAACCAGGGTTGAATGGGTTGAGGTCAACGGCCGTGCCCCCGATCAAATCCGCCACCTGCACAACGTTCAAATTGGTGTTCAGGCTGCGCAGCAGCGCCGCCTGCCCGGCCGCAAACGGCGCGGCCATCGAAGTACCATTCCAACTGCCATAGCCATCCACCGGCAGCGTGCTGTAGATGCCCACACCGGGCGCAGAGAGCAGCACCCAACTGCCGTAGCTGGCAAAATCAGCTTTGACTTTGTTGGCGTCTACGGCCGTGACCGCCAACACACATTCCGTTGCCGCCGGGTACTGCTCCTGGGTGCTGTTCAAATTCCCCGCAGCGGCTACCACCACCACTCCTTCTTCGGTCACATCTTCAATGACATCTTCCAGGAATTCTGATTCAAAAGGCATGCCCAGGCTGAGGTTGATGACGTGCGCCCCGTTTTCGTAAGCAAACAGGATGGCCTCGGCCACGGTGAAGGAGTAACCCTGCCCATCGGTGTCCAGCACGCGAATGGGCATGATCTGGGCTTGCGGCGCAACCAGGTGAATGATCCCGGCGACGTGTGTGCCATGCCCCGCGCCGTAATCGCTGCCGCCGCTGAAGACATCCTCCGGCTCGTCATCGCCATCCACAAAGTCAATGCGGGCGGCCGTCAGGCGTGGCGCTAAGATGGGGTGGCTCAACTGCACGCCGGTATCAATGACGGCCACAATGACACCCGCGCCCTGGCTGATGGCATGGGCGGCGGGCAGACCAATCAGGTCTGGCGCATACTGCCCGGTGTATGGCCCATCATCCGGGCCGCCCCAGGAGAACGCCTCACGTCCGATGGCCTCCGGCGCATCGGTGATGCGGTTCGGTTCGGCGTAGAGGATACGGCCGTCGTTGTTCATTGTCTCTGCTAACTGTTCCGGGTCAGCGCCGGTGGGCGCCTGGAGCAGGTAAATAGCGCGGGTGGGTGAAAAGAGCCGGATGGTCGTGGTGCCATAGGTCTGGTTAATGGCGGCAATGGACGTGCCGGGCGCGAGCTTTACAATGACTTCGTTGGGTGGGGTCAGGCTAACCGCCGCCGACTGCAATGCGGGCAGGTAAATGGAATAGGAACCAACCGGTTGCGCCGGGTCGGCGGACGAGGTGTGGGGCAACACGGCCACAAAGAGCAGCAGCAAACCCACGATCCAGCTTGTTTTATGTAAAATTGATTTCATTAGATAATCCTCCGTATTTGTTGGGGTATTTGTTTAGTGGTCTCAATTTGATTTAGCAACATTGTGTTTCTATGTAAAGATATAAGCCCTGACACAGCCGAAAAATACACCAAACTTTCACATGTCATTCCGACGAGTCTTCGAGGAGGAATCTCTCCCATCTGTACAGGAGAGGGATTCCTCGCTACGAAGACTGCGCTCGGAATGACAGGCGAAGCGGTAAAGTTAAGAAGGGTAATTTTGCAGAGTGTTAGATGCCGATCAGGACGAAGGGCGCCCAGTAGTAGGGGTGGGGGTGATTGGTTTTCAGGGATACCTGCGCCTGGCGCAGCGCCGCCGCATAGTTGTCGCCTTGCGCCAGACGGCCGTAAAAGTCGGTCATCAGGGCGGCGGTGGTTTCATCTTCCACCAGCCACAGGCTGACCAGCAGGCCGGACGCGCCCGCGCCCAGGAAAGCATGGGGCAATCCTAACAGTTCATCACCGCCGATGACATGGCTTCGGCCCGACTCGCAGGCGCTGAGGGTGACAAACGCGCCGTTCAGTTTCAACTGCATGGCCTCGCCGGCCGTCAGCCAGCCATCATGCAGTTTGAGCGCGGAGAAGAAGGGGTTGTCGTGGCGGAAGAGGCCATGGCAGGCCAGGTGCAGCAGTCCGCAGTCGGCCGTATCCTGCCGTAGATTGGCCAGGGTGGCCTGTTCGCCCAGGTGCAGGCGCGCGGCGGGTAGATGCTGGCTCACGGCCGTTGCCTCCGGCAAGGCAAAAGGGATGAGCGGGTCAGCCACGCCAAACACAACGGCCGTACCGTCACGCCGCGCCGGTCGCTGGCGGCTGAGGTGGAGGACGGTGGCGCTGGGGGCGATGCTGATGTCAAAGTGGTCAATCAGGTATGAACGGCCGTCAAATAAGGCTGCAAACGGGACATGATGCAATCGGCCATGGGGCACAATCGCCAGCCGGCGGCTGCCCGCCAGATGATCGGCCAGCGGCGCGATAAGCTCCTGATAGAGCGCCTGTAGGATGTGCTGCACGGAGCGGGTAAGGCGCGGCAGGTGGCGTTGGATGAAGGCGTCGCCGACCTGAAACCGCTGCCACTCCACCGCCAGCGCCGCCAGATGCCGCCCCACCACCGCCGCCCGGCTGAGATGGCGCACAATCTGCAACCTGCCATCCCGGTAGACAAAAGCCAGCAGCTCATCATCCAACGTGTGGAAGGCCAGCAGGGTGAAGCGCCGCCAGTGGGGCGGCGTGCAGCAGTGGGGCAGCATGCCCCCATGTTCCGGCCAGAACGCCGCCGTTTGCCTGCAACCGCAGGCGGCTGATCTCTTCTTCCAGATGGGTGGCGCGAGTGTTCAGTTCGGCCAGGCGGGCGGCGCGGTCGCCCTCCGGGCTGTCGCGCAGCGCCTCGTTGTAAAGGGCGTGCAGGTCGGCCTGGAGGGTTTGCAGCCGTTCCGCCAGGTCGGGCGGCAGATTTTGCGCCAGTTGGGTTTCAATACCGTGGCTGAGCAGGTCTACCAGGGCGCGGGATTTGGCCTGTTCGGCCACGTTAAACGCCTGCTCCAGGCTGGCCTGGTCGCCACGCGCCAGGTAGAGGCGGGTGAGGTCGGTGTATACGGCCGTTTTGTCCTGCAAAAATGAGGTGCGCACACTTTGTTGCGCCAGCGCGCCGCGCAGTTGTTCGATTTCGGCAACGGCCGTGACCAGCATTTGTTCCGCCTCAACTTCGCGCCCCTGAAGCAGATAGAGCCGCCCCAACCGCTGCTGCACGCGAAAGCGCAGGTGCGGCAGGGGCAGCCGGTCGCTGATCTGTTGGGCTTCTTGCAGCAGGGGCGCGACTGCGGCCGTGTCATCTGGCAGCAGCAAATCGGCCAGGCGCAAATGGGCATACACACGCTGCACCGGCCACTCCTGGTCGGCGATGAGGGCGAGGGCCTGGTGGGTTTGCTGCACGGCCGTTTCCCGATCCCCCTGCGCCTGCGCCAGCGCCGCCTGTTCCAGCAGCACCGCCGAGCGCAAATGGTCATTCCCGGCGGCGGCAAAAATGGCGGCGGCCCGTTCCAGGGCGGCGGCGGCTTCTTCCAGATGTTCCCGGCGCAGCAACGTGGCTCCCAATCCCCACAGCGCCCAGGCCAGGTAGTGCGGCGCAGCGCCCGCTTCCAGCCCGGCAATGGCGGCGCGGTACGCGGCGGTGGCCTCCGGCAGCAGGTTCAGCGTCAGATAAGCGTCGGCCGTCAGCCGCTCCAAGATGTGCTGTTCCAGAGGGGCGTCCAGGGCGGCAAAGAGGTCGCGGGCAGCGGCAAACGCCTCCAGGCTCTGGCTGTAATTGCCCAGCGCCAGATGGACTTCGCCCATGTTTTCCAGGTTTTGCGCCTGCCGCCACTGGTTGCCGGTTTGGGCGTAGATGGCGGCGGCGGTTTCGTAGGCGGCCAGGGCTTCACGGCCGTGCCCCAATTCGGCCAGCAAAACGCCCAGGTTCATCTGGATATTGGCCACGTCCTCGTCCTGGCCCAGGGTGCGAAACTGGTTTTCGGCCGCTTTGTAGGCAAAGAGGGCATCGGCATATTGCCCCATGAATTTGTGGCAGATGCCGCGGTTGTTTTGCAGATGGGCGGTGAGCAGGACGGCCGTTTCCGGGGGCAGGTCAGGGGTTTGGGCAATGGTGTTGAGGGTGGTTTCGGCCGTTGCCAGCGCCTCGGCGTAGCGCCCCAGGTGGATGAGTACGTTCAACCGCCCCACGTCGGTGCGCAGGGCGGCGGCTGTCTGGCCTGTTTGCCAATAGCCTGCCTGCGCCCGCGTGATTTCAGCCAACGCCTGTTCCAGGTCGCCGCCGAGGGCCAGGGTTTGGGCGCGCAGGTAGATGGCCTGGGGATGCAGGGCGGGGGCCAGTTCCGGGGCAAAGGTCAGGCAGATGTCAAATATCTGCCGTGCCTGGGGCAGATCGCGGTTGATGAGTTGGCCGCCGGTTTGCAGCAGTTGGCTGAGTCCTGCTTCGTGCCACAGGTTGGCCTGCTGCAAAAATTCAGCCTGAGTCACGGCCGTGGGCCGGGCCAGCAGTTCGGCAATCAGCTCCGGCGTCAGTTCCGGCGTCAGGGGTGGTTCGGTGGGCATGGCCTACACCAGTTCCAGGGGATCGATCTCGATTTCATCCTGATCGCGGCTGAGCACCAGGGCATAATGGCCGGGCGGCAGCCCCGTCAGGCTGAATTTGCCCAGGTCGTCGCTGATGAGCAGGCCGCGCTCGATGCCGTCTTGCAGCAGTTGGATGACAAAATCGGCCGGGTCGCTGTCGTCCAGGGGGAAAATCTGGCCGTCCAGGTCAACGCGCTGGCTGCCGGTGGGGATGTGGGCGTTGAGGGCGATGTCGGCCAGGTCGCTGCTGTAGATGAGTTGGCGCGGCTCGCGGCTGAGGCTGGCATGGCGGGCGCCGGCCAGGGCGGGGCGCTGCCAGTTGTCGGCGGTGAGGGTGGCGATGAGGGTGCGCAGGCGGCCGGACGGCCGTTTGTCTTGAGCATAAGCGGCAAATGTGGCAACGGCGGACTGACGCACGCTGGCGGGTGGGTCGGCCAGGGTGGTGGTCTGGCTGATGTGCAGGAACTCTTGCAGCCAGGCGACCTGCTCCTGGAGGCTGGGGGTAGCGGCGACGAGTTGGGTGAGTACGGCCGTGTCCGCCGGCGATAATTTTCCTTCCAGCCAATCGGCCAGTTGGTCTGTCGTGGGATTTTGCAAATCTGCCATCATATCCATCCTGTGTTATGCCTGCTTATTCTGTTCCATTGATAAAAGACGGAACCGGGCGCAAAAATACAGCAATCTTGGGAGACCTGACAGGTTTTGCAAAACCTGTCGGGTCTATGCGCCTAGCCGCGTTCCACCAGAATGGTGCGCAGCCGATCCAGGCAGCGGCCGCGAATGGGGCCAATGCTACCCACGCGCAATCCCAGTTGCTCGGCCACCTCTTCGTAAGCGGGCGGCTCTTCGGAAAAGTAGAGCAGCAGCAGCAGTTCACGGCAGCGTTTGTCCAGCAAATCTAGCCCCTGGTTCAGCCAGTTTACCCGTTCCCAATAGGCGGTGGCATCCTGGCCGGGTGTGTTCAGGAGAAAATGGCTTTGGGCTATGTCTTCTTCCTGTCCCAGAAATTCTCGTTTGTGTTTGCGCAGGTGATGGAGGCTGTGTCGCCGGGCGACGGTGGCCAGCCAGCCGCCCAGATTGCTATCTTCGTGCAGGCGGTCGAGATGTTCAACCAGGGTGGTGAAAGTCAATTGAGCGATGTCGGCGGCGTCGCTGCGGGTGAGGCCGTAGTTGAGGGGGATGGAGAAGACGAGCCGTTCATAACGGGTGACGACCTGCTGCCAGGCGTCGGCCTGCCCCTGGCGGCATTTTTCCAGAAGTTGTGGGTCGGTCAGGTGTTGGATTTTGGTCACAGGGTATTTGTTACCTGAGAAAGTCCCGTTTCAGCAGGGCAAACAGGTGCAGATCGTGATAGGCGTCTTGCCAGTAACCGTATTGGCGCAGCAGCCCTTCTTCCTGGAAGCCAAGTTTTTGCAGCAGGCGCATGGAGGCGTCGTTGCCGGTCATCACGTAGGCTTCGACGCGGTTGAGCTGCATGTGGGTGAAGCCGAAGGTGAGTACGGCCGTGAGTGTTTCCGTCATAATCCCCTGCCGCCATTCACTTTGGGCCAGTTCGTAACCTATGGCAGCACAGTTAAAATGGCGTTTCCACTCGGCAAAACCGCACGTGCCCAACAATTGATCTTCCATTGGCCGGGTGATGGCCCAGCGGATGGTGCGTTTCTCGGCAAACCGCTGCTGCATCCGCGCCGCCAATGCTTCCGCCTGCGCCAACTCCGTAAAAGTGGGTTGGTCATAGTAGCGGGTCACTTCCGGGTTGCTGAAAATGGCAAAGAGGGCGGGGGCGTCCGACGGCCGTACCTGCCGCAAGACCAACCGCCCCGTCGTCAGCACCGGAAATTCATCAAAAAGAGCATCCACGTTTGGTGTCATGTATCATGTGTCAAGTGTCAGGTGCTACGTGACACATGACACCTGACACTTGATACTTTCCCTCTCACTCAATGCCCAACGAAAACATGCTTTCCAGATCATGTTTAGAGAAGACGCGGAAGGCGATGAGTGTTTCCGAGCGGATGATGCCGGGTACTTCCAGCATCCGCTCCGTCACCACTTCGGCCATCTTGTCATTGTCGCGCACGCGCACAATGGCTACCAGGTCAAATCGGCCGGCGACGGAGAAGACCTCGCTGACGCCATCAATGTCGGCAATGGCCTGGGCGACGTGGTTGACTTTGGGGGGGTCTACATTCAATAAAACGACTGTGCTGACCATGCTTGTCTCCTTCACATTTCGTTCGTAGTAGGCGATTTATCGCCTTCTTGCGGCGATAAATCGCCTACTACGAACGGTGGATTGTATACCCATACCTTATCGCTAACGAGGTGTGTTGGCAAACGGCCGTTGCCCAAAACTTTCCCCGCTTTCTCCCGTAAATTATGTTTAACTGCTGGTTAGTAACAACTGTCTGAGCAGCCCAAATGGGGTAAAACCATTTTTACAAACCCAAATCATCGTTTTGCCGGTATAATCCGGCTCGTGAGACTTACAAAAGGAGGTAAGCCATGGGTATTACTGAACTATTGACGCCACTGTTGTGCATTATCCTGATCGGCCTGTTGGTCTTAATAGCCCTGTCGGTGCGGGTGGTGCCGGAGTACGAACGCGGCGTGGTGTTCCGCCTGGGCCGTCTGGTGGGCGCCAAAGGGCCGGGCCTGTTTCTGCTGATCCCACTCGTGGAAAGGATGGTCAAAATTGATACACGCACAGTGACGATGGATGTGCCCGCACAGGAAGTGATCACACGGGATAACGTGACCGTTAAAGTGAATGCCGTCGTTTACTTCCGGGTAACAAGCCCCACGATGGCGGTGGTGCAGGTGGAAGATTATCGCCGCGCCACCTGGCAAATTGCCCAGACCAGCCTGCGCAACGTCATCGGCCAATCCATGATGGACCAGTTGCTGCAAGATCGGGAACAAATCAACGAAACCTTGCAGCACATCATTGACGAAGCCACCGAACCCTGGGGCGTCAAAGTGAGCATTGTGGAAATTAAGGACGTGGAACTGAACCAGAGCATGGTGCGGGCCATGGCCCGGCAGGCAGAAGCGGAGCGGGATCGCCGCGCCAAGATCATCAGCGCCGAAGGAGATTTCCAGGCATCGCAAAAATTGTCCGAAGCGGCCGAAATCATGGGGCGCGAACCGGGGGCGATGACGCTGCGCTATCTGCAAACCCTGACGGAAATTGGCGTGGAACACAATACGACTATCGTCTTCCCCATTCCCATTGACCTGATTTCTGAGTTTATGCAGGCGTGGGACAGACCAAAATCTCCAAAATCTAATGAATAGTTGATCGGGGCAAATCGGCCGGGAAACGGCCGATTTGCCTTTTTTCCTCTGCCCTTGCGCCGCCGAAACCTTTTCCTCCTCTGGATTTTGTTGTTACCCTCCATTGCCTGTGCGTTACTGCAAGGGCCACAGCAAATCAATTTACCACCCCCACCCACACCGCTGCCGGTCATTCAAGAGTTACCGGCGGACACGGTCATCAACCCCCAAAGTAACCTGGTTGCCGGCGCCGACGCCGAAATTTTGAATATGGTGCGTGGCGTCTCACAGCAAAATCTGGTGGGCTATGTGCAGACGTTGGAGGGATTTCACACCCGCAATACATTTAGCGCCACCAACGTGGAGGGGCGCGGGATTGGCGCGGCGCGGCGCTGGATTTTTAATGAGTTTATTCGGATTGGAGGCGGCCGTCTCCTGGTGGAAGCAGACGAATTTCCCTACAGCAGCGGCGGCGTTGCTACCAATCAGCAAAACATTATTGCCACTCTGCCGGGGCGCGACCCTAATGCCGGCGTGATTGTCCTGTCGGCGCACTATGATTCGCGCACCTTTGACCCTAACGATGGCGTCAGTTTTGCCCCTGGCGCGAACGATAATGCGTCCGGCGTCGCCGTTTTGCTGGAAGCGGCGCGCCTGCTGAGTACCCAGGAGTTGAATCAGACGGTGATCTTTGCCGCCTTTGCCGCCGAGGAGCAGGGGCGGTATGGCAGCCAGCATTTTGTGACGCAGCAGTTGTTACAGGGGGCGCAGATCAACGCCGTGTTTAATTTTGATATTGTCGGTGGGCGGCCCGGCATTCCGCAATGGGTACGCGCCATTTCACCGGGCGATGCCTCGTCGGCGACCCGTGAATTGGTGCGGTACATGGACTTGGTGCGGAACTTTTATATCCCCCAGTTTGGGCTGGAACACGTGAACGCGGAGGACAGGGAGGGGCGCTGGGGCGACCAGTTGAGCTTTTTGTATGCGGGCATCCCGGCGGTGCGCCTGACTGAATCGCAAGAAGACCCCAGCCAACAGCATAACAGTGCCGATGTGGCCGCGGCGCTAGACTTCAATTATTTGCGCCAGGTGACGCAGTTGGCGGTGGCGGTGACGGCAACGGCGTCAGGCGCACCCACACGGCCGTCTGCCCCCACCATTGCCGCCATGTCCGAACCGGGCGCGTACCTGATTAGCTGGCTGCCCGACCCGAATGCAGCGGGTTACGTTATCTCATTCCGGCCGGTGGCCTCGGAGAATTACCCTGCTTTTAGCTACGTTCTCTCTGAACAATCGGGTAATGTGGCGCTGACCAACCTGGATACCAGCACATCCTATGCGGTCAGTATGGCGGCGCTGACGCGCAACGGCCGTCTCAGCTTCTTTTCGCCGGAAGTGGTGATTGGGAATTGAGCCTGGGTCATTGCGCCTATCGCTGCTGGCTCCATGATGGGCGGACACGGCCGTGTCATGGCGGTATGACGTTGCGCAAAACAGGGTGGGACGGTCTGGAAGAGTGACCGCAGCAGGGACGTTCATCTCCAATCTCCAATCTCCAATCTCCTAATCTCTCAATGCGTTGATCTCATCCCGCACGGCCGTTGCCGCCGTCCGCGCTTTCTCCGCGAAATCAGGGCCGCCGCCGGCGTAAATGATGCCCCGGCTGGAGTTGATAACCGGGCCGGCGAGGGAGTCAGGGCCATGGGTCACGGCCGTACCCAAATCCCCACCCTGCGCCCCCACACCGGGGATCAAGAAGTTAGCCTGCGGCGCCAACTGCCGGGTAATCGCCAGTTCTTCCGGGTAAGTGGCCCCCACCACATACCCTTTGTGCCCGGCGGTCGGCCACTGCTGGCTCTGGCGCAGTACCTCCGCCGCCAGCCCTTCCCCCTGGCGCAGGTCGCCCTGAAAATCGGTGGCGCTGCGGTTAGAGGTGCGTGACAGGATGTACACCGCCTTGTCTGGCCGATTGCCAATCATCGCCAGCACCGTTTCGGATCCCAGGTATGGGTTTACCGTCACCGCGTCTACGCCCCATTCGTCATACAGCCCGGCGGCCCAGGCGGCCTGGGTGTGGCCCATATCGCCTGTTTTGCAATCCAGGATGATGGGGATGTGGCGGGGGATGTAGGCGATGGTGCGTTCCAGGGCGATGATGCCCGCCGCGCCCCATTGCAGGTAAAAGCCCAGGTTCGGTTTATAGGCGCAGACCAGGTCGGCGGTGGCGTCTATGATCGCCTTGTTGAAGGGCAGCACCGGCTCGTCCCACTTCAGCCAATCTACCCGCAGTTTTTGCGGATCGGGGTCCAGCCCCACACACAGCCAGGAATTGTTTTGCTCTTGGATGGATTTGAGTTTTTCTAAATAAGTCATATGGGTCGATGCTTCAACTGTGAGAGTTTTCAGGCAGCTACGGGTTTCTGTTCTAACAAATCCAGACAAAGCGTGTGCAACTTCGTCATTTCCCGTTGAAACTCGCGCTGTGCTTCTTCTGTGGGCAAAATTTCAAATAAATCGGGCAACTGCACACCGCGACTCATAATTTCATCGGCCAGGTGGTCGTGCAGCTCTTCACGCACAAACAGACTGTTTTCCGCATGGAAGAATGTACGCAGCGCTTCCGATGCGCTTAACACGCCATAACTAAGAGATTCTAGAATTCCCAAATTTAGTAGAGCAAAGAGTTCTAAATTCTCTTCTGCCGTGCGGTCGGATTCTGATAACAAGTTTCTGAGATAGATTTTTTCGTTCATGGTCTCTCGCTTTTTAGGAACTTTACGCCAGCAACATGACCAGATTGATGTTCAAAATAATGTACCTCGCCTATGTTGCCTGATTTTATCACCTTTTGCCACTTGCCGGGCAAAAGTTCACGTAGATAACGTAATACGGCAGGATTGCGCACCGGGTACTTGATTGTGCCATCCTTGTCAGGAACCCATGCCTCTGGCACAGACCCGGAGGCATAGACATTAGCATAAAGATGTAACGGCATTAGGCTTTTTCAATTACCCTTCAGCCACCGGCACGGCCGTCAGCCGACCACCGCGCACCGTAGCGCCAATAACAATACCAGCGGCGATCAGCACCATGTTCTTGATGATGTATTGCCCTTCCAGCGTGGGCGCGATGGGGAAGACGGTGAAGCACAGTTCGGGGTAGAGGAAGAGGGGGGTGACGGTGCCCACCATTTGCAGCCAGAGCAGCGCCAGCGTGGCGCGCAGAAAGTAGCCGGTGATGAGGCCCAGGCCGATCAGACATTCCCATATGGCGAGGATGAATACGGCCGTGTCCGGGCTAAGCACCCCAAATGACAGCGCCGACATCGTATCCCCTGCCAGCGATTGCGCCGGGCTGAGGCCGGGGAAAAACTTGAGCGCGCCAAACCAGAAAAAGACCACCCCCAGGCTAAACCGCAGCAGGCGAATGCCGTGCCGGGCCATCCATTCGGTGAGCGTCGCGTCAATCTGGTCATATCTATTTTTAAGTGAAGTCATACCATCACCTCAAGCAGTGTTAGGTTATATGTTGTTGTTACGTCAGTCATAATGGCGATTGTAGCCTTGTTTTGTTTGCCCGGTCAAAACGGGGGAGCTGCGGCAACGGCAACAGAAGTCTTATATTCACGATAGGGTGGGCAGGCAACGGCCGTTATCCATTCGACATTCAATCGTTACCTATTGTATACTGTCAGGCACTTGACCCATAATCATTGCACCGCAGGGAGGTTTGAAGACAGTGCCCCAACCCAACGAAGCCCAAACGCGACGTGACCTGATTGACCCGGCGTTGGCTTTGGCCGGGTGGGATGTGCAAAACCCGGCGCACGTAGGCATTGAGATTCCCGTAGATCAGTCAAATCCACAGGTGTGGGCACAAACGGCCGTACAACTCCAGGCCATGCGCGAGCGAGGGGAGGCGTATGCGGTAGATTTGCCTTCAGGCATTGCCGATTATGTGCTGTTCCAGGAGACGGGGGAAGTGCTGGCAGTGGTGGAAGCTAAGAAGCTGGCCGAAAGTGTGCTCAAAGCCGAAGCCCAGGCGGAGTTTTATATCAATCAAATCAGCCAATGGCCGACGCAGACGTTTCGGCCGTTTGCCTTTATGACCAATGGTGAGCGAATTCGCTTTTGGGACGTCGGCGAGGAAAACCCGCGTGATGTGGCCGGCTTTTTCACCCTGGAAGATTTGAAAAACCGCCTCTATTTGCGCCAGCAGAAACGGCCGTTGCCCACGGCTGTCATCAAGCCCCACATCGCCGGCCGGGTGTATCAGACGGAAGCCATTCGCAAAGTGATGGAGCGGTTTGAGGACGAGAAGAAGCGGCGGGCGCTGCTGGTGATGGCCACGGGCACGGCAAGACCCGTGTCGCCATGTCGTTGATTGACATCTTCATCCAGATGAACCAGGCGCGGCGCATTTTGTTTGTGGCCGACCGCAATGCGCTGGTAACGCAGGCGTTGGAAGCGTTTCAAGAGTTTATTCCCGACGAACCCTGTACCCGTATCCACACCGGGCTGGTGGAGCAGCAGATGGGCAAGCGGCTGTTTGCCGCCACGCTGCACACCATGAGCAACTGTTATCGCCAATTTTCACCTGCCTTTTTTGACCTGATTATTTTTGATGAATCCCACCGCTCCATCTTCAATAAGTTTGGCGAGATTTTGAACTATTTTGATGCGCGGATGATTGGCCTGACGGCCACACCGGCCAACTTCATTGATCGCAATACCTTTTTGCTGTTTGACCAGACAGATGAACAGCCGACTTTCCTCTATTCCTATGAAGAAGCCATTGATGAGGAGGTTTTAGTGCGGTATGTGCCCTACAAGGCGCAAACACGCTTTCAATATTTTGGCATCAAGTGGCCGGAGTTGAGCGAGGAAGTACAGAATCAACTATTGGAGCAGGGGCTTGACCCGGACGACATCAATTTTGAGGGCACCGATTTAGAGCGGAAGGTGACGAATAAGGACACGATGCGGCGGCAGTGGGATGAGATTTTGCAGGAAGCGTATCACGATCAGTCGGGGCAGATGATCGGCAAAACAATTGTCTTTGCTATGAATCAGAACCATGCCAACCGGCTGCTGGAACTGTTTCAGGCGGAATATCCGCAGTGGCCGGATATGGCGCGGGTGATTACCAATGAGACGGAATACAAAGGCACGCTGATTAAAAAGTTCAAAACGGAGGATATGCCGCGTATTGCCATTTCGGTGGACATGTTGGATACCGGGGTGGATGTCCCGCCGGTAGTCAATCTGGTGTTTATGCGGCAGGTGTTGTCTTACATCAAATTGCAGCAGATGATTGGGCGGGGCACGCGGTCATGGGAGACGGTAAAGGAGGAGCAGCGTTATTTGCTGCCCCATGGTGAAAAGCACGATTTCAAGATTATTGATTTCTGGGACAATGAGTTTAATTTAGACCCGCAAACGGCCGTGCCCACCCCCACCTTGCCCGTTCTCGCCACCATTTTCCACACGCGCCTCAAGCTGTTGGAAACCTATCTGGCGCAGGGGGAACAGGCGGAAATGGCGAAGGTGGTCGCCGATTTGCGGGCGCAGATGGCTTTGATTCCGTTAGATTCGTTTAGTGTGCAAATGCGGCTGCCGGCGGCGCTAAAAGAAGCGTGGGCAGATGACTACTGGCGTTATCTCACGCCGCGCAAGATTCAGGATTTGAGTTTGCATGTGGCCCCTTTACTGCGTTTTGCGCCGGGTGGTGATGTGGAAGCGGCCACATTTACCAGCAAAATGGAGCGGTTGAAGCTCCATCTGGCGACGGGGACGGATGAGGCGGCCACGGTGCGTTCTTTGCGCGAAGATGCGGGGCGGCTGCGGGATTCGGTGTTAACGGCCGACCAGCGGCAGGCGCGCGACTTTGTCTTGAGCCAGGAGTTGCTCACGGCCGATACGGACAAACTCAACGAACTCAATCACCATCTGGCGGGGCAGATGAAGAAACGCAGCCAGCAGGTGAATGAGCCGTTGGGCCTGGATTTGCCGGATGAGATGCTGCGCGGCGGGTACGTCTTTTTGTGGGAACAGCAGCGGCCGATTTATGAGCAGGAGTACAAGGACATCATCAACGAGCGGTTGCTGGATTTGATTGACCATCCCGTGATTGCGGCCATTGAACGAGGAGAGCCGGTGACGGATGAGCAGTTGTTGGATTTGGAGCGGCAGATGCGGCGGCAGTTGGGCGGCGCGAAACCGGCCTTAAATGAGGAGAAGATTCGGCTGGCTTATAAGGTGCAGGTAGACAGTTTTCTGGCCTTTATGCGTTATCAATTTGAACTGGACGGTTTGCCCGATTACAGCGAGATTGTGACCCGCCAGTTTGAGGCTTTTGCCCGCAGCCATGAGTTGAACGCGCTGCAAACCAACTTTTTGCGCACCATTCGTTCTCAATTTTTGAAGCGGCGGCGGCTGCAACTGGCCGATTTGTATGAAGACCCCTTCACCCATTTTGGCGCGGATGCGGCCGAACGGTTATTCTCACCAGACAGCCTGTCTGAGATTTTGGCGTTGACAGAGAGATTAAAGATAGAGGCCCTCCCCTAGCCCCTCCCAAATGGAGGGGGATCAGACTCCCCTCCATTTGGGAGGGGCTGGGGGAGGGGGAAGAACCATGCTTACAGACACAGCTTTGAAATCGCAGGTGGATCGCCTGTGGGATATGTTTTGGACGGGCGGCCTGACGAACCCGCTGGACGCCATTGAGCAGTTTTCTTATCTGCTCTTTTTGAAGCGGCTGGATGAGCGAGAGCAGCAGCAGCAAAAGCAGGCCGCGTTGCGCGGCAGACCTTACACGCCCCAGTTGGATGCCGATTTGTGCTGGGATACCTGGACGCGCCTGCCGGCCGACAAGGCGCTGAAACATTTGAAAGAGGTCATCTTCCCCAAGATGCGCCTGTTGGGCGCGGCGGGCAGCTCCTTTGAACAGCAGATGCAGACGGCCGAATGCAAAATCAACAAGCCCAATTTGCTGATTGAGGCCACGAGGGTGATCGAGGCCATGCGTATTGGGCAGCAGCAGCAGGATGTACAGGGGGATTTGTATGAATACCTGTTGGGCCATCTGAACACGGCCGGGCGCAATGGGCAGTTCCGCACGCCGCGCCACATCATCCGCCTGATGGTGCAGATGATTGCCCCGCAGCCAATGGAACGCATGGGGGATCTGGCGGCGGGCACGGCCGGCTTTTTGGTGAATATGTATCAATACATTTTGGAGCAGCATACCTCGCCCGATATTTTGCAGTATGACGCTGAGGGCTGGCCGCATCATCTGATTGGCGATTTGTTGAGTGATGCCGAACGCGCCTTTTTGCAGACGGATGCCTTACGGGGTTATGACAATGATTCGGGCATGACCATGCTGCGCATTGGCTCGATGAATTTGATGCTGCACGGCATTGATTCCCCGCGCTTTTTCTATGCCGACACCCTGTCAAAGGAGTATGATGAGCCGAACGCTTATGATGTGATTTTGATGAACCCACCGTTTAAGGGGGCGGTGGATAAAAACAGTATTCACCCTATGCTGCCGCAAGAGACGCGCAAGTCCGAACTGCTCTTTTTGCACCGGATTTTGCGGGCGTTGGATATGGGTGGCCGTTGCGCGGTGATTGTGCCCGATGGGGTGCTGTTTGGCAGCAGTGGGGCGCATGTGGAGATTCGGCGTAAGCTGGTGGAGGAGCATGGGCTGTGGGGGGTGGTGAGTATGCCCAGTGGTGTGTTTAAGCCGTATGCCGGGGTGAGCACGGCCGTACTCATCTTTGCCAAAGGGAGCACAACGGACAATATCTGGTTTTATGACATGGCCCATGATGGTTTTTCGCTGGATGACAAGCGCAACAAGGTGGCCGAGAATGACATTCCCGATTTGTTGGCCTGCTGGCAGCAGCGGCATGACCCCGCCTTTGCCCAGGCGCGGGCGGCGCGGCTGGCGGCGCTCAAGGCGCAGCGGGAGCCGCTGCTGGCCGAGCGGCTGCGCCTGGAAGGGGAGATTAACCGGTTGACGTTTGAGAGTGTGATTTCCCCCTCCCCCAACCCCTCCCAAAGGGAGGGGAGTTTGGCCGCAGGGGTTCTGGCCTCTCCCCCATCGGGGGAGATTAGAGAGGGGGCCAAAGCCGAAATGGAACAGTTGCAGGCAGCAATAGCCCCGCTGCAAGCGGAGATTGCGCAGTTGCGGCGGCAGTTTTGGGTGAGCAAGAAGCAGGTGAAGGCCAATAAATATGATTTGAGTGCCAGCCGTTACCGGGAGATTGAGCCAGAACCAGCTTATTATGAACGGCCGCAGGTGACATTAAAACGGCTGCTCACACTTGAACAGGTCATGGAGAACGAGGTACGCGAATTGGAGTCTTTGCTGGAATGAAAACTGTTACCTTGCCGTCGGTTGCCCACATTATTATGGGTCAAAGCCCGCCATCATCGGTTTATAACAGTGTTGGTAAAGGTTTGCCTTTTTACCAGGGCAAAACGGATTTCGGGGAACTATTTCCAAAGCCTCGAATGTATTGCACTGCTCCAATAAAAATAGCTGAGGCCAATGACATTTTAATCTCAGTTCGTGCGCCTGTTGGCCCAACTAATATCAGCCCCGCCAGATCGTGTATTGGGCGCGGACTGGCAGCAATAAGGCCGAAATCAAATCTTGATCAAAAATATCTGCTGTACTTTCTGCGTTTTTATGAGCCACAACTGGCACAATTGGGACAAGGCTCAACATTTGAGGCAGTTGGTAAAAAAGAGTTGGAAGATATTGAAATCCCGTTGCCACCGTTGGCAGAGCAGCAGCGGATTGCGGGGATTTTGGCGCGGGCGGACAGGCTGCGCCAGTTGCGCCGCTACGCCCTGCAACTGAGCGACGGCTATTTGCAAGCCGTCTTCCTGCAACTGTTCGGCGACCCGGTGACAAATCCGATGGGGTGGGAGATACGGCCGTTGGGAGACTTAATAATTAGCTTTGAGGGTGGTGTGAATTTCCCGCCACTTTCAGAAGGAGATAAGGCGTCAGATTGGCGAGTTTTGAAAATTAGTTCAGTAACCTGGGGAGACTTCAACCCGTTGGAAAGCAAGCCTATCCGGCCCAATGTCAAGTTTGATCAATCGCTTATTGTGCGAAAAGGCGACCTGCTTATCAGCAGGGCAAACACAACTGAATTGGTTGGAGCAGTTAGCATGGTGCGACAAACGCCACCTAAAGTTTTGCTACCTGATAAGCTGTGGCGTATCAAGATCAAAGAAGATAGCAAGGTATTACCTGATTTTGTCTTGTTTGTTCTGCGACAAGATAGCTTGAGAAAAATAATCGGTGATTTAGCAACGGGAAGCAGTGGGTCAATGAAAAATATATCAAAGGCAAAAGCGGCAACTTTGCCAATACCACTGGCATCCTTGAAGCTTCAAGAGCAATTTGTCTGTATTGTTGAGCGTTTTGAGCGGCTGCGGGCACAACAGCACGAAGCCGCCCGCCAGGCCGATCACCTCTTTGCCACCCTGCTCCACCGCGCCTTCCGCGGCGAATTGTAGATGGAGATTAGCCCGTATTTTCGTTTAAGTAATGTAAATCAGGAAAGACCATGAAAGAGTATAAAGAGTTGGTAACTGCGCTTGGTTCGCTTGTGGTGTTGATATTCACAGTGGCGGGTATTTTCACTAAGGTTATTGGTGATTCACAGCTGTTAAGATATGTCATTATCTTGTCTTATATCGTCTTTGCCGGAGGTATTCTTTGGTTTGCTTTTAAGAATGCCCAGGCGAGCGAAAAACAGAAGTTGCTCAGCCTGGTATTTCTTTGGCTGGTAACACCTTTTTTGCTTCTGTGGACAGTTAGTGGGACAGAACAGGAAACCGCTATTGATCCCTGTACAGAGTATGGCATCACGATCACTGAGCCAATCAATGGATATACGGTGGTTAATGGGCAGGTGACAATTCAGGGCAGATTCACCAGGCGGCCGCCAGACAAGAGCCTTCAATTAGTGGGCGTGGGCGGCGGCGAATATTGGCCTTTTGATGTTAACCAGATGGAATTAACAAATACAGGCTGGTCAGGTCGGTCTCATGGGCAGGGAGATTATAGGGCTGTCATTGTCTACGTCGGTGAGAACGGCCGGATTCTATTTGACCATTACATAAAAGCCGGTCTGGTCACAGATGACTACTCATTTGGTATTGATAAATTACCGGCTGATGTCGTGGAATGTGGGAGTGTATATATACCAGTTCCCTAAAAACCTGTTTGGGAGATCAACTGCACCTACAGGCAATCGTGACCTTTGCCGATATGGATTACCCCTTTATGGCCATTCACGTCGAAATTGTCCGCCGCCCTTCCCACAGCAAACCGGCAAAGAAATAAGGAAGATCACTTGCTTTGGGCAACAGTAGATGTGCAGAACGGCCGTGGGGGGATTGATCCTGTTTAAGGAAGATCAAAATGGAAGGACAAAAAGGGAGTTCTTCAACTGGGTTAGGTAAAAAATTTGAATTGGTTTTTTTATGGGCCATAGCCATCCTGAGTGTTGGCATCGCTTTCCTCGATTTTTCCGGCGCGCTTGAAAATCTTGATTGGCTTAAGGACAGAATTCCGACTTTTGTTTTTTTGTCTGTTGGTTTGCTGGCAGGTTATTTAGCCCTGGAGAGACGAAATCAACTTGAGCCGATGCGCACTGAAATCAGAGATGGGATCAATTTGCTGGCGCATAAACAAGAAGATACGACACAAGCCCTGATTGATTCACTTCAAGGCGTTCAAGTAAATAAATTCGAGAGCGGTGATGCGTTCCTAAACTACCTGCATGGGCGAATTACCAACGCCAGGATAAGAATAGATGATGTTTCCTGGCGACCAAATTTTGGCACACAAAACTATGGTGGTTCCGCACAAAAGCTAAATAAACGATTCCCCAATATTTTGCGGGAGGCGGTGCAACGTGTACCTTATCGGGAAATTATGATTTTCAACAAACCCGGTCGCAGAGAAAAACTGCAGAGCCTGCTTGAGGAAAACATGGCGGGGTACTCCTGTGCTTATTTTGATGCAGGTATGGAAATACCTTTATTACAGTTCATGGTGCTGGATAATGAAGAGGTGATTATTTTTGGAGATTTGGTGACTTCAAGTGTTTCCATTCGCCACCCCGTTGTCGTAAAGGTTTTTGCCGATTATTTTGAAGAAGCATGGCAAAGAGCCTGGAAATTGAAGATAGGCAAAACGATTTATTGGGATAGGGTAAAAGAGGTCTTAGGCGATGAAACTGCAAAAATGTTGGCAGCTAGAGTTCTTGCCCCGTGAGGGAGTGCCAAGAGCGAAAATAGAGGTCTGCGAGGAATAGATGAGTAGAAAAAGGGATGGACAAAGACAAGCCAAAAAAGAGCAAGGAAATACAATTCGCTTTGTACTATCAAAGCAGCTCTTAGCAGGCATTGCTGTAGTGGTCACAACCGCCTTAGCCACTATTTTAGGACAGTGGTTTATTGATCGCTATGTTTCGCCGGCTAATCCTATTATTGATGTAGTGGAGGTTAGACCACCAGTAGATAACGGGCAGTTTGCTATGTTGGCTTTAGTAGCGGGCAGTCCATTTGTAGGCAGAAATGAGCAGAATCGTTTTGTAATTGAAGGAGTGGAGCCATACGATAAAGGCGCACTTTCACACATAGATATTCCACCTATAGACATTCCCGTTCAGCTGGTTAATACAGGTAACAAGCCCACCACTGCTAATTCATTCCATTTAACTTTATACACATCGCCATCTGCACTTACAGCTCCTGGCTATCCGTTAGGGCAGGAGACACAAAGCATATCTTTAGATGTAGGAGAATCCAAAAGTTTCGTATTACACTTTGAGTTCAACGGGCTTAGAGAGCCAGGTGATATACCTGAAGTGCCTTTTACACTTACGATAAATAACCCAAAATTTGATCGAATGCTGCAATTAGTTATCGGTGATATAGAAGGGAACCGGATTGAAATCCCAATCCAAATCCAGTTAGGGCAAAATTATCCCGATCATATGCAAGTCTCATGGGCAAGTGGGCTTGGGAGAAAGGGGAAACCTCAATTCTCTATTCACGTGATCTTAAACAAGTTCTTTTCTCCACAATCTAATCCAGTTTTTGCCGACAACTATGCCCAGTTAGGCGACATCTATTATCGGCAAGGTTCATATGACAGTGCTATTGTTGCGCAAACTATTGCCATCACCTTAGACAATCAGCAATCGGACTATTATTTTAAAAGAGGCAACAGTTATGATGAACAAGATAAATTAGAGCAAGCAATAGCTGATTACGGGAGGGCATTGGAGTTAGACCCGGAAAACTGGAAGGCTTGGTCAAATCTAGGTTACGTTTATTTGAAACAAGAGGATCACGCAAAAGCAGAAGAGGCTTTCTTAGCAGGCATTGCGGTCACGAAAGAAGAGGCGGGTTTGTATAAAAATCTTGGGGCGGCGTATATCTTAGCTAACCGCCATGTGGAGGCGATTGGATCCTTGATAAGAGCCTCGTTGCTTGCACCGACTGACCCGGAGACATACTATTATTTGTCAGTGGCTTATAAGGCGATAGGGGATACAGACAAAGCCAATGCCTCGCTAGAACAAGCCGCTCAATTTGGTTGGAGACAGAGTAGCAATAATGAAACAGACTATTCCAAGTCTGAATAATGGTGAGAAGGGATATGAAGCGGCTGTTGCCGCCTCAGAAGATGTGTGCTGCAATGGCCTCCCAAACAATCGACAACCTTTTCTGGTCTGAGGCAAAACAGTATCATCGGCGCTGGCTAACGGTCGTGAAACTACCCTCTCCCCAGGTTTCAGTCAATATATAAGCCGCTAGTGTCCTGTGGAGATCGGGTGGCTTTTTTGCTGATAAATTTCCGGCGTGGGCCGACATGGTTTTCTCCCTCATTCAAAGGTTGGGCATCAGGTGTAATAAAGCAGGGCGGCTATCAGACCCAGGCAAACGGTGACGATGGCGGCATTGAGCAGGGCAAGCTGCCAGAGCGGTTTTTGCCGTTTGATAAGCGCCAGGATGACCCACGCGACGGCCGTCGTAATGCCCACCATGATCGGCCAAACCATACAATTAAACACCAGGTAGGCTGGCATAGCGGCCTGCATACTCATGTATCCATTGAGGGCGATCAGGGCGAAAAACACAAAGATGACGGCCATGCCCAGGCTGAGAAACAGGGATACGATAGCAAGAATTAGCCAGAGAACCATATGCATCCCTATCAGTGAAAGTCCTTCTCTCCGGCGCGGATGGGTACGGGCAGCCAGTTTTCGCGGGGGGGCAGCGGGCAGGAATAGTAGGGTGAATAGGCGCAGTAGGGGTTGTAGGCGTAATTGAAGTCCACGCGGATGGTGGTGGACGTGAGGGGTTCCAGCCCAAGGCGATGATTGTCCAGGTAACGGCCGGCGCCATACGTTTCCGCGCCATTGGTGGTATCTTTGAAGGGCAGGAAGAGGCCGTGCCCATCGTAGTAAATGGTCAGGCTGGCGGGCTGCCCGTCTACGGTAAAATGGAAACGGCCCCAGCGGCGAAACGGCCGTACCTCCCCCGTACTTGTCTCCATTTCCAACAGCGGCTCATCATCCGCAAACCGTTCCACCGCCACATCAAACACCAGATCGTCATTCACATCAAAATAAGCCAGTCCGGTAAACCCCTCCCGCTGTTCTTCATCCAAAGGCGACTGCGGCTGATGGGCCATAAACTCGTCAATTTGTCGCCGGAATTGGGTAAGTTCGTTCATGTGATTCTCCTTTTTTTGATGCGTGAAACGTGATGCGTGAATAAGAGATTTCACGCATCACGTTTCACGTTTCACGCATCATCGAATGACCGCCCGCACCGCCGCTATCGCCGCCGGGTCGTACAAAAGCCAGCGGGCAAATTCATCATGGGTCAGCGTGTCTCGCCATTGCCGGTAGGTAGACTGGGGCAGGTCATGGAAAAAGAGGATGACCACGATGGGCATCACTTCTCCTTTTGGATAGGCGTAATAAGCGGTCGTCAAAATGCCCGGCAGTGAACCGTTTTTGTAACCCAGGTTGCTGAACAACTCCTGATTATCGGCAAAAACCATCGGCCATTCCAGATATTTGCGCGCCAGGAAGCTGCTTTCCGGGTTGCTGAGGCCGTTTTGGGCAATGCGGGCCATGAGCGCCGCGTACTCTTGCGGGCTGCCGTGGGCGTTCAGGGCATGGCTGAACAGCCGCTGCGTCTCCACGGTGGGGCGGCGCGTCTGCTGGTGCCAGGCGCGTTCGGCTGCGCGAAAGGCGGGGTCGTTGATGTAGGCATCGGCGAGCTGGCTGGCCTCACGGCCGTAAGCCGCCCCATCGCGCATAAATCCCTGCACGGCCGTCGCGTCACTGCCGCTGCGGGTATGGTTGCCCATGGCCATAAACTGCCCCAACCAGGTGCAGGGCGCAGTTTGGCGGCTCAATCCCAGGGACACGGCCGTAGCCTCAATCCGTTCCTGCCCCAACAACAGGTGCAAATAATCGGCGGCGGCATTGGAGCTGTAGCGCACCATCATCCGGGGCACATCGTCCAGGCGCAACTGGGTCAACTCATCACTCAACTGCCCGTTTTCGCGCAATTCGGTCAACGCCCGGTTGTGGGCGCGCAAATCGTAACCGGGCAGAAAATAAGCGTCGAGTGCCTCCACCGACACCGGCGCGGCGGGGTTCAATTCGCCGACGCTCACCGCCTCCGCATAGGCCACCAGCGGCAGCAGTTTGACCACCGATGCCAGCGGCATTTGCACATCCGCGTTCAGGTAGACACCGTTGGCCTCGTTCCCCACGCGGTAGGCGGCCAGCCCCACGTTCTCAGGATGGGCGAGAATGTATTCCCAGGCGGCGACGGCCGTTTGCGGAATGCGATTTTGCACGGACGTCAGCGCCGCTGCGTTCGGTGTCAGTGTGGCTGTCTGTGGCGTGGTGTGGTCGGGCAAGATAGGCAGCAGTTGGCCGCAGGCGGGGGAGAGCGGGCCGGTGTAATAGGGTGTGGGTGTGGGCGGCACGGCCGTTGGCGTCACCGGGGTGGGGCTTGGTATGGGGGTGAGCGTGGCCGGTAATGGGGTGGCGGAGGCGGGGGGTGAGGTGGGTAGGGGCACGGCCGTGAACAACTCCGGCGCGACTACTGGCGGAACGAGGCCCACCGATGAGGCTGCCGGTGTTTGCTGGCAGCCTGCCAAGAGGCCAATCCCCAGCAGCAGAATGAACAGAAGGCGATGTTGCATGAGGCGGGATTGTAGCGGGTACGGCCGTGCGCCCCAACTTTCCCGTAAATGCTTAGTACGCCGTTAAGAAAATAATGGGTCTTCAGGATTTTAAGGGGTTTTGTCTTGTTGGGGCGGGTCTTGTACCCGCCTTTCTCTGGGCGACCACAAGGATGCGCCCCTACGCCCCACGAATTCCCAAAGAACCATTATTTTGTTAACGCTGTACTTATTCTCCAATCTCCGCAAACTTCACAATCAATTCAATGGTGTGATGCCTATCATCTTGCTGTATGTTCATCTCATCCACCATATTTTTGATGAGAAACAGCCCCCAGCCACGCGGCGACTGCTCGCCCGCTAATATGGCTTCCAGATCAGAGGTGGCCGCGTCGTTTATAGGTTTGCCGCTGCCCTGATTGGTGATGTGGACGCGCACGGCCGTTTCATTCTTCGCCTCCAGCAGCATCTGCACACCCCGCTCCTGGCAGCCCAGCGTGGCAGCCAACTGCTGTGCACTCTGTGGCTGGTCAGCCAGGGCCGTAAACAACCCCCTGGCGCACCGCCACCGAGACCACCTGAAAGGCAAACAACCCTGCCACATCCAAAATCGGAATGCCCGCCAGATCAGGTGCATGGCACTCGCCGCAGGCGGCAATCTGGGTCAGATTAGCACCGTATTCAGCCGTCGTCCCCTCTTTGGGGCTGTTGGCGCCCACGTTGGCATGGTCAATGCCGTTGATGCGCGTGAAGTCGTTGAAGCCAATTGTGCCGCCCAGCACCGAACCGGGAAAGCCGACGCGCCGCACGCCCAGGTCGTTGTCTACCGGCGGCACGGCTTTCAGATAGGCGATTATCGCCCCCAGATCGGCGTCCCTGAGATGCTGGTAAAAGTTGGGCGGCATGATCACCAGGGTACGGCCGTCGCCGCCCACCCCATACCGGATGGCCCGTTTCTAATCGGCGTCGCTAAATGTGGCGCCTACGCCGCCCGCGCCCGTGGTCAGGTTGGCGGCAAAGACGTAGCTGCCCAGCTCACCTTCAAAGAAGACCTGCCCACCCAGATTTTCGCCATGACACAGGCCGCACGAGCTGACCACGCCAAAAACCCAATATCAAATGTGTGCCCATTGTTTTTTGAGACATGGCGATCCTTCTCCAATTATTTCACCAGCCGTACACCGGTGATCAGGCCGACAACAAAAGTCATTAACATCAAAATAAGGGTGATTTCTATCGTCATTTTCTTATTTCCTTCGTAGCTCGTCGGGCATACTTAAGGCACAGGATAGCGAACGGCCGTCTCCCCAACGTTACGAAAACCTATTTCGTGTTACAATTTTTGTCATAGGCAAAAGTCGAAGGCAAGATCATGCAGCTATCTTATGCACAAATACCCCGTAGGCAGGTGAACCAGATGAATGTCGAAGACCTTTTCCATTTTGTTGCGCCCAAAGTGCGCGATGCCGCCATCAAAACGGCCGTGCAGTTGGAACACTTGGGCATTCGTTACGCCCTGGCTGGTGGATTGGCTGTCGGCGCTCACGGATACATTCGCGCCACAATGGACGTGGATTTTTTAGTTGGTGAAGAAGCATTTGAGCACCATGGTTTGCTGGTCACATTCAAACCGGGTGTGCCCATAGAAGTAGACGGCGTGCGCATTGACTATCTCTCGCCCGTCTCGTTGGGGGCACAGTTGGAGGAAACCCTGTCATTCCCACTCATCAGCCAGGGGATGGCGATTGTGCCCGTGGAGGTGCTGATTTACATGAAACTGGTCGCCAAACGCCGCAAAGATATGGTTGACGTAGTGGAATTAGTGCGAGCCGGAGCAGATACCAAAAAAGCACGCCATTACCTGGAACAGTACGCGGCCGACTTACTCCCTCTTTTCGACGAACTGGTTGACGAATCTTTAGCCCCGTAATCGAGCGGATATGCCACCTGCAAGGCCCCACTCTCTTGGCCCGCCGCTGGTTAGCCCTCGACCCACTGCACGAAGAAGTCCATTGCCATCTCATGCGCATCTATGCCCCGCAGGGCCAGCCCAACGCCGCCCTGCGCCAATACCGCGACTGTGTGCGCATTTTGGAAGAAGAACTCGGCGTGCCCCCCTTGCCAGAAACCACCGCCCTCGGCCAGACCATCCAAGAAGAGCGCCAGACCGCTCCCCCGCTCACAGTTGCGCCCCTGCCTGCCTCTCCGTCCCCCCTGCCTTTGGTGGGGCGCGCCGCCGAATTAGCTCACATGCAACACCTGTACCGCCAGATTGGGCCACACGGCCGTTTTCTGGCGCTAACCGGTGAAGTGGGCGTAGGCAAAACCCGGCTGGCCGAAGCGTTCCTGGCCTGGGCGCAAACACAGGGGGCCACCATTCTGGCCGCCCGCTGTTACGAAGGAGAGCACAACCTGGCTTACGCCCCGGTTGTGCAGCTTTTGCACGATGGGCTGGCGCGTGAAGACGCCGCCACGCATCTCAGCCGGTTGTCAGCCCACACCGTGGCCGAGGCGGTGCGGCTGCTGCCCGAACTGGCGCTGGACTCTGCTGCACCCGCTTTGCCAGCCTGGGACCCTGGGGCGCAGAACCGTTTTATTACCGGCCTGGCTGAAACGTTGGGGGCGCTGCTTGCCGGCGCTGCGCCGGGCATTCTCTGGCTGGACGACGTGCATTGGCTGGATTCGGCCTCTCTGGAGCTGCTGCTTTTTCTTCTGCGGCGGCTGAAGCAGCAACCCATTCTCATTCTGCTCTGCTGGCGTGAGGAAGAAGTGGCGGCCAACCATCCCCTGCCACGGGCAGCGGCGGCAGCGCAGCGGCAGGGGGGATGGCTTGCCTCTGGGCCGCCTTCATCTGGCCGATGTGACAAAGCTGGTAACGGCCGTTGCCCCCGCTCAGCCTGCCGATATTGCCCGCCGTTTGTACCAGGAAACCGACGGCCTGCCTTATTTTGTGGTGGAGTATTTGCAAGCTCTTTTGCAGAACAATGGCATGGCTGACGCAGATGACGCCTGGGTATTGCCGCCCACCGTGCGCGACCTGCTGCACGCCCGCCTGTCCCAGCTGCACGAGGCGGAGCGCCAAATTTTGCAGACGGCGGTGATTGGCCATGCCTTTTCTGTGGAATTAGCCCAGGCGACCAGCGGCCGCTGCGAAGAAGAGGTTGTGACGGCGCTGGAGACACTGGTGGCGCGGGGAATTCTCCTGGAGCTACAGGCCGTTTACGATTTCAGCCATGAGAAATTATGTGTATTGGCTTACGAAGAAATGGGTCTGGCGCGGCGGCGGTTGCTGCACCGCCGCCTGGCGGAAACCTTAACGGAGTCTGCCCGGCGGCTGCCGCCAGCGGCCAACCTGCCCGCGCAAATTGCCACCCATTACCGGCTGGCTGGCAAGGATGAGGAGGCAGCCGTGTATTTTGCCCAGGCCGGCGACCAGGCGCGGCTGTTATTTGCCCACCAGGAGGCGCTGCACCATTATCAGGCGGCGCTGGCGGGATATGATACGGCCGTTTCGCCGGCGCCTGCAACCGAGACCGGAGCCATTGAGCACAAGCTGGCTCAGGTGTATATGCGGCCGTGGGGGAGTGGCGGCGGGCGGAGCGGTGCATTTGGGGCAAAGCCTGGCTCTGGCCGCCCGGCATCATCTGGTGGAATCACAGGTGGCAGCGTTGAATAATCTGGCGGTGGTGGAAACGGCCGTCGGCCATACCGCAGACGCTTTGAACCATTTGCAAGAAGCGTTGGCCCTGTGCCGCCAATTTGCGACCGCCACCGGGAAGCGGCGCTGCACAACAATCTGGCCGACCTGTATCATCAGGTGGGGGAAGAGGAAAAGGCGATGGCGGCGTTGAAGACGGCCGTCGCCATTTACGCGGATATTGGGGGCCAGCCCGGCGCCTGGCAACCGGAAATCTGGAAGCTGAGTGCGTGGTAAAGTGGTAAGAGTGGTAATCAATCAGCCCCCAGGCTTGCAGAATACGGTTGACAGGCATCAAAAATCCGTTCCTGACGGCAACTCCTCCACCACACCTGTGGCGGCAAAGATCGCCCGTTCCGCGATATTCGTTGCCCGGTCGCCTATACGTTCCAGATTTTGCCCCACCAGCAGCAGCGTCGTAGCGCGCGGAATATACGCATCCTCCCGCATATCGTGCAGCGTTTCCTGAATCAGTGACGCATACCGCACATCTATCCGATCATCATCCGCCATCACGGTGCGCGCCAGGTCTTTATCCCGCTGCAAAAAGGCCATCACCGCTTCATGCACCATCTCACGGGCCCGCTGGGCCATCGCCGGCAATTTGTAAAGCGTGGTAAATGGCCCTTCATCCGCCACCCGCAGCACCAGCCGGGCGATATTCACCGCGTGATCGCCTATCCGCTCCAATTCCAGAGCTACATACACGGCCGTCATAATCGCCCGCAAATCCCCGGCCATTGGCTGCTGTGTGGCAATCGCTTGCAGCGCCAGTTTCTCCACCTGGTAGCGCAGTTCATTCACCTGCGCATCTTGAGCGATGATTTGCTGTGCCAGTTCCCCGTCCCGTTCCTGGAGCGCCTGCGCCGCCTGGTCGGTGGCCTGCTCCACCAGATGGCTCATCTGTTGAATCGTCTGATTGAGTGCATCAATATCTTTTTCCAATAACGAACGTTTCTGAAAATTCATTTCTCCTCCTGTGAAAATAGGACGCGGATTCACGCGGATGACGCGGATAAAATGTTGTAAAAAGGCGTTCTATTTTCATTCATGTGGGTGGGCTATCGCCCGTGAATTGTTAAAGCAAAGGCGTCAATGGGGGCCAAGATGTAAAGAATCTCTCGGTGAAATCTGTGTTGATTGTATAATCAGGCAACCCTGCTTTTCAATGACAGATGGCAGGTTTCAGCTGTGATCTATTGATTGGGTAATGACCTTGCCGCAAGAACTGGCGCAGGCTTTTCGCACAAACCGGCACCGGTTTGAGGAGGATAAAAAGGTGGAATATATTTCGAGCGTGGAACGAATGGCGATTGAGGAAGGTCTGCAACAAGGTCTGCAACAAGGTCTGCAAGAAGGATTACGCCAAAGTATATTAGATACGCTGGATGTCCGTTTTGGTGGAATGCCGGGGGATTTACCGGAACGCCTGGCGTTAGTGGCGGCAGAGAGTGAGTTACGTGCTCTGCAACGACGGGCCGTGACAATCGAATCACTGGCAGCGTTTACGGACCTATTGCCTGGGTTAACCAGCTAGCGGATTTATATGATAGACAATGCGCCCTTGCTTATTTATGATGGCGACTGTGGCTTTTGAGAAAAGTCGGCGCGTCTGGTGCAGACGTGGACGGGGAGACGGGTAGAGGTTTGCCCCTGGCAAGGGATACCGGAGCAAATGGCGATGTTGGGTCTATCCGATGTGGACGGCATGACGCAGGTGTGGTTTGTGGATACCGACGGCCGTCTGCACGGCGGTGCAGCAGCAGTCAATAGGGCGCTGCGTTTTGTGTGGTGGATACGGCCGTTTACCTGGCTCTATCCTTTACCCGGCATTAAACAGCTACAGGAGCGAGTTTACCGCTGGGTAGCCGATAACCGCCACCGCCTGCCCGGCGGCTCAGCCCAGTGCCGGATTGATGATGAGGTGAGGGGGTGAAAGGGTGAGCAGGTGAGGGGGTGAAAGGGTGAATCGCCAATCTCTCAATCTCTCAATCTCTCAATCTCCAATCTCTCAATCTCCACTCACCGAATCCAGGCGGGCAGGATACCATTCTCCACCAGGGGGGTGATTGCCCCGGTGCTGACTTCTAGCAGGGCGATTTCCGGCGGGGCGGCGCGATTGTTCACATCCACACGTTGGAAGAGCAGGTAACGGCCGTCCGGCGACCAGACCGGCGGCCCATGATGGATGGTGAGGGTGTCGGTCAACGGCCGTGCTTCCGTGCCATCCGCCTGCATCAACCACAACTGCCGTCCGGCCGTCGTGCGGATCGGTTTGCGGCCAAAGGCGATCCAGTTGCCATCCGGCGACCAGGCGGGGTTGGCGTCATCCACATTGCCCGTCTCGCTTAACAAGGGAAACCATTCATTGCTGGTATTGCCCAGGTAGAGATGGATGGCCTGGGCAAAATCGTGGCTGTGCTCTTCATGGCTGGTCTGGTTCTCGTCGCCGTGGTAGACGAGCAGGTCAAAGTCGCTAAACAAAAATCGGGGTAAATGGGGATGCCACACGGCCGTGCTGCCCAATAAATTTGTCACCTTCTGCTGCGTACCCACACCAAATTCATACAGCACCGTCTCCGTATTGAGCGGGTCGGCATAACTGAGCCATTGACCGTCGGCGGAGATGGCGGCGTTCTGGCTGACGGCCGTCTCCTCTTGCAACACCGTCACCGTCTCCCCCGTTTGTGTATCCAGCCACCAGAGGCGCGGCGTATTACCCTCGCGCCGTTCGTAAATGAGGCGACGGCCGTCTGGGTGCCACACCAGCGGCCCACAAACAGCATCGTTGCAGGTGAGCAGTGGGCGGGTGTTGCTGGTGGCACGGCCGTTCCAATCGAACAATTTCAACGTTGTGCTGCCGTCCTCGTTTTGGGTGGCATAAGCAACGGCCGTGCCCGTTGGCGACACGGCAAAATTCAGCACATCTTCTGTTTCAGAGGTCAACTGTGTCACTTTTTCCCCGGTCGGCGCGTTGGTTACAAAAAGTTGCCACACCCCACGGGCATCTTCACGCAAAAAGGCGATCTGCGGCAGGCGCGGCGGCAGCGTTTGCCGCCCGGTGAATTGGTTATAAAACGTCACCAGGATCACGCCCAGAAAAGAGACGAGGATGAGCAGGGTCACGGCCGTGGTGATTACCCGCCCCCATTTGCCCGGTTTGCCCGTCTCTTCAGCCTCATCCGATTCCCATTCTGCCATGCCGTAATCCTACCTTATCCCCTTTCAATCAAGTATAGTTAAGCCCATTGCCTTAGTAAGCATTCAGTTTACCGATAACTGATTACCGATAACCGATAACAAACCTGGAAATGAAGATGAAGACAGCCAAAGTTATCCCAATCCTGGGACTCCTCTTGTTGATGGCATTGTTTGTGGGACTGAAGGTGTGGCGGGTCACGGCCGTGACCCCCACCGGAACCACCCCGCCCACCTATCTGCCCCTCGTCACCAAACCGGGCACACCGCCACCCCAAATTGCCGGGTGTGACATCTTCCCTGCCGACAACATCTGGAACACACCCATTGATACATTACCCGTCCACCCCAATTCCGACACCTTCATCAACACCATCGGCGCGGATACCGGGCTACATATGGATTTTGGTTCGGGCGTCTGGCCGCCCGGCTCCAACAGCCCCATCGGCATTCCCTTTGTAGTCGTGCCCGGCAGCCAACCGGAAGTAACCGTTGACTTCATCTGGTGGCCGGAACAAAGTGACCCCGGCCCCTATCCCATTCCGCCCGATGCGCCTATTGAAGGTGGCCCGGACAGCGACGGCGACCGGCACGTGCTGGTGCTGGAACGGGACAACTGCATCCTCTACGAAATGTACGCCGCTTACCCGCAGCAAGATGGCAGTTGGGAGGCGGGCAATGGTGCGGTGTATGACCTGAATTCTCACGCCCTGCGCCCCGATGGCTGGACATCGGCCGATGCTGCCGGATTGCCCATCTTGCCCGGACTGGTGCGCTACGACGAAGTAGCGGCGGGTGAAATCCGCCATGCCATTCGCTTCACGGTGCCTGAAACCCGCGAGGAATATTGGTGGCCCGCCCGCCACCACGCTTCTGACCTGACCGGGGCGCAGTACCCGCCGATGGGAATGCGCGTGCGCTTGCGGGCTGACTTTGACATCTCCGGCTACTCGCCCCACGCCCAGGTTATCCTGCAAGCCATGAAGACGTATGGCCTGATCCTGGCCGATAATGGTTCGGCCTGGTATGTCTCCGGCGTGCCCGATGAGCGGTGGGATAATGACGTGTTGCATGAAATGGATGATGTGACGGGTGATAACTTTGAGGTGGTGGATGTTTCCTCACTGATGATTGACCCGGATTCTGGTCAGGCGCACCAGCCCTAATTAAAAACGGAGGGGAGGCTTTAGCCGATAAATGGTCGGCTAAAGCCTCCCCTCCAATTTTAGAGAGAGGTTTATGACGGCCGTACAACCATTCGATGTCATTGTTTTAGGGGGTGGACCCGCGGGTATTGCCGCGGCGGAGCGGGCGGCGGAACTGGGGGCGCGCACGGCGCTGGTGACGCAGGATTTTGTGGGCGGCATGGCGGCGCATGATGGGCCGATTCCGGTGCGCACGCTGGCCCACGCGGCCCGGCTGGTGCGCGAAGCGCAGCAGCTCGAACGGTATGGCATTGCCGCTGCGCCGCCGGTGGTCAATTATGACCGACTGCTGGCGCGGATTCGGGATGTGATTTATGAATTCCACCAACAGGTTGACCTGATTGGCGACCTGGAAGAGCGGGGGGTGACGATTTTTGCCCAGGCGGGGGCGGCGCGGTTTGTGGATGCGCATACGGTGACGACGGCCGTCGGCCATCACCTCACCGCTCAATCTATCATCATCTGCACCGGGGGGCACTCCCGTAAGTTACCTGTTCCTGGCTTTGAACTTGCCGTCACTCACAGCGATGCCTGGGGGCTGAAAGCGATCCCCGATTCGATGGTGGTAGTTGGTTCTGGCGCAACCGGAGCGCAGGTGGCTTCCATTTTTAATGCTTTTGGTACCAAAGTGACCATGTTAGAAGCCGCGCCACGCATCTTGATGACGGAAGATGCCGAGGTGGCGACGGCCGTGAAAGCGGCCTACGAAGCCAATGGTGTGCAGGTGGTGGAGGACATTGAAGGGCTGACGGCGATTGAACAGAGGCACGGCCGTCTACTCGTGCATTACCGATTGGCGGGAGAGTCATACAAGGTGGAGACGGCGTTGGTGGTCATGGCCATTGGCTGGTTGGCTAACGCCGAAGGGCTGAACTTACCGGCGGCGGGCGTGGCCACCGATACACGGGGCTACATTGCCGTGAACGAGTATATGCAGACCAATGTGCCCCATATTTTTGCGGCGGGGGATGTGAACGGCCGTCACATGCTCGTGCCCGTCAGCAGCCAGGAAGGATATTTTGCCGCCACCAATGCCGTCAAAGGTTGTCTTGCTCCCATTCGTTATGACCTGATCCCGTTTGGCAGCTTTACCAACCCGGAGTATGCCCAGGTGGGGCTGTCGGAAGCGGCAGCGCGCGAAACATTCGATGTGGTTATTGGCAAAATTGGGTTTGACCGTTTTCCGCGCAGTATCATTGACGGCCGTACCACCGGCTTTTGCAAACTGGTAGCCGACCGGGCGTCGCTGCAAATTCTGGGTTGCCATCTGGTGGGCGAACGGGCGGTGGAGACGGTGCAGTTGGTGGCGGCGGGCATGAAGGCCGGGTTGACGGTGGCTCAACTGGCGGAACTGCCGCTCTCCTTTCCCACCTACGTGGAAATTGTAGGTTGGGCGGCTTATGACATTTTGCAGCAGGTGGGCTTAGACCGGCGCGGCGGGCAGTGGGTGGCTCATTTGGGTCGGGGGTAAAATGAAACACCGCGGAGATTGGCAGACTGGGAGATGGCATAGTCCCCTAATCTCTCAGTCTCCCAATCTCTCATTCTTGAAGGCGGGCCACCATCACGTCATACCGGTAATGGGTGGTGAGCAGGTCAAGCAGGGCTGTTTCCGTCAGCGTCTCCTGGGATTCACCATCCGGGCGGCGTGTCCATTTGTGGTAACGGCCGTCGCCCGCATAGTTCAGCCCCCACTCCTCCTCCTGAAAGCGCGTCACAAACCGCTTCCCCGCCTGCAACTGTGCCACAAATGCGGTTGCTTCTTCACTGGTCATAGGCCACCAATTTCTTCTCTGTAAACTCTGCATCTCAGCGCCTCGGCGTTACTCACGGATAACGGTTCACGGATTACGACTCACGGATTACGGATTACCACACCGTCCGCATAGCCCCGCCATCTACAATCAACGTCTCACCGGTAATGTAGCTGGCGGCGTCAGAGAGCAAAAACGCACCCGCTTTGCCAAACTCGTCAATGGTGCCATACCGTTGCCAGGGGATCAGCGATTCCTGGTATGCCTTTTGCTCATCAGGATTTTGCCCCAGCCGTTTGGCGGTCAGGCTGTCCAGCGATTTCACCCGGTCGGTATCAATCCGCCCCGGCACCAGGTTGTTCACCCGAATCCCCTCCGGCGCTAACTGGCGCGACAGGCTCTTCACCAGGCTCACCACCCCCGAACGCATCACGTTAGACAGCAGCAAAATGTCAATCGGCTCTTTGACCGAGGAGGAGGTGATGGTCAAGATCGCACCGCCCCCTTTTTGGCGCATGGCGGGCAGCGCCGCCCGGATCATGCGCACACTGCTGAGTAGGGTCAGTTCAAAGGCCGCCTGCCAGTCCGCGTCGGAAAAATTGTCAAAGCCGCCGGTTGGCGGACCGCCCGCGTTCACCACCAACCCATCAATGCTGCCAAAATGGACCTGTGTCGCCTGCGCCCAATCCTGAATGGATTGCGCATTAGTGGCGTCCATGACGTAGCCCATCACCTGCGCCCCGGTTTCCGCCTGCAACTGATGGGCGGCGGCTTCAATATCCGTCTGGGAGCGGCTGGCAATAGAGACCAGCGCCCCTTCCTGCGCCACCGCCCGCGCAATGCCATATCCCAGCCCCTTGCTGGCGGCGGCCACCATAATCACTTTACCCTGCAAACCCAAATCCATCTTATCCTCCGCTCTGGTATTACTTGGGCACTTTCAGTGAGGCCATAAACGCTTGATGTTCCGGGGTAGCGATTCCACTCTGTAATACCTGCAACATCCCGACCAGATCATCAGCCCAAAAGTAGTGGGGATGAAAATGCAGGCCGGGGAATACCTGGCTGCGGATAACGCCCTGATCATCTGGCGACAGCAAGACGTATTCTCCTTCCACCAGTTGGAACCAGCGTGTTTCTTGCTCATATGCCAGCAACGCCAGATATTCCTGTACCCCATTGCGCCGGTAAACACGCAACTTCTCATGTAGATCATAAGCTACGCTGCTGGCAGCCACTTCCACAATCAGTTCCGGCGACCCTTCCAGATAATCGTCGGCAGTGGCGCGGGATTGGCCGCCGACCGTTTCCAGAATACGCAAAAAGGCATCCGGCTGCACCTCATTTTCCCGGTCGAGTCGCACGGTAGCATTATCACCAAAGTCCGTGCCGGGTGTCGCCGCTACGTAGTTAAAGAGCCAGCCGATGATTCGGCTGTGGGGTTTGCTATGTTTGTCAAGACGAACAGGTGAGGGCATATAAACAACTCCTTCAATCAATTCAGCCTTTTTCAGGTGAGGTTGGGCCATATAGCGGCGCTCAAACTCGGCGCGTGTCAGGTGATCGCCATTGGCTAAGGGGGGTATTTGTTGTTCGCTTTTATCTCTTTTAGCGGTTTTGGAAGGTGCTGTGGTCGTTATCATCAGGTTCTCCGCCCGTTTATAGGGACTTAATCCAAACTAGCCTGCCATACCATTGAGCCAAGTATAACATATCGGTGGCTCACTCAGGTTCTCACAAACTGAGGGTTTCCCCGTCCAGGGGGATGAGCAGGTGTGATGCCGGTATACCGTGACTATCCGCCAACGCCCGCAGATCGGCGCGGGACACAGTGCCATGATCGAGGGATTCCAGATGGACGGCGACGATGATAGCCTGGGGCGCAGCCGTGCAGACGGCGATGGTTTGGGCCGCGTCCATGACAATGGGGGCGCTGTCGCCAAATTTGGCCCCGCTGGAATGGGTGATAATCACATCTGGCTGCACGGTGCGGATGACTTCGGCGACGGCTTCGTACCAGATGGTGTCCCCGGCCCAATAAACGGTCGGTTCCCCGGTGGCCTGCCAGACGAAGCCGGAAACCTGCCCCATGCGCTGCCCCACTTCGCCGGTGCCATGCTGGCCTGGGGCGCGGGTGAAGGAGATGCCCTGCCAGGTGTGGGATTGGGTGATGGGGGTCACGGCCGTAAACCCCTTCTCCTTTATCTTCTCCTCATCCCCTGGCTGGCACAAAATCGGTAGGTCTTTGGGTAGTAAGGCAACGGCCGTGTCGTCAAAATGATCCACATGCAGATGGGAAACCAGCGCCATTTCTACCCCGGCAATCGCTGCCTCCGGCGTACAGGGCAGTTCCACAATCGGGTTTGGCGCAATCCCGGCAAACGAGCGCACCGTTCCTTTGGCCGCCAGGAAGGGGTCTACCACAAACAAATGACCGCCATACGTCACGCGCAAGGTTGCACTGCGAATCAATTGTATTTGCATCGCTCACCTAAAAAAACAGGCCACAGCCACCGAATGCTAGTGACCTGCCACCCTGTAACTTGCCACCTTAACCAAAAATCTCATCCAGGTTAATGGTAATGCCTAATGCCGGATCGGTCATTTCTCCGGCAGTGTACACGGTAGAATCCATATCAGGGGTGAAAATGGCAATAGATTTCAGCGATGGTTGTACCAGCCAGCCAGACTTGACGCCGCCTGCAAAATAAAGCTCCATCTTCTCCGTCAAATCAGATAGGTATTGCCTGGGTGATAAAATTTCTACTACCAGCAGCGGGACTTCACTCATCCTGATTTCGTCATGGATCCAATCAATTTCCAATTGAGGATAGATGCAGATGTCTGGCGTTAATGGCCCTGTTTCAAAATCAATTGTCAGTTCACTTAATACAGACAATTCAGCAGCCACTCTTGACAATGCCAGGATTAAATTCGTCTGGACGATAGCATGATTCTTGCTGGGCATTGGTTTCCCCCTTTCTAATTCATATTCCGAGAGCATTTCGAGGGTTTCCATCGTTTCACCCCTTCCAGGTTGGTAACCGGTAATCGGCACTGCTGCTCACCAATTACTGATAACCGATTACCGATTACCGCACCTACCCATTCAAGACAGAACTCTTAATCACCGTCTCTGTGGCCGCCAGCGCCCGTGAGATGGGGCAGTTGGCTTTGGCTTTGGCTACGAAATCCTGATAATCGGCTTCGCTCAGGCCGGGCACGGTGGCTTTGGTGTCCAGTTCGATGAGGGTGATTTTGGGGCCGGTATCGTCGCGGCCCAGGTGAACGGAGGCGGTGGTTTCGATGCTGGTGGGGGTGTAACCGTTGTTGCTCAACAGGGCGGAGAGGAACATGGAGAAGCAGCCGGCATGGGCCGCGCCAATCAGTTCTTCGGGGTTGGTGCCTTTGTCCGAATTTTCAAAGCGGGAGGCGAAGGTGAAGGGCACATCGGCAAAACCGCTTTGTACCTTCATCTGCCCATTGCCTTCTTTGAGGGTGCCGTTCCACACGGCCGTTGCTGTTCGTGTTGTCATTGTTTATTACTCCTTTTCATGTTGGTGATGACGGCCGTATACGGCCGTTCACCTTTTATACTACCCCGCCCCCGAATCTGTGCAACCATTTGCCCGGCGATTAAAATCGCGGCTACAGATGGCAAAGCCCACCCTTCACTGGGTTCAGGGCAGGCTCTTCGTGGGCCGGGTACCAGTCGGCGAAGGCCGACTTTGCTTTTTGTTGGTGCAGATTTATCTGCCCAGACTCCCGGCGGATGTTAAAACGGCCAGACTTGTTTGATGCCATAAAATTCCCGCGCTTCCGGGTAGGCCAATTCCGGCAGGCCAATTTCCACCGATTCCAATAACCCATCCGCCCGCCAGCTAAATTGCCACTCCACGCCGGGGAATTCATAAAACCAGAGAACTTCGTCTTCTTCGACAAATTCGTGAAAGGGGTTGCCGCAGGCCCAGCGCATATCTTTGGGCGTGGTTTGCCCGGAAATGGACAGGTCGCGCCCCTGGTAACGCCACATGCCGGTAAACGGCCGTGTATTCTGATCTGGTAATAAAATGAAAACAAGCGTCTCTAACAGGTCGTTATCCTCAACCAGGTAAAACCCTTGTTTCAAGTATTGGTACATGCCCACATCATTGTAGATGTTTTCTGATGGCCCCAGGCCGCTCAATCGGTCAATGTGTCCACCAATCGAGACGCCACAGAAGGCGTGTTTGTCCAAATCTACTACCAACGGCAGGGAAGGCTCTTTTTGCCACTGCACCGTGCGGTTTTTGCGGCCCAGTAATCGGTTTTTGAAGCTCATGTTAATGCACCTGCACCGGGTCTTTAATTGCGCCCCGTTCAAACAACGGCGTATCATACCCGGCGTCCCAACCAGATGGGGCGGTGGTTTTTTCGATGCGCACGGCCGTGTTCTTGTAGTCTGGTATCTTGGCGCGATTATCAATCCGATCCAGCGTTAGCAAATTAGCCGCCGCCTCCGCAAAGTGAAACGGAATAAAAATCGTCCCGCGTGGTGACCGCTCCGTCACCAACAGCCGCAACGTCACACCGCCCCGCCGCGAACTCACCTGCACCCAATCGCCCATCACCAACCCCAAATCGTCCGCATCTTTGGGATTCATCTCACACACCGCCTCCGGAAACACCTCCTCAATCTGTGACCGCCCCGTCATGGTGCTGCCACTCCAATGGTACAGCACCCGCCCCGTACTCAGGTTAAACGGGTACTGTTCGTCCGGTAATTCAGATTCCGTACCGTACTCCACTTCCCAGAATTTGCCCTTGCCACGTGGGAATTCCTCGGCAAAGAGGAAGGGCGTACCCGGATGGTCAAAACCGGGGCAGGGCCAATGGACGCCGCCTTCGCGTTCAATCCGTTCGTAGGTAATGCCCCAAAAATCCGGCGTCACCTGGCGCATCTCCTCCCAAATCTCTTCCGGGCTGGCGTAATCGAAGCCATGCGCCAGGGACAGCCCCAATCGCTGCTCAATACGCCTGCCCAGGTCACAGAGGATGTGCCAATCGGCGCGGGAGTTACCGACGGGGGTCACGGCCGTGCGACACCGCTGCACTCGCCGATCTGTGTTCGTAAACGTGCCGTCCTTCTCCGCAAAACTGGTGGCGGGCAAAATCACATCCGCCATTTCGCCCGTCTCGTTGATGAAGATGTCCTGGCAAACCAGCAGTTCGAGTTGTTCCAAAGCATGGCGGGCGTGGTTCTGGTTCGGCTCGCTCATCATCGGGTTTTCGCCCAGGACAAAGACGGCGCGGACACGGCCGTCGGCCGCCCCATCCACCATCTCCGTGGCCGTCAAACCAGGGGTTGGATTCAGTTCCACGCCCCAATGCTGTTCAAATTTGGTGCGCACGGCCGTTGCGCTCACACTCTGGTACGCCGTAAACACGTTCGGCAGCCCGCCGCTATCCGAGCAGCCCTGCACATTATTCTGGCCGCGCAGCGGATTCAGCCCCGTGCCTGCCTTGCCCACATGCCCACACATCAACGCCAGATTCACCAGCGACAGGGTGTTATCCGTGCCATGTGTACTCTGGCTGATGCCCATGCCCCAATAAATGGCCGCCCGCTTGGCCCCGGCGTAAATGCGCGCCGCCTGCCGAATTTGCTCGGCCGGCACACCGCTCACCGACTCCGCCCACTCCGGCGTATATTTTTCCAGCGATTCCAGATAGTCGTTAAACCCTTCGGTGCGGTTCTGGATAAATTCGTCGTCATACAACTGCTCCTTCACCACCACATGGGCCATCGCCTGGAAAACGGCCACATCCGTACCTGGATTTTGGCGTAGCCAGAGGGTGGCAAAGTTGGTCATATCAATGTGGCGCGGGTCAACCACAATCAATCTGGCCCCATTTTGCCGCACCGCCCGCTTGAGAAAGTTGGAGATAACCGGATGCGTCTCGGTGGTGTTGCTGCCGGTGACGATGAACGCTTCCAGGTTTTCCATTTCGGCGATGGAGTTGGACATGGCGCTGCTGCCGATGGACAACTGCAAACCGGTCACCGACCCGGCGTGGCACAGCCGGGCGCAATGGTCTACGTTGTTGGTGTGCATGAGGGCGCGGATCAATTTTTGGTAGACGTAGTTGTCTTCGTTGGTCGCTTTGGCGCTGGCGTAGCTGGCGATGGCGTCCCCGCCGTACTGGTTGCGGATGCGCACCAGTTCATCGGCTACAAAATCGAGCGCCTCATCCCAGGATGCTTCGCGCCAGATCGGTTTGGCGCTACGGCCGTCGGCCCGATTCACGCGAATGAGCGGCGTCTTCACCCGCCCCGGATGTTTGACGTAATCGGTGCCAAAACGCCCTTTGACGCACAACATCCCATAATTAGGCGCAGCGTCAAAGGGCGCCGTGACGGCAAAGATGTAATCATCCTTGATATTCAATTCCATCTGGCAGCCCACCCCACAGTAGGGGCAGGTCGTGCGCACCACACGGTCAGGGGAAATCATGGCGCACCTCCTTGTGCAAGTTTACGGTTCAGGTTCAGTTTACTGCCAACATTTGAGGAGTGAGCATCCTCAGATGCGAACGGCGGGCATCTGAGGATGCCCACCTCCGCTATCAAACTTTTGAGCCAAATAGGACGATCAATTCTTTCTGTGCAGCCGACAAAATCAAGTCCGGGTTGTTTTGGGATGGGTAGATCTCAGCATCGTGCCAATATCGTTTGGGCACACTGGTGGCTACACTTACCTTTGTGCCCCGTTCTTGCAACATCTTAACAAGTTCATCTGCTTTGAACAGATAGACAAAATCAATGACCCAGGGGCGCACTTCTCCTCTGGATTTACCGGCATTGGCGTGGGGACCTGTCATAACGAGATAGTAATCCGGTTGAAGACCTGGTGATATGGCAAGTATGCACTCTTGTTTTCCATACCACTTTACATTAACTGAATATTTGGCAAGTTGTCCACTGGAAAAATAACCATCAACGGCCTTTGCTGCGGCTGATTCCTGGAGTTGAATGTCGAAAATCTTGGAGGCAATGTATTCGCCGATATGCCCGATCTGGGCAGGACGACCAATGAGGGCAGTTATCTTACCGGCAATCTCATTTCTCTGCTCAATGAAACCTGCCAATTGGATCAACTCTTCCATTATTCTGAGCTTATAGAGAAATCAAATAAAGTTCGTACAAACTTTGGCAAGGCAGACCTGACAGGTTTTCTGAAACCTGTCAGGTCTATTGTCCGACTTTTAAGTGGTTTCTCCATTATTTGATACCAGGAATTCCTAAATCTTTACAGATTTTTTCGGCGAGCTTGTCCTTGATTTCGGTATGGCGAGGAATGGTTGTTGAATTTCCATTTTGAGGATTCCAATAGACAGAATGCTTGCTGCCTTCTCGGAGTAATTCGCAGCCGTTCTTTTGTAAATGACGAAGCAGAGATCGGCGTTTCATCTAAACAGCTACAACTAATTCTTCACGAATAATGTTTTTTCCAGTTGATTGTCGCCGGGTAATTTCCCGGTTTGCTTCAATGATCAACTGGACAGCCTCCTTCAAATTTTCTCTGGCTTCATCCAAAGTTTCACCCTGCGTGTTGGCCCCTGGTAATTCTTCCACGTAGGCAATCCACCAATCATCTACCTGTTCGTACACGGCCGTAAACCTTTCCATGCAAAACACTCCTTTAACCTGCTCTCACATGCTCTACCATCAGTGTAATCATTTCGCTCTCCTCCGTCCAGAGGCGATGCGGCTGCCCGGCCGGCCATTGAATGCGCTGTCCAGCGTGAATGCCTGTCTGCTCGCCGCCGACGCTGGTGAAACCCTGCCCTTCCAGGCAAATCACGTCAATGTCTATGTCAGCCGCGTGTTCGTGGATGGTGGCGTTGTGGCCGAAACGCAGCATGGCCAGGGCTATGTGGTCGCGTTTCAGAAGCGACTTGTAGGCAACGTTGATGCAACCTTCGTAGGGCAAAGGCGTCCAATCAGATTGTTTAACGGGTTGGATTTCCAGGGTCATGGTCTACCTTCCTCCTAAAAGCTACAAGTCAATACGTGAACAAGGGTGTAGTTATTTGGGCTACGGCCGTCTAGCCGAGAACAACAGGTCAACCGGTTACCCATCATCCGTATGCCGTTATCCCCCGGCAGTTGCCAACACAGCGTGGTGTTAATGACCGATTGCCGATTACCGATTGCCGATCACCGATTACCGATTGCCGATCACCACTCACCAGCTTGATGAGCGGGCAGGGTGATGAGAAAGGTAGCGCCCTCACCCGGCATGCTGTGGGCGGTTATAGAACCGCCGTGCCGTTTGACAATTTTCTGGCAGATAGCCAGACCCACGCCGGTGCCGTCGTATTCTTCACGGCCGTGCAGCCGCTGAAACACGCCAAATATGCGATCCAGGTACTTTTCCTCGAAGCCAATGCCATTGTCGCGCACACTAATAGTCACATTGCCACGTTCGGCCGGCTGGCTGTAGATGTGTACAACCGGGGGGCGGCCCGGCTCAATGAATTTGAGTGCATTGCTGAGCAGGTTCAAGAAAAGTTGCCGCATTTGGGTGGCGTCGGCGTCAATAACGGGCAGGTAGTCTAGCTGGATGGTGGCGTTGGTTTCTTCGATGCGCATTTCCAGGTCGGCAAGCACGGCCGTGAGTACGCCATTCAAATCTACGGCGGCAAACGGCCGTGCCTGGGTGGTCACCCGCGAATAAGCCAGCAAATCCACAATCAACGTCTGCATCCGGCCAGCCGCCTGCTGCATCCGTTCCAGATAAACCAATCCGCGCTCATCTAGTTGGTCGGCATAACGCGCCTGCAACCGGTCGCCAAAGGTCAGAATTTTGCGCAGCGGTTCTTGCAAATCGTGGGAAGCGGCATAAGCGAACTCTTGCAAATCCTGGTTACTGCGCGCCAACTCCTGAGAGTGGCGCTGTACGTTTTCGTGCAGGCGAGCATTTTCCAGAGCAATGGCTGCCTGGGCTGCCAGCAGCGTCAATAATTCAGCGTCGGCGTCCGTAAAAGCATGTGGTTGCCCTTTGGCAACACTAATAGCGCCCTGGACGACGCTGCCCCAAAAGATGGGGACGCCGAGAATGGAGGCATCTCTCAAATTTGTCTCAAACTCTGGCGTATGGCCATGATAGGCCGAATAGTTAGTCACAACGAGGGGTTCCCCACTTTCCCACACCGCGCCAATGACATCCTGTCCCCTGGCGATGGTCGTGCCCACAGGTAACGTGCCTTTGTGGCTGGCTACCAGTTGCAACACATCCTGGTCGGGCTGATAAAGCCACAGCGCGCCTTTGTCGCCATTCAGGATTTCCACAGAATGGGAGATGATAGATTGCAGCAGCGAAGGCAGGTCTAGCTGAGCCATTATTTCTAGCCCTACCTGGCGCAGCGCCTCTAGTTGTGTTTTTTGCTGGCGCAGTAAGTTTTCTGTCTTTTTTTGTTTGGTGATGTCGGTGGCGATGCCAGCCAGGGCATAGGGATGGCCAGTTTCATCAAACAGCGGAAATTTGATTGTGATATAGGTGGTACTGTCAGCATTTTCCGCCGGGTTTTCTTCAAATTGGATAGGGGCGCCGCTTTGAAGAACAGTCAGGTCGTTTTGCCGTATGATATTGGCGACGGCCGTTGGCAGCAGGTCATGATCAGTGCGCCCCAAGATTTTGTCGCGGGTTAATCGGATCGCTTTTTCAAAAGGGGCATTTACCATGACGTAACGGCCGTCTAAATCCTTGACAAATATCAGGGCGGTGCTGTTTTCAATCAACCCCTGTAACAACTGCTGGTTGGCACGCTGTTCTTCTTCCGCTTTGATACGGTCGGTGATGTTGACGGCCTGACCAATGAGATGGAGCGGACGGCCGTCGGCGTTCCGTTCTAACACCACTTGCAGCAGCGCATAAACGGTCTCGCCATCTTTACGATTGTACCGTTTTTCGAAGAAGAAGCTGGCAATTTCGCCATCCAGCAATTGCTGGATTAGTTGCAAATTGGCGGGCCGATCATCCGGGTGGGTGATGTCTACCAGCGTCATCTGCTGTAATTCGGCGGGTGTGTATCCCATGGTGTCACAATAAGCCTGGTTGACGCGCAAGAAACGGCCGTCGGGTGCGGCAATTGCCATGCCAATGGGCGCCTGCTCAAACAGCAGCCGGAATTGTCTTTCATTGGCTTTCAGTTCAGCATACAACAGCCGCTCTTTTTGCCGCTGTTCTTCTTCCAAAAAAAGTAAATAACGGCGAAAGAGCAACAGAGCGATGGACATGACGGTCAATTGCAACAGCGGACGGGCAAAGGTTTCCACGTAGGGCACAACGGGCAATAGCCAGTAGAATGACAGGATGATGGACAGGACGGCCGTGATCTGGAGGAGAGACTGACGGAGTGTTAACAAAAGGCTGCCCAATAAGATACCGGGCAGCAGCCAGAGGAGGGTGGCATGAACTGCCAATGGGGAAAAATCGCCGCGACTAAACAGGACGATGAATGGAATGGCAGTAATAATCACCACCAGCCCGATGGTCGCCCATTTTGCCCCTACTTTTTCCTCATTCCCAATATCCTTCATACGCCTATCCCTATTACCAGTACCCAACTCCCTTTGTTTGCGTCATACTTAAAGTATAAACCCGACTTGCGGTTGAAGATGAACAATTCTCAGTAGATCGAAATGGGACGAGTGGGCATCCTTAGATGTTCACCGGTTCCCATCTGAGGATGTGAACTCCGCTTCGATCTACTGATTCTAGAAAAAACGGAGGCATGATGGCATTTCATGGCGCAGGCTGGTGGGCCTATATCTCACACGATGAAAAAAACGAACGTCCGACGATATCCAGGGCGCTATTATACCGGGTTTGGGAATTTGCACGGCCGTATCGCCTCAAAACGCTCGCCCTCATTTTCACCATCTTACTCATTACCGCGCTGACGCTGCTCTCACCGCTGCTGCTGCGCCAGTTGATAGATGTGGCCATTCCTGACAAAGATATGAGCCGATTGACCTTACTGGCCTTTGCCATGGTAGCCATTCCGCTGGTAAATGGGTTGATCGGCATCTGGCAGCGCAAACTCAACTCCGAAATTGGCGAGGGCGTCATTTACGACTTGCGGCGCGCCCTCTATGCCCATATGCAGCGCATGTCGCTGCGCTTTTTCACCGAGACCCGCACCGGCGAACTGATGTCCCGCCTGAACAACGACGTGATTGGGGCGCAGCGCGCCGTCAGCGAGACTATCGTCACCATTGTCACCAACATCATCTTTCTCATCGGCAGCCTGGCGATCATGTTTGCCCTGGAATGGCGACTGACGCTGTTGGGGCTGGCCATTCTGCCGCTGTTTGTGCTGCCGGCGCGGCGGATTGGGCGGCGGCTGCGGGCGCTGCACCGGCAATCGCTGGAATACAACGCCGAGATGAACGCCACCATGAACGAGACGCTCAACGTCAGCGGGGCGATGTTGGTAAAGCTGTTTGGGCGGGAGAAGCAGGAGATGGCGCGCTTCGGCAAAGATGGGGCCATGGTGCGCGATATTGGCGTTCAGCAGGCGGTGGTCAGCCGCACCTTTTTTATGATGTTGGGTGTGGTGGGGGCGGTGGGCACGGCCGTAGTCTATTGGGTCGGTGGTTACATGGCCATTGCCGATGCCCTGACGGTGGGTACGATTGTGGCGTTGGGCGCGTACCTGACCCAGGTGTACAGCCCACTCATGGCGCTGACCAACGCCCCGGTGGAGTTTGCCCAGAGTATGGTCAGTTTTGAGCGGGTGTTTGAAGTGCTGGACATTCCCGTTGAAATCCAGGAAAAACCGTCAGCCGTCACGTTGGATGCGGTAGACGGCCGTATTCAATTCCAAAACGTCTCCTTCAGCTACCAGAAAGAGGGGGATCGCGTGGGGCTGGCAGAAGTGGCCCGCCTGGGTTGGGGCGGTGACCGCGAGGCGTATCTGAAACGAGGCAAAGAGCGCCAGCAAGAAGACGACCCCCAAAAGGGGGAGGCCAAAGAGGGGCAAAATGGACAGTCGGTTAACGGCCGTGCCCTTGCCGATGTGAATTTTGGCGAACCGGCCGAATTGACCCCGGAAAAACGATACGCTCTGCAAGACATCTCTTTCACCATCGAACCGGGCCAACTGGTGGCGCTGGTTGGCCCCAGCGGCGCGGGCAAGACGACCGTCACCTACCTGCTGCCCCGGTTGTATGATCCTACAGACGGCCGTATTGTGATTGACGGCCGTGACCTCAAAGATGTCACTCTGGAGTCGCTGGCGGCCAACATCGGCATGGTCACGCAAGAAAGCTACCTCTTCTACGACACCATCCGTGCCAACCTGCTCTACGCCCGCCCCCAGGCCGGCGAAGCCGAGATGGTCGCCGCCGCCAAAGCCGCCAACATCCACGACTTCATCATGAGCCTGCCCGACCGCTACGACACCGTTGTCGGCGAACGCGGTTACCGCCTCAGCGGCGGCGAACGCCAGCGCATTGCCATCGCCCGCGTCGTCCTCAAAAACCCGCGCATCCTGGTGCTGGACGAGGCCACCTCCCACCTGGATTCCGTCTCCGAGGCGCTGATTCAGGAAGCGTTGCAGCGCATCATGCAGGGGCGCAGCAGCCTGGTTATTGCCCACCGTCTCTCCACCATCCTGGCCGCCGACAAAATCCTGGTCATGGACAAAGGCCGCCTGATAGAGCAGGGCAAACACGAGGAATTACTGGCGCAGGGTGGCCTCTACGCCACGTTGTATGAGACACAATTTAAGCCTGTAGAATCTCTGTTATAGAAGGAACTGCTGGATAATCGGTCTTGCCAACCAACGGCTAATATATTGACAGAAGGGAACATTTGTTCTAAAATTTCCCCCACTTGTTTAGCAACAACCCAAACAACTTTAAGGAAGCATATGGCCCCCCAAATTCAAGCCGAACACTTTACACAAGCACTCTATCTGCTCTTGGACGAAACATTTGATAAAGTGCATGGCGTTTATCTGGACAAAGGTACATCTATGTATGAAACCTTAGCCACCATTTCCGCCGCCGAAGCCTCAATTCCCGTAGGTGGCAAATGCGCCACGTTGGCTGCCCAGGTGAAACATGTAGCGTTTTATCTGGATGTTCTGGAACATTCTGCACGCACCCAGCAGTTTGAACCCCAGGATTGGGACAAAATCTGGCGTGAGACCGGCGCTGTCTCGCCCGATGAATGGGAAGCCATCAAGGCTGGCTTGCGCGAAAGTTATGATCGCATCAAGGCGCTCATCCACGACACCCAGGAATGGCCCAGCCCCCACGAAATCGGCGGCGCAATCGCCATGATAGCCCATAGCGCCTACCATCTAGGCGAAATTCGTCAGGCCCTGTGTACGCTTAAGCAGTGATAATTCACCAGACCTGGCAGGGTTCAAAAAACCCGTCAGGTCTCCTACATAAAAAAGGAGATAAATATGAGCAGCATCCGAGTATTAGTTGGTACGCGCAAAGGCGCGTTTATTTTGACATCAGATGCCAAACGTAAGGAATGGGAGATCAGCGAACCGCATTTTGCCGGTTGGGAGATTTACCACGTCAACGGCTCTCCGGCTAATCCAAACCGATTGTATGCTTCCCAATCTTCGGGTTGGTTCGGGCAGTTGATCCAACGTTCCGACGATGGCGGGAAAACCTGGGAACCGGTGGGCAATAATTTCACCTATGCTACAGTACCGGGCACACACCAATGGTATGATGGCACACAGCATCCCTGGGAGTTTAAGCGAGTCTGGCTTTTGCAGCCTTCTTATACAGATCCAGATACGGTATATGCTGGAGTAGAAGATGCCGGGTTCTTCCGCACGCAAGACGGTGGGCAAAGCTGGCAAGAACTTCCCGGTTTGCGCAACATTAAAAGCGAACTGTGGGCGCCAGGTGCTGGCGGTATGTGCCTGCACACCATTCTATTAGACCCGGCTAATCCAAATCGCATCTTTATTGCCATTTCGGCGGCCGGCGCTTTCCGCTCTGACGATGGCGGCGAGTCCTGGAAACCGATCAACAAGGGGCTGCTGTCGGCTTATGAGCTGCCGGATCCGGATGCTGATGTAGGCCATTGTGTACATGGCTTAGCCATGCACCCCTCACGGCCAGAGGTGCTGTTTATGCAAAAACATTGGGATGTGATGCGCAGTGATAACGCCGGTGAGTTGTGGCATGAGATTAGCGGTAATTTGCCCAGCGATTTTGGCTTTCCGATTGCCGTTCATGCGCATGAACCGGAGACGGTTTATGTGATACCGATCAAGAGTGACTCGGAACATTACCCACCCGATGGCAAGCTGCGTGTTTACCGCAGCCGGTCAGGGGGCAATAACTGGGAGGCGTTGACGAATGGCCTGCCGCAAAGTGATTGTTACGTGAATGTGTTCCGCAGTGCGATGGCAGTGGATTCGCTGGATTCGTGTGGCGTTTATTTTGGCACGACGGGGGGGCAGGTGTATGCCTCGGCTGATTCTGGCGACACCTGGACGGCCATTGCTCGTGACTTGCCGCCGGTTTTGTCGGTGGAAGTGCAGACACTACCATGATCCGGGTGGCATTACCCTACCATTTGCGTAATCTGGCGCGGGTAGAGCGGGAAGTTGAACTGTCCGTTTCTGCCCCCGTTACGCTAGCGACCACATTGGATGTACTGGAAGCGCACTATCCGATGCTGCGCGGTACCATCCGTGACCAGACGACAAAGGAGCGACGGCCGTTTATCCGCTTTTTTGTCTGTGGACAGGATTGGTCGCATCTGCCGGCTGACACATTATTGCCGGAGGCTATCCTGACGGGCGCTGAACCGTTTCGGGTTGTCGGCGCCATGGCCGGCGGGTAGGTATGGTAGCGCCAGGCAAGAGGCTGTGCCGCTCTGGTTGACCGCAGCGGTTTGGCCTCTTGCCTGGTGCTTCTCAAAGGCTTGGCCACTGTTTACCATTCCCCCTTCACCCCTTCACCCCTTCACCATGTCACCAACTTAGCTTGCCATTACACCAACCTGCCACTAAAATTGCAGGCTTATGAGCAGCGATAACCCCTTTTTCCATCGTGGCGCGATCCGACAGGCAGAATTTTTCTATGGGCGCACGGCTGAAATCCACCAGATTTTGGGGTTGTTGCGGAATGGGCAGAGCGTTTCCCTGATTGGCCCCCGTCGTATTGGCAAAAGTTCCTTACTCATCCATCTGCTGCGCCCAGAGGTGCGAGAAGCGCATCAATGGGGCGCCGAACAGGCGTTGTTTGTGCATCTGGATTGCCAGGAGTTTGGCGAATCACCGGCGGATGAGGTGTATGAGGCTTTATATGATGCGTTGATGGATGCCGCGGAGGCAGCAGGCACGGCCGTACCCGCCACAGATGTTGCCGGCAGTTACCGCGCCATTGACCGTCTGCTGCACCACGTAAACCGGCAGGGCACGGCCGTTGTGGTTCTCCTGGATGAATTTGAATTGCTGGCAGCCAATTCACATCTGACCCCCTACTTTTTTGCCCGGCTGCGTGGGCTGACGACCAAATATGGATTAGCTTACCTGACAGCCAGCCAACAGCCGTTATTCAACATCACGGCCGAGGAGGAAATCCTTAGTTCCCCCTTCTTCAATATCTTTGTCACCCTGCCATTGGGCCTGTTTACGGCCGAAGAAGCGCGAGGTCTGTTGGAGTGCCGATTGCAAGACAGCGCCTATATGTTTCCGGCCACCTTGATGGAACACTTGCTTATGCTGGTGGGGCCGCATCCCTTTTTCCTGCACATTGCCGGCTACCATGCTTTCCAGGCCATGTCCGTTGTACAGCCACTCTCGCCAACCGATTTTGCTGCCCTGGATAATGCTATTGAGGTGGAGGCCGCCTCCCACCTGAGCTATCTGTGGCAGAACCTTACTGCGGAAGAGCAATACACGCTGGCCATCACCAATGGGCCGGTGGATACGCTGCGCCTGTTGGCGCAACAATGTCTGCTGCAAAATGTGAATGGCAGCTACCGCTATACCAGCGAGATTTTGCACCGATTTGTACGTCGCCAGGGGGTAAGTGGGCTGATTCAGGCCGGGCCGTTTGTCATTGACCAACAGCGGCATCAGGTATGGGCTGAAAACCAGGAAATGGGGCTAACCACATCGCAATTTGCCATTTTGGTGTGTCTCTGCCAGAACGCGGGGCAGGTGGTACATGGGGATGATCTGGAAACGGCCGTGTGGGGCGAAGTGTTGGTGGATGATCCTGACCGTCTGAAAACGCTCATCAAACGGTTGCGTCGCGCCATTGTGCCCTATGACAACTGGATCGTCAGCGAACGCGGTGTGGGTTATGCTTTACGCCCGCCAGAGCCATAAGGCAAAACCCAAAACCCAAAACCCAACGCCTGACGCGCAAAACCGATTATGGACTCCCGACAGCTGCGGCGCGGGTGCGGATTTGCAGCAGCAACTCAAACAGGATAAGCACTCCCGCCACCAACAGCGCGGCGGCAATACCAAAAGCCCGATTCATTTGCAGCCAGACACAAAACGCCGTCCAGACCCCCACGCCAAACGATTGGCGCAACACCACAAAAAACGGCGTCGCTGTAGACGCCCCAAAGCGTTCATCGGCATAACGACCAAACCGCTTGTTTAGAAAATAGGCGAACGGCAATGCCAGTCCGGTCATCATCAGCATGATGGTCGTCAGAAAAACGAAGATCAATTCGCTGTTAGCCGCACCAAGCAGCGTGGCTGCATCTACCCGGTCTAGCGCAGTGGCGCGCACCAGGTCTAACCGGTTGATGTCAATGGGCCAGAAATTGTTGACCACATATTCCAGAGCCATGAAACCAATGATGAACAGAGCCATGCCCAGTAACAGATAAGGGAGCATACCTAAACGCTGCAAAACTCTCATGGAGAAATTATAGACATGGCATGGTTATGTGCCCACTGCAATGTTTGACAGTCTTCTCCACTTTCGGTAGCATCCGCCAGAATCCTGAGGTAGACAAAGGTGGCATAATGGCCCAGACTGATACCAAACCAGTAGAACCCAAAGTATTAACCGATAAATTGCGCATATACGCCAAAATTATCATAGACCCCATTGTCAACTTCCTGGCAAAGTACAAAATCTCACCTGATGTACTCACGGTGTTGGGGATGCTGTTCCATTTCCTGTTTGCCTGGCTTATCGCCAATGGGCAGTTCCGGGCGGCGGCTGTGGCCATGCTGCTGCTGTCACCGTTGGATGCGTTGGACGGGTCGCTGGCGCGTAAAATGGGGCGCAAGCAGGGCGGTTTTGGCGCGTTTCTCGATTCCACCCTGGATAGATTGGCGGAAATTATCCTGTTTGGCGGTTTCATCTATTACTACTGGTTGCAAGAAGATGTGACCATGATGGCCGTCTCATATCTGGCCGTCACCGGCTCCATCATGGTCAGTTATGCCCGCTCTAAGGCGGAATCGCTCGGTTACAACTCCAAAGTGGGCATTGCCAGCCGGGTAGAGCGCTATGTTCTCATGATCGTGTTGCTGTTTTTGAATCAACCGGCCATTTTGCTCGTGCTGCTGGCTGTCGCCACTTACTTTACACTGTTCCAACGAGGTTATCATGTTTGGAAGCAATGGATTGCCGAAGTGAAAGCGGACGAAAACAACACTCAAGCAGATTAAACCGATGCGTAAACAACTTTCAGTCTGGCAACAGCGCATGAGTTATGCGCCTTACTGGTATCTGATTCTGGGGGGCTTGCTGCTCGTAACCATCCTTTTCATCAACCATCTGCGCACCGGGCAGACGCCACGGGCGACGGCGGTTGTCATCCCTGTTCTCAATTTGCCCATTTTTTGGTATGGCATTTGCATTGTGGGCGGCATTGCCCTGGGTGCGTATGTGGTTTCCCGGCTGGCAAATGAGCGGGCGGTGGCGCTGTTTAATGAGACAGTGCCGCCAGGTGTGCAGGAGCAGGACACGGCCGTACTCCCCCTCAGTGCCGAACTCCAACTCAAATTGCAGCAGCGCCGTGTCCACACGGTGGGCCAATTGCTGTTCCGGTGGGGTCTGGATCCGCGTGCATTAGGGCTGAAACCGGCCGAAATTGACACCATTGGGCAGGAACTAGAAGAGACGCCAGGCGTGGACGGCGCATGGCTCACAAATGCCCCCTGGCGCATCTGGAACCCCGACCACGTATGGAATGGCTTGATCGTGTGCCTGCTCTTTGCCGTCATTGGCGCCCGCCTGTACCACGTGCTCACTCCCTCGCCGAGCATGGCCGCCTTTGGCATTGAGACACCCTGGGACTATTTTCGCAACCCGATGCAGTTGATCAACATTCGCGCCGGTGGCCTGGGCATTTATGGCGGGCTAGCGGGTGGCGCATTGGGCCTGTTCATTTACACCCGCCGTCAACGCATTCCCACACTGGCCTGGGCTGACCTGGCGGTGGTGGGCGTGGCGTTGGGGCAGGTGTTTGGCCGGTGGGGGAACTTTTTCAATCAGGAGTTATACGGCCGTCCCACCACCCTTCCCTGGGCCATCACCATCACCGAAGCCCACCGGCTGCCCGGCTACGAAGAGTTCAGCCAGTTCCACCCCGCGTTTTTGTACGAATCGCTCTGGAATTTACTGGCCTTCCTGGTGCTGTATACCCTGGCAAAGCGGCACAGCACCCGCCTGCTTACCGGCGAATTGACCGCCCTGTACCTCACCTTTTACGCCGTCGGCCGCATCCTGCTGGAAACGGTGCGCCTGGACAGCCGCACCCTCAACCTGTTCGGCCTCGACCTGAACATGGCCGTCGCCACCTTCGTTTCCCTCCTGGTGGCCCTGGCCATGGCCGCCTGGGTGCTGGCCCGCCGCTGGCGGCGGAGAGCGGCGGTCGGTAATCGGTAATCGGTCATCGGTTATCGGTTGCTGTGCAATTACTCAGTTACTCAATTACCTATTTACCCCAAACCCCGACTGCTTCATAATAAATTTGTGCCTCTGTCACAATTCCGCCGTGTGTGGTGTTTTGTGTGGTGGAGGGGCACGATTGGAGTGCAACCATGATTGAAACTGAAAATTTAGGTAAGACGTTTGATACGTTCACGGCCGTGCAAAATCTCACCCTCAACGTGCCTGCCGGTCAGCTACTGGCATTGCTTGGCCCCAACGGTGCGGGCAAAACGACCACTGTGCGTATGATTGGCGCCATTCTCAAACCGACCACAGGCCATGCCCGCATCAATGGCTATGATGTGGTGACACAGGCAGACGGCGTGCGCCGTTCCATCGGCATGTTGACCGAGCAGCCGGGCCTGTATACACGCATGAGTGGGCTGGAGTATCTGGAGTTTTACGGCCGTCTCTACGGCATCCCCGACAAAGACACCCGCGCCAAAGGTAAGGCGATGTTTGAACGCTTCTATATGGCCGGGGTCGAAGAGCGGCGGTTGGGCACGTATTCCAAAGGGATGCGCCAAAAAGTGGGCCTCATTCGCGCCATGCTGCATGACCCGGCGGTGCTGCTGTTGGACGAACCCACCTCGGCCATGGACCCACACAGCGCCAAACTGGTGCGCGACGCCATCCTGGAACTGCGCCATGACCAACGCACCGTCATCCTCTGCACCCACAACCTGGCCGAAGCCGAACTGCTGGCAGACAGGATCGCCATCATCAAGCAGGGGCAGCTTGTGGCCCAGGGCACCTTTGCCGAACTGAAGCAGCAGTTACTCGGCCGGCCACAGTTAGAGGTGCGTGTAGACAAACCGCTGAACGGGCAGGTGAAAGAGCTAGACCATCTGATCACGGTCGAATCGGTTAACGAAGATACCATCCGTTACCGCACCGATAACCCGGATGTGACCAACCCGCAACTGGTACGCTGCCTGGACAGCCTGGGTCTGGGCGTCATTTCCCTACAACCGGTATCCCAAAGCCTGGAACAGGTTTATTTGCGTGTGATTGAAGAGATTGGAGATTAGAGATTGGGAGATTGCAACAATCTCCTAATCTCTAATCTCTCTCAGGAAAACCCATGACGACACTAACCCCCATCCTCCCCGTTAAACAAAATTCCGTCCGCATGACGCTGGTGATTGCCCGGCGCGAGATTCGTGATTCGTTCCGCGACTGGCGCATTATCATGCCTATTTTTTTGCTGACGCTGGCTTTTCCGGCCCTAATGAACTTTACGGCGCGGCGAGCTATCTCTTTTGCTGAGCAGTATGAGGCAGAGATTATTGCCACCCAATTGGTACCCTTTTTGCTGCTGGTGGTGGGTTTTTTCCCCATGTCCTTTTCGCTCATTATTGCCCTGGAAACGTTTGTGGGCGAAAAGGAGCGTAACAGCCTGGAACCGCTGCTGGCTTCGCCGCTAACCAACACAGAGTTGTATGCCGGTAAGATGTTGGCGGCGTTGGTTCCCCCCTTGTTAGCCAGTTATATGGGTATGTTGGTCTATATGTTTAGCCTGTGGACTAATCTGGATTGGCGGCCAGAACCAACCCTGATCCTCCAGGTGATGCTGCTGACAACGGTGCAAGGGGTGATCATGGTAGCGGCGGCGGTGGTGGTTTCCAGCCAGGCGACCAGCGTGCGGGCGGCCAATTTGCTGGCGAGTTTTATCATTGTGCCCATGGCCCTGCTGATTCAATTTGAGGCGGGGGCGTTGTTTTGGGGCAACCATGTAGGGCTGTGGTGGCTGATTGCGGGGTTGGCGCTCACGGCCGTTGTCCTCATCCGCATGGGTCTCTATGTCTTTAACCGCGAGGAGTTGCTGGGCCGGGACATTGACCAGATACGCCTGGGCTGGATGTTCCAGGTGTATTGGCGGCGGTTGAGTGGGCAGGGGTGGAACGGCCCGAAGCCGCTTCGGGTTCGCCGTCTGCCGCGCCCCCTGGCCTGGTACAAAGAAACCCTCGCCATTTTCCCCACACTCTGGCAGCCCATGGGTGTGCTGCTGCTGGCTTTTGCCGGCGCTGTTCTGTTTGGCATCTGGCTGGCGCACCGATACGTTTTACCACCAGATATGCAGGCGCAGCTAACCGGCGAAAACATGGTGGCTAACTTAGAACAATATGCCTACCTGTTTGCGGCGCTGCCCATGGTTATCATCTTTCAAAATGTGCGGGTGATTGCTTTGCAGGCATTGTTAGGTGTGTTCACCTTTGGTGTGCTGGCGGTGCTGATTTTTATGCTGCCCTGGGGTGTGATTGCTTTTCTGGCAACCCAGTTTTACCTGGCGGGGCAAAACCCGTTCCAATTTTTGCTGGCGGCCTTTTTGCCCCATGCCATTATCGAATTCCCGGCCTTGCTGATCACGACAGCCGCCATTTTGCGCTGGCAGGCAGTGATTATTCACCCGTCGCCAGAGCACACCCTGAGTGAAAATTTTCTGATGCGCATGGCCGACTTCACCCGCATTTTCCTCGGTGTGGCGCTGCCGCTGCTCATCATCGCCGCCTTTGTGGAGTCACACATTACCACGATGGTTTTGCAGATGGTGTATGGGTGATGTGTTCAGGTGTTCATGTGTTTAGGTGTTTCAGAGGGTTGCCTCCCTCACCTCATCCTATGTATAAGCCCTGTTGCTGGATGTAAGCCAGCACGGCCGTTGGCGTCAGATACCGCAGCGAGCGCCCGGTTTCGGCCCACTGCCGCATCTGGGTGGCGGAGAGGGCGACAGATGGGCCATCCAGCCAATGGGTGACGGCGCGGATAGTGGGCACGGCCGTAGCCAACACCGCCCAATCCACCTCCACCCCAGGCCGGGGCAGCACCGCCAGGCGGCACTGCGTCACCAGACGTTGCGGCTCTACCCAGGTGGGCAGATCGCGCAGCGAATCCTCCCCAATCAGCAGCCACAATTGGGCGTCCGGGTATCTGGCCTGGATGAGCGGCAGCAGCGTCACCGTCGTATGGGGTGGGGGCCGGTCACAGTCGGTTGTATCCAGGATAAAAGCGGGATTATCTTGAATGGCGAATTGGATCATGGTCAGGCGATGAGGCACGGCCGTGATCCGATGCCCTTCCTTATGTGGTGGTTCCCCCACCGGCAAAAACAACACCTTATCCAGCCCCAACTGCTCCCGCGCCGCCTCCGCCAGCCACAAATGCCCCACATGTGGCGGATCAAACGTCCCCCCCAACAAGCCAATCGCCTTCTCTTTCACCCCATCACCTGCTCACCTGCTCACCACTCACTCTCCCCACTCCAAAACCTCATCACCAATATGCACCGTATCCCCCACCTGCACACCTGCTTCCGCCAGCGCCGCGGAAATGCCCAGCCGCTCTAAAACAGCCTGGAAGTGCAGCAAAGTGGCGTCAAATTCAAAGTATGTCATCGCCGCTATGCGTTCAATTTCACGGCCGTGTACTCGCCAGCCATCCCCTTCCCGCTCAATGGTGAACGGCTCTTCCTCATCCACCGTAATCACGATCTCACCAGGTATGGCCGGCTCAGGCAGCGGCGCTTCGTCCAGCATTTTTTTCACCCGGTACAACATCTGGCGCACATCCTGCCCGGTTACGGCCGAAATGCTGCAAAATGGGTACCCTTCCTTCTCAATCTCCTCACGCAAAATGGGTTCCCAGGCCACCGCGTCTGGCAAATCCATTTTGTTCAGCACCACCAACTGCGGCCGTTCCTCCAACGCCACATTATATAAGGCCAATTCCTCGTTAATGGTGCGCCAGTCCTCTAGTGGCTCTTTGGCGCTGCCATCCAACAGGTGGATCAATATCCGGGTACGTTCGATATGCCGCAGGAAATCATGCCCCAACCCCACACCTTCGGCCGCGCCTTCGATCAGGCCGGGAATATCGGCCAGCACCATTGTCTCAAAATCATCCAGCGTTACCACACCTAATTGTGGTTGCAGAGTGGTGAAGGGGTAGTCGGCGATTTTGGGGCGGGCCTGGCTCACGGCCGTGAGCAGGGTGGATTTGCCGGCATTGGGTTTGCCCACAATACCCACATCGGCAATCAGCTTTAACTCCAGCGTCAGCCACGTCTCCTGCCCCGGTTCACCCCGCTCGGCCAGGCGTGGCGCCCGGTTCACGCTGGAGACAAAACGGGCATTGCCACGTCCGCCACGCCCTCCTTTCAGAATCAATACCTCTTGCCCCTCCTGCACAACATCTGCCAGCAGTTCGCCAGTTTCCGCGTCGCGCACCAGCGTCCCCACCGGCACGTCAATATGCAGCGTTTCGCCATTTTTGCCGTGCCGGTTCTTCGTGTTGCCATGAACGCCATGCCCGGCGCGGTAATGCACCTTTTTATGAAAGGCTGCCAGCGTGCCCATATGACGGTTGCCCACAAACACAATGTCGCCGCCTTGCCCGCCGTCACCCCCGTCCGGGCCGCCCAGCGGCACATGCGCCTCGCGGCGGAAGCCGATCATGCCATCACCGCCGTTGCCGCTGCGCACGTAAATTTTTGCCTCATCGTAAAACATAGTTTGCCTGCCAGACAACCAATTTCTGAGAGAAACTGGTTGTCTCATTCATCTAACAACTGCCGCAAGGTCGCCAGCCGGGGATCAATCCGCTCCTGCTGGCAGTCGCAACTGCCTTCATTCAAATTTTTGCCACATTCCACACATAGTCCCCGGCAGTCTGGTTTGCAGATAGGCTGGATGGGAATTTCTAATATCGCCAATTCGCGCACCAGCGGCGCCAGGTCTATAAAACCATCCTCACCGACCACAAATTCCCCTTCGGGCGCTGTGGCCGGCGGGTAATAAAATAAGTCGTCAATTTGTAATGACGCCGCAACATGCCCATTTTCCAGGCAGCGGACGCAGGTGATTTCTAATTGGGATTTGAGCAAACCACTCACATAAATGCCTTCGCCGGTGCGTGTGACCACAAAGGCGCCGGTCAGGGGGGTGAGGGTCAGGTCAGCGGCCACCTGAATTGTGGGATATGCCAGTTCGATGGTACGGCTGGTCCCCAGTGAGGCTTCAAGCAAAAATCCCAGGTTGAAGCGGAGACGGGAAGGGAATTGCTTTTCCATGATAGTCCCTCCAATTAGGATAGAATTGGCTGGCGAGTATAACATAGAGGGATTGAATTCAATAAAAAGCTCATCAAGAGGTAAAAAACGTGTGATGCCGGTAAAGAGAATATTGGTAGCCACCCAAAACAAGGGCAAGGTGCGGGAGTTTGCGGAGATGATGCAGGGTATGGCGCTGGACTGGTTGGGGTTGGATGATGTGGGCGTGACGGAGGATGTGCCGGAGACCGGGAGTACGTTCCGCGAAAATGCGCTGTTGAAAGCGACGGCGTATGCGCAAATGACCGGTCTGTTGACGCTGGCGGATGATTCTGGGCTGGAGATTGATGCTTTGGGCGGGGCACCGGGTGTTTACTCAGCGCGGTATGGGGGGCCAGGGCTGACGCCGGCGGAGCGTTATCAACTGGTGTTACAGCAGTTGAGCGGTGTGCCGGAAACGGCGCGCACGGCCCGCTTTCACTGCGTCATTGTGGTGGCAGATGGTCACGGCCGTGTCTTGACTGAAGCAGATGGCGTGTGTGAAGGTATTATCGCCCTGGCCCCGGCCGGCAGCGGCGGTTTTGGTTATGACCCCATCTTCTTCTTGCCTGACCAGGGGAAAACAATGGCCCAACTCAGCCCGGCGGCCAAACACCAGATCAGCCACCGCGGCCGCGCCATGCAACAGCTAGAGCCGCAACTGCGCCGCCTGTTGGCCGCCGAATTGTGAAATAATTTACTTTTTCCCCGTTCTCATTACACACACACCTTGTATGAATCTTGTCCGCTTCAATGCCGAATTTCTGACAGGCAACGGCCGTCTTTCCCGCTTTAATTAAGGGTATCACTTACCCATGTTCCGGGTGGGTGGGATTTGTGGAAGACAAATTGGGCCGAAGAAGTATGCCGCCCCCAGCAGAATAGCATGAAGGAGATCCAAGAAATGCAAGTTGTGTTAATCGTTGACGACAATACGGCCGTGCGTACCGTCATTTCCGATTTTCTGGCTTATACCTTTCAGCATATAAAGGTGCTGCAAGCCATAGATGGATTGGAGGGTATGGCTCTGGCCAGAGAAGCCAGACCGGATTTGATCCTGCTCGATGCCGAAATGCCAAACATGAACGGCTTTGAGGTGGCGCAACAGTTACGCGCCTCCAGCGACACCCAGACCATCCCCATTATCGCCATTTCCAGCGGGCCAGAAAGCAACCCCATCGTTTCTGGTTTGCGCGCCATTTCTGACGCCACCCTGCCAAAACCCTTTTCCCCGGACGAGTTGGTACAGGTGGTTAATGGCCTCAAACCAGTATCAGGCATCATCGCCTGACAGCGTTGGGCTGGCGCCAAAAATCTGGCCCGGCCCAAATTCCACCTTACTGCCGCAAAGAGTCACTAAAACATGACCTTTTTGACCTTGCACACGCCATGATTGCCTCTATAATGTCAAGACTACCCTGATCAAATCTGGCATAGCGAGGGAATTTATGGCGGCGTCAATCCTGATAGTGGAGGGAAAGGCGGGTGAGCATTCTTTTGCACCCGCTTTGGAGAAAGTCGGTTATCAGGTGCATACAGTACACACCGGCGCTTCAGCTCTAGCCACTATCGAACAATCCCCCATACAACTGATTGTCTTTGACGCTTCCTACATGCGCACCAATGGCGCCAGAACGTGCCATCGGCTGCGGCGGGCTGCCTCCACTACCCCCATCATTCATATTCGCGCCGGGCAGCAATCCCTGGCAGATGTGACGGAAGTGGATGTTTTTATGCAACGGCCGTTTACTCCCCGTAAATTGCTCAATCGCATTCGCGCCCTGCTGCCCGCCGACGAAGTCAAGGAAGAAATCGTCCGTTATGGCTCCATTTGCCTGTATCGCACCAAACGCTCCGTGGAAGTAAACGGGCAAGGCGAAAGCCAACTCACCCCCAAATTAACCCAACTCCTGGAAGAATTCATTCGCCATCCCAATGAAGTGCTGAGCCGTCGCCAACTAATGCAAAATGTGTGGGATACCGATTATATCGGCGATACGCGGACGTTAGATGTGCATATTCGCTGGATGCGTGAACTGATTGAAGATGACCCCGCCCGTCCCGTCATTTTGCGCACAGTGCGCAACAAAGGGTATATTTTCTGCCATCCCACTTTTATCGAAATAGGACACAACGGCAAATAAAAACACCACCGAACGGTGGCGCTTTCATTCTTACTCACAGCGGCCGGCCTCAGGCCGGGCCGATTTGTGTTAGCTCTGGGTTTGTTGCGCGGCAGCCAGAGCAGCCATCAAACGACCCTTGCGCCGGGCGGCATTACGTGGATGCACAACGCTTTTACGCGCTGCCTTATCCAATGTTTTGTACGCCAGGTTCGCTGCTTCTTCCGCCTCCGCCATCTTGCCTTCCGCCATCAAACGGTGCGCTTTTTTGATGTAGGTGCGGGCAGATGACCGGTATTGCCGGTTGCTAGCTGTTCGTTTTTTGGTCTGCCGTATCCGCTTCTTTGCAGATTCTGTGTTAGCCAATGTCCTTAACCTCCAAAAATTAACGTGGTCTCTTTTAGACCACAACATCCAGCTTCGGGGAAGTCTGGAAGCGTGAGAGCGGCGGAAATAATAACATATCCCCCATGCCGATGCAAAAACTCTTTCTACATGCGTGCGCAACCTTCGCCGCCCCAACAAAAGTGACGTAAAATGAAGGTTGTGTTTGAGGAGAATAAGCCCATGAACAAACAAATTTACACCCACTGGAAACATGGCCTGCACCTGGGATGGGTCATGTTATTTTTAATGGTAACGGTTATAGCGGCCCAGGCGCAATCTGATGACCCGGCGGCCATCCCCCCACCTGATAGCGTCACTATTGCCGGCACCATCCAGCCACAGCTTGGCTGTTCCGGTTCCTGGAATACCACCTGTGCCGACAGCCAGCTTACCTACAGCGCCAAAGATGATTTGTGGCTGGCGACCTTTGATCTGACAACCGGCGATTATGAATACAAAGCCGCTTTGAATGGCAGTTGGGACGATAACTACGGCCTCAACGCCGAATACTATGGCCCCAACATCCCGCTCAAAGTAGCCGCCGACGGGCCGGTGACGTTCTGGTATGATCACAAAACGCGCTGGGTTTCGGACAGCATCAACAGCCTCATCGCCAATGTGCCCGGCAGCTTCCAGGAAGAAATTGGCTGTCCTGGCGACTGGCAGCCGGATTGCCTGCGTTCGCTGCTGCAAGACCCCAATGGCGACGGTATCTATACTTTCATCACGGCGCTCATCCCGGCAGGGGAGTATGAAGCGAAAGTGGCCGTCGGCCAGAGTTGGGATGAGAACTATGGCGCAGATGGCGTGGCGGATGGGGCCAACATCCCCTTTTCCGTTGGCGAAGGACAGGCCGTCATCTTTACGTTTGATCCGGCTACCAATGTGCTTACTATTGAGGCGACGGACGAGATTCCGGCGGGGCTGATTACGTCGCTGGATCAGGTGGGGGGCGCCGGTGGCAGTTTGCCGCCCCCGGCAGCGCCATTTCCTGACCTGGTGGTCATCCCCGGCACTATTCAAAGCGTCCTGGGCTGCCCCGGTGACTGGCAGCCGGATTGTGAAAATACGGCACTGGTCTTTGACGAGGATGATCAGGTATGGACGGCCGTGTTCACTATCCCCGCCGGCAGTTACGAATACAAGGTCGCCCTCAACGGCAGTTGGGATGTCAACTTTGGCCTCAATGCCGAACCAGGTGGCGCGAATATCCCGTTGGTGCTGGCGGAGGACACGGCCGTGACCTATTACTTCGACCACAACACTGGCTGGGTAGCCGACAGCGTGAATAACCTCATCGCCAACGTGCCCGGCGATTTCCAGAGCGAAATTGGCTGCCCAGATGATTGGCAGCCCGACTGCTTGCGATCCTGGCTGCAAGACCCGGACGGCGACGGCACGTACACTTTCCAGACGGTCAGCATCCCCGCCGGGAGTTACGAAGCCAAAGTGGCGGTAAACCAGAGTTGGGATGAAAACTACGGCGAAGGCGGCGCGCAAGGCGGCGCTAATATCGGCTTTGCCGTGCCGGAAGATGGCACGCTTGTCACCTTCACCTGGAACAGCGGCAGTAAACTGCTGACGATTGGCGTGGGCGCGGGCGCCGGCCCAAAGGGTAATCTGGCCGAACAGCGGGCACATTGGGTCCGCGAGGGCTTGATTTTGTGGGATGTGGACGCCGCGCCCGGCAACCAATACTTCTTCCACTATGACCCGGCAGGCAACCCGTTTTCCCTGACGCCAACGGGGATGAGCGGCGGCACGGCCGTACCCCTCACCGTTTTGCCCGATGGTGTGCCTGCTGACGTGGCCGCCCAATTCCCCCATTTGCGCAATACCGTCGCCTTGCAAATGGCGGCAGACGATTTGGGGTTTGTGCGCATTGCCTTGAAGGGGCAAACGGCCGTGTCTGCTCAGGACGCCGACGGCCAGATGTTGGACGCCACCGGCCTGCAAATTCCCGGCGTGTTGGATGACCTGTATGCCTACGACGGGCCGTTGGGTATCACCTGGGACGGCGATACACCCAACCTGCGGGTATGGGCGCCCACTGCCCGCCTGGTGCGGCTGCACCTCTTTGACGACAGCAACCCCGGCACCCGCGCCCAAACCTCGCCCATGCGCGTTGATCCTGCTACCGGCGTCTGGTCTATCACCGGCCAACCGGATTGGAACGGTAAGTATTACCTGTATGAAGTGCAGGTCTACGTGCCCTCGGAAAGCAGCGTGCAAACGAACCTGGTCACAGACCCCTACAGCTTTAGCCTGGCGCAAAATTCGCGCCGCAGCCAGATTGTAGACCTGAATGACCCGGCGCTGATGCCGGATGGATGGGAGTCCCTGAGCAAACCACCGCTGGACGCGCCGGAAGACATCGTGATTTATGAACTGCACGCGCGCGACTTCAGCGTCAACGACGCCGCTGTGCCGGATGAGTGGAAAGGGACCTACCTGGCCTTTACAGTGGCCGATTCCGCCGGTATGGCCCATTTACGCCGTTTGGCCGAAGCCGGGCTGACGCACCTGCACCTGCTGCCCACCTTTGACATTGCCACCATCAATGAGGATAAAAACACCTGGCAAGGGCCGACCTTTGCCGAATTGGCTGCTTTCCCGCCGGATTCGCCGGAACAGCAGGCGTTAGTCGAGGCCACGGCCGATCTGGATGCCTTTAACTGGGGGTATGACCCATTCCATTACACCGTGCCGGAGGGCAGTTACGCCACCAACCCGGACGGGGCGCAGCGCATTTTGGAGTATCGCCAGATGGTGCAGGCGCTCAACCAGAGCGGGCTGCGGCTGGTGATGGATGTGGTTTACAACCACACCAACGCCGCCGGGCAAAGCGATTTTTCGGTATTGGATCGCATTGTGCCCGGTTATTACCACCGGCTTAATGCGGCCGGCCGGGTGGAACGGAGTACCTGCTGCGCCAACACGGCCAGCGAACACGCCATGATGCGCAAGCTGATGGTGGATTCGGTGCTGACCTGGGCGGAGGCGTATAAGGTGGATGGGTTCCGCTTTGACCTGATGGGGCACCACATGAAGGAGGATATGCTGGCGGTGCGGGCGGCGTTGGATGAATTGACGGTGGCGGAGAACGGGGTGGAGGGCACGGCCGTGTACCTTTACGGCGAAGGTTGGGATTTTGGCGAAGTAGCTGCCAACGCGCGCGGCATCAACGCCACGCAGTTTAACATGGGTGGCACGGGCATTGGCACCTTTAACGACCGCATCCGCGACGCCATTCGTGGCGGCAATCCCTTTGGCGATTACCAGAAGCAAGGTTTTATCAATGGCCTCTACTATGACCCCAACGAGACCGACCAGGGAACTGAGGCGCAGCAATTGGCCCGCCTGCTGGAACTGAGCGACCACATTCGTGTGGGGTTGGCCGGGAATCTGGCCGATTTCAGCTTTATCGGCGCGGATGGCAGCCTGACGACGGGGCGGCAGGTGCTCTATAACGGCCAGTTTACCGGCTATGCCCTCGACCCGCAGGATACGATCAATTACGCTTCGGCACATGACAACGAGACGTTGTTTGACGCCATCCAATACAAAGCGCCGCTGACGGCAACGGCCGTTGAGCGGGCGCGGATGCAGCAAATGGGGCTGAGCCTGGTGATGTTGGGGCAGGGCATTCCCTTCTTCCACGCCGGCAGCGACCTGCTGCGCTCCAAAGATTTTGACCGCGATAGTTATAACTCTGGCGACTGGTTTAACCGGCTGGACTTTACCTATGAGACGAACAATTGGGGGATCGGGCTGCCGGTGGCCGGCAAGAACCAGGAAAACTGGCCGCTACAACAGCCGCTGCTGGCCGATCCGGCATTGGCAGTGGATGGGGAGTTGATCCGGCAAACGGCCGACCACTTCCAAAATATGCTGCAAGTGCGCCGCAGTTCGCCGCTGTTCCGCCTGCAAACGGCCGAGGAGATCATGGCCCGTTTGCAGTTCCACAACACGGGGCCGGAACAGATTCCAGGGCTGATTGTGATGAGCCTGTCAGACCAGGTGGGCGCGGATTTAGACCCGCAGTTTGATCGGATTGTGGTGCTGTTCAACGCCAATAATCAGGCGCAGACGTTCGCCATCGCTGATCTGGCGGGCCTGGAGATGGTATTGCACCCGGTGTTGGCCGCCAGCGGCGACGGCCGTTACACCGAAATGTCCTACGATACGGCCACAGGGACGTTTGCTGTGCCGGGGCGGAGTACGGCCGTGTTTGTGCTGCCGGAGGTGGTGGAAGAAGCGGCGGTAGAAGTGGAAGCAACGGCCGTAGCAGAGACAGTGACGGAAGAAACGGAAACGGCCGTGACTCCCGAACCGACCGCGCCCTCGTCACCCACGCCGACGCCTGCTCCCGCTGCCAGCAGCGAAGAAACCGGTTTGCCAACCTGGCTGCCCATCGCCGGGATCGGGCTGATTGTGGCCCTGGTGCTGGCCTTTTTAGGGCTGCGGCGGCGAAACAGATAGATATGAGGGTGCGACGCACTTCAGAAAGTGCGTCGCACCTCCAACAAAAAGGAGAAACCACCCATGTTTTCAACAGAAGCCATTACACAAGCGCTTGCCATTTGGTTAGGCTCGGCTGCCGCTGGGCTGGCCTTTGCCCTGCTCATCGCCTTGTTTACCCCACGAAGCGGACAAACGGCCGAAGCGCATGGCGAAAACGGGCATGATGCCCATGGGCATGACGATCACGGGCATGATGCGTCTCATCATTGACGGCCGTTAGCCGAAGTTGGAAGTCCGAAGCCCGATTTCCGGCTTCGGGCCTCGTTCCCTTAATACCCGCCACTCCCAAACCTGAGAAAAGTCAACATAATATACTGTCGAAGTCGCTTGCCTGGCGCAGGTGTGGTAAAATTTTGTCACGATAACTTGCTACTTGATTGAGGAAAATTATGGCAAAGAGTGAAGCAGAAAAACAGTATGATGCCGGTAATATCCAGGTATTAAAAGGGTTGGAAGCGGTGCGCCGCCGCCCCGGTATGTATGTGGGCGGCACCGACGTGAAGGCGCTGCACCATCTGGTCTACGAAATTGTAGACAACTCCATTGACGAGGCGCTGGCCGGCCGCTGCGACCGCATTGAAGTGGTCATTCATCCCGACGACAGTGTGAGTGTCACCGATAATGGCGTGGGTATTCCTGTGGCGCTGCATCCCACCGAGAAGGTGTCGGCGCTGGAACTGGTGCATACCACGCTGCACGCCGGGGGCAAGTTTGACAATGCCGCTTACAAGGTGTCTGGTGGGTTGCATGGCGTGGGCGCGGCGGCCGTGAATGCCCTTTCCGAATGGATGGAAGTGTACGTGCGCCGCGAAGGACATCTCTGGTTCCAACGCTATCAACGAGGTATTCCCCAGGCGCCGGTGAAAAAGGTGCGCAAGTTAAAAAACGAAGATATTACGGGTACCACCACCCATTTTAAGTTTGATCCCACCATTTTTGAGAAAGAGGCCACCTACCGTTTTGAGACGCTGCTGAATCGTTTCCGGGAGATGGCTTTTGTGACCAGTGGCGTTTACCTGAGCCTGCGAGATGAACGGCCAGACCCGCTGCGCGAGATGAATTTCTATTTTGAGGGTGGGGTGAAGTCGTTTGTGCGCTATCTGAATCGTAACCGCAAGGTGCTGCACGATCCGGTGTATGCTCACAAGGAAACAGACAACATTGACGTGGAAATTGCCCTGCAATTTACCGAAGGCATTTCCGTATCGGAATACTCGTTTGCCAATACCATCCATACACCAGATGGCGGCACGCACCAATCGGGGCTGCGTTCGGCAGTGACACGGGTGATCAACAATTACGCCCGCAAAAACAATTATCTGAAGGAGAAAGATAAGAACTTTTCTAGTGATGATACCCATGAGGGGTTAACGGCCGTAGTCAGCATCAAACATCCCGATCCCCAATTTGAAAGTCAGACCAAAGTCAAGCTAATGAACGCCGAAGTCGCCGGGATCGTCACCTCTATTGCTGCCGACGCCTTCTCCGCGTACCTGGATGAGAACCCGCGCGAAGCCAAGAAAATCATCGAACGTTGCCTGACCTCCAGCCGCGCCCGTGACGCCGCCCGCAAAGCGCGGGAACTGGTGATGCGTAAGAGTGCGTTGGAAAGTCTGACGCTGCCCGGCAAACTGGCCGACTGCTCCGAACGTGACCCGGCCCGTTGTGAACTGTACATCGTTGAAGGGGATTCGGCCGGTGGCTCGGCCAAACAGGGACGCGACCGCCATTTTCAGGCCATTTTGCCCTTGCGCGGCAAAATTCTGAATACAGAACGCGCCCGGCTGGATAAAATCCTGGCTAATAATGAAGTGAAAGCGATGATTTCGGCGTTGGGTGTGGGCATTGGCGATACCTTCGACCTGAGCAACCTGCGCTATCATCGCATCATCATCATGTGTGACGCCGACGTAGACGGCAGCCACATTCGCACCTTGCTGCTCACCTTCTTTTTCCGCTACATGCCCGACCTGATTGAAAATGGGCACCTGTTCATCGCCCAGCCGCCGCTGTATCGCGTCAGAAGCGGCAAGGAGATGCAGTACGCCTATACAGAGGCGGAACAGTCCAATCTGCTGAAAAAATTCCAAAAAGAGAGCAAGAAGTATGACATTCAGCGGTACAAGGGGTTGGGGGAAATGAACCCGGATCAATTGTGGGAAACGACGATGGACCCGGCCAACCGGGTGCTGTTGCAGGTGAACATCGAGGATGCGGTGGTGGCCGACAAGACTTTTGACATGCTGATGGGGTCCGAAGTTGGCCCGCGTAAACGGTTCATCATGACCCATTCCAACGAAGTCCGCAACCTGGATGTGTGATGCTGTTGGTGTTTTACCAAGGAAACAGGGTTCGGTCAGTTTAAGAGGAACTGACCGTTCACGAGCCAGAAAGCGCCCGATCAAAAACAGATCCGGCGCTTTTTTTATTGAAAACATCGCCTCACTCCGGTTAAAATGCCAGGCAGCGCCCGGAAGCCGGCAATGATATGAGGCGATATGGAGCATAGAGAAATTGTGGTGGTGGGGGCGGGGCCGTCTGGCGCGACGGCGGCCATTGCCTTGCGCCAACAGGGGCACGATGTCTTGCTCATTGACCGCCAGCCGTTCCCGCGCGATAAACCGTGTGGTGATGGCATCCCGGTGGGCGTTACCGAAATTTTGTATGATTTGGGGCTGAAAGAGCGGTTTGACAAGGCCAATTTTTACCCTATAGACAAGGTGCACCTGGTTTCACCGGCGGGTTATGTTTACGAAAATGCGCTGAAAGAGGGTAAACAGGGGGCCAAAGGACACGTCATTTCCCGGCGGCAATTTGATGCGCTGCTGCAAGAGGCGGCGGTGCAGGCGGGGGTGGAGTTTTGCCTGGGTAAGGTAAAAGAGCCGATCCTGGAAGATGGGCAGGTGCGGGGGGTGCGGGTAATGGCCGACCATCACCTGCATGAAATTCGGGCAGCCCTTGTTCTGGCGGCGGATGGGGCTACCTCGGTCATTGGTCGGGCGTTGCAGCCGGCGCGTGTGCCAGACAAACACCGGGCCATTGCCCTGCGGGCGTACAGCGAGGAGATCGCCGTGCGGCCGCATCAGGTGGAGTTTTATTTGCACCAGGAGATTTTGCCGGGCTATGCCTGGATTTTCCCGATGGCCGAAAACAAGGTGAATATCGGCTGTGGGATGCGCCTGGATAAGTTCCTCCAGCAGCCGTACACGTTGGAACAGTTGTTGGCCATATTTTTAGGGCTGCCTTTTATGCGCGAACGGGTGCGGGGCGACGGCCGTTTGCAAGACCCCGCGACCTGGCAATTGACCTGTGGCTCATACAAACAGTTGCAGCGGGCGTATGATGGCGCGCTGCTGCTGGGGGACGCCGGCTGGCTGATTGATCCCCTGACGGGGGGTGGCATTGAAAATGGCATGATGTCCGCGCTGTTGGCGGCGCAGGTGGCGCACCAGGCCTTGCAGCAAGGTGACTGTTCACGCCGGACGTTGCAGGTGTATGACCGGGCGTGCCGGGCGGCGTTGTGGCCCGTCATGCGTCGTTCTTATTGGATTCAACGCTGGGTGCTGCGCTTCCCCTGGCTGCTGGATGGGCTGATTAAATATGCCCGCAACCATCCCCATATCGCCCACGTGTTCCTGGCAAAGTTTTAACCACCCCGCTTTGCCAAAAAAGAAGCCAGCCTGATTTTGTCAGGCTGGCTTCTTTTTTTGGTTGCGGAATGGGACGCGGATGAACGCGGATGAACGCAGATGTTAAGACACAATTCGCAGGCCACCCCTCAAAGGGATTCACGGCCGTTCTGACTTTGATTCTGCTTATGCTTAACTTGGGGCAGGATACCTGTTTCAACCCCTCAAAGAGCGTGTTGCAAAAATCAGCAGCCGCGAGTCATTATAGCATAAGCAACGGCCGTCAGGCAGCACCGTGTCAACGCCCGGTCA
>JACTMP010000006.1 GCA_014584575.1 Chloroflexota bacterium
GTTCTCGCCATTCCCAACCCATTTTGACCTCCTATCTTTTTGGCAAGAACATTACCTTATCTCCTCTGTTTTACATAATCCTTATCTCAATTTATCTGCAAAGTAGCTGGAAGCGACAGGAAATTGATAGACTGTATATTGGATTTGGGTTTACAATCAGGCATGGTCAGAGTCATGATATTGTGAGTCACCCTAATCATCCTGATTTACGGACAACTTTACCCAGACACAATTTAGTGAAGCCAGTTTATGTCCGTCAAGCTGTCAGGTTAATTGAGGCATTACTCAGTCAACGGGAGAATGATTGAAATGAGCGATATTCAATGGGCAAAAGCAAAAGAATTGGCTGCACGCCATTACTTCACCATAATTGATCGTGAGAAAAGCAATAAGGGCGGGTACTATTATGTGGCCACCCATCCTGATTTGCCTGGCTGTGTAGCCGATGGGCAAACACCGGAAGAAGCCAAACAGGAACTCGCCAAAGCGCGTGTAGACTTTATTTATTTTCTACTTGAGGACAACCTGGCTGTACCTGAACCTAAAAAATATGAGGTCACAAGTGAAACACAACGCCTCGAGGAAGGTATAGTTTTACGCGAACTACCCATTGGGTATATTGTGGAAGAGTTGGCTCCTATGTGATTGAGGTAGGCGCATGAGTGAGCCTGCACCAAAGGAATAGCTCTGGCAGAACGGCCGTACCTTCCCCCTACGGCCGTTCTTTTTTGCCGTGTCAGGGGTGGGGGATGTGGTTTGTGGCAGTCTCAGGGTTCTGTTACCAGCACGTTATCAAAGGTAACTTGCATCGTCGGGTCGCCGAAGGTGCCGGCGTCCAGAGCAATTTGCCCGGCGGCATAGGTGGCGTCTGTCACCTGCTGCACCAGGGTGTCATTCACGTAAGCGGTGAGCAGGGGGCCAACGGCTTCGATGCGAATGCGGTTGACGGCGTTTGGCCCTGGTTTGATGGCCGGGTGCGCCGTCCAGTCATCTACAAAGCGTGTCCAGGTGCCGTCGCCATTGCGCCGTTCAAAGATGTAGGCGCCGCTGCCGGTCAGTTCAAAGCGGTAAAAACGGGCGGTATCTTGCATCCGAAAGAGGACGCCGTAACTGTTGGCCGGGTCGCCTTTTAACGGCCGTGCGTCCACTTCCAACACAAAATCGGTGAACATTGGCTCCGGCAGGGTGGCAAATTGCATGATATTGGCGGCGTTTAAGTCGAGCAGAAGCTGATCATTCACCACCGAGGCGCGCCCCAACGCATCCCCTTCTAACACCCAAGGCCCCATCTCGCCGGGCACAAACTGGTCTCGAAAGAGTACGTTTGCGCCCACCGCGCCCCCACCCAACCGGGAGCAGCCCATCAAGAGGAAAAGAAGTACGGCCGTGAATAAAATTCTCATATGCACCATTACCCGGGGGGGTGTTCACGTGTTCACGTGTTCACGTAAACACGTAATCACGGCTGTAACACCCGGAAATCATCAAACTGGATCACGGTCGTGCCCGGCGCAAAGACACTCGCCCCCACGCCCACATCACCACGCACGAAGGTCGGGTCCACCACCGTCGTCACCGGCGTGCCATTAATTTGCAGCCCCAACTCATTGCCCACGCAACTAACCCGCAGTTGGTTCATGGACGACCCCTGCAAGATGGCGTCTGACTGGATGTAGTTATCCGTCAGGTAAATGATTTGCGGCGAGCCGGTCTGGTATTTGCCAATGGCGTAATAGCCATCGCCGCTGATCAAAAACACGTAAAAGTTGTTTTCATCCTGATAACGGCAAATAACGCCATAGGCATTATCATCTGGGCCACTGATCTGGGTGGCGTTGGTGGTAATGATCACATTGTCAAAGGCCCGGTCGGGGTTTGTCCAGCCAATTTGCCCTGGCTGGCTGACGCTGATTTGCAGCGCTTCCGCGTCCGGGTTGATCTGCACTACCACGCCGCTCTCATTGTATTCGCGCCAGCCACAGTTTTGATTGCCGCTAAAATCATCAAAAAAGAGCGCGCCACCGCTAGTACAATCATCCACCTGTGACCCGCCTAACGAGCAGCCCGCCAATAATCCCATTAACAGCGCCCACAACCAGTACCGCTTCATCATCACCTCATTGTTCGCTTTTGTCATCATCACCCAACTGCTGGTTTAGCTTTTCAATATCGGCTGCTATCCCTTGCTGCTGGCGCGAGGTGTACAGATAAAACAGAAAGATCGCAATCCAGAAGATAGCAATGACCACACCAACTGTCATCAAATTTTCTAACACGGTTCTTCTCCTATAAAGCGTGGGGCGATTTTCCAAATCGCCCTACACAATCTTTTCCTTCACGGAAGGACAAAAGTTTATCCGATACGGCCGTTTCCGGCACACCTCAGGCGCGGGAGTTCCACAAGGGTTCGGCACGGCCGTGCTGCTGATTTTCGTAACGCGACATGACAAACAGAGCGTCGGACAGCCGGTTCAGGTACGGAATGACGTGCGCGCCCACTGCCTCCTGGCGGGACAGGGCGACCACCACCCGCTCGGCGCGGCGGCAGACGGTGCGGGCCACGTGCAGATTAGCCGCCCCCACTACGCCGCCGGGCAAGATGAAATTTTCCAGCGGCCCCAATTCCTCTGACAATTCATCCATCAACCGCTCCAACTTTTCCACATGGCGCGGTTCAATTTGCGGAATCTGGTATTGCTGTTTGTCCTCTTCGGGGAAACAGAGGTCCGAACCCAGGTGGAAGAGTTCGTTTTGCACGGCCGTGAGCGCTTCTGCCAATCGCGGCGTTAACCCATGCGCCAGCGCCACGCCAATCACCGCATTCAGTTCATCTACCGTGCCATACGCCTCCACCCGCAGCGATTCTTTGGGCACGCGCTGGCGGCTGCCCAGGGCGGTCGTGCCTTCATCACCAGTGCGGGTATAAATTTTGGTCAATCGTGGCATTGTTTTTCCTCCAACGGCAGAAGGATAATGCGAACGGAGAGTGGGCGCAAACTGCAAAACCCGGCGATTGAAATCACGGCAGCAGAAAGCAAGGTCGGCCTTCGCCGACTATTTCCAGTCGGCGAAGGCCGACTTTGCTGCTTGTTGGTGCAGATTTATCTGCCGCCGCCGGGCAAACTGAGAATTGCTGACCGATTACTGCCCCATGTGGCACGGCCGTAAAAAACCGGGTAAGCTAATGGGCTGGCTTTCATTCATAATTCATAGTAGGCATCCAAAAATCATTTTCCAATTTGAGATTGAGAGATTAAGAGATCGAGAGATTGCCAATCTCTTAATCTCCCAATCTCTCAATCTCTCAGTCTCATCCAATTACCCAAAAGGAGTTTCTATTTTGATGACTGATTTACCATCAACCCATCGCCTGCTGGTTGTGGGCGATTTGCATTATGAAACCGCCCAGCATGAACGGCTGGCACGGGCACAACAGCAGTTGATAGCCCTGGAACCAGATACGGTCGTCAGCCTGGGCGACCAGGGTGGTTATTCGCACTGTGGCACACGCCTTTCCTTCACGGAGGGGTATGACTATTTCGGCGGTTTTGGTGTCCCCTTCTATCCGTTGATTGGCAACCATGACATGGAGGGGGCGGAGTTTAAGCAGGACAAAGAAGCGGTGGCGGCCTGGTGTGAGGTGTTTGCACGGGCACGGCCGTACACCGCCATAGATTGGGGCACGGCCGTGGGCATCACCCTCTCCCAGACCGGTTTCCGCAGCAATGAAGGTTCACACCACGAAGTCCACATTGACGATGAGCAGTTTGATTGGTTGGTGCAAACGGTGGCGGCCCATCGTGATCGCCCCATCTTTGTTTTCAGCCATGCGCCCATCCTGGGTTCAGGGCTGCGGGTGCTGCAAGACCTGCACCTGAAAGGGCCAAACGCTTACCTGAACCATTACACCCACCCGGAAAAGTTCATTGAACTGGTGCAGGCCAACCCGCAGATCAAACTGTGGTTTTCCGGGCATAACCACCTGGGGCACGATTATGACGATGCCATCACCCAGGCCGGGCACTGCACCTTTGTGCACACCGGCGTCATTGGCGACCATACCCGCGACGGCCGTCGCCACACCCGTTTTCTGACCTTTGACGCCACTGGTTTTGACCTGCATACCTTTGACCATGAGGCTGGCGCGCTGCGCCCGGACGCCAGCCTGGCCTATGCTACCCATGAACTGGTGCGGCATCAGGCATTTGGGGAACGGCCGTCAGACCGTTTCTTCCCGCCGCCGCCCACCCCCAACGGGAATGGCCTGGTGGTGGGCAACAGCATTTTGCTGCGCCACCGGGATATGCTGGTGGAGTATGATCGCGCCCTGGGCGCACCGGTGGGCGTTGTGGCCGACAATCTGAACGGGGCCAACGTGGAAGTGGAAGGAGAGGTGGTCATCATCCGCCGCAGCAGTGGGGCAATAGACAGGCGGGAACGGAATGGCTACGGCCGTTACCTGCAAGCCTACTTCCCCAACCCCTGGCGTAGGGCGTAGACAGTAATCGGTGATCGGTAAACGGTAATCGGTGGGAACCTACCGATTACCGTTTACCGATTACCGCTTCATTCCCCACATTCCAACCCAAAAGCCGGCACGTCTTCCGGCGTGAGTTGGGCAAAACACAACGGCCGTACCCCCTTGTTTCGCTCATAAAAAGCAGCCAGATCATCGGCATCCGGCACAAACAGCGCCGGGTGCTGTTCGGCCAGATGGCGGCGATGCCAGTCGAAGGCAAACAGGTTGGTATCTACCACCGCCACATCGGGCCGCAAACTTTCCACGTGGTGAAAATACCAGAGGCTAAAGGTCGTGTCGCCGTCGCTGGATACGAGTAAAGCGTTCGATGGGGCGGCCTGTAAGAGTGCGGCAGCCGACGGCCGTACCATCACCCCTTGCCGTAAATCCTGCCCGCGAAAGTTAAGCAGCAGCAGCGCCAACGGTAAGAGTAATGCCCATGCCCGCAACGGCCGTAAACCCAACCCTAAAAACATCGCCGCCAGCAGCAGCACCGGCAGCGTGTACAGCACAGCATCTGGCGTGTTGTAAACCAGCGCGTAGAGGAGGTAGAGCATGATGGTGAGGAGGACGGTAATCGGTAATCGGTAATTGGTAATCGGTAATCGGTGAGACGTATTGCGTGGACGAAATTTTGCCAGGCCGAGAGCAACAAAGAGGAAACCGAGCCAGAGGAATTGGCCGGGCAGGAGGGTGGCCCAATCGGTTAGCCGGGTGAGCAGGAGAGCGGGGGGGATGGCAAAGAGGTTGGGGCGGTAAAGCTGGGCGCTGACCAGCCACCACCAGCCGTGCGGCGTATCCGGTTCACCCCAACGCACCGGGCTGTCGCTTTGGGCAAAAATGGGCAGCAGCAAAAAGGGGAGCAGCCCCACAGCCAGCCCTGCCAGCATCGGCCGCCACCCCCGCCGGCCACACCCCACCAGCGCCAACGGCAGCATGAACAACGAGGTCAGGTGGGTGGTGATGGATAGGCCGAGCAAGAGGCCCGCCAACCAACACGGCCGTGCCGTCAGCAGCGCCCACAAAAACAGCGCCAGACAAAGCAAGTTGAGGGCATACACTTCGCTGACCAACGCCTGCCCCCACACCAACGGCGCAAAGGCAAACGTCAGACCGGCTGCTACCGCCGGTATGGTCACGTTCGTAGTAAGCAATTTACCGCCGTCAGCAGGCGATGAATCGCCTACTACGAACCGGTAGTTTACGGCCGTGACCAACCCAACCGCCCCGGTCACACACACGGCCGAGAAGAGATTAAAGCGGTACACGGCCGTGCCCCCCGGCAGCCAGCCCACCAGATGCCCCAACAGCACATACGTGGGATAACCGGGCGGATGGGGCACACCCCAGGTCATGGCCGCCGTAATCAATTCGCCGCCATCGCCGCTGAAATTGGCCCAGGTGAGATCAGGAGAGAGTGTGCGAAGGTAAATTGCCAGCGCCAGCACGGCCGTGCAAAGGGAAACAAAAAAGGTGATTCGCTTCATTGGATATTGAGGCTACCAGGGTATAAGGGTTTTGTGGTATTGTCCAATCTCCCAATCCCCCAATCTCCCAATCTCTCAATCTCCACCTGCCATCGGCCGCACAATCAACGCCGATGGGTCACCGAGCAAAACAAAGGTGTCGCTGACTTCGCGCAGGCCGTTGTTGCCGATGTCCAGCGACAATTTGGCCTGCTGGAAGGCGTCGCCGATGCGCTGGACGGTGGGGTCGGTCAGATTTTGCAGCAGCGCCGCCGCAAATGGCTCCTGATGGTCAGACAGGGTGAGGCTGGTGGCGGCCACCGTCAATACCGGGCCATATTTGTGCTGCAACATCACCTCGGCCAGCGACTCTATGCCGGGCTGGGCAAAGAGGCCGGTGAGGCAGGTGAGCTGCATGACGATGGCCGGTTGTTCGGCGCGCAAGTTGCTCACCGCGTCCAGATTCAGAATGTTTTCCTTGCCCCACAACCCCAGACTGCCATGCCCGATGTAGGTGGCGAGCCAGGCGCCCTTGTTCCACACGGCCGTCACCTCATCCGCTGCCACCCCGTTCAAATGGGTCACGGCCGTTTCCGGGATACCGGCTTTTTGCCACAACCGTTCGGCCATACCGGCAAACCGCGACTCGCTGGCGTCGGTGACAAAAAGAGCGGTAGGTACGGCCGTGCCCGTTTCATACGCCAGGGTGCGGGCCACCAGCGATTCCACTTCGGCCACGCTGTCCACCGGCAAGCGCCCCACCGCCAGGTCGGGCTGCCCATCGCCGTCCACATCGGCCAGACGGCCGTCGCTGACCGTCTCGCCACTGTAAGCCACTGGCACGAGCAGAGAGGGCACGTGATTGGCGGGGAGCGCAACGGCCGTATCGTAGCCGCGATAATCGGTGGTGGCGTCGCCCACCAGCAGCAAGTAACGGGGCTTGGGGTCTTGCCAGGTGGTGGCCGCATAGGCCACAAATTGCTGGATGCTCTCCGGCGAGGTTTCGCCGCCAAAAGCATCATAAATTTCGGCCACGGGGATGACGGCGGCGGCCAAACCTTGCGCCTGCCGCGCCTCTACCAGCGGCGTTAAGGCCGGGGCCAGGGCGTCGGTGGTGATGATCAGCAGATCGGCCTGATTATCGGGGCTGCGCCAGGTGCTCTGCCGGGCCAGCGCCAGACTGTCTGGAGAGCGGAAACCCTGCGGGCCAACGGCCGTTACCTGCATCCCGGCATTCACGTCAACCATTACCCCCCCATCGGTATCACGGGTTGGCAGGCGGGTAGGGTGCGCCGGGTCTTGTACATCCAACACCAATGGGACGGCGGAGAAGTTGGTCAGGGTTACAGCGGACCCGAAGCGGCTTTGGGCCGTGTCCGTCCCGGTTTGGAAGGTGAGCACATCATTCACGGCCGTAGGCAGGATGGGCAGTTCCAGTTCCAACCAGTTCAGCAGCATGATGTCCAGCAAAACCGCGCCGGGCGTTTCGTTGTCCAGAGTAATACTATTTTCACCTGCCCGCAGCAGGCCGGGCGGCAAGGTCAGCCTGGCTTGATGGTGGGTGGGGCCATCCCAGCGAATGGTACCCACCGGCTGCCCATTGACCAACACATCCAGGTCGTGGTCATTGGCCACATCCGGGCTGTGCGTCTGCCCCCACAGGTGCAGGTGCAGCCGGGCCGGGCCGTCGGCTACGGCCGGCAGCGTCACCGGGATGTCTACCGATTGCCCCTGGCTGATTTTGTGCCAGAACCAGGGGTCGGTCTGTTTAGCGTCCAGGGCGCGCGCTTCGTAGAGGCGGTTTTCCTCCAGGCGCAGGGTGTGGGTGACGGTGGTGGCAGCGTTAACAGCAGGTGTAACGGCCGTTTCCGTCATCAGCTCCCCCGGTTGGCCGGTTTGCAGCAGGTAGGGGCGGGTATTGGTGTAGCGGCTGTCGGCGGCACGGCCGTAGAAAATCAGGGCATCATCTTGTAACAGGTAGGGTACGGCCGTGTCCCCTTGCATCAGTTGCATCTGTTTGCTATCCAGGGTGGGCAAGTCTAACCCGGCGGCCTGCAATTCCGCCAGCGTCAACCGGTAGACACCATCACCGGTGACGCCAATGATCAGGCGGTCAGCGGTGAAATTTGCATTGGGGGTGGGTGGTTCGGGGCGACAGGCAGCAGCCACAAAGGGCAGCAGGACAAAGAGTAATACCAGTTGACGGCAGGTCATACTGGCCCCTACTGGCGGCGGCGCACAAACAGGGCAATGGAGCCGGCGACAGCGGCAACGAAGATTAGCAGTCCGGCCAGAAAACCAAGCCAGAGAATGGCCGTGCTGCTCTCCGAGGCGCTGCTCGTCTGTGCGGCCGTTAGCGGCAGGGGAGTGCCGTTGCTCTGGCTGCCAACCACGCCAACAATGGTGGGGGTGGGTTGCGCTTCGGGCAGGAAGGCATTGGCGGGGTAGGGCGTTTCGGTAACGTCTATGGTCAAAGGCGTAACCACGCTTTCAGGATAAGCGCCTTCCTCGGTTTCCGTTTCCGGCGGAGCATCCTGCCCCGGATAAGCGGGTTCGGGTGTGGCCTCTGCCTGGGCAAAAGCCACATTGCCGGCCGCTGGCGGTGTGGGCGCAATGGGCTGGCTGCTAACGGGGCTGGTCGTGTTCACCGGCGCAGCCTGGGCAACCTGATTTTCGGCGGCAGCCGGGGTGGGGGTGATGATGGTGCGGCTGGCAGTAGCCGTGGCCGCCGCTGGCGCGGGTGATGTGGCTGAAGGGGAGACAGTCACGGCCGTGTTCGTGGGGGTAGCCGTGCTGGTGCTGCCGGTTGTATCTGGTGGTGTGCCGCCGCCAATGATGATCTGGGTAGGCGTAGGTGATCCGCCAGCCAGCGCGGTAACGGTGGCAATGACCGACATCTGATTATCTGATTCAACTTCAATCAACTGGTAGGTATAGGTTTGGCCGGGCACGGCCGTGAGGTCCCTGGCGATATACACAGCGCCAAAGGTGGGCGACCCCTCCGCCTCAATCAGCCCACCGGGATAAGGCTGCCCGTTGGCATCCAATAACTCCGTCAAGGTATCAAACGCCCCCCCCTGGCTACGCTGTAAGAGAAAAGCGGCTGCGCCCAGTTCAGTGGCCGTTTCCCATCGCAGTTCCACTCCGTTAACCAGGCCGGTGGCCGTAAAGGAAATGAGTTCCACTGCCAACAGGGAACGGGCATGCGCCAAACCGATGGCCATGAAAAAAATGGCAAGCAATGGCATAAAAAAGAGTCGTTTTATCAGTGGTCTCATCGTGCGTTTCATCAGTCTCAGGTTGATAGATAAGCTGTGCGCATGGCAATCAGGGTTTATAAACAAACGGCAAGTATGTCTTATAAGTTGGCCGGGGTGTAGGCGTCAGCGACGCACCCGGCGGCGGCGTGTTGGTCAAGGTAGGTGTGGGCGTCAGTGAAGCGCCTGGCGGCGGCGTGTTGGTGAGCGTGGGCGTGCGGGTTGGTGAAGGTGTAAACGTGGGTGTGGGTGTGGGCGGTGGATCGGGCGCCCAATATAACGTCATGGCCGGGTCGCCTAACAAGCTAAACGTATACAGTTCCGATTCATGCTGGCCTGCCTGATAATAAAAAAGTTTAGAATAATCAATGGCGCTGCCTATCGTTTGGGCATACTGGGCAAAGACGCCATCGTAAAAGGCAGAATGCAAGACGGTGTGTTCAGAAGTGAAACCCAGACCGGTTGAAGACCAGTGTGCGGCGCTGCCATGCCGGTTGCCGGAAAAGTCATAACGCAAAAACGTTTCGCCCAGGCCCGGAAAACCAGGCCAGGCAAAATAGGCATCCAGACAGTCGGCGCTCAGGACAATGGTAGGTCTATTGGTATTGTTCCAATAGACCGTGTCACTGGTGTCCATAATGGGTTCAGAAGCCCACCGCCCCACACTGCCATGGCCGCGATAATTGACCACGTGCACACCAGCGCTAATAGTGGGAAACATCGCCGCTCGTAACGCATCCACATCGGGATAAGTGGAACTGCCCAGACAAAGGTGGGTCTTGGTGTATTGGTTGGAAACATGGTTGGCTGTCGCCAGATTTTCATTGCAGAAGTAACCGGCATCGGGATCATCATTGTCGGCAATAAAAAGGAAGGGAGGATCGGCCGGCGGTGGGAAAGGATTTGATTCGTAGGCGATGATTTTATTGATCACATTGGTGGCTTCGGTGTCATCGTTGACGGCAATACGGCCAATTTTCATATCTGCCAGGGGATCGTCGCCGGCCAGCAAGACAAAGGGGTGGTCAGACGGCACCATACCCTGAAAACGGTCTACAAAGGGCAGCGCCGTCAATACCAGATAGGGGGCGCTTAAATCCCATCCTGGCCCGCCGCAGCTCTGGCTGCACGGCAGTCCGCGTGGGTTGATGGTCGTGTCGCCAAACATGACCACATAGCTGGGCGCTATCGTCCAATTCCCCAGGGCGTAACGGAGGTAATCGGTAACGGCTGCGGGTAATGGCAAGCCATAACCATATTGGTTGATGATGTCAGCGATGTTGACCACATGGGTATCGAGGCCGCCAAACTGAGGGTTGGCGCGGTGAGCGGCCAGTTGGTTGGCCTGGCTGACCAGGCTGGCATGGGTGATGAGCAGCCATTCGGCCATATCGTCGGCCGGGTTCAGATTGGGTGGAACGTATTGGGTAATAGATTGAACCGACTGCACGTTTTCGGCGGTGGTGGCAATGAAGCGAGTACCGGCGATGTGGTCCTGACCAAAGGTGTAGGTGAAGGGGCCGCTGCCGCCGACGCCCGTACTCATGTCCAGAGCAATGGGATGGCTTGGGTCGGTGACGTTCCAGACCAGCGCGTTGGCGGTGCTAAAACCACTGGTCTGTAACAGACCGCCACCCGTTTCATCGGTGAGGACAAACTGGTCGTTGGCGGTGATCAGCTGGCGCATGTATGAAACACTTACCCGGTTGAGGTAGACACGATCATCCAGGTCATAGGTGGCGGCCAGGGTGTTGTTGCCATTGATGAGCAGGTTGGCGGGAATGGTAGCGCCGACGTTGACGTTGCGACGGCCGTACCAGGAACGGCTGCCTGTATTGGGGCCACTGTTCAGGTTGGTGGTCACAATAAACTGCTTGCTGTTATAGTCGCCGGTGGCGGCGGACGAGTATTCGGCCAGAAATTGGGCGGCGACGGGGGAGGCAGTATCGGGGTTGCTAAGGGCAATGGTGTATGACCCGGAAGTAGCCGACGCATTGATGCGCAGCCAATAGAAGGAGTCTGGCTCATTGTCAAAATCAGGCCATTGATTTGTCCAGGTGCTAAAGTAGTCTAATTCTGGTTCCACAGTCTCGGTGAACCAGACGCTTGTTTTCAGTGCGCCCGATGTCTGGTTGGGCACGGTACTGATGGCGCTGGCCGTGCCGCCGGCCCACAGCCAGTAAATGTTGTCGCTTATAAACTGCTTTTCGGTGCGTGGGCCGGTAAATTTCCAGCCAAAGAAGCGGATACATTCATCTGGCTCAAACTGATTGTCGCCATCACCCAAGAACTGATAAGAGACGGATTGGCCACGATAAACCATCTGAATGGTATGGGGGTTGACGGTGTTGACATCCATGCCGGCAGCCGCCAGTTCGGGCTGGCACACATCGTAGATGCCGTCGGCATTGACGGCAATTTTGTAGGTGGGCACACCAATGGGCAAGATGGTTGTGGGGGCGTTTAAGACTTCGGGCGGCAGGCTGCGCCAGGCGCGGGCTGCCTGGTAATTGAGGATGAGATCATCCAGCCCACGTTCGTGCAATCCAGGCGACGGCCGTAGGCCCGTCAGGCGCGCGCCGCTAAAAGTGACCGTCACGTCTAGCCGCTGGGCCTGCCATACCTGCCCGGTGACGGGGTTATAACGGAGGGGATAAAGTTCCAGCGCCACCAGGCGAATATCCCGGTAATACATGGGGTCGGAAACAGTATAGAGCGATTCAGGGAAGTAGGCGTCACGGCCGTAAACCTGTGCATCCTGGCGCAAAATCTCTTGCGGTGCACCCTGCGAACCAAAACCTTCGGCCTGGTCAAATAACAGGTCAGGCGCGGGCAGAATGTCTGCCTGGGCTGTTTGCACCACCGCCTGGGGCTGCACCTGCACCGTCACCTCGGCATCCGGCGGCAGGGCAATATAGGTGGTGTAATAGGGTATGTCTGGCACGCCGGGCTGCGACGGCCGTGCTACCAGCCCTGGCACATGCAACTGCCCTTCCGTAGTGACCTGATACGTTGGGATATTGACGTGAAATTGCAGGGTGGCAGCGGTGGAGGCAGTGGTACTGGTGGTCACGGCAGCCGGCTGACGGACAGAACCGGCGCCGGCAAAAGAGGCATAGAGGCCGCCAATGAATAGCACGAACAGGGATACGGCCGTTAAAAAAAATCGGTTCAAATGTTTTATACTCATAGTTGCCGTTTCACTTGCCTGGCGTGTAAGCGTTCAGTCCCGTAAGAGACCTGACCGGTTTTGGGGTTATAAAATCCCCAATCGAACTAATGGAAAACCTGTCAAGTCTGAACGGTTACTGCCTGGCGCAATAAACCTGAACTCTGCAATTCCGCAATAAAGACGGCGACATCTTCATGCGCCTGCGCCGCCGAGACAATATACTTTTGCACCAGATAGCTTTCAATAGCACTCACATCCTGACCATCTAACAAAAGTTGCCATATTTCTGAACCTGTCTGGCTCAACACGTGGACATCACCTGCATCTGGGGACACAACTACCATATTACCATCCACCACACGCCAGATAAGCCCAGGTGTTATTTCCGGGGGCATCGTCTTATCGTCCACCGTCATGTCACACCTCCTTCGCGCAGACCGGCCACCACCAGGGCAATACCCACCAGCAGCGCTCCAGCCACCATCACAATAGCCCACCACGCCATCAGCGGCACCTGCCGCGAAATCATATCTTCTTCATACCGGTGCGTGGTCGCATCATACTCGATTTCTTCCAATAAGTAATAGTAAGTCTCGCCAGGTTCTACGCCACTGTCCACAAAAGAATAATGACTACCGGAAACGGCGCTGCCTTCACTGGCAATCATAGCGGGTGTAATTAATTCAAAATCACCGGCTGGCGTTGAACTGCGATAAAGCTGGAAACCGGCCGTGTTTTGTTCGGTGGCGGTCTCCCATTCAATTCTAACTTGTTTGGGAGTAAAAAGCTGAAAAGCCAGGACGCCACCGGCCAATAACAACCAGACAACACCTAATCCCACCAGCAAGGTGGCATGCTTGTTTGTGGTCAGCGACGGGTTAACGTTTGTCACCGCTTGAATCCAGGCAACCAGCTACGGCGCCTGCGACGCGGGCTACGGCCGTATTCTTTGACGCCAGAATAGTAGTATTGATATTTGTAATAATAACCAGACCCACGCAGGCGGCGCGGATTCAACTTGTTGATGACCACTCCCAACATATGTGCATTGGCAGTATTCAGGCGCTCAAAAGCCTGGGCCAATGCTCCCCGGCGCGTCCGGCCGCTTTCCACCACCAGCAGCGTGCCGTGCATGCGCGGCGCCAGAATGGTAGCATCCGCCACCGTCATCACCGGCGGTGTGTCAAAAACAACCACATCAACCTCTTTCAGCAAATCTTCTATCACCTGCACCATCCGGTGTGAATTCAACAATTCAGCCGGATTAGGAGGGATTGGCCCGCTGGTCATGAGTTCCAAATCGGGCATATTTGTTTTTTGCAGATGGAAGGCTACCGGCGTGCTGTTATCCAGAATTGCTGTCGTAAGGCCCTGATTATTGGCCGTACTAAAAATTTTGTGTTGGATTGGGCGGCGCAGGTCGGCATCCACCAAAACCACCCGTTTACCGGTCTGAGCCAACACCACCGCCAGATTGGCGGCGGTGGTAGATTTGCCTTCGCTGGGTGAAGAGCTTGTCACCAGTACCGTCTTCAACTCCTCATCTACTGCCGAGAAACTGAGATTTGTGCGCAAAACGCGGTACGCTTCCGACACCGGATCACGCGGGGCGCGAGCAGCAATTAGCCGGTCGGGCAGATCCTCGCCCTTGATCATGGCAATAGTACCTAACGTAGAAAGGCCGGTATCGGCCGTAATCTCCTGGGGAGATTTCACGGTGTCGTCCAGATAATCAATCAAAAAGATAAAGGCCGCCGCCAGAATGCCGCCTACCAACGCTGCCAGGAGGACATTAGTCTCGGTGCGGGGCCGGATCGGGTTTTGGTTGACCTGGGCTGACTCAATCTGAATCAGATTGCTGCTTTCCTGAGCCTGGGAAACTTGCAGACCATTGAGCTTGTTAAAGGCATCTGTGTAACGCACGCGGGCTTCATTGCGCAAAGTTTCCAGGCGAGATAAAGCCGCCATCTCTTCGGGTGATTCGGCCTCTTGCAAGGTATTGATCTGGATATCAAGCTCCTCAATAATACCGGCCTCTTCGTTCAGTCGTTGTTCCCAATCGGCAATGGGCGCGGCGTAACGCTGGCTTTCCCGTATCTCATTCTGTTCGATGAAAACAAACCCCATGGTGTTGGCAATGGCCGCCGCCCTGGCCGGGTCTGTATCCTGAACGCGAATGGTGATGAGGTTAGTTTCTGGCACGGCTGAAATTGAGACCATACCGGTCAACCGGCCTTCTCCTAGTTCCTCGCCAATGCCCAACCGGGTAATGGTTTCCTCGCGCACGGGGCGGGTATTGACCATGCGCACGTAGCTCTGCGCCAGCTTTTGCTCATAGAGGCTCTGGGCATATTCATTACCAGACCCACTGGGCGCTCTATCCAGCAGGTACACGGCCGTTGCTTGATACACCGGCGTGGTATTGCGGCTCACCACATACGCCAGTCCACCCGCCAGCACAATTCCCAACACAATGAGCCAGGCCCATCGCCACAAAAGAGCAAAATAATGTCTGATTTCCATAATCCGGCCAACTCCTAAACTGGATGAGTGACGATAGGTTCAAACCGGGGGATTAAACCTATCTCTTTTCCGCTACCAACCACTACCACACGTATAAACCACTAATCAAGACCTTCAGGTTTTTCTACAGCCACTTTCGCTGAACGATACAACACAACAGCCCTGACCGTAAACAACATGCCCCAACCAGCCAGGGCAAGCCATATGACTGTTTCTAAAGTTTGTGGGCTGGTCCCCGCCAGACCGGCACAAACCAACACAAAACTGAGCCAAAAGAGAGATAAAAAAGCGGGTTGATTCAACTGGACGCTCAGTTTCGTTTGTGTTTGCCTGGCCGCCCAATAATGATAGCTGAATGCGGCCAGCAATAGTGCCAGACCTACTATCCATAATGAATTGAATAAAACGGCTTGCCAATCAATCACAATGCCGGGCAGTATAACATAAGCATAAATGGGTTCAAAGCGCGCCGTGTGACCTTTATGTCCCTATCATGCTTTGTCTCTTTGCACCTTTACACCTTTGCGTTAAATTTACCCACAAAGGAATCAGCCATGGCAAAAAAACGTTCACAATATGTATGCCAGTCTTGTGGCCGCATTACGGCCGCATACATGGGCCGCTGCCCACAATGTGGTGAATTTGACACGATGGTGGAGGAGGTGCTGGTGTCGGAAACGGCCGTGCCCACCAAAAACCCCCGCGCCCAGACTGCTCTCAACAGCAAACCGCAACGGCTGGCCGACGTCACCGCCGATGGGTTTGAGCGGCTGGCGTTGCCGCTGGCCGAATTTGCCCGCGTGCTGGGCGGCGGCATCGTGCCCGGTTCGCTGGTGTTGGTGGGCGGCGACCCCGGCATTGGCAAATCCACGCTGCTGCTGGAAGTGGCCGGCATGGTCGCCAACCAGCACGGCGTCACCCTCTACGTCTCCGGCGAAGAGAGCAGCCGCCAGATCAAAATGCGCGCCGAACGGCTGCAACTGACGGCGCATGACCTCTATCTGGTGACGGAAACGCGCATGGGCGCGATCATGCAGCACATTGGCGATTTACAGCCACAAATGCTGATTATTGACAGCATCCAGACCACTTATCTGGAGGAGATGACCTCGGCAGCGGGCAGCGTCAGTCAGGTACGGGAGTGCGCCAGCCGCCTGCAAGAACTGGCCAAAAGCCAGGGCGTCACCGTCTTTCTGGTCGGGCACGTCACCAAAGAGGGCAGTATTGCCGGGCCGCGTGTGCTGGAACATATTGTGGACACCGTACTCTATCTGGAAGGCGACCCGTTCCACCGGTACCGGCTGCTGCGCAGCGTAAAGAACCGCTTTGGCGCTACCAGCGAAGTGGGTGTGTTTGAGATGGCGGAACGGGGCATGGTGGAAGTGCCCAACCCCTCGGAAGCGTTTCTGGCTGAACGGCAGGTGAATGCGCCCGGTTCGGCGATTGCGGTGACGATGGAGGGCACACGGCCGTTGCTCGTCGAAATCCAGGCCCTGGGCAGCGCCACCACCTTTGCCAACCCCCGCCGCACGGCAAATGGGATTGATTACAACCGGCTACTGCTGCTCACGGCCGTGCTCACCCGGCGCGCCAGGCTCCCCTTGCATGATAAAGACCTCTTTGTCAACGTCATTGGCGGCCTGCAAATTGACGAGCCGGCCGCCGACCTGGCCGTCGCCGTCGCCATTGCCAGCAGCGTCAAAGACCGCCCCATCCACGCCGACATGGCCTTTGTGGGCGAAATTGGCCTCAGCGGCGAACTGCGCGCCGTCAGTCAGCTCGAAGCGCGGCTGAAAGAAGCGGCCAAACTGGGCTTCAAACGTTGTCTCATCCCCCAATCCGCCGGGCGGCGGCTGGCGGAAACCCCCAAAGGTTTAGCCATCATCGGCTGCCGCACCCTGGCCGAAGCCATTGAAAACGCGCTGCTGCCGGATTGACGACCATCCCTTAAGCAACGGTCGGTAGTTCTTTTACTGCCCCTCGACAACGGCCGTAAACACCTCCCCCGCCATTTGTTGCAGCACGTCGGCTTCGGCCGTGTCCATGCCGATGGCATCCCAGTAGATGGCCAGCAGTTCGGCCGGGGATAGCTGCTCCACCCCGGCGGCGTCCCCCAGGCGGGCGCGTTTTTCCTGGAGGTGATGTTTGCGAATATGCACTTCAAACGCCGCGCTCAGGTGGTCGTGGATCGCTTTTTCGTCTAGCAGCGTCTCCAGGTCGGCCGGGTAGGTGAGGCGAATGCGGCAGATAGCGTCAGTCACGGCGTCGGCCGCCGGTAACTGGCTGAGGATGTCGGCCATGAAATGGTCGGCGCGGGGGGTGATCGGTTCGGGGTCTACAAAACGGCGGGTTTGCAGTTCGCGGAACTGCCAGTCCGTCTTGCCCCGGCTTACCTGCGCCAGCACAAACCCCTTTTGCTCCCGCGCCTCGCCAAAATCTATGCGCTCAATGGAGCCGGGGTAGATGATGGGCGGGTGGGCGTCGCCGTTGAGCGACTGGTGCTGGTGGATGTGCCCCAGGGCCACATAATCGAGCCGGTTGTCATTCACCAACCCGCCGCTGAGTACCAGTTCATGCCCCAACATGACGGCGCGTTCGCTGCCATACCTGGCCCCCTGCACACTGGCGTGGGCGGTGAGGATGAGCGGCAGGTGGCGGTCGGCGGCTTCGATTTGCCGGGCGACCAGGTCGCCTACCACTTCTTCCATGTGTTCGTACACGTCGGCGGTGGGCGCGCTCTCCGTTTCCAGCAGGCGGGCTACCCGGCTGCGCGACACCCAGGGCACGGTGATGATTTGCACCGGCAGCCCCAATTCATCGGGCCGCCACAGGCGAATGGTGTCGGCGACGTGGATGTGGGGCACGTGCAGGGTACTGAATTCGTGCAGGGTGTGAGCGCGGCCGGTGGCGGGGGCTACGTCGTGGTTGCCCACCAGCAGCAGGGTGGGGATGCCGGCCTGGGAGAGGCGCATCATACGCCGCCCCCATTCGCGCTGGAAGGTGGGCTGGGGGTTGCGGTCTTTGTAGGCATCCCCGGCGAAGAGGACCAGGTCTACTTTTTCGGCTACGGCCGTGTCCACCACCTGATCCAGCGCCGCCAAAAAGTCCAATACACGAATAGGCAGGCCGGTCTGGGGGTCGTGACGGCCGTGATTGACCATATCAATGTGCGCGTCGGCAAAGTGGAGAATGTGGATGGGTTTAGTCATTGGTCACTCGTTACTTGTCACTCGTCACTCGTCACTTGTCATTGGGAGATTAGAGATTGAGAGATTGGGAGATTAGGAGATCACCCCTTCACCTGCTCACCCCCTCACCATTCTCTGCTGCCGGTTTGGCCAACATGCGGGCGATGGGGCGGAGGTTGAGCCACCATTGTTCTTTGGGACGGCCGTTGGCCACATCCATCAGCCGGGGTAAATCCTGGAAATCGGTGAACTTGTAGGAGCCGCTAACCAGACCAATGCAGGCGCTCGTCGGCTCTGACTGCCCGGCCTGATCTTCCAAATAGGCAATACATTTGGCCGCCAGCCGCGTCCCCAAAACCCGGTCGTAGGGCGATGGATTGCCACCCTGCTGTAAATGGCCCAAAATGGATTGCCGCGCTGTAAACAGCCCCCGCCCTTCCTCTTCCAGCAATTTACACATGAATTCAGTTGTGTAGGTGTCATTCGCGCCCTCGCTGCGAATCATCACTCCCAGCCGTTTGCCGCCGCGGAAACCATCCTTCAACAGTGCCACGTCATCGCGCATGTTGTCAATGGAAACCCCTTCCTCGTGCAGGTAGACCCGCTCCGCGCCGGAGGCCAGCCCCCCCATCAACGCCAGGTAGCCGCAGCGACGCCCCATCACCTCCACCACAAACACCCGCCGCGACGCCACCGCCGACTGTTTGATTTTGTCCACTGCTTCCACAATGCTGTTCAATGCCGTATCCGCGCCTACGCTCAGTTCTGAACCGGGCAGATCGTTGTCAATCGTTGCCGGCAGCAGCACCATGGGAATGTTGAACGCCGGGAAATGGTTGCGCTGGTTATACAGCGCCAGCGCCGCTTCATAAGCCGACCAGCCGCCGACAATCAACAAGCTCTCGATGTTGTGTTTCTCAATGTTGCGGGCAATGGCGTAAAAGTCGCCGTTGGCCGGCATGTGCCGGTTTGTGCCCAATTCGGAGCCGCCGATATAAGCCCAACCATTCACCGTCATCCAATTGACCTCGGTAATCTGGTCATGCACCAAACCGTAAAAGCCATTGTAAACGCCCAGCATTTTATGGCCCCGGTCTAGCCCCAGGCGCACCGCAGCGCGCATCACCGTATTCATGCCAGGGGCCGGGCCGCCCGCCGTCAGCACACCGATGCGCAATTGGCGCTGGCCGGGCTGCGGCTCGTGCGGCTGCGCCCGCACCAGGGTGCGCAACGTCTGGAACGATTCGCGGAAGCCGGAGCCGCGCAGTTCCATGGCCCGGCTAAATTGCAGGGTGTCTACCGCTTCGTTGATTTCGCGGGTTTTTTGCAGGCACTCTTCCAGGGGAGTGTTCACGATTTTGTTCCCCTTCAGACCAATGACGTGCGCTTGCCCGACCAGTTCGCCAGACATGATCAGGTCTACGGCCGCTACCCCCGTCAGGGTGCTTAAATTGCGGTCAAAGGCAGACGGCGATCCGCCGCGCTGCACGTGGCCCAGTATGGTCACGCGGGCATCTTCTTTGAGCCGATCTTGCAATACCTGGCGCACATGTTCGGAGGAGATACGATTGCCCTGCCGGTCCTGCGCGCCCTCGGCCACAATGACGATACTGTCGCGGCGGCCAATATCACGGCCGTATTTCAGAACCGAACACATCTTATCTTCCCAGTTATCCAGGTTGGGTGGATTTTCCGGGATAAGCACCCAGTCCGCGCCGGACGCCAGGCCGCTCATCATCGCCAGATAACCGGCGCGCCGCCCCATCACTTCCACCACAAAGGTACGCTGATGGCTGGCAGCGGTGCTGGAAATGGCATCTACAGCATCGGTAATGCGGCGCAGCGCCGTGTCCGCGCCAATGGAGATGTCGGTGCCCCACATGTCATTGTCAATGGAGCCAACCAACCCCATGATGGTCAGTTGCTGGTGCTGCGCCGCTACATCGGCGCTGAGGCGCCCGGCCTCGACCAGTTCGGCCAGCAGGCCAGACCATTCCTGGCGAAACAGGTTGGCCCCGGTCAGGCTGCCGTCGCCGCCAATGACCACCAGATTATCAATCTCATGTTGTAGTAAATTGGCGGCGGCTTGCAGACGGCCGTGCTGCTGCCGGAAATCTTCCGAACGGGCCGTGCCAATCACCGTGCCCCCCTTGTACAAAATGCCGCCCACATCTTGCCAGGCCATCTGGCGAATGCGATGGCCGCCCTCGACCATGCCCTGGTAGCCTTCATAAATGGCATAGGGCACGGCCCCATTTGCCAGCGCCGCCCGCACCACGGCGCGCACGGCGGCATTCATACCGGGGGCGTCGCCCCCGCTTGTCAGTACACCTATCTTTTTCATTTTAACAACCACTCTTTTCCTTTGTTGGATGTGCAGTGGACAGTGGGAAGATTGAGTGGCAAGTGGCAAGTGGCAGGTTGCAGGTTGCAGGTTGCAGGTTGCAGGTTACAACTCTTTTTACGCCATATGCCATTTGTCAGCTGCAATGCTAAAGCCCTACCAGTATACCTGTTAATGGTATATTGTTCAGTGGGCAAGGCAACTGATTTTCGGCAGGATTCTTTTGGGCGCGTTGCGGTCAATATCCCGGCCAACCACCGACCAACCACCAACCAGCTCAACAATTCTCAATTTGATTTGCGGCGGCAGATAAATCTGCACCAACAAGAGGCAAAGTCGGCCTTCGCCGACTGACGCCCAGCCCACGAAGGTGGGCTTTGCTTCTTGTTGCCGCGATTTTAATCGCCGGGTTTTGCCAAACTGAGAATTGCTGTGACCAGCTGACCAGCTTCTGACTATTGCCGTAAAAGAGGTTTTCATTTATCCTGACTCAGCAAGAAGGTTGTTTTATCTACGGCCGTCAGGCCAGTTACAGCGGCAATCATATTGTAGATTGTCGGGGAGGAACTCTCATGTTGAATCGTCTGTCCATTTTATTGTTGGTCTTAGTGTTGGGGCTGCTGCTGCCTACGGCCGTGTCCCGCGCCCTGTTTCCTGTTTCATCGGCTGAAAAAGTGATAGTGGCGGAGGATACGGCCGTGCTCCGCGGGCCATACGGCGGCAGTTCCCAGCCACCCGGTCTCATCACCAACTGGCACAGTGAAGACCCTCAATCCATTCGCAAAGGGGCCGGTATCGTCAGCTATTACCACCTGGCAGTCCAGGGACAAAACATCTGCACCGCCTATGGCGATCCCTATTCACCGCTTAACAGCCCCTGGGCGCCTGGCCCCTACACCTACCAATACCGCATTCGCATCCCGGCCGATTACCCCTATGATGTCGTGCGTGTAGAATTGATGGATCCTGACTCCATGAACCTGCCCAACCCCGGCACGATCACCATTCCCCGCACCCAGGCTGCCATAAACGCCGGTCTTACCCCCACCACCACCGGCAGTTGCACCACCGACCGCCGCGATAACTGCCTGATAGATACCGGCGAATTGGCATTAGTAGACAGCGGTGTGCTCTCATTGGAGCCAATTAACCCTTACTGGTTTATTCGCGTAGATGAAAACCGGGGCGCAGGTGCCCCGCCCGGTAATGGCACCTGCGGCGTTCCCGCCAGTTACAATGAGGGATATAACACTCGCACCCTCTTTGAACTGTGGTACTCGCATGAAAACCCGGATGGAACCATTGTGCGCCAGGATTTGGCTCGTTATACCGGGCAGGTGGGCGGAGGGCGCGATCCTGGCGACCATGATACCGACCTGCGTTGGGTTTCTCCCGGCGCGGCCCAAAGTTACGATCAGTCCGTTTTTGTGCCGGTTGACCCCGGTTCACCTGGCGACTTTGAAATTCACCTGACCAGTGAAACACCAGGCATCATCGTGGACCCGGTTACCGGCGACCGTTATCTGAACCTGGAGGTTACCGGGCTGGATGGCGCTTCCGAAAACGGCTTTGACATCTGGGCCGGGCCGCCCCATTATGTTTCTACCATTCCCAGCAACGTAAACGCCCGCAATATATTGGCGCTCAACAACCCCGGCAGCCACAGTGCGCAAGGGGTGGAGGTCACGGCCGTTGACCATCTCTTGCTCAACCAAAATTACCAGGCCCCGCTGGATATGCCCCTGGTCGAGTTAGATGCGGCCTATGCCGGTACAAGCGTCCACATTTCCATGTTCGACTCCGATTCGGGCGCACAGCCACCCATCACCTTCACCGTTAGCAGCATCGCCCCGGCTGACTGGTCGCTGGTTTATGCCCAGGATGGTGTGCCCGACCCTGATGGTCAGGTGCGCAATTGTGTGCCCGGTAACTGCAACAACACATTTGTGACCCCACCCTATGCCATCACGCTGCCCGGCGAAAGCGACTGTGACTATACCAACCTAGACCCCCAAGATTGCACCCCATTTTACGGCGGCACACTGACGGCCCGCTATCATGGCGGTTGGTCAGATACCTACCTCTGGAGCATACCGATGGATGCACCGCCCGTTACCGACCCTACCGTCGGCTGCTCCGCCTTCCCCATTGCCCTGCATGAAGGCATTCGCTCCGTCACCCCGCCCGGTACTGGCACACATCCCTTCCCCGACCCTGGTGAATTCCAAAACCCCAACCCGCCAACCTATAGCCAGTTTATCAACCACATGCCAGATACACCCCTGCTAAATGGCGAGCCAGGCTATGTGTACCGCCTGTGGAATGGTTTTAACGCGGGCAATTTTGGCTGGTTGCGCTGGAATGAGGGTCTATTGGCAAACAACAGTAATGCCACAGAAATGTTGTCCTGGCCGGGCAGCAGCCTGGACTATACAGATGGTGGCGCACAAGGGCAGCCCGTCCCCGGTTCCGGGTACAGTTGGCCGGTGTGGGGCTACATTGAGCCAGGGGATCCTACCGACCAGCAAATGCACCTGGCGGACTGGGTGGCCACCCATACCGGCGTGATCAATTCATCCGCCATACGAGACGTTCTAGACGAGCATATTGCTCTCGGTCGTGTGCTGCGCCTGCCCATTTGGGATCAGGTGGCCGATCCGGGAAACAACGGCCGTTACCAAATCTCCCATTTTGCCCTCTTCCGACTGCATGGCTACAACCTCAGCCAGAACTGGCTGCTGCTGGAATTCATCGCCTGGGATACAAGTTGCGGCCAGCCCGGCGTCCCCCTTGAAGGTGTAGCCATCAACGGCCCGGCCAACGGGGTGATCAACACCAGTTACACCTTTACAGCGACGGTTGCCCCCCTGGACGCTACCCTGCCCATCACCTACGTCTGGCAGATTGACGGACATGCGCCCATTACTAATGTAAACGGCATTACGGATGTGGTCAGCCTGAGTTGGCCCCTGACCGGGACATATACGTTGACAGTCACGGCCGTGAACCTCGTGAGCGGGCCGGTGAGTGATACCCACACCATTAGCATTCATACCGATCTGCCCCCCCTTCCTACACCAGGCCCCACCCCTTCAACAACCAACACACCAACCAGCACACCTTCGCCGACGTTTACGCCTTCACCCACCAATACACCAACACCAACTAACACACCCACGCCAACGGCAACCGCCATTCCTGTTTGCCCCGTACAATTTGAAGGAGTTGTGGTTGCTGGTCAGGCGTTTGTAGCTATCACCGGTGAGGTTGGCTCCACAGTAACCATTTTTGACCTGACAGCGGGTGGACTGATGCTTGGCGAAGGCATATTGCTTGGCCCGTTTAAGGGTCATGCCTGCCCGGGTTTTGCAATCATCTCTGTGCCGCCGGAAGATGTAATTGCCGGGCATGTATTAGCGGCCGTCAGCAGCGATGGCACGACGGACACGACCATTGTGTTGGGGGCTACACCAACCGACACACCCACACCAACATGGACGCCATCCCCCACGCTAAGCTATACACCGACGCCGACGTGGACGCCGACATTCACGCCTACACCAACCGGGACACCTACAGCCACGGCCGTACCCCCCACCCCTACCGCCACCATCCCACCACCAACCTACTGGCTCTACCTGCCCCTGCTATACAGATGATATGAAAACATAAACGTTCGTAGTAGGCGATTTATCGCCGTTTATGGGCCATAAATCGCCTACGATGAACACATAATGGGAGCAAGAAACGATGAACAAACGAATCCAGGTACTCTTTATAGTCTGTCTGATCGGCTCGTTGCTGATCACGGCCGTGTCCCGCACCCTATTCGCCGCCAGCCAACCGGCCCAGATTGAGTTGGTCAGCATTGTGCAAATTGAAGGGCCGCGCACGGCCGTTGCTGGCATCCCCTACACCTTTACCGCTACCGCTTCGCCACCCATTCCCCCCATCACCTACGTCTGGCAGGTGGATGGGCAAACCATTACCCAAACGGGCGGCAGTGTGGATACATTGGCTGTCAGCTGGATGAGCTTGGGGCAGCAGCCGATCACCGTGACGGCCAGTAATGGGGGTGGGGCGGCTACGGCCGTGCGGGTCATCAACGTTCTTCCCCCGGCCACACACACAGACGGCGTGGCCGACGTGTATGCCACTTTACGCCCTGGTCAGGCCATTGTTGGCAATGCTAATGGCAGCGTCTTTGGCCCCCACATCTGCACATGGTATGGCGACCCTTTCTCGCCGCTCAACAACCCCTACGTGCCCGCGCCACATACCTACCGCTACCGCATCCAGATTCCCGCCAGCTATCCCTATGAGGTGGTGCGGGTGGAACTGTTTGATTCCGACTCCATGAACCGGGCCAACCCGACCTCGCCGGTCACCATTTACCGCACCCAGGCGGCCATAGACGCCGGGCTTTCCCCAACTACCACCGGCACCTGTACTAACAACCGCAAGGATGCCTGCCTGATCCCAACAGGGGAACTGGCTCTGGTGGATAATGGTACGTTGGAATTGGAAGAAATTAACCCATACTGGTTCTGGCGCATTGATGAAAATCGGGGTGCTGGTTCACCACCAGGCAACGGGACTTGTAGTCAGCCAAGCATCTACAACCCATTATTTAACACCGCCACCCACTTTGCCCTCCATTATTACCAGGACGGCGGCGCTGAGCCGGTGCGGGTTGAGCTGGCCGCCTACACCGGGCAGACTGGCGATGGCGTGCGGGATAACGGCGACCATGATACCGATATGCGGTGGGTTTCGCCTGGCGCAGCGCCAGCTTATGACCAGCCTGTGTTTGTGCCCACCGACCCCGGTTCCCCCGGCGATTTTGAGATTCATCTGACCGACGAAACACCCGGCATCGTGGTAGACTCCGTCACCGGCGACCGGTATCTCTATCTGGACATCACCTCGCTCAGTGGCGCATCCGAGAATGGTTTTGAAATCTGGGCAGGCCCACCCGTTTACACCGCCACCGTGCCCAGTGATGTAAACCTGCGCAATGTCTATCTGCTGGATCACCCAGCTGCGCACAACACCTTTGGCGTCACCGTGTATGCCCGCGATTACCGACCTACCAATTCCAATCTTAACCGCGTGGTGGACACCCCTCTGGCTTATTTACCCCCTTCCGCCACCTTTGTCACCGTCTCCATGTTTGATTCCGACGCTGGGGCGCAGCCGCCCATCACCTTCTTCTTTGACACCATCCCGGCGAGTGAATGGGCGATGACCTTTGGCGTGAGTGGCGTGCCGGATCCAGACGGCCAGGTGCGGAACTGCCGCCCAGGTAGCTGTGACAACACCTGGATAGCCCCTCCCTACCAACTTACCCTGCCGGCGAACTTCCCCGGCGGCCGGCTGATGGCTCGTTACCGCGCCGGTTATGGCGATACGTATGCCTGGGAAGTGAAACTGCACCCCGAACCAACCAGTCTCACGCTCAGTGGGCCAGTGACGGGTACGGTGGACATCACCTATGATTTCCAGGCCACCGTCGCCAATCCCACCATCGCCGAACCCCTCACCTACACCTGGCAGGCCACCGACCTGCCCCCGCAGATTCAGACCGGCTACCTGACCAACGATGTTACGTTCAACTGGCAATATGGCGGTGTGAAAACGGTGATGGTCACGGCCGTGAACCGTTACGGTTCAGTCACAACCACCCATCAAATCACCATTGCAGAACCAACCGTCATCCCCCCCACCAACATCCAATTGTCCGCCCCCGCAACGGCCGTTACCGGCGAAACTATCACCATCACCGCCGCCCTCACACCGCCCACCAGCACCCTGCCCCTCACCTACACCTGGCAGGCTGACGACCAGCCGCCCCTTGTGCAAATGGGCGGGATTACAGATACGGCCGTTTACTCCTGGACAATACCCGGCCCCAAAATCATTACCGTCACTGCTGAAAACACAGCCGGGTCGGTTACGGCCGTGCATACCCTCACTATCGAACCACTGCTGCCAGACCTGACGGTGCTTGGCGCGCCGCAGTTGGTGACGCCGTTGCCGGTGGGCGCGGGATTACCCGTTAGCTTCACCGTCACCATTGCCAACAACGGCGACGCCGACGTGGACACCCTCTTTTTTGTGGATGTGTTCCTGGACCCCACCGTCGTCTTGACCACCGGCATTCCCATTACCGAGAGCAGTGGCTTCACGGCCGTGCCCGCCCTGGCTGCTGGCGAAAGCCTCACCCTCACCATCCTGGCCCCGCTCGGTTTTGCCGAACTGCCGCCCACGCACACCGTCTACGCCATGGTGGACTCGTTGGACGGTATCGCCGAAAGCGACGAGACGAACAACGTCTCCGCATCGCTGACGGTGACAGATGTGCGCCCCCTGCTGGCGGGCGTCACCATCTTTGGCCCGGCATTGGGGCTGACCGGCGAAACGTATACCTTCACGGCCGTCGTTACCCCCACCACCATCAGCGACCCCATTACCTACACCTGGTTCCTGGATGACACACCCACGCTGACCATGACCAACGGCACGGCCGTGCCTATTAGCCTCACCTTCCCCGTCACCGGCACGTTCGACCTGCTGGTCATGGCTTCACACGGCTTCAACACCGTCACCGACACGCACACCATCGTCATCACCGACACGCCCACCGTTGACCTGGCCGTCGTCGGTGCGCCGCACCTGTTGACGCCGGGCTGGATTCGGCCGGAGCAGCCGGTCAGCTTCACCGTCACCATTGCCAACGTGGGCAATGTGCCCATCACCGGCCCCATTCAGACGGACATCTTCCTGCACCCGGCCATCGTTCTCAGCGACTCCATTCCCATCACCCAGAGCCAGGGCTTTATGGTGGTGGATGGGTTGGCGGTGGGGGAAACGGCCGTACTCACCTTCACCATCCCTGCGGGTTTTGCCCCCGGCCCGCTTTACCGGCAGGTGTACGCCATGGTGGATTCGCTCCAGGTCATCGCCGAAGCCGACGAAAGTGACAATGTTTCGCTGCCGCTGGATGTGTTGGTAGGATGGCCGTTGTATTTGCCTGTTGTGTTCAAACCATAGCACCTCGCCAACATGAATTTGAGGAGTGAGCATCCTCAGATGCGAATGAACGGCATCTGAGGATGCCTTACTCCTCATTACATAAATTTGAGGAGTGAGCATCCTCAGATGCGAACGGGCGGCATCTGAGGATGCCTTACTCCTCATTATCAGAGGGCGGCATCTGAGGATGCCTTACTCCTCACTAACAGAGGTGGGAGATTGCCCAATCTCCCAATCTCCCCTCTCCCATGCTACAATGCCCCCATGACAACTCCCACAACTTTCGGCCGATATGAAATTAAAGAGCAGCTAGGGCGCGGTGGTTTTGCTTCCGTCTTCCGCGCCCATGATCCCCGCTTCAAACGAGATGTGGCCGTCAAAGTGCTGCCCCGCGAACTGCTGCTGGATGATCCCCAATTTCGCGCTCGCTTTGAGCGCGAAGCGGAAACCATTGCCGCCCTGGAACATCCGGCTATCGTGCCCGTGTATGACTTTGGCGAAGAAAACGGCCAGCCCTATCTGGTAATGCGCCTGATGAGCGGCGGTTCGCTGGCCGAGCGCATCGCCCGGGGGCCGCTGCCCCCCGCCGAAGCTGCCCACATTCTGCAACGTATCGGCTCCGCCCTCGACCGCGCCCACGAACGGGGCATCATTCACCGCGACCTGAAACCGGGAAACATTCTGTTTGACCAATATGGCGAGGCATACCTGGCCGATTTTGGCATTGTGCGGCTGACGCAGGCCGGCGGGACGCTCACGGCAACCGGCGGCATGGTGGGCACCCCCGCTTATATGAGTCCCGAACAAATACGGGGCAGCCAGATTGACGGCCGTACCGACATCTATGCCCTGGGCATCATCGTCTTTGAAATGCTCACCGGCAAAAAGCCCTACGACGCCGACACCCCGGCCATGATGTTGGTGAAACAGATCACCGAACCCATGCCTCGTGTGCTGGAAGTGAACCCCGACCTGCCACCCGGCTGTGAATACGTCATCACCCGCGCCACCGCCAAAGAAGCGGACGGCCGTTTTGCCAAAGCGGGCGAAATGGCCGACACGCTGGCCTCTGCCCTGCAAGGGCAAACGTTTGACCTGCCACCCACCCAACCGGCGGCTACCCCCCCGACCATTTCTGCCTCGCCGGTTGTGGAGCCAACGGCCGTGACCCCCTCTCTCCCACCAGAAGCGCCTACCACTTCACGACGTGTACCCGTTTGGGTGTGGGCGGTGGCTGGCATCCTGCTGCTGTTTGTCTGCGGCAGCCTGGTCATTGCCGCCACGAACCAGATTAACCGGGAAATAGAAAGGGTGTTTGCCCGCATTGAAGGTGGAGGAATGCCCCCTATAACCAGGAATCCACCGAGGGAATCTGTCACTCCGCGCCCGTTTGCCACGCCGCCGCCTACAACTGTTTGGGTGAAAACGGCCGCCACGCCAGATAATGTCACCCAAATAGCTGCCTTACAACGGTTGGGCCGGGGCACATTGTATGCCGCCACGCTCAGCCCGGACGGCAACCGGCTGGCGTTGGGCAGCAGCGTCGGCGTCTGGATTTATGACGCCCACTCGTTAAGCCCCAACCAGTTATTAGAGGGGCATACGGATCGGGTCACGGCCGTGGCCTGGTCGCCAGACGGCCGTCAGGTAGCCTCGGCCAGTTGGGACGGTACCATCCGCGTGTGGGATGTAGAGTCAGGCGAGCAGCAACGCCAGATTCAGAGCAATGACCAGTTCATCGCCCTGGATTGGTCGCCTGATGGCAGTCTGCTGGCGGCCACTACCTGGAGCAGCCCCATAATGCTCTATGACCCTGACACCACGCAAAAATTGGGCGAGTTAGTGGGGCACGAAAGCAGTATCACCCGGCTGGCCTGGTCACCGGATGGGGCGCTGCTAGCTTCGGCCGATAACGGCGACCCGACCACTATCCGTTTGTGGGATGTGGCGGCGCGGGCGGAAACGGCCCCACCATTGACCGGCCACACCGACGAAATTGCCAACCTCACCTGGTCGGCCGACAGCACACGCCTCATTTCCAGCAGTTTTGATTCCACCGCCCGTGTCTGGGGCGCAGACGGCACGGAGCAGCTTGTGCTGGGTGGGCACGAATATGGCGTGTATGATGCCGCCTGGTCGCCGGACGAATCACAAATTTTGACAACGGGCGGTGACAACACGCTACGGCTGTGGGATGCCGCCGCCGGTGGGCAGGTCCGCGCCCTGCCCAGCCCCCTCAGCCCGGCCATCCGCCTGATCTGGCTGGCAGCCACCAACCAGATCATCACCTTCCTGGCCGATGGCGCGATTTTGCAGGTAGACGCGGCCACAGACGCTATCGTGCAGGAAAACCATGAGCATACGGCCGGGGTGTGGAGTGTGGCCTGGTCGCCAGACGGTCAATTGTTAGCCAGCGGTGGGGATGATGGTCTGGTACATCTGTGGTACCCGGCAACAGGCGAGGAATGGGAGTATTTAGCCGCACATCAGTATGGCGTTTCGGCCGTCGCCTTTTCTACCGATGGATCGTTGTTGGCCTCGGCCGGGGGAGATGGCTTTTTGCGCATCTGGGATGTGGCCGAATTGCGGCAGGTGAGTGAGTGGGCGGACCCGGATTATGGCGGCTTTAGCGCGCTGGCTTATGCGCCTTATGGCACCTGGCTGGCGGCGGCAGATTGGGACGGCCATGTCTGGATATTGGATGCGACTGATCTGACGGTGCTGGCTGATTGGCAGGCATTTGCGGAAGGGCCGGTGACTGCTGTGGCCTGGTCGCCGAATGGCTCTATGCTGGCTACGGCGGGGGAGGACACGGCCGTGCGCGTGTGGGTGGACGTTGATGAGGCCGTTGGTGATGACCCGACGCTGTTTGGGGAATTGGCTGGGCATGATGATATTGTCAGCGGTATCTCCTGGTCGCCGTATGGGGGGCAGATAACGACGAGCAGCCATGACAACCTGGTGCGCGTCTGGCCGGTGGTGAACGATGAGGAAATTTGGCAACAAGACGTGCATGATCTGGCCATGAGCGTGGCCTGGTCGCCGGCCGGATTCCCCATAGCGGCCGCCCGGTATGATGGCATGGTGTTTTTGTTTGATCCAGGCAACGGCCGTGAATTACACCAGCTTTCCGGCCATGTGGGGTCGGTGGACAGCCTGGCCTGGTCGCCCGATGGGGCATGGCTGGCCTCCGGCAGCAGCGATGGCACGGTGATTATTTGGGGTGTCCCTTAGAGCAGTGCCAGGCAAGGGGCTGTATGGCATTGGTCACTCAAAACGATTTTGCCCCTTGCCTGGCACTTTTTTTGACAGGGGGCACGGCCGTTGACTACAATCCCCACGATGAACAGCCGGAGGGGAGACTTTAGCCGTTTGTTTCGGCTAAAGCCTCCCCTCCACGCAAAAGCATAATATGAGCGAGATCGAAAACGAAATTTGGGAAACATTGCACCGGCATATCAACAGCATTTTTAGCCGGGATGTGGAGACGTACCGGGCGACAACCAGCCCGGAGTTGTCCTTGTATGAATGGTTTGTCACCCCACACCGGCAGGACGGGCTGGATTTCCACCTGTTTATGATTGAACATAGTTGGGCGGGCGCGGTGGGGGATTTCCGTTATGATTTGTGGGAGCCGCGCTTGCAGGTGTATGGGGACACGGCCGTAGCCAGTTACACCTTCATGCTCACCATTGCCGACCCCCACACCGGGGCCATCAGCCACCGTCACCACAACGAAAGCCGTGTCCTGGTCAAGGGCGAATCCGGCTGGCAGGTGGTCCACGTTCACAAATCTCCCGCCTGGTCAGCCCCCCACCACCTGCAAACTTGAGAGTTCTACCCTTCCGGCGTCGGGATTTCGGGCGGGATAAAAATGGGCAAGGGGGAAGGCGTCGGCAGCGCGGTGGGAATGGGGGTAGCGGTGGGGAAAAAGTCGAAGTTGTCAGAGATGAGGACAAAACTGGTCTGCCCTGGGTAGACCGTGACCAGGCGGCGGTAGCGGTGGATGCCGTTTTGCAGGTCAATGATCAGTTCGTAATCACCGGCGGGCACGTCGCCAAAAACGAAGTTTTCCTGCCAGACGGGGTCGGCGGTTACGGCCGTGTAGTAATAAGTGCGTTGATTCCGTATCTGGCTGTCGTCCAGTAGGGGCAACGGCCGTAGCTCCATCCAGGCGCTCGTTACCCACCGTCCGCGCCGATCTACAAACCGCCCGGCAATCGTGCCCCACCCTTCGTAGGGGGCCAGCCATAATGATGGGTTCACGGCCGCATGGTAATTGTTTTCCCCCAGCCGCACCTCAAAATGCAAGTGCGGCCCCGTCACTTCGCCGGAACTGCCCACCCCGGCAATCAACTGCCCCTGGTCTACATGGTCGCCCACCTGCACAAACAGTTCCAGCGTGTGCGCATAGAGCGTATATACGTCCTGCCCCTGCCACTGCCAGTCGTGCTGGATGACGACGGTATTGCCGTAATAGTTCACGCCGTCCCGTGGGCTGGTCAGCGGCCCGGCATGGATGACCGTGCCACTGCCCGCCGCCAGCACCGGTGTGCCCGTCTCGTTCGGGAAATCCATGCCGTGATGCACCCGGTAGGGCAACAAACCCGGCGCCAAGACATCATTGCCAAAGGGATACCATTCCAGGTCATAATTGCGCTTGCCGGAGGGGATGGGGCGCACCAGCCAGTAATGATCGTCAGGATGGTAAGAGAGGGGGACTTGATAGGGCGGCGGCCGCCAGCCGGCGGGCAAGGCCGGGCCGGCGTCTGGCAGGTATTTTTGCTGCGCCTCACGCGGGCGCACACCTTCGTCTTCGGGGGTGGGGATGATGGCGGGCACGGCCGTGACGGGCACAGTAAGCGCCGGTTCACTATCTGGAGTCGGCGGCACGGCCGTTGGCGGCGACGCCGCACCCGGCGCAAACAACACCGGAATCAACGTCGGCAGCGCCGGAACGGGGCTATGGGCGCAGGCGGTCAGGAGAATGGTAATTGGTAAACAGTAAACGGTAATCCGTAACCAGCAAGACCTTCGCCTACCTTTAACCGATGACCGATTACCGATTACCGATAACGGATTACGGATTCCCACTCAGTTCCGCCTCCGTGTAAAGCTGCTGCATCGCTTCCAGCCAGGTGAGGGACTGGCGGTTTTCAAAGCGCCAGAAGAGAATGTCGGGGAAATAGGTGCGCCAGCGGCTGTTGGCCGGGACGCGCTCCCAGCCATAGGCGGCAGCCAACGCCGTAAAATCAATGTAATAGCCGGCGGGCACACTGTCTGCCAGTTTGCCGCCCTGCTCGTAGTATTGCGGGTCGTCGCCGCTGCGCGCCTGGAAGTTCCAGTGGCGGCTGGTCATCGGCTCACCCAGGCTGCCATCTTGCACGGCCGTGCGCACATAGAGCCGCCAATAGGTCTGCGCGCCCACATCCTCGCGTACCACCATCACCTGCGGGTCCAGCCCCAACGCCCGGCGGTAGGCCACATCAAACGCCCGCCCGGCCTTACTCCACGATTCAACCGATTGGCCGGGCAACGGCCGTGCCGTTAACGGCTCAAACATGCCATCTAGCTGCCCCAGGAAATCCCAACCCGCCTCGTCAATCACCCGTTCGCGCAGGGCGGCAAAGGATTGGTCTACCTGGTCGCTGAGGTAGGGCGACGGGGCGCTGACGGGCAGTTCAAACAACGTCACCGGGGGGCGACCCCGTTCCGGGCGGGCCACCGCTTCCACAAATAACGGTTTATCCGCCGGGCGGCCATCTATGTGCCGCAGACTCTCCGTCAGGTCAGGCGAGAGGTCAACGGCCACCCAGGATGGGCGGTCTAATGGCCCGGCGGCGGCATAGACCTGCGGCGCAATGCCCCAGGCAGCCACACTACCGGCCACCAGGTAACTACGGCCGTCTTTCTCATGCACATACACCAGCGATTGACTGTCCGGCGACCAGGCCACCTGGCGGCCCTGATGCCCCAGGCTGACCGGTGGGCCATCCGGCTCATTCCGTTCATTGAGCGGCTGCCCCATCACCGCCAGAAAACCGGCACTGTCATCCTGATAGGCCAGCATACGGCCGTCGGGCGAGAACGCCGCGCCATCTTCCTGAACGCCCGGCGTGTTGGTCACATTTACCACCGTTTCGCCGGTAGTGTCGTCCAATGATTGGATGAAAATCTCCTGGTTGCCGGTGCGCCAACTGGTGAAGGCGATATGCCGGCCGCCGGGCGACCAGGCCGGGTTGAAGTCCGGCGCGGGGTCATAGGTGAGGCGGTATGGCCCTTCACGGCCGTCGGCGCGCACCACGTAAATGTCCAGATTGTTGTCGCGGTATGATTCATACGCCAGCCATTGCCCGTCCGGCGACCAGGCCGGTTTGCCATCATAAGCCGGGCTGCGCGTCACCCGCTGCATACGGCCGGTGAGCACGTCGTACACGTAAATGTCCCAACTATCGTCGCGCCGCGATGAAAAAGCGATCTGTGTGCCGTCAGGGCTCCAGGCGGGGTCACGGTCGGCGGCGGCATGGGTGGTCAGGCGCACCGGCTCCGCCTGGCCCACCGGCAGCACGTAAATGTCGCTGTTGCCATCCACCGTCTGGGCAAAGGCGATAAGGCCGCCGCGGGTGGTGGGGTCGGGTGTGGCCCAGGGAGTGAGGCGGATGGCGACGGTGGGCACCGGCGTCGGCGTCGGCGGCAGGGGGGTGGGGGTGAGGATGATGGTGATGGCGGCGGTATCGGCGACGGCCGTGCCCGGCCGTTCCTGTAAACTGAGCAGCGCCACCACCAGCAGCAGGGAGATTGCGGCGACGGCCGTCGCCAGGCGTACCCGGCGTGTATGGCGGCTGTAGGCAGCCAGATAGGGCCGGGCAGGCGCGACTTCTGCTTTTTCGGGGGGGGACGGCCGTTTGAAAGCCAACCGCCAGCGCGACCAACGCACCAGCCAGCGAGAACGATACCGCCGCCGCCACAATGCCCGGCGCACGGCCGTGCGCGCCAACAACCACAGCCACATCCGGCGTATCTGCCGCCGCAGCCAGCGCAGCATTGGCCAGACGAAATGCCGCCAATACCAGACCACCGGCGTGATGATCAACTTGTGAATGGGTCGCCAGATCAGCCGCGTCAGCATCCGGCGCACGGCCTGCCCTACCTGGCCCATAAACCGCCAGATGGGGGGCGCGATCTCCTTCATGTAATCCCAAAAGAGCCAGCGCAGCGGCAGCCAGATTGGGAAGGTGAAAAAAACGAGGGGTTTCCAGACCAGGAGGGTGAGAACACGACGAGTGGCCAGCCCCATCCTGCCAATAAAACGCCAACAGGCCAACAGCACGACCGTGAGCAATCGCCACAACTTCCCCACAATGCGTGTCAATCGTTTACGCATGTGCGCCAGTGTAGCACGTGTAAAGACTATGTCAAGTTATTTTAGTCCTATTTTGTTGAACTATTACAACACTTAAATGGCTGAGAATGCCTACAGCCTGGGCAATGCGCTGGCGGTTTTCGGGTTTGTTGGGCCACAGGCTGGCGCCGGAGGGATGGGGCAAGGGGACGACAAAACGGCCGTCCCCCACCCCCATCTCTAAAAATGAAGGCAGGTCGGCGCCGGTCAGCGTCACGGCCGTTGCCCAATCAACCTGGAGCGCACCGATCATGGCGGAAGGGGGGAAGTAGACGGCCGTGCCGATAATCGCCTCCAGGCGTGTGGCGGCGGGGTAGATCAACTTAATCGCCAGCCCGCCCACCAGGATAAGGAGGCGGGGACTTACCAGGGCGATCTCTCGTTCCAGAAAGGGGCGGCACAATGCCTGCTCGGTTTTGGAGGGCACCCGATCACCTTTACCGTTGGCCGATTTGCCGGGGTAACATTTGGTCACGGCCGTCATGTACTGCTCTGCCCGAAACGTATCCTCATCCCAACCGGCCTCCCCCAACCACTGAAACAGACGGCGACCACTGCCGGCGTTAAACGGCCGTTTCACCTGCGCTTCTGTGATACCTGGCGCCTGCCCAATTAACATCACCCGCCGCGCTGCGCCGCTGCTAAAGACCGCCCCTGGTGCAATCGAAAAACCGGCGTCCAGACAGCGGCGGCAGGCGCGCATCTCGGCGTGAAAATCTGCGAGAGAGTCCATTGGTAATTGACAATGGTCAATTGACCATTGTCAATTGCTCAAACCGATCTACATCGGCGCGCAGCACATCCAGGCTGGCCTGCCAGAACGCTTTCTGGCGGATGTCCAGACCAAAACGGGCGGCCAGGTCGGCCGCGTCGCCCAGGCCGGTGGATGAGAGCAGGTCATCGTACCCGGCGCGGAAGTCATCGGGGGCAGCCTGGTATTGGGCATACAGCCCCAGGCCAAAGAGCAGGCCAAAGATGTAGGGGAAGTTGTAGTAGGTGGCAAAGTAATAATGGGGCACATAGGCCCAGCGGTAGGGGTGGAAATGGTCGGGGTGAATGGCGTCGCCGCGTGTTTCTTTTTGCGCTTCCACTTCCAGGGCGCAAAATTCAGCGGCGGAGAGTTCACGCTGTGTTCGTTTTTCAAAGACGGATTGTTCAAAGAGGAAGTTGCTGGTGGCGCCCAAGACGACACGGGTGGCGTATTCGAGCAAACCATCGAGGATGATGAGTTGGTCTTGGGGCACGGCCGTTGCCAGCGCCGCATTCTCCACAATTTTCTGGCAAAAGGTGCTGGCGGTTTCGGCCAGCGTCATGGGCATATATTTTTGCAAAGGGGTACGCTGTGCCAGCGCCACATTGTGGTAGGCATGGCCTAATTCGTGCGCCAGGGTGCTCACGCCGGTGAAGGTCGGTTCAAAATTCAGCAAGATGCGCGACTCATCCTCCCGCAACAACATACAAAATGCGCCGCCGCTTTTGCCATCACGCGGTTCGGCGTCAATCCAATTCTCGGCAAACGCCCGCTGCGCCAGCCCTGCCAGTTGCGGCGAATAGGAAGCAAACTGGCGGGCCACAAATTGGGTAGCGTCGGTATAGGTATAACTCTGGTTGCTCTGGCCTAAAGGCGCCAATTGGTCATACCAGGCCAGGACGGGCAGCCCCATTAGCTTTGCCCGCGCTTTCAGGTAGCGCTGGAAGTGGGGGTAGGCATCGCGGCAGGCGGCCATCATCGCGTCCAGGGTGGGGCGATCCAGGGCGTTGTCAAACAAGGCCATATCCAGCGGCGTCTGCCAACCCCGGCGGCGGCAAAGGGTCAGCGTTTCTCCTTTGATGGCGTTGAGAGCGGCGGCCAGGGGCACAGAGGCCGCTTCCAGGGTTTGCAAGACGGCCTGGTGCGCCCGTTCACGCACGTCACGTTCGGGGCGAAAGGCCAGATTTTGCACGGCCGTGAGCGGCAATGTTTGTGTCTGCCCATCCAGTTCCAGCGTCACGCTGATCTGTGAGGTGAAATCGGTAAACATGCGCTCCCAACTGGATGCGCCGGTCAGCCGCAATTCGCTGGCGAGCGCTTCTTCGCTGGGGGGCATGAGATGCAGCGCCCCCTGGCGCGCTTTGTGCAGCACGTAGGCATGGTCGGCCGCCAATGGGGAACAGGCGATCAGCGCCTCTATATCCAGCGAACCGATCCAGGCGGTAAAGCGGGTGCCCAGCAAGTCAAGTTTGGAAAAGTAGGGCTGCAACTCGCTGAAGCGGGCCTGGGCTGTTTCATTGCGGGAGTCGGTGGTGAGAAAGCCGTAGAGATAGGAGCGCATGGTGTTGACGGCCGTCAGTATCTCATTCATGCGGTTCGTAACTGCCTCAAAAGTGGCCGCTAGCTGCTCATCTACAGCTATACTTTCCACCCGGTTGATGCCATGTGCATCAAACATGGCTACCAGGTCTGTAATCTCTTGCATGAGGGAGTGAAAAGCGGCCGTGAACTCCGCCGATTCCAGATCGGGGAAAACGGTTTGCATGTCCCAATGGGGTAACACATCTTGTGGTTTGCTCATCTTAGCCTCCAAATTTTCATGTCAATTCTGGCGCTTTCCCGGCCATGATCCGGACGCCCGTGGGGATAAGTCTAACAACGAATGGGGAGGGGGCAAGGGGGAGGGTGTCATGTATCACGCCAGGCCCTACGAAATCCTGAAAAAACCGAAATGTTTTACACATCGAACGGTTTACCAGTATCATTGACAGAAGTGTTGTAACACCGGGGGGTAAAATGGCACGCGGGTTTAGTAAAGATGGCAACAACCGATAGGAGTTACGTGGTATTGGTCATTGATGATGAAGAAGCCGTCAGGGAAGCGGTTTCTGATATATTGGGTTTTGCCGGCATACAAGTTTTGGCGGCGGCCGATGGGGGTTCAGGCATTGAACTCTTCAAGGCGCATCAGCAGCAGATCGATCTGGTATTGCTTGACCTTTCGATGCCGGGACTGAACGGAGCGGAGACATTCCGGGAGCTGCGCAAAATTGACACGGCCGTGAAGGTCATTCTCTCCTCAGGGTATGATGAAGCTGAAGCCACCCGCTGGTTTATTGGCGAGGGGCAGGTCGGTTTTCTGCAAAAGCCCTACAACATGAAAAATCTGGTGCAGATGGTGGAGGGGTATTTGGGGGGTAATCGGTAATCGGATAACGGTAATCGGTTAACGGGCTTCGATTCAGGGGTCTAACGAGTAAGGCAGGTTGTGGTGGATCACGGCCGTGTCCGCCGCCAACGACACTAACCAACGCCCCAGACAGGCAATCGCCAGTTGCACACCGGGCGTGGGGCGAGGAAATCCCATTTCGGACAAACCAATCATGATGTGCCCATTAGCCCGCCGTTTGATGAGCAGCCCCACCCGCTGCGAGATCGGCTCTTCGTTAATGTAGGCTTCCACCAGCAACAAATGGTCTTGCTGTGATTTGAACAGCATGGGCAACCGCACGTGCATATCACCGGCCGTCTCGTGCAATGGTGTAAAACGGTCGGCAATTTCAGGCAGGCTGAGGGGGGAGTGCAAAATCACGTGAGGCATGGGCGTCTCCTGGGGAATGGGGAATTCATCAGTAGCGGGGGCTGAATTGCGCCGCCAGATGAAGTAATGGCAGGTGGAACCGGCGGCCAGGGCCAGTTGTTCGTATTTGGTGCGGATACGGCCGTCCGGCAAACGGCCGTCGGGCACATCTCGTTGCGTCACAAATGGCGTTTCATACACACTCTCAAAATGGGGTGATTGCAACAGATCGGCGGCAATGGCGTGGGCATAGTCGGCCACATCGGTAGCAATGTGCAGTTGCCCACCCGATGACAGCCGCGCCGCCAGCAGTGCCAGAAAACGGGGGTTGATCAGGCGGCGGTGCGTTTGTTTCCCTTTCGGCCAGGGGTCAGGGAAATTGATATGCACCTCATGCACCACATCGGGAGCGCAGCAGGCCCATAACAGGTATTCGGCGGAAGCTTGCAGGACACGGCCGTTTGTCACCCCCGCCGCCCCCAACTTTTTCAGCCCGCGCCGGATGGCCGGCCGGGCAATCTCTACGCCCAACACATTGGCCTCCGGCCGCTGCTGCGCCAACCCGGCCAGAAAGTGCCCGCCGCCAAAGCCAATTTCGATGAGGAGGGGGGCAGGGCGGTGGTATACGGCCGTCCAGTCCACCGGCCATGCCAATTCTCTAGCTTGCAGTTCAATTTTCGTCAAACCAACCACTTCTCCGCTTTCAACATTTTTCCATCTCTACCTTCTCACCTTTTGGCAGGTTTGGCAACGGCCGTTGGCGGATAAACGGCCAAAGACCATTGGTTGCCCACCTAAAATGGTAAGGTATCATCCCCAATGAAAGAATACTTTGCAACAGGTGCCGTATGATCCTTCCCAAAGAGCGAGACCCACGTTTTGTCACAATCCGTCGCGGCGGCACCCTCACCGATTCAGATCACCAACTCCTGGCCCTGTGGGCGGCAACGTGCGCAGAGCACGTCCTTGGCCTCTTTGAGTCGGCTCAACCTGAGGACATGCGACCACGCCAGGCAATTGCGCAGGCGCGTGCCTGGGCGCGAGGCGAGATTACGATGACCCAGGCGCGCACGGCAGGCGGATGGGCCATGGCCGCGGCCAGAGAACTGCGTGGGGCAGCGCGGTATGCTGCTTATGCGGCCGGCCAGGCCGCGGTCGTCGCCCATGTGGCCGCGCATGAGCTGGGTGCGGCCGCCTATGCGATCAAGGCTGTGCGTGCGGCCACACCGGCAGGAGAACGGGAGAGAGCAGGGCGACTTGAATGCCGATGGCAGCGTGACCAACTCCCGGAGGCTATTCGTGCGCTTGTACTTGACGACCAGCGATTGCGGAACGACATCTGCTGGTCGGTATTTGACTGCTGAGTGCTCATGGGGGCGTCAACCTGCCCAACATCTGGACTGGATATTAAGTTATTGTTACATTGACTGGGCAGAACTCATGTTCTACAATCCAGTTCGCAAATTTTCCAATGAAGGAGTTGAATGATGGCTAATAATGTGACTGTAGTCTTCCTGCACGGTGCCGGAATGGGGCCATGGGTGTGGGAGCGGGTAATACAAGAGCTTTCTACACCGGCGGTGGCGCTGGAGATTCCAGGGCGAAGTAAAAATGCCACCCCTGATAATTGTGCCGCAGCCATAGCTGCCGAACTTGATCGTTTGGGTATAGGCCCGGTTATAGTGGTGATGCACTCCCTGGCAGGTGTGCTTGCATCGGGCCTCGCTGAACGGTTGGGATCACGAGTAAAACGTTTTGTGTTTGTTTCCGCTGTCATACCCCCATCAGGCGGTTCATTTGTTGACGCTCTGGGGTTTATGAACCGGCAAATACTGCGTATATTGTTCAAGTTCAATCCCAATGGTCTCAAACCATCGCCCAAAATGATTCAGCATGAACTGTGCAACGATCTGGAGCCACAAGACACAGAGGAGGTTATTTCACGCTATAAAGCAGAAATGCCTGGCCTTTACCTCACGCCAGTTAAGGCAACGGCCCCTATTGCTAATGCCACCTATATCAAACTCTTAAAAGATCAAAGTGTGCCGCCGGCGCAGCAAGACTCAATGATTGCCCGCCTCAGCAAGCCTCTCGTGCGCGAAATTGACGCGGGGCATTTGGCGATGCTCTCCGCGCCTATGGCCCTGGCAAACTTGATACAAGAAGAAGTTGAGAGAGAAGCCGGCCTGAGATAGCGCGTACCTGACGCATTGATTTCTGCGCTATTTGGAACTTTAGGGCAAAGGAAGGTAAATGTATGGTTCATAAAATCCCTCCCATCCTATGGGGCATAATCATTGGCGTGCTGGTAAGCATAACCTTTGGTTTGATTTATCTGCTCGTGTTAGGCGAACCTGGTGCGGCATTCTATCTATTTGCGGGTCTCGTTTTTCTGGGCGGGCCGTTGATTGCGGGGGTGGTCGCTGTGGCAAAAACAGCCGGGCCACAACGAACAAGGGCTTTCTTTTTTCCCAGTTTTGTAACATTTGGAATCGTATCGGTGCTGTTCTTTTTTATTTACCTGATTCAGCCCATATTTGCCCGCACCAGTGTACAGTTGCCTGAAGTCTGTAATAGAGAGGCTGGAAATTTTAACCCGCCACCCCATCTTGCCTACCCCCTACCTGATGGGGATGTCGGTATATTAATCGCCAGCAACCCTCAATATGCACTTGTGAACCTGATTGATTACCAACAACCCCCTTTCCCAAGCACCGTGTTTCTGGTGGATAAGAGCAACAACATCGTTACGCACAGGATGGATTTTAATGATGACATCATCAGCGCCGCTTTTGATGAATTCACCCTGTATCTGTTTAACGATAAAATAGGATATTTTATTGATGCCCGTACCGGCGAACCGGAAAAGAGCTTTATGACCATGGACAATTATGGCGGGTTATCTGAAAGCGACAGACCCGTCTTGATGGCGGCCAACTCAACCGGTGAATGGCATTTGGAAACCAGCGCCGTGATTACTTCCTGGAACAGTGATGGAAGTGTAAAGTCCCGTCGTTACCTGACTTTTGATGGTACGGCGCTCGGTTGTTTTGTAGCGGGGGCCACTCACAATGTAACTGTTATAAAATGAGAAACTTGACCACTGCGGTGGTTACTCTTATCGTGAAAAGGACAGAGATATCAGACTCATTCTAAAAGGCAAGGTATGTATGAAAAATTCAAACACACACCATGAACGTATCGCCAAAATGAGCTTTGCTTCCGTTTACCCGATGTATGTGCAAAAGGTGGAGAAGAAAGGCAGAACTGAAGAAGAGTTGCATCAGGTCATCGAGTGGTTAACAGGCTTTGATGATCAGAGGCTTCAGGAACTTATAGAAGAAAAGGTAACTTTTGAAACATTCTTCCAACGGGCGACCCTAAACCCGAATGCCCACCTCATCACCGGCGTGATCTGCGGGTACCGGGTGGAGGAAATCGAGAACCCTTTGACGCAGAAGGCCCGGTATCTGGATAAGTTGGTGGATGAGTTGGCGAAGGGCCGGAAAATGGAGAAGATTTTGCGTGGCTCGTAAGGTGTTGTGAAGCTATACAGTCGCCTGTCACGGCCGTACCTCCTCCCACTACCCCTCCCCCGAAATGATGGACAGGAGAGCCATCGCGGGGCACGGCCATCGAGTTGGGTGACTTCATTGAGCTGATGCCCACGTTGGCACGGCACCAGCGCGTAGTGGCGTTTCAATTATGACATCAGACTGCTAACGAGGAATTACTTGAACTTCTACGGCCGTTAGACTAAAGTGTGGCTCTATAATAACTGGAGCAATGAGATGGCAGAAACAACAGAGTTGCCGACTACCTATCAAATGAATTTGGATAGAGCCGTACAAATACTTCGGGAAGCTGGTTGCACGGAAATTTACCTTTTTGGTTCTCTGGCAACCGGCGACATTCATGCCCAATCAGACATAGACCTGGCGGTGCGTGGCTGCCCTAAAAAAGATTTCTTTCGGGTATATGGACATCTACTGAGCAAACTTGAATATCCGGTTGATCTCGTTGATCTTGATACGCCAGAAGACATGTTTGCCCGTTTCCTGGTAGAAGAAGAGGAGTTGGTACAAATTGGCTGACAAAACAGCAAAGAAGATCAGTTTCGAGATCGCCCAGATAGACCATCTCCTCGCAACTTATTCTGATTTGCTAGAGACGATCCAGGTTCAAACGCCAGACATTGTGCAAACGACAGCGGCGGCTTCCCTCCTCCATTCCTTTTACAACGGGATTGAAAATATCTTCAAACTGGTAGCCAACGAAATTGATCAGGTTGCGCCTGAAGGTCATGCCTGGCATCATCAACTCATAGAGCAAATGGCCAGGCAAACGAACCGGCGAGCAGCAGTCATTTCCCCTGAAACGGCGGATCTGCTGATGGAGTATTTATCGTTCAGGCATTTTTACCGCCATTCCTACTCTTTCTTTCTGGAATGGGCACGAATGGAAGGGTTAATCCAAGACCTGGCTAAAGTATGGCAAGCAGCCAAAGACGAAATCCAGGCATTTTTAGCGGACCTGCTTAAAGATTGAGCGTCTCACCCCCACGTACACAACGATTCCAAATAGGCGGCCGAGCCGTCGCGGAGCCAGCCGTCTAGTTGAGCCACTTCTTTGAGCTGCTGCCCCCGCTGGCGGGGTACCACCAGGTAGTGACATTTCAGTTCCGGCACGGCCGTCATATCTCCCCACAACTTTTCAAACTGCGCCACCGGGAAGATGTCTTCCTGCCCCTTGCCCCACCGCTTTTTCACATCTTTCAGGGTGATGTAGGTAGGCATCCGCGCCGCCATCTGACGCACGGCCGTGGCCACCTTCACGCCATCCGCCAGATCCGCCCGGCTTAACCCAAACAGACCCAACAACTGGTCAATGTCCAGCCACATCGTGTTCGAGTTGTAGTAGCTCAGGGCAAACTCCACCTCCTCGTGGGGGAGCGCCAACCCTTCAATCAGGCGGACACGGCCGTCAATCCGCGCCAGCCCCCCACCGCGATCCTCAATGCGCCGGGTGATCACCTCGGCCGTCAGCGCCGCGCCGGAAGCCAGATGCGCCCCCAACACCGCCGGGTCCACGTTCGCCCCCAATGTGTCAATGTTGTGAACCATGAGTGTGCGCAGCGACGGCCGTGCCGCCACCATCTCGCGCAGCACCCCGTTCAGCAGCAAATTGGGAATCTCATACCAATGCCCCACCGGATGCAAACATTGGCGCGGCAAATTATCGGTGTAATCGCTGCCCTCGCCCATACTTTGCGCCCAGCCAATCAGGGCGTTGTGCAGACTTTCGCGCACCTTTTGCGCCTGCTCGTCGAGTAACTGCTGCGGCATCTCTTCCCAGGCAAAACGCAAATCCCGCGCCATGGGAATGAGCCGCAAGCCCACCGACCGCCCCGGCGAGAGATAGAGCGGGCCATCGTAACCATAATTCCCCTCCGCCTGCAAAAAGTTGGCAATGGGGTCATGCGTCAGATAGCTGGTGGTGATGACATGGGGCAAATCTACGCCCACCAACCGGCCAATCTGGCGGCTCTTGGCTAAATGTACCTCGATAAATGTGCGGTGACGGCCGTCCAATTCCACAAATGGATTGAGCGCCTTTACCACGCCCGCTCCATGCGTCCATCGGCTGCCCGCGCCCCCGGCCAATGAGACCACCGCCACCGCCCCATCGGCCAGCGCCGCCAGCCCCCGTCCCCGAAAATGGGCAGGTATCTCGCCGGTCAAATCCTGCACTTCGTCCGGGTGTACATCTTCAATCAGGCTGCGCACCGGCAGCCGGTTTTGGGCCAGGCCAATGCGCCCGGCGCGCAAATCAGCCCGAATTTGCTCATGTTGCAGGCGGTCAAACCCATTTTCCGCCAGCAGCGTCTCCAGGCTCTTGCCCGATTGTGCCCCCTCCACCGCGCCGGGCAGCAGCCGGTCAAACAACGCCTGCACCATGCCGCCCAACGCCGGCTGACTACGCGAGGCCACGCCCAGCCGATCCAGTTCGGCACGGCGGGCGGGTGGCAGTTCCCAGGCATCTTTGCGCAGCAGGGCGGGCACGGTTAGCGTGTAATAGTGCGGCGGCATGAGGGCGGCCTCACCGCTCAACCAGTCCGCCCAGGTACCCCGTTCGTTGATGGCAAAGTCATACACCACCGGCTCCATGGCAAAGGGTACGGCCGTTTCCAACTCCCGTTTCGTCTCACTCATAATCGTTTGCAGACGCTCTTGCGCTGCCGCTTTGCGGGCAGGCGCAAAGATGAAACCCATGCCGCCACCGGCCATACCACCTAACATCCAGAAGCCCCAAAAGTCCGCGCCAAATTCCGCCTGCACCTGGCGTATCAGTTCGTCGGTGTAGCGGTTGCCCGCCCAGGGGATGATGGTGCGGATGGGGCCGTGAAAGTTGCGATGGGTGGCCGCGCCGATGGCGGGCACATCACCGGCCTTCAAGTGGGCCACAATTTCATCATAAATGTGGATGGCGGTTTGACGGCCGTGCCATTCCTTTTCCGCACGCAGCAAATACTTTTCCGTCACCATTTCCAGGATGGGGCCAACGTCCTGGGCCATGCCGCCATGCACCAGCACCAGGCTCTCCTGTAACGCCTGCCGCGTGGCCGGGGAGACTTCGTCCAGGGTAAGAATGTGATGCCCCGGCAGCAGCCGCCCGCGGCTGATCTCCCATTCTGGGTCGCCCTCAGCCGCCAGTTCGCCGTGAATCATCTTCATGCCCGGCCAGACGCCGCCGGAATCCTGCCAACCGCCACCCGACCCGGCCAGCCATTCGCCCAAAATGGCCCGCGCCGCCACTAGCCGCCGCTCCGGCTCACTGAGTTGGCCGGTTAGCGACTGCGCCTGCCCGGTGGCCCGCATACAGATGGTGATCAGGCAGGCGAGCAAATTGGTGGAGACGGCCAGCCGCGACCCTTTGGGGATGCCGTTGACGCTGCTGACCAGTTCCAGACCACGCCCCGGCCCCACCAATTGCGCCAGCAGGTCGCCGAGCGGCTGGCCCGCCCCTTCCATGCCCGGCGGCACGATGCCGGCGGCGATCATGGCTGCTTTGAGCAGGCCCAGATAATCGCGGGCAAAGTCAAAAATTTCGTCGAGGGTGGTGATCACGGCCGTTGCCCCCAAATCCACACTCGTCAACCGGATCACCGGCTCATCAATGACCCGCAAATAGGCTTCAACTGGCGGATGAGGGGTAGCAGAATCTACCCCTCGTACCACCAGATCAATGGAAACGTTCAACACCCGCGCCCCTTCGGGGAAGTCCATGCCCAGAAAGAAGATGTCGCTCCAGCCGGAATGGGTGAGGTCCATGCGCACGGGTGTGCTTTCGCGCAGGATGGGGAAGAGGCTGCCGCTGGTCTGGCACAGTTCCGGGCGGATGCGCAGTGGGTGGTCGGCAGGATGGCCGGTACGGAACATCCACTGGTTGCCGCGCACCGTGCGCACGCTGCGCCGTACCTGGTCGGCCAGGGTTTGGAAACCGAGGCGATGATAGGCAGCAGCCAGGGCACTGGCAATGGCGTCGCTGGGACCGTCTGCTGTCTGCTGCGCCAGAAAGCTATCAATGGCCTCCGCAAAACGGCGGTTGAGCAAATGTTCGTAACCGGCGTAGGGGATGTGCCCTTTGCCGGACAGCCCGGCCTTTTCCGGCAGGTGAAAGCGGTAAATGGCGTAGAGGAAAAAGAGGGCGCGCACGCGCTCATACAGGTTGTCCCGTTCACGGCGGAATTTGTCCAGGGCGGCACATTCGGCCAGCAGTTCGGGCAGGGTGGCTGCCTGGCAAAAGTCATCCAGGGAACGGTTACGGGTGTGGGGGTCTACGGCCGTGATGATTTCAATCAGTTTGCTCATGGGGTTTTGGGGTTTTTAGAACGGGATAGGGAGTTGAACAGAGATGTCAAATAATTCTTCATGCTCAAACACGCTGTCAGTGGCAAAGCCAGGTTTGATCAACAATGCTTCGTCCATTGGCTTGCGTAAATCTTCGGTGGGGCCAACATGGTAATAATGAGAGATCACACGTTCAACGGTACGAGACCAATAGTGTGGAATGTGTTCATTGACGCGGTACTGATTCTCTTTCCACAGGGAGATGGCAAAACCGCCAGGGAGCGTTTGTACCGTTTGCGCCAGTTCGATGGCGTCTTGTTCAGACCATTGGTTGTAGTAATCAGTGTGACGGCCGTAATAAGGTGGATCCAGATAAACAAAATCATTGGCGGTGACACCAACCAGAGCGCGACGCCAATCCTGCACACAAAATTCCCACTCCTTTCCTTGCATGATGCCTTGAATCACCTTGACCTGATTAACAATTTTGGTGATATAGGCAGGTTGAAATCGGTTTGGCTTGCGACAAAAAGGGACGTTGAATTCACCAATTCGATTAAAACGCATCATGCCATTGAAACAGGCACGGCTTAGGAACAAAAAATCAAGCGAATTGCCTTCAGCGTTGAATCGCTCACGGACGGTGTAGTAGTAACTCTGGGTATCAGTACGGCCATTTGCCCGCAGCCGTTCTCCTTCACATTGTAGATGCTGTTTGACGGTATGGGGGGTGATACGGCCGTCATAAATCCCCTGGTAGAAGTTGATAATGTATGGATTAACATCGCTCACTACGGCTCGTTGGGGACGCACATTGAACAAAACAACACCAGAACCGAGAAATGGTTCAACCCAACGGCCGTTGCCCTCCCAAAGCACATTTTCCATAATAAAGGGAACCAGTTTTGTTTTGATTCCTTGACATTTAAGAGGAGGGACGATCACATTTTCAGGCGTTCGAGGGAGATTCATGTTGCCAGACCTTTATACGCCATGTACGTTTTCAGATTTGTATAGGGGCGTTTTGGCAGTTCCACGGCCCGCGCCATGTCGTTTGTCAGGTAATACATCCAGTAATCATTAAATAGGTCCTCACCCAATGAGGCAAATGGGCCAGTTCCATTTGTCAAGGCCTCTATTTCAGTGACGGAGCCTATGTTTTTTGTATTCCCGGTACCAGGACGATCCGAGGCAATGCGGTACTTTTCTTGGGCAAAGAATTGAAAGTCTGCAATGACAGAGCTGATACTTTCTAGCTGCTCTAAACGATGCACCTGGCGTTCATCAATCCCAGGCACCTGAGAATAAATGACACCCAGGACATAGTGACCGGCGTAACGGCCGTAAGGAAAAGCTACGTTTTTTGAACTGGCCCGATTGCGAAAATAACCTGTAAATGCGCCAAGCGTCAGACCATTCACTCGCTTTTCGTTAATGCGGTATGTGGTTTTTAGGTCAAGCGCAAAAAGCTGGTCCTCAGAATCCACAAAAGTGATATCCGGGTAGAAGTTTTGGTATTGTGCCAGGTGAAGTTTGAGGTCATACTTACCAGCAAATTGAACGAGCCTGGGAAACAATAGGAGTTCCATGATTTTGGAAACAACTTTGGTATCTGTTGAAATGGTGTAGATGTTTCGGGCGACATCTATGAATCCTTTGACCACCCAATCGCCTTGTCGAGTGGAAACAGCATCATTGAAGTAACTGGCTTCGTTTTGGAGCGCGGTTAAAAATTCAAACTTGTCCATCAATTCCCTGCCATTTCAATTTGGCATTCACAAGATAAACAAGATTGTACCCGGTTAGATGGATTTTTCTACTGAGCGAGGGGTTCTGCCTGGGGGATAAAGTGTTCTGAGGGTGGCATCACGGCCGTGTCCGCCATCGGTAACGTGAAATAAAACGTGCTGACCACGCCGGGTTCGCTTTCCACGCCGACTGTGCCGCCGAGCCGCTCCACAATGCGCTGCACAATGGAGAGACCCAGACCATGCCCCTGCACGGCCGTGTGCTGGTCCAGCCGGGCAAATTGTTGGAAAAGCTGCTCTGCTTCCGCCGCCGACAACCCGTTGCCATTGGCACGCACCCAGAAGCGGAGATACGGCCGTGACCCATTACTCCCTGGCATGGGTACATCCACCCCCACTTCCACCCGCGCCGGCTGCCCGCCATATTTCAGGGCATTGCTCAGATAATTGACCCACACCTGTTCCACCCAGGGAGCATAGCCCACGGCCGTGGGCCAGTTGTCCGGCGTGATCAATTTGGCCGCCATTTCACCGGAACCGGTCAGACGATTCCAGGCGTTGTGGATGAGCACGGCCGTGTCCAGCGGCTTCATCTCCACCTTTTCCATGCTGCGCACACTGGCCAGCAGCAGCAAAGCATCCACAATCTCCGCCATCTTGTGACCCGTTTTGGCAATGGCTTGCAAAGAGGCCAAAGCTGAGTCTGTCACCTTATTTTTGGACGAAAACGTTCAAACAGAGGCGGTTTCCATTCATTTTGATGCCATAACGCTCTGTTTAGAGCGGTTTTTACCCCGCTTTAGGGCTTGATTCGGTCGAATTACAACTTTGTGCGACGATCCTCCAAAAAGTTCATTTGACTTAGGCTAATGGTGGATTGCCCTATGATGATCGAATTTGGCGTTACGACAGACTCAACCAACACAAATTTTGCGCCGTTAGCGGCCTTAACGGCCTATTATCAAGCCCAACATGTGCTTGAACCTTTACAATCAGTGACATCAGCAGCCAATAAAGGGGATTTTACGCTGCCAGACAAGCTCGCTCAGCTCTTTTTGAGTATTCTCAGCGGCTGTGAATACATTGCCGAGGTCAATACAAAACTGCGCTGCCAACAGAATTTGGCGCAAGTCAATCGAATCTCTCGCTTCGCCGATCAACCCACCCTGGCGACGGCCCTCAATGAGCTAAGTCAAATGAATCTTGACCAATTATTGGTCGCTACCCGTCAAATAAGTGACCGTTGCAGCCAAATGCGACAGCATGACTGGCGGGGCTTCTTGGTGCTTGACTTCGATTTGTCCGGTTTGCTTTGCAGAAAACAAGCTGAAGGGAGCGAAAAAGGCTTCTTCAGCGGTAAAAAAACGCCACAGGACGACAATTAGCCCGCGTTAGCGCTACTTTTTACCGTGAAACGCTTTGGTCTGACTGGTTTCCCGGTAACTACGCTACCATGGAATGCCTGCAACCTGCCGTCTTGGGCATCGAAACTTCATTTGACTTAGGCTCGCCCGAACGAAAACGCACGCTTTATCGTTTAGATGGCGGTTAAGGTGCTGTTCAAGCCCGTTTGGGCGGTAAAACTGAATGGAAATGGCCTCTGTTTGAATGTCTTATGTCAATATCGAATGGAAACCGCCTCTATTTGGACAAAAATAAGGTGTCAGGTTTTTACCAGTTCAAATCAAGGATTTTCAGGTCAAAAACCTGTCAGGCCTCTTGAGGGACTGAACGCTTACGAGATTCTTGATTCAACAAATTAAAAACCCACTGCCGTTGGCAGTGGGTTTCTATCACCGATTACCCATCACCCCACCCTAACTGGACAGGCGATGATAAAACGGCAGGGTAAACTCGGTGCGGTCTACATTCAGGGTAATGGATTTGCGCTCCGTCTCGCTGCCGAAGTCACGTGGCCAGGTTAGATCCACATCGTAGGTCAGCCCGGAACGTACACGAACCGGCAGTTCACACAGGAACACGCCATCTCGGTTCGTCGTCCCGGCCACAAACGCCTTCACCCCCTGGCAGCTCACCTTCACCTGCAAGCCATAAAGACCCGGCCCATCCTGGTATTCTTGCACCACAATACGCAATTTCACCGGGCGCATGGGTTCTTTGCTGCCAAATCGCTGCTGCACGGCCGTGTTCAAATTCCCACTTGACCCCGCAGGCGATGATGACGGCCGTCGGCTGGTGGACACCACGCGCGGTATCTGATCCTCCGTAATCTGGATCGGCGGCATGGTGATGGGGCGCGGTTGGGGCGGCGTCACGTCCCCTTCGGAAATAGTAATGGCCGGAGCGGGTGTGGGCGGCAGCGGTTCAAGGGGCGGCTCTGGCTCCACGCGCAGCGTCTCGCGGGCATACTCCGGGTAGCGCACCGGCACCGGCGAGCGAAAGTGTGGCGGCACAGGTGCAATCTCCGGCTGCGGCGGCAGTTGATCCAGAGAAGGCGTTTGCGGCGCGCCTGTTCCCGGCTTATAAGCCAATTTGCGCGCCAGCTTATCCCGCTCGGTGGCGCTGCGCTGTACCTGCTGGCGAATAAAGTTGGCCGTCCGCCGCAGCAGTTGGCCGGCCGGGCTGTGCTCACCCGGCGGCGTGGCCGGGTCAAGCTGGTAAAGCGGGTACTCGCTTTTCCAGGCTTGTACGGCAATGGCCAAAGAGAGCCAGGAGATTGAGAGATTAAGAGATTCGGAGATTGGGATGGCGTTGCTGGCGGCGGCCAATGCTCTGACCTCGTTGTTTTCGGCCAGGCTGGTACTGTCCAGCAGATCATAGAGGGCCAGGCGCACGGCCGTGGCCCCCTCTACCAATCGCCCAAAATCATTTAACGTGGGGTCATCCACAAAACCGGTAGCCCGCAGCAGCGCCTTCGCCCGCGATTCGGTAAAGGCGGGCACAGTTTCGTCACTGCGGTTCAGGTCAGCCACCAGCCACTCGGCCAGCCGCTGCCCAAACACGCCCAAATGGGCGTCGTCAAGATAATTAGAAATGAGGATCGTTGCCTGTTCCCCCATGAGCTTCTCCACTGTTACTGATTCCCTAACAAACGAAAATAGTCGTCACGAGAAATTCCTGCTGTCTTGAGATTATTCCGAATGATAGAAACGGGTACTTCTTTGTACGTAGGAATCACAATCGGGCGCAAAATTCCTGGCCTGGTATAGGAGCGGTGGCTTCCTTCCTGCCGGACAAACTCAAAACCAGCATCCAGGAACACTTTTTCCAATACTTTCCAGTGTACAGGAAAGATGCGCGGCACTCTCAAACTCCTACAGTCGCAAAATGTCGTTCAGTAGCTACCCAAAGCGGGCTGTCCCACCTGTCTGCATTTACTTCATAACCCGCTTCTAGGAGAATTTCTTCCAGAGTTCCTATCTCGGTCGCAGTTGCCAGAAATAACTGTACCGCCTCATCAAGGGCATTGCGGGCTTCTTCTGGAGTTTGCCCGGAACTCATAACATCCAGGGGCATCGCATGGGCCACAAATTGCGTCCCTTCCCGCCAGATGTTCACCGTATATTCAATGTCAAATTGGTTGCTCATATGCTTGTTTTTGGTAATCGGTGGCGGCTTCCAGATGACTGATTACCGTTCACCGATTACCGATTACCCAATATCTCAATCTCCCAATACCTAAATAACCACACCGGTCTCCAGCCGGTGCAGCCCTTCCCAGGTGCGCATCAGTTCTTCCATGTCGGAGACGTTTTCCAGGTCAATTTCCATGGCCGTGCGCAGTTCCGGGTCATGCAGATTGCGATCATGGTTTTTCAGCATCGGTTTGACGATGTGGGTGTTAAAGTCACGCTCCGCTTTGGTCGCTTCCAGCCAGAAGAGACGGCGCAGGCGCGGCAGCAGTTCATCGTCGCTGAACAGGTCGGCGATGATGTCGCCAAAGATGCGGTTAACCTTGACGGCCACGTTGTCCAGCCGGTCGGCGTAGCTGGCTTCCAGGTCAGCGGCCGCGGCCGGGGCGCTTTTGCCCTCGCCCAGGAAGCTGATGTCAAAGTCAGGCGCGGGCTGACCGGCCGGTTCGTCCAGGATGGTGATGGCAAATTCATCTTCCGGTTGGGCGGCTACGGCCGTAGCCACCGGATTGCTGTTGGCCGCCGGCACAGGGGCAGTGGCCGCTATCTCTTGCCGCACCTGCTCCACACCATACAGAGCCACATCCAGTAGTCGTTCATTGGTATTCAGCGCCAGTTCTCGTTCACCCTCCTCCAGCCGGTGATGAACGGAACGTTCCGGCTTCATCAATTCATACATCGTCGCCTGCTGGCAAACATGGCGGAAACTTTGCGTCACCCGGCCAATCAACTGGTTGTATGCTGCGGTCAGATCCAATGGGTCATCACTGCTGACGCCGGGGATGGTGTAGGTGTAGGCACGGCCGTAGCTGGCCCGCTCTAACCGGCTGTAAAGCTCGTGTGCTTCCAACGTGCGCTGCAACTCCGCCGAAATCAGGTCGGCCGCCTCCGGCATAAATTTGGAAACCGAATCCTGCATCACCAATTCCACCTGGAAGAGGATGCGCTTGATGGGAATTTCGATGCCGCTGGTGCCCCAGATCAGATTGTCATAGGTCACGTCACGGTCATCCCAAAACTCCGTACCATAACTTTCCAGCAGCGTCTCCACCTCGCGCTGCACCGAATCCTGTACCATGCCCTTGATGCCGTTCAGCGTGGGACGCAGCACATTGCGGAAGCGTTCGTCACTGTTGGTACGTGAACTGAGTTCCAACAGCGCATTATGGAAGGCGCGCGGCAATTCCTTTTGCTGGCGCACCAGCACATTCTCAAAACGCCGCTCTTGCAACTGCTCCCAACTGGTGGCAAAGGGGGGTTGCACCCCACGATGCGCCAACTGTTTTTCATAGTAGAAACGCAGCGATTGCAGCGAATTGCGGATGCGGGTGGCCGCTTCGCGCAACTGGCTGCGCACCCGCTCGGTTTTGATGAACTCAATCAGGCTGTCCCGCAGCAGAGGCACTTCGCTGAGATTGAGCAGGGCTTCGGCCGTATCTGGGGCCAGCGGGTCTTTGGCGTCAATCTGGCCCAGTTGGTCACGGAATACCTTGAGAATGCGCTCCGTTTCGCTGGCAAACTCCTCCGGCGCATTGTCCGGGTCTTGCACATACAGGGCGGGGGGAGCCATCACCAGGAAGTAGGGGCGGTTGTTACCCCGGTCGCGGTATCGTTCCCAATAGTTGGGGGCGATGTAGCGCGTCACTTCTTTCACTTCCAGTTCGGCCTGGGGCAACCCAGAATTGAGGCGGTCAAACGCTTGCCGCACGTTCGCGCCATTTACCGCCAGGAAAATTTTGGAGGCGGCCTCATCCAGATCGCCACCGCTCAATCCAAAGAGGCGGTTTTCCTTGATCCAGTTCACGGCCGAGAGCGACTTCATCTCATCCACACGCTGGCGGCCGGCGTCTGTGACCAGCACCACCATCGCGTCTTCGCGTTTCATCTCTTCCAGGGTGATGGCTTCATGCAGTTTCATGCCCGCGCCCAGACCGGGCACGTCTACGATGCGCAGATAGCCGTTCATGAGCAGGTTTTCCTGCCCGGCGCGAGGATGGATTTTGAAGGTGGCCGCTTTAATCAGACGAATTTGGCGCTGCTCGGTGCCTTTGAAGCCGTCTTCGCGCAGATGTTTGAGGGAATGTTCGTCATCGAGAATGAGGCTTTGTGGCGGCGGCGTCCCGGCTTTGAAAAGCTCTTTGTTGTTTTCGTAGGAGTGCATACAGTCAAGTATGATTTCCAGGTATTCGTCGCGTTCGGTTTTGGCCTGCCCTTCGCTGGCGGTGATAATACCTTTGATGTCGCTGCGCGCCTGATCCCGTTCACCGTCGTTGGTGATGTCGAAGGCGGGCAGTTCGGCCAACTGGCAGAGGCGACGTACTCGCCCGGCAAATTCGTCCTTGCTCCAATAGTTGAGCACCAGGGATTCGGCCTCGCCTTCTTTGGCCTGTTCGATGTAGACGATGGTGCCGGTCACGGCCGTGACCGCCCCACTCGGCAGCAAATTCCGCCCCAACAGAGCGTTGATGAGCGTGCTTTTACCCACGCCGGTGCCGCCAAAAAAGACCAGCGTATAAGTACGCTGCGCCAGGATTTTCTGGGCCTCGTCTATACTTTGTTGGGCCTGGGGGACGGCGCGAATGAGGTAATCGCGGGTCTGGTCAATGGTTTGCTGCAACTGCACCCACTGCTCCACCTGCGCCGGGCTGATGTGGGGAAGGGTTTCTAGTTGCGTGCGTAGTTCTGTATATTTGTCTGCTTTTTTGGACATGGGGTCTCCTGTGGAAATTATGAATTATGAAGGATGAATTATGAATTCTCATCCCTTAGTACAGCATTGCGTTAATTTATTCCGAGTTTGGATTCCAATTTCTGCACCGTATAAGTCCAATTGATGGGCTTGGGTGCTTGATTTTCGCACCTT
>JACTMP010000083.1 GCA_014584575.1 Chloroflexota bacterium
AAGGTGCGAAAATCAAGCACCCAAGCCCATCAATTGGACTTATACGGTGCAGAAATTGGAATCCAAACTCGGAATAAATTAACGCAATGCTGTACTAAGCCAGTCACTTTTTCTCGTGACTATCCTTTCTGACTCGAAGGCTATGAGGCAGGTGGCGGCGAAGCCAATCATATGTACCAGCCCTTTTGTGCCCGGTACTTTCCCCCAGGCAGGGCCAGTCTCGTCATCGTAGCCAAAAAATTCACCGGTGGGGTCTGGATAGGTCAATGGGAAGGACAAACCGTCTTGTTGGCGGATACGTGCGAACCGCTGGACGGGCACGGCCGTTACATTGCGTACATAGGCACTGAATTCTGGCTCACCAAAGCTATCCCGTATCTCTTCACCGTACAGCAGTTGCCCATCAGATTTAATGCCCAGTCGTTCGTGCAGCCAGTTCACATCGTGAAGAAGCCGGGCCTCACTCAAGGGCGGGCAGTCAATGGCTATCGGGCTAATTAAGCGGCAGTAGTAACGCACCTGGCGCATCTTTTCCTCTTCGCCAGCCGTAAAATCTTCTTTGAAGATTATCCGAATATCAATATCGCTTAATGGGGTGGCGCTGCCGTCTGCGTAACTGCCCACAAGATAATAACTGCGAATACGTGCCGGAAAGGCAGCTTCAAAAATGCCAATGATGCCACGAATAGTGTCATCAATCTGTGACTGCCCGGTTGAATAAATCGGCTCTATAGATGACATTGGTTCTTCAAGACCCTAAGGGTTTTTGGAAACCCTTAGGGTCTGACCTCCACCAAATTCGTAAATTCTTCTTGATCCCGTAGCTGCAAATCATAAATCTGCCGGTAAAGGCCGTCTTGGGCCAGCAGTTCGGCGTGGGCGCCGCGCTGGACGATGCGCCCTTTGTCCAGCACCAGGATGCAGTCGGCATGTTTCAGCGTCAGCAGCCGTTGAGCGATGATGAAGGTGGTGCGCCCGGTCATCAGTTCTTGCAGCGCCTCCTGAATGAGATGCTCCGTCTCCGTGTCCACACTGCTGGTGGAATCGTCCAGGATGAGGATGCGTGGGTCTACCAGCAGGGCGCGGGCAATGGCAATGCGCTGACGCTGGCCGCCGCTGAGGGTGACGCCCCGTTCACCGACCCGCGTCTCGTACCCCTCGGTGAAACCGCTAATGAACTCATGGGCGCGGGCGGCTTTGGCGGCGGCGATGATTTCGTCCAGGGAGGCATCGGCACGGCCGTAGGCGATATTCTGGGCAATACTGGCGCTGAAGATGAACGGCTCTTGCAGCACAATGCCAAAGTGACGGCGCAGGGATTTCACTTGCAGATCGCGCACATCACGGCCGTCAATCAGGACACGGCCGTCGCTCACATCATAAAAACGGGGGATCAGGCTTGTCACCGTAGACTTGCCTGACCCGGTAGGCCCAATCAGAGCAAAACGCTGCCCCGGCTGCACATGAAAGGAAATGTCTTGCAGCACCGCCCGCGTCCCGGCATAGGCAAAACAGACGTGCTCAAACGTCACCGCCCCTATACAGTCGTCCAGCGGTTCTGCTTCTGAACTGTCTACAATTTCGGTAGGTTTATCAATAATCTCAAACACCCGGCGCGAACTGGCCCCCGCTGTCGCCGCCAGATTCACCAGAAAACCCAATCGCTGCACCGGCTGGCCCAACATCAACACATAGGAAATGAGGGCAAACAGCGCGCCCACCGTAATGGTGCCTTCCAGCGCCATTGGCCCGCCAAACCAGAGCAGCAGGAAAATGCTCAGCGCCACCAGGAAGGTGAAAAAAGGCCAGTTGTTGGCCCACGTTTTGATCAGGCCATATCGCTTCTCAAACCATTCGGCGTTAGAAGCGTCAAACTTCGCCAGTTCGTGCGGCTCGCGGGCAAACGCCTTGACCACATGGATGCCGGTCATGCTCTCCTGCATCACCGCCGAAAGCACACCCATCTGCTCTTGAATCCGCTTAAACATTGGCTCCACCACATTGCCAAAGCGCACCGCTGCCGCAATCAGCACCACCAGCGGCCCCAGGGCGATCAGCGCCAGGGGCACGGATTCCCAGAACATAGCGGCAATGACGCCGGCCATGAGCAAAATAACGGAGATGAGACCTTCCAGGCCAATGCCCACAAATTGCTCCGTTTCGCCAATGTCGCTGGTGGCCCGGCTCATCAGGTCGCCGGTATGCGCCTGGTCGTGGAAGGCGAAGGGGAGGTGCTGCACGGCGTCGTAGAAGTGGCGGCGTAAATCATAGGCTACGCGGTGAGTGAGCCATTCGGCGTAAAAAAGCTGGACATAACCCACAATGCCCCGCAGCAGAGCAATGCCCAAAATGATGGCCCCGGCGATGTAGAGCGCCTGGGCGTTGCCCGCCGCCAACCCCTCGTCAATGGCCTGTTTGATGATTTGGGGAACGACCAGACTAAAGCCGGTTGCCAGCAGCATGGCGCTGTAGGTGAGAAGGAGTTGTTTCCAGTACGGCCGTAAATACCCCAACAACCGTCTATAAACCAGGTTCTTCTTCATACGACATAGCTCTCCTACAACTATTAGACAGTTGTCTAGCAAGCTCCCAGTCTACCGCGAACAGGGCAATGTGTCCACCTTTCGTCAGCCGCGCCAATGATTTTGGTGATATTGTGCTAATTTTCAAAAATTTTGATATTTCACCAAAAATTTTGTTGACAAGGCCCGAAAATTTGTGTATATTGCCCACATCTTTTGTAATTTAACCAAAATTGAGCAACAAGATCAGACCTGACAGGTTTCAGAAAACCTGTCAGGTCTAACAACAACTCATGCGTAAACTTTTGGAAAATTGCCCGGCCTGCGCGGGTGAATTGATTGTCACCCAACAGACCTGTGTGGAATGTGGTACCAGCGTGGTCGGCGAGTTCAAGCCCACTATTTTTGCCAGACTCTCCCCGGAAAACCTGGCCTTCCTGGAAGTTTTTATCAAGAACAAAGGGAATGTGAAGGAGATGGAGCGGGAGTTGGGCGAATCGTATTGGGCAATCCGCAATCGTATCAATGAGATTATTGAGCAGTTGGGGCTGGAAAAGAAAAACGTGGAGCCGGCCGAATCGCAAACAGACATTAGTGCCCGTCGTCAGGAGATTTTGGCGCAGTTGAATCGCGGCGAGATTGACGCAGCGACGGCGGCGGATTTGTTGAAAGCGGTGAGGGCGTGATGCGTGATGCGTGACCCGTGACCCGTGACCGGAAGAGTTTCATGTATCACGGTTTCGTGTCGAATTATCTGAAATCCTGAAAACCTATTTGTCAATTGATATGGTCAGCACACGGCCGTATGGCCGTTGCTGCCCCCTGCAAGGAGAAAACCGAATGAGTGAAGAACGTGCCCAAATTTTGGAGATGGTGAGCAAAGGCAAGATCAGTATTGAAGAAGCGGAAATGCTGCTGGATGCACTGAATGAGTCGGCGAAAAGTGATACGAGTTGGTCAGAAAAGCCGGTGAAGGAGAAGGGGGGGTACGGCAGCAGCAGCGGCAACGGCCGTAACCCTCTCCTCACTCCCGACCAGATTGTCACCCTCAGCCGCGAAGGTGTTAGCCGGGACTTTTTGCGGGCGGTGAAGGAACTGCACCATGTTTCCGGGCTGACCGGCGAGCATATTGTGGCCATGGGGCTGGCCGATGTCTCCCCTGATTTTATTCGGGCGGTAGCCAAATGCGACCTGCCGGGACTGACCGGCGACCATGTTGTGCGCATGGGCTGTGAAGATGTGTCCCCTGATTTCATTAAGGCGCTGAATGGTTTGAATGTGAAAGGGCTGACGGGCGAGCATATTGTGGAAATGGCGATTGAAGATGTGTCGCCGGACTTTATTCGGGCGCTAGAGGGGCTGGATGTGCCGGGGCTGACGGGCGACCATATGGTGGCCATGGCCAGAGAGGATGTCAGCCCGGATTTTATTCGCAGTCTGAAAGAGATGGATTTGTCTGGTTTTTCGGCGGAGCATGTTGTGGAAATGGCCCTGGAGGACATGGATCCCTACTTGCTGAAAGAGATGGATGGGTTGTGGTAACAAGTTTGTAGTGGGCACTTCAGTGCCACAAAGGGCGATAAATCGCCTACTACGAACGGTTTTTGAGGAAAAATATGATGAACGATGAACGTAAGATGATTTTGACGATGTTGGCAGAGGGTAAGATCAACTCTGATGAGGCCAGCAAATTATTAGATGCGTTGGCGGTGAGTGAGCAGGCTGCCCCGGTTGGGGGGCGTGGCCCGGCGATGCCCCGTCGTATGCCACAAATGCCACGAATGCCGGCGATGCCGCGCCAACCCGGCCATCCCCGGCACGGCCGTCGCCCCTTTGTCAGCGAACCCTACGCCCGCGCTATGGCCGAGGCCGGGTGGGATGATTTGGGCGAGGACGAATTACACCAACTACAAACCCACCACGTCTCCCCGGAATATGTGCGGCGGCTGCGCGAAATGGGGTTTAGCGACCTGAGTGTAGATGATGTAGTGCAGTTGAACATTCACCATGTGCGCCCGGATTACATTCAGGCCATGCGTGATTTGGGTGTCCATTTTGATGTGGATGATCTGGTGCAGCTAGGTATTCACCATGTGCGCCCGGAATTTGTGCGCGAAATGCAGGAGTTGAAGGTGGGCGATTTGACGGTAGATGACCTGGTGCAATTGGGCATCCACAACGTCCGGCCGGCGATGGTGCGCGAAATCCGCGAGTTGGGGCTGACCGACCTGACGGTGGATGATGTGGTGCAGTTGGGGATTCATGGAGTACGGCCGTCTTTCATTCACCAGCTACACCAGATGGGCTACACCGACCTGAGCCTGGACGATATTGTCACCTTTAGCATTCACAATGTGACGGCCGAGTTCATCAAGGAAATGCGCGGTTTTGGGTTTAAGGGGCTGGACACCGATACGCTGGTAGAGATGCGTATCCATAACGTCACCTCCGATTTCGCTGCCGCCATTCATGCCCTGCTGCCAGACGTGGCCCCAGAGCAGTTGGTAGAGATGCGCATTCATGGTCTTTCTGCCAAACGCGCTGCCAAAGCCAAAGAAGCGTTGGGCGACGATTTCACGGCCGAACAACTGATTGCCTGGCAAATACACGGCGAAATGGCCTGGTAAGCCATTTGGGAGTGGCGGCTTTAGCCGTAACCGTTACGGCTAAAGCCGCCACTCCATCTTGCTATTTCTCCTCCTGGTATTACAATGAAGTCTGTTCGATATCCTTTGCCCATTTCCAACGGCAAAGACAATTCCAGGAGGAAAACCCATGCTCGTTATTATCAGTGATCTCCATCTGACCGATGGCTCGACCGGCGTCACCATTGGCCCGGCGGCGTTTGAAGATTTCCGCGCCCGGCTGCAAGAATTGGCCTTTGACGCTTCGCACCGGGCTAATAAGCAGTATGAACCGATTAAAAGCCTTGACCTGCTGCTGTTGGGGGATGTGTTTGACATTATCCGTTCCACTAAATGGACGGCGCAGAAACAAGGGCAGGCGGGCTATGTACGGCCGTGGCACGACCCACAAAGCACCCTCTTCATTGACAAAATCCGGGAGATTACTCAGGGTATTCTGGATCACAATGCACTGGCGTTTCAGCTACTAAAGGGATTGAGCAGCGATCATCCCATCACCGTGCCAGACCCGGTTGACGGCCGTAAACGAGTGCCCGTCCACACCAACATTTATTACCTGATCGGTAACCATGATTGGTTTTTCCACCTGCCCGGCAACGGCCATGAGGCGATTCGGCAGCAGGTGACGCAAACGTTGGGGCTGGCGAACCCTGCCGGCCCCTACCCCCACGACCCGGCGCAAACTCCCTGGCTGATGGACATTTACCGGGCGCATGGCGTCTTTGCCCGGCACGGTGATATTTTTGACCCCTTCAACTACGAAGCCAAAGAGGGGCGTAACGCGGCCACGTTAGGCGATGCCTTTGTGGTGGAATTGATCAACCTGTTCCCTCAAGAGGTGCGCGCCCGTATGGGAAACGAATTGCCGCCATCGCTGCTGGATGATTTGAATGAACTGGCAAATGTACGGCCGTCGCTGTTTGTGCCGGTCTGGATTGCCACTGTCTTGCAAAACACAAAGATTCCGGCAGCGCAGGCAAAACGAGTAAAGGCCATCTGGGATGAACTGGCAAACGCCTTTTTGAAGCTGGAGTTTGTGCGCAAGAAGGATACGATACGGCCGTTTGACGCCGTAGATGTATTGGAGATTGTGCTCAAGCTGTATGACAATGTGTCTGTAAACACAGCCGCCAAAGCCATTCGTTTCATTGAGGACAAGCTGTGGGGTGGCGAGACTTCGTTTGCCCGCCACGCGCTGAACGAGCCGGCCTTCAAAGAGCGGTGGGCACGCCATATTATTTATGGGCATACCCACCATTATGAAATGGTGCCTCTCGATAAAGTGTATGAGGGGCACAACTCCTTTGACCAGATTTATTACAATTCTGGCACCTGGCACTCGGCCCATATGTTAGCCCGCGCCCGCGCTGACCGGTTTATCAATTTTCAGGTGATGACCTACCTGACCTTTTTCAAACCGGATGAACGCAAGGGACGGCCGTTTGAAACCTGGTCGGGTACGCTGGGGGTGAAACGGTAATTGGCAATCAGGCAATCAGTTATCGGTTATTGGTAGAAAGCCGGCGATTAAAATCGCGCCTACACAAAGCAAAGCCGACCTTCGTCGGCTAGAGATAGTCGGCGAAGGCTGACTTTGCCTTTTGTTGGTGCAGATTTATCTGCCGCCGCCAGCCCAATTGAGAATTGCTTAGTGGGGGAGCAATTTGTTGTTTTTAGCGCAGAATTGATTACTATTCCACCTGCATTATTTACTGAGGGTGTGACGGCCGTTGTGCCTGTTATCCATAGATCGAAGTCCGATAACAGATTACCAACCACCGTCAACCACTGGAGGCCCTATGTCTGACGAAAATAGTTTTGACTATCCAATGAATAACCTGATGCCATTGAAGCTAAACCGGGCGCACCGGTTTGCCCTGGCCTTGCAGCGTCTGATCAATCTGCAAGAATATAACCCCATGGGAGGTGACCGCGATGGCTGACGTCTCTTTACAATCTATCACCCATTGGACATCCCCTCACCTGTCCGCCCATCCGGTAGATAAAAAGGGAGGCTATGGCGCATTTGCCAACGCTTCCATTGCTGCCGGTGAAGTGGTAGCAGCCTGGGGCGGCGAAATTGTGACCGGGGAGCAATTAGCCAACTACCCCCCCTTTGTACAGACCCATAGTCTGCAAATTGAAGAAGATTTGTTCATCAAGCCGTTAGATGGTGTGCCATCAGAACCGGCCGACTTTATCAACCATTCCTGTGACCCTAACCTGGGCCTGAGCGGGCAGATCACACTGGTCGCTTTACGCCCCATCAACCCTGGCGAAGAACTCTGTTTTGATTATGCCATGAGTGATGGCTCACCCTATGACGAGTTCAACTGCGCCTGCGGGTCGCCCCACTGCCGGGGCCGGGTAACAGGCAATGACTGGCAGTTGCCTTCTTTGCAACAGCGGTATGCGGGTCGTTTCTCGCCCTATTTGCAAAGGCGCATTGACCGGTGGCGACAGGAGCAGTTCGCTGCGAGTCGGCCGGCCGTAAACGGCCGTGCCTCCACCACCCACATCACGTCATAAACCGCATCCTTTTTCGGCCAGCCTGATGCTCTGGCTGTTTTGTGTTGCCGCCTGCAAGCTGCGGCAACCCTTTATTTTCTGTGGCATGTAGAGCGATTCTGCAAAATCGCCTTGCAGCAAAACAAGGAGACAAAAAGATGGAAAAACGATTCACACATTGGGTATCACCCAAATTGGAAGCACGGCCAAACCCGGCCAAAGGGTTATGGGGCCTTTACGCCAACACCTTTATCCCCAAAGGGGAACTGGTAATTTGTTGGGGCGGCGATGTGGTCACGGGGGCGCAGTTAGCCCGGCTTTCTGAACGTGAACAAGAACACAGCATCCAGATTGAAGATGACCTGTATCAGGTGCCGGTGCGCGAGCAAGAACCGGGTGATTATGTCAACCATTCGTGCGAGCCAAACGCCGGCCTCAGCAGTTCTATAACCCTGGTGACACTGCGCGACCTCTGGCCCGGTGAAGAAATGTGCTTCGATTATGCCATGAGTGATAGCACCCCGTATTGTGAATTTACCTGTGGTTGTGGCGCGCCTTCCTGCCGGGGACAGATCACCGGCAATGACTGGCTGCTGCCCGAATTGCAGGCGCGTTATGATGGCTACTTCTCCCCCTACTTGCAGCGGCGCATTGACCGGATGCGTCTGGAGCGCATGAGCCAGATGGCTGAAGTAGATGTGGATGTGCGGCACACGGCCGTGCGACGCTGATCACACCTGATATTTTTCCCCTTCATGGAGACTGAGAGCATTCAATCTCTCAGTCTCCCAATCTACTAATCTCCTAATCTCTTCATCTCTGCATTTTCACAGGCAGCAATGTTCCCTACCTGCCCGCCATTTTTGATCATACAATCGTTTTGATCCCCAATCTGGCATAAAATAGGTGATATAAGTAATGGCGAGCGTTTCCATTAACCAATGTCTGTCTTTATCGTTGAACTTAGCCTGAGTGGTTTGCACCACGGGCACAAAGATAGAGGCTAAAGAAACGGGCAAAGGGAAAACGTGTCATGCAGCACAAGAACGAGGATGATCGTCAATTGAGTCCCGCACGACTAACCATTGGCCTCTTCATTGAGAGTACCTCTGACTTGGGGCAGGGGTATCATCCGGGCGTATTAGCCGGCGTGCAAACGGCCGTTGCTGCCCAAGATGCCAACTTGCTTTGTTTCGTTGGCAGCTCCTTAAATGGTGTGCCGGGTGTACCATTTGATGACCAGCACAACATCCTCTACCAAATTGCTTCTGCCGATAACCTGGATGGCCTGCTCATCATCAGCGCCATCGGTAACTTTGTCTTTGAAGAAGAACTGCAACACCTATACGCTCGCTATCATCCGCTACCAACTGTCAGCATCGGCGCCCCTATCGAAGGAACGTTGAATATCAACGTGGACCAGCGCCAGGGATTTGCTGACCTCCTGGTTCATCTGATTGAGGTGCACCAATACCGGCGGCTTGCCTTTATTGCCGGGCCAGAAGAAAGCCAGGATGCGCAAATCCGGTATCAAGTCTATCAGGATGTGTTGCGCCAGTACGATATTCCTTTTGATCCGGCATTAGTGTCGCCAGGCCATTTCAGGTTTTCTTCAGGGGAGGAAGCTGCTCGGCTGCTAATGGATGAGCGCCAGGTGGATTTTGAGGTGGTGGTGGCAGCCAATGACCATATGGCGATTGGGGCAATGGAGGAGTTGCAGGCCAGAGGGGTTGTGGTGCCGTATGATGTTGCCGTCGTTGGTTTTGATGATATTAAACAAACCAGGCTAGTTGTGCCGCCGTTGACCACCGTGCGCCAGCCATTGCACGGGTTGGGGGAAGCAGCGGCGCAAATGCTTTTGGCGTGGTTGGCGGGCAAGACCAGACCAGAACCGATGTTACTCCCCGCTGAGATGGTGGTGCGCCGCTCATGTGGGTGTTTTAAAGCGTCGGAGCCGCCGGTAAACCCCCTGCCAATCCGCGAACCGGGCGAATCGTGGACACAATTTTTGCTCACCCGGCAAGCGGCTGTTGTGTCTGATCTGGTTCATGCTATTGACTTTTCTGCCCTGAAAGGGCGCGAAGGGGCGGCGCAGCTATTGGCCAGCCTGTCTGATGAAGTGGTGAAAGGGGGAGACGGCCGTTTCCTGCCCTTGATTGACCGTTTTCTGCAAATGACAATGAGGGCCGGTGGGGATATTACGTCGTGGCAGGATTTGGTCGCGGTACTCCGTCGCCATCTCTTGCCAGGCATGACACCTGATGATGGCTTATGGCGCATAGAGTCCCTTTTACACGAAACCCAACTATTTATCGCCAGGGAGCTAAGGACAGCCGATGCCCAACACTCCTTACAAATAGAGCGCCAGAATTGGTTGTTGCACGATATTGGACAATCGTTACTCACCATGTTTGACCTGGAAGGTTTAATGGACACGATTGCCACTCGTCTGCCCCAACTGGGTATACCAGGGTGTTATCTTGTTTTGTATGACGACACACGGCCGTATGCCCATCCCCAAGCCCTGCCTGAATGGTCCCGCCTCATGCTCGCCTACAACCAGAACGGCCGTCTCCCTTTGCCACCGGAAGGACAGCCATTCCTGACCAGGGAGCTACTACCCGCAGGCATTTTACTGGCAGACAAAGGTTGCACCATAATCATTGAGCCGCTCTATTTTCGGGAGGAGCAGCTCGGTTTTGTGATGATGGAGAGCGGGCCAAAAAAAGGTAACGTCTATGAATTGTTACGGCGGCAACTGTCCAGCGCCGTCAAGGGCGCCCTTCTTTTGCAAGCCCACCGGCAGGCGGAAACAGCCCTGCGCCGCCATCGAGATCATCTGGACGAATTGGTGCAGGAACGAACGGCCGAACTGGAGCGCAGCAACCGGGAGTTGCAGGAATTTGCCTACGTCGCCTCCCATGATTTGCAGGAACCGCTGCGCAAAATTCAAACGTTTGGCGACCGGCTGCAAGAAAAGTATGACCCACTTTTAGATGAAAGGGGCAGAGATTATCTGGCGCGGATGCAGAGTGCGGCCGTGCGTATGCAGACCTTGATTGTTGACTTGCTGGCATTTTCCAGAGTCCGCACACACGGCCAACCATTCAACAAAGTGGATTTGTCTCAAATCATCCTGCAAATTCTGCAAGATTTGGAAATCACCATCGCGGAAACGCAGGCAGAGATTACGGTGGCTGAGTTACCGGAAATTGAGGCTGATGCGATGCAAATGAAGCAGCTTTTCCAAAACCTGGTGAGTAATGCGATGAAGTTTCACCGCCCGGGCATTCCCCCGAAAATCCACATTCACGGCCGTATACAAGATGCCTGGTGCCAGATTACCGTCAGTGATAACGCTATCGGCTTTGACGAGAGACACAGCGAGCGTATCTTTCTGGTGTTTGAACGGCTGCACGGTCGTGACGCCTATCCTGGCACCGGCATTGGGCTGGCTATCTGCCGCCGCATTGTTGAGCGCCACGGTGGGCACATTTACGCCCAAAGCGAACCCGGCGTCGGCAGCACATTCACCGTGGAGTTACCGCTCAGTCAGCCAATCCCCCCGGTAGATCCAGGGAACTAAGGAGCGAGAATTAAATAACTTGCAGAACTGAGATTAGCGATTGGAGATTAGAGATTGGGGATTGAACCAATCTCTAATCTCCAATCGCTTGTAGGTTATAGAGCTGGTGGTGAAGCAAATTCCTCTGGCAAAAACCTGGCAGGTCTGAATAGTAAAAAGGACATTATGAGACACATCATGAAGTTAAAAGGGAAACTCGGCCGCCTTTTCTCACCCACACCGGCCGTCAGGCAAACGGGACGGCCGCCCACCTCTTTTATTCGGGTCGCTTACCATACGCCGCGCCAGGTGGTGCTGATGACCGCCCGCCACGATGGCCTGGAAAACGTCTGGCCTATTGATTGGCATGTGCCCCTCTCGCTGGAGCCGGAACTGTATGGCGTCTCGCTGACAAGCGATAGTTTTGGCGCCAATCTGGTGCGCGCTTCCGGCTGTTTTGTGGTCAATTTTGTGCCCGCATCTTGGGAAGAGATCATCCTGTTTTGTGGCAGTAAATCGGGCAAAGTTGTAGATAAATTTGCGGAGACGGGCTTGCAGCGAGAGCCAGCAACGGCCGTAAATGTATCTCGCCTGAAAGATGCTCTGGGGTATCTGGAATGTGAGGTGGTGCAGGTGATGGAAGTCGGCGACCACACCTTGTTTGTGGGCGCGGTGCGCCATGCAGCCCAAAAGGGAGACGCCGCCCGGTTGCATCATGTAGACGGCCGTCTGGTAGATGTCACCGGGGATTTTGGCGATGTCACCGTCTCCGGCTGACGCCTATGATAGCCTCGCCCCTACCTATGACGCCCTTTTGCAAGAAGGGCAGTGGATGCGGGCGCGGTTGTGGCAGCGTTATGGGGCGCTTTTTCAGCCGGGGCAGCATCTCCTGGAGTTGGGGTGCGGCACCGGCCTGGATACCGTTTTTCTGGCGCGGCAGGGGATGCGGGTAACGGCCGTTGATATTTCTCCTGGTATGTTGGTCCAACTGCAACAAAAGGTGAACGCTCTATCCCTGGCAGAGCGCATTACGGCCGGCCATCTGGACTTAAACAGCGGTGCGGATTGGCCGGAGGGCATGTTTGACGGCATGGTATCGGCCTTTGCGGTGCTGAACACTGTGGCTAATCTGGCGGCGACGGCAGAACTGGCCGCTGCCCGGCTGCGACCGGGCAGCAGCGTGATCGTCCATATGCTCAATGCCCACAGCCTGGGGGAGTGGGCCGCATTGGCGCGACGCGGACAATGGCAGCATCTGGGGCAACTGCGCCATCAATGCGGGCGGGTGATACGGCTGGCAGATGAAGCGGTTCACCATCACCTCTATACCGCCGAGAGCGCCTATGCCCAATTTGCCTCCTGGTTTAACCTGGAACGGGCGTATGGGCTGGAAATTTTGCCGGGGTGGCTGCGACGATGGGAAAGGGGGGTGTCAGGGCGACGGCCGTTCGTCCATTGGGGGCGCTTCTTCGTGCTGGAAATGCGGAAACGCGCGTGAACTGCCTTTTAAGATCAACAGCAAAAGGAGAAAACCGGCCACACGGCCGCAGCCTTTGGCGGCAATGGCGCCTACCGGCCCGTAAGCGGGAATCCACCAGACGGCCAGGAGACCAAACACAACCAGTTGCACTCCATCGGCTAACGCCAACCAGCGCGGCTGGTCGAGCGGGAAAAACAAAACAACGACGGGCAATACCAAAAAGTCGAAAAGTACCAGCAGGTAAAGCAGTTGAAACAGGGGTACGGCCGTGCTATATGCCACCCCATAAAACAGACGGATAAACGGGCCAATGAGCCACAACACAGGCAGAGACAGTAAAACAATGATCCCATTACGGCGCAAGCCGGCCACCACAAATCGCCGCCTTTCGCCAGGGCTGCGCAAGGCTACGGCCGCCGGAACCAGCACGGTGTATTGGCTGTGGGTGATGATTTCAAATTTGGCAGCCAGATTCAGGGCCAGGGCATAGATGCCGACGGTGGCTGATGTGAACCAATGATTGAGCATCAATACGTCGAGCTGCCGGGCCAGCACCGTCAAAATGCCGGACAGGGCAATCCAGCGCCCAAAACGGAGTAATTGTCGGCTCTCCATTTTCCAGGTGGTGAAAGACGGCCGTTTGCCATCAAAAGGTGGCGGTAATAGAAAATACCCCACTCCGGCGGCGACCAGGGCGGTGCCAATGCCTAAGATGAGCAGGGCGGTGGATAAGTTTAGCTGCCCTGTAAAAGCCAGGATGACCGCCCACACGGCCGTTAACGCCGCGTTGGTCACTATCACGGCATTGATTTGGTGAAACCGCCTGACTGCGCGCAACACGGCCACTACCGTGCTGCTGAGGAGGGTGGCCATCACCCCGATCACCGTCAGGCGCATCCACAAGAGATTGTCTGGGGTAGCCGCGCCCAGGATCAATTGCGCCAACGACGGCGCTAACAGCCAGCCTATGACCACAAACAGAGCCACAATCAACCAACGCAGCCAAAAAAATACCCGAACCCGTTGTTGCACCAGGTCTGTTTGAACGACCGTCCTGTTTTCTTCCCACACCGACCCTACCCGCTGCACAACGGCCGTCGCCAGACCCAAATCCAGGACAACCTGCGTGATACCGCTGACGGCGGCTAATACGCCATAAACGCCAAAATCACGTACCCCCAGCGCCCGCGCAATGAGCACACTGGAAACCAACCCCAGGGCCAGACGCAGCATTTGCCCAGAGACAACAACAAACCAGCCACGTGTGATATGATCGCTGACCTGGGTAAACAATTTCGGAGACATAAAAAACAACTGTACCATGCCCACAATACGCCAGCCAACGCCCCTGAAATATGCGGTTATATTGATATTCACGGCCGTTATTCTCTTTTTAGCGGTCCGGTTAATCTGGTACAGTCTGGAATCGGTCACTCGACCTGCGCCTGGATTTGTGGCGGCTTATGCCGCTTCCCGGCTGCTGCTTGAAGGGGAATCGGTCAGTCGTTTTTATGATGATGACTGGTTTGCGGCTCAAGTTAGCCGTTTTGAGCCTGCCATTTACGATATTTATGTCAATCCGCCGACGGCCGCTCTGCTAATGCTCCCCTTTGCGCCGATGCCATATGCCCTGGCGCGTGCTGTCTGGACGGCCGTGAACATCATCGGCTTAGTCATCATGTTTTTTTGGCTGGTGCGGCAGCTCCGTTTTACCGGGGTATGGGTGCCACTGCTGGCCCTCCTGGTTTTATGTTACCAACCAATCTACGCCAATATCGCCTATGGGCAGCTCTATCTCTTTTTGCTAGCCCTGTCACTGCTGGCCTGGCATGGCTACCGCCAGCAGCAGGATGGTTTGACCGGTGTGGTTTTGGGCCTGATGGCGTGTTTCAAGCTGGCGGGGCTTTTTTTGTGGTTATTGTTGCTGGCGCAAAAACGGTGGCGGGCCATCGCCTGGGGCATTGCCACCGGCGTTGGTCTGGTACTTCTCACGCTGCCCTGGCTGGGTATTGCCGCCTGGGAAAGGCATATGGTCGTGGTGATGACGCTCAACAGCCAGCCGGAGCGCCTGGTCACAGCCTACCAAACCTGGCTAAGTTTTACAGGTCATTTTTTCGTCTGGGAGGCGCGTTGGAATCCGGCCCCCTTATTTAACCAACCGGCGCTGTGGGGGCTGCTCAACTGGTTCGGCATGGCGCTGTTCTTGGCGTTAAGCACGGCCGTTGCCTATCGCACGAGACCCGTTACAACGTCCGCGCCGGTCAGTGTATCCACCGCTGATTTGTTATTTGCCGCTTTCACCATTTTGGGTGTTGTGTTAGGCCCGTTGTCTCTGGATTATCATTTCCCGTTGCTGCTGTTACCTGTTTTTATCCTGGTAGCCTGGCTGCGCGCCGAGGGATCGCCGGCCCGCTGGCTATTGCTTTCTCTAGGTATAGTCCTGATTGCCGCCGACTTGCCATACCGTTCGCCGCGTCTGGCAGAGGGAATCTGGGCTATCCTGGCGTACCCCAAGCTGTATGGCAGTCTGCTGTTATGGGGCCTGGCTATCACAGGCGCCATGCGCAGTGCCAACCTGTCACGGCGCACCTGACCGGTCTTGAATTATTTCATCTGGTGGCAAGTGGCCCTGGCAACAATCACCTGCAACTTGCACCTTGCAAGTTGCCACCAAAAAAGCAAAATCAGTAGATCGCAATGGGAGGAGTGGGCATCCTCAGATGCCCACCGGTTCGCATCTGAGGATGCCCACTCCGCTTCGATCTACTGAAAATGTCAGTTTATGGCCTCTCGGCAAATAATTTGCCCATACAGGAGTAAAGTACGTTTGGCGCAAGGCAAATGCTGCTTTATACTGTGCTGCAAATAAAAACTTGGCCTACACGCTGCAACTTATTGAAGATTTTGATTCTTCACCCAAGGGTAAAAATATGAAACATGATTTTAAGTGTAATCCAGAAATGGAAATTATAGGGCAAACTCTGTTGGCTTATCTTGATAATGTACAGATTGAGATTATTGAGCCAATCTTTAGAAAACATGGCATGGACAACCCTGACCCGGAAAAGTGGTATCCCTTACAACCGGTTCTCGATTTGTTGAAAGAACTGCAAGAAGGCCAGGGGGCCACCGCGAATCTGGTAGCCATTGGCGTAAAATTGGCGGAATATGGCTTAGAACCCGAAGATATTATTGCTGCCCCGTTACCGGTGGTCCTTGAACATTGGAATGACCACATGCACTTGAGTTTTCGCAACGGGAATCCTGGCGAAATCATTACCGAAAAGGTGCATGACAAGTTTTATAAAGTCACGCAGAAAAACATATTTCCTGACAGTTTATGTTATGGACTGGCCTATGGCTTTGCCCGCAGCCGATTGCCGTTAGGCACGAATTTCAAGGTCTGGTACGAAGACTACAATAACCGCATAGATAATGGCGGCGGCGACAAGACGGTTATCTGTGTTGAGTGGGAATAGAGATTCGTCAGCTACAAGTCTGCTCGATTAGAGTTGTTGTCGTTTTGTCATCAGGTGCGTCAATCATAGGCGGGGGACGGCCGTGACTGTTGGTGAGGGGGTGAGTAGGTGTGGCCTGGCAGGCAATTGCTACCTCTAGCTCGTTTAGGGACTTTCTATCAATGGATACAAACTCAACCCTGGTACATTGGTAAAATCTTTTTGGTTGAGGGTAACGAGGGCGAGATTGTGCTGCACGGCCGTTGCGGCAATGATCGCATCAGGAATGCTCAACAATTTATCCTGATGGCGCATGAGGCGCACTAACTCCCCTGAGCGATCCGCAATCGTCGCATCCAGATTGTAAGTCAAAAAGCGAGACAACAACTTCTGTGTTGTATAGCGTTCGTCTTCATGCATTCCCGCATGAACTTCCAGGCGTGTGACAACGGAAACAGCCAATCGCTCTGTATGCCCCAGTTGTCGCAGCAGGTTCACTACGCGCCTGTTTCCACGCAAATGGCGCAGCACAATGCCCGTATCCAACAAATACTTACCCATCATAACTCCCTGCCCAGGAGTGGCGTAACTGATTGAGCCAGGCATCAATATCCGCTTCACTCACCATGTCTGGGTGGTTATTATCTGTCCATGCCCCGGCTGCTTCTGCCAGAGCCGCTTCTTGCTCCACAATCGCCAATTGTGTCTCTATGGCCGTGGCAATAAAGCTGCTGCGTTGTCGTGCGGGAATACGAGCATCTAATTGGGCTAACAATTCTTCAGATAGGGTAACAGTCACTTTACGTTGGATGGCTATAGAGGATTGTTTAGACATCTTGTTTTACCTCCATGTGGATGGCTAAACCTTATCACGAAAAGAAGTTGGCTGTCAACCTGCTCAGACAGGGTGACAGGGTGACAGGGTTGCACACGTGATGGGGTGAGCAGGTGATGAGGTGAGAGGGTGTACGGCCGTACACCATCCACCTATTCGCTCCCCCCACCCGTGCGGAACGGCCAAATGAGCCAATGAGCCTGAGCAACGATGGAATGACAACTTTTTGCCTTATCTACCCCCCCACCACTGTGAGGCAAGTGGATTATTTGTAAGCAGATGAGGGGAGTACGGCCGTGTCCACCCCATTTGCTTCCCCGCACAAACAAAGGTGGCTTCCGTCTCATTGCTATGCATTGTGATTATTTAGGTGAGTCTGCTTGTAGGTTACGCCCGATACATTCTCTTTGTTTTCGCTTGATTCAGTGTTAGGAATACTAATATCAGGGTCAATAGCCGTTGCTACCTGTTTCGCTAAATTCCTGAAAGTAGCCTTACTGATAGGATAACTTTGGTGAGTAACCAACCCTCTCCATGCCGTCTGCACCTCTTGCGCCTTTTGCAGCAGTTCTTTATCGCTGTCAGCAGTAGGCATAGCCACAAACTCTTCCAGTGCCATCCATGCTGCCCACAGCAAGTTTACATCAATAGCAATATTAGAGGTCTGAATTTGAGGTGTAGGGGCAAGTTGAGTTGTCTGAGGGAACGAGCTTTCTAACTCAGTGGCTTTGTTGGGGTAGGGTTGGCTTGTGAGATTTTCCTTTTGATCTTGAGATTCAGCGATTTCGAAGAAATATTGAGCGGAAAACAAGTTCTCAAATTCCTGAATATTTTCCGGTGTCAGATCTGTCTGAATGATTTCAATAGAATCATTGCTTTGTATATATTGAGTGAGTTTCTCCGCAACACTCCTTTTCATCTGTAAATGTATTTCCAGACTACCATCCTTATCTCCCAAGGAACAGACCTCATCAGGCTGAACGCCTGCCTCCGTTGCCATTTGACAGAGTATAGCCTTAATCACAATTTCCCTTGATTTATGATCAAGACATGACAACTCTAGATATGGGTATTTGATGGTCATTTCGGGAATCATACCCTTTTCATAGACCTGCATTACCTGAACAATGTCACTTGGAATCTTTTCAGCAAAAATCTTTCGCCTCTCTTTCATAAAAGTCATCATTAAAAGTTCAAGCATTCCTCTACGTTCACAATAAAGTATTAACTCTCTTGAAAGGACAGGAAGGGATGGGTCACGCCCAAACCTTTCATACCTAATATTCATCTGGGCACAAACCTCAATGAGTTCATCAATATTAAAGCATTCCTCAATAAATCCTTGCAGATCTTTATATCCACCGGTTTTTAGCCAATTCTCTATTACTTTAGCCTGTGAAGCTGCTATCACGTCAGAAGTTGGTAAATGTGCCTGTACTTTAATAGCTTCTTGAATTTGTTCATACTGCGTACTCAGTTTGTGGCTAATGTCACGCATCAAATCGCTAAATTTTTGAATCTCTTCATACTGTACGTCTAGCTTTTTACCAACTTCAGTTACAAGAATTATGAATTTATTAAATTCTTGAAATTGCTTATCTACAATAGCAGACTGTGATCCTCCTGTCGTTTTCCTCTTATCATGTTGCTGAGGAAGGAGAGGAGCCTGTAGCTGTAGGTTTGGTTTATTTAGCAATTCGTCGAGATTATGTTTATGCTGCCCAATTGATTCCTCCGACTTAGGTGTCATTTCAAAACACCTCCTTTATAGTAGAACACCTTAAAAACAATCCAAGTATAACATTGGTATTTATTTATGGTTCACCCTTCCTCTATATTGTTTCAGACCGAGTGTGGGAGTTGATGGCAGAAAAGGTGCATTGGCCACATCGCCAATTGTAATGCAATCGCCACACTATGGCTATCGGTTTAGCTAATTCGATCTTATCTATTTGTGAGATTTTCCTCAATCCGGTTTTCCCATCGGGCAAGTGGGGATGATCACACTGTCTTACCCTGGCGGCCCCACCCACATCAATTTCACGGCCGTTGACCATCGCGCCGTCCTGGTTGATAATCGTTCAATGGACATCTTGCTCTCGCATGGGTATTTCATTGCCGAGGACGCGCACGAACAGGCGATTATGAAACCGTACCCCACCCTGGGGTTGCTCTACATCTCCTCCCACCTCAAAGCCAAAGGGTTTGCCGTAGATTTATATGACACCACCTTCCAGACGATGGCTGATTTTGTGGCCCATGTCAGACAGACACGGCCGTCCCTCGTCGGCCTCTACTGCAACCTGATGACCAAACAAAACATCCTGCGCATGATGCCCGTCTGCCGTGAAGTGGGGGCCACCATCATCCTGGGTGGGCCAGAGCCGGTGAGCTACGCCGCCGAATACCTGGCCCGCGGTGCAGACATCATCGTCAACGGCGAAGGCGAAGTGACATTGGAGGAGTTGATACCGCATCTGGCGCGGCACGGCCGTACCAACCTCCACACCATCCAGGGCATCATCTTCCAGGACGATGACAGGCAACTGGTGCAGACGGCGGCACGACCGCAAATCAAAGACCTCTCCGCCCAACCCTGGCCCGACCGCGCCGTCATAGACATGCCCCGCTACCTGCACACCTGGAAAACCCATCACGGCCTGAGTTCCGTCTCCCTCATCACCGCCCGCGGCTGCCCCTACACCTGCACCTGGTGCAGCCACACCGTCTTCGGCCACAGCCACCGCCGCCGCTCCGTCGCCGATGTGGTCGCCGAAGTAGCCTGGATTCAAGAAACCTACCAGCCCGACCAACTCTGGTATGCCGATGACGTGCTGACCATCGCCCCGCGCTGGTTCCTCAGCTACGCCGCCGAACTCAAAAAACGTGGCCTTCGCATTCCCTTTGAGTGCATCAGCCGCCCGGACCGGCTGGATGAAGAAATCATCACCGCCCTGGCCGAAATGGGCTGTGCCCGGCTCTGGCTCGGCTCCGAAAGCGGCTCACAGCGCATGTTGGACGCCATGAAACGCAAGACGACGGTGGACGACCTGCTGGCCAAAAACAAACTGCTGCAAGATGTGGGCATTGAAGTGGGCATGTTCATCATGCTCGGCTACGACGGCGAAGAGGTGAGCGATATTGAAGCCACGGCCGATTACCTGAAACAGTCCAACCCCGATATTTTCCTGACGACGGTGGCCTACCCCATCAAAGGCACCGCTTTTTATGACGAAGTGGCCGACCGGGTGACGACGCCGCTGGAATGGGACGGCCGTACCGACCGGGATTTGCAGGTCAACGGCCGTTACTCCGCCCAATTTTACGACCACGCCACCCGTTGGCTGGTCAACGAAGTGAATTTGCGCAAAGCATGGCTGGCCGGTGAGCGCAATCCGCTCCGCCTGGGCAAACTGTTTGCCAACGCCCAACGCGGCCGCCTGGGGATGCGCCTGACCCAACACCAACGCGAAAACGGCCGTACCGCCGACGCCAGCGGCCGTGGCTGGCCCGCTGAAGATCGGGCGGCGGATGCCTGGTAAGAACGAGATTGGGAGATTAGGAGATTGGAGATTATCAATCTCCTAATCTCTCAATCTCCGAATCTCCTTAATGAACCCCTCCGCCTTCGACGCCTTCGCCCCCACCTACGACACCGATTTTACCCACACCCGCCTGGGCCAACTGCTGCGGCAGCGGGTGTGGCGCGTGCTGGCACAACAGTTCCACGCCGGGCAACATATCCTGGAACTGGCCTGTGGCACAGGCGAGGATGCCGTCTGGCTGGCGCAGCAGGGCGTGAACGTGACGGCTACAGATGGCTCGGCCGAAATGGTGGAGGTCACGGCCGTGAAAGCGCGACAAGCAGGGGTAGCTGACCGGGTTACAACGGTTCAGCTTTCCTTGCAAGACTTCGCTCAAAGCGGCCATCCCAAGCCCGAAGTCCAAAGCCCGATCACGCATCACGCATCACGCATCACGCATCACGCCCTACCGATTACCGATTACGACGGCATTCTCAGCAACTTCGGCGGCCTGAACACCGTCAACGAATGGCGGCCATTGGCGGCAAGTCTGGCGCAACTGGTGAAACCAGGCGGCAAAGTGGTGTTGGTGGTGATGGGGCCATGGTGCCCCTGGGAGGTGGGCTGGCATTTGTTACATGGGGAATGGGGTACGGCCGTGCGCCGTTTCTACACCTCCGCCCCCGCTGTGATTGGCAACAGTGCCATCCCCATCTGGTATCCATCAGCCCGACGGCTGCGCCAGGAATTTGCCCCCTGGTTCCACCACCTGTATACCGAAAGCCTGGGCCTATGGCTGCCCCCCAGTTACCTGGGGCACCTGGTCGAACGCTGGCCCCGCCTCTTTACCCGCCTGCACCAATGGGAACGCCATACCGCCCGCCTCACGGGCGGTTGGGGCGACCACTACATCCTGGTCTTGCAAAAAATGTGAGGAGTCGTGCCCATATAGTTTATCGGGCTGGCGTCTGTTACAATAGTTGCCATGCACAAACAATTTATATGGTGCGAGCATAAACAAGGCTATCTGTTTACCACGCAAAAGCAGGGCAAACATGACCGTTTTAAGTAAAGAAGAAGTCATACACATATTCACCCATCAACTGCCGGAAATACTGGATGAATACCCTGATCTGGAACCACAGTTGTACCATGTTTTCCTGAAGACCTTTGCCCGCAAGGAAGAAGTGGCGGCTGTACAACAGGAGCTGGCCGAGTTTCGTGAAGAAACCCGCGAAGATTTTGCGTTGGTGCGCACCGAAATGCGAGAAGGTTTTGAGCGGGTAGACCAACGTTTTGGGCAAGTGGACCAACGCTTTGATGGGGTAGACCAAAGGCTTGATGGGGTAGACCAAAGGCTTGATGGAATAGACGAACGCTTTGAGCAGGTTGACCAACGTTTCGAGCAGTTACATGCCGAGATGCGCCAGGGGTTTGAGGAAGTATATCGGCGCATAGACCAGTTGGGCGCGGTGGGGAATCCGCAGTGAGTCACTTTTCCGGGAAACGATGATCACCATTTTGGAGAAGAGTTTTGCGGCAAAGGTGGAAACACGTGACATTGAAGGGGAACAGTTCGACCTTATCATTACCAACGGGTTTCACATCCTGGTGGAGATTGCCGCCAGTGCCCCACCCCACATCGTCCAGCGTTTGCAGCGGAAACGTGAACTGTACACACGGACAACCGGTGTTGAGCCAGCACGGTTTATCTTTTCGGTAGCATCCATTCACAGCCGCCGGGCACAGGCGCTGCGTGACGCCGGATTTGAAGTTGTTGAACCCGAAGAGTGATCAGTAGGCGCGGCCAAAGATGGCCTGGCGAGTAGCCGGTTTGCCGGTGTAAAAGCAGACGCCACTGCCGCCCGGTTGCTCCAGGGGGAAGCAGCGAATGGTGGCTTTGGTTTCCTCTTTGACGCGGGTTTCCTCGGCGTCGCTGCCCGCCCACCAGACGCGGGCAAATCCGGTGGACACGGCCGTCTTAAAATCCTCATAATTGGTTACATCGTGGGTGTTCTCGTCGCGGAAGCGGGTGGCTTTGGCCAGCATGTTCTGTTGAATGTCCGCCAGCAGTGCCGTTACCGTGTGCGCCAGCCCATCTTGTGAGACAAACTGTTTGCCCTCTTTGCCGGGCACATCGCGCCGGGCCAGAGCAACCGTATGGTTTTCTACGTCGCGCGGGCCGATTTCCAGGCGCAGCGGCACACCGCGCAGCTCCCAATCATTAAACTTGTAACCAGGCGTCAGGTTTTCGCGGTCATCCACTTTCACACGCACACCGGCCTCAACGAGAATTTGTTGGAGGCGGTGAGTGGCGTTGAGTACGGCCGTTTTGTCTTCATCTTTGCGGTAAATGGGCACCATCACCACCTGGTAAGGTGCTAACCGGGGCGGCAGCACCAGCCCATTATCATCCCCATGCGTCATAATGATCGCCCCCACAAAGCGGGTGCTGAGGCCCCAGGATGTTGTCCAGCAATGCTGCAACTCGTTGTTGGTGTCCAGATATTGAATGCCAAACGCCCGCGCAAAGTTCTGCCCCAAATTGTGCGAAGTACCGGATTGCAGCGCCTTGCCGTCGCCCATCATCGCTTCGATGGTCAAGGTCTGGTCCGCCCCGGCAAACCGTTCCATCGCCGACTTTTCGCCGGGGATAACGGGTACGGCCGCTTCATTGATGGCAAAATCGGCGTACACATCCAGCATCATCCGCGTGCGTTCGTCCGCTTCGGCAGCGGTAGCGTGGGCGGTGTGCCCTTCCTGCCAGAAGAATTCCAACGTGCGCAGGAATAACTTGGTGCGCAGTTCCCAGCGCACCACACTGTTCCACAGGTTGATGAGGATGGGCAGGTCGCGGTAACTTTGCACCCAATTGGCATAAGCATGGCCGATCATCGTCTCCGAGGTGGGACGCACCACAATCGGCTCGGCCAATTCCTGTCCACCGCCATGTGTGACGACGGCCAGTTCCGGCGCAAACCCTTCCACGTGCTGCGCCTCTTTTTGCAGGAAGCTCATGGGGATGAACATGGGGAAACCGGCGTTCTGCACGCCGGTGGCTTTGAAGCGGCGGTCGAGAGCGGCCTGGATATTCTCCCAGAGCGTCCAGCCATATGGCTTCACAATCATGGTACCGCGCACCGGGCCATAGTCGGCCAGGTCGGCCTTTAGCACCAGGGAGTTGTACCACTCGTTGTAATCTTCGGAGCGGGAAATGAGTTTGTCTTTGTCTGCCATCAGTTGTATTCCAAAAAGACCCTTCGGGTTTGGGGAAACCCGAAGGGTCTGCGTTTCAGGTTTTTGCGAAGGGGAAGTATAACAATCCGCCAGAGGTGCGTCAAAAGTGCGTACAGGAGATGGGTAAACCGTGAAATTTTCGTTTGAAGAGGGGCGTAATCCTTAAAAATGCTTGCCATCTCCTGTGGATTGCTTTAACATGCGTGTTTATCACCTCTGGTAACAGGGGTAAAAACATATCTCTGCCAGGCTGTGCCTGGACGTTCTACACAAAGGAAGGAAGAAACTCATGGCTTATAGTGTAAAGAATTCCAAAGGCAGCACCTATTTTCTGCACAAGCGGGACACGACGTTGAAAAACGGCCGTACCCAAACCATCTACTTCTTTGCGAAAGAAGTGAAAGATGGCGCTTTGGATGCCGTACCCGCCGGGTATCAGGTATCGGAAAGCAAGAATGGCTTGCCGGTCTTGAAAAAGGCCTAGTCGTTCCTGGTTTTTTGTTGATAGCCCCAACCTGGTTGTTGGGGCTTTTTGTTTTCTGGTGGGGAAGATGGGGCGCGGATTGACAGGATAAACGCAGATTTTTGATCTTGATAATCCGTGTTTATCCGCGTTCCATTGTTTTGGACAGGCATAGATGGTTGAATCTTTTATAGAAGTGGCTGAAGAGTCGCACTTTTCGTTGCACAACTTGCCGTGGGGGGTGTTTTGTGTGCGGGACGACGGCCGTCCGCGCATCGGTACGCGCCTGGGGGATTGGGTGGTGGACACGGCCGTCTTGCAGGCGCAGGGGTTGTTTGATGGGGAAATGTTGCGGGATACGGCCGTGTTTGACCAGCCCACGCTGAACGCCTTCATGGCGCTGGGCGCGCCGGCCTGGGCAGAAGCCCGCGCCACCCTGCAAACACTGCTGGCGGCAGATAACCCGACGCTGCGCGATAATGCCGCACTGCGGTCGCAGGTCTTCCACCCCCTGACCGACGTGACTATGCACCTGCCCGCCGCCATTGGCGACTACACTGATTTTTACGCTTCGGAGTACCACGCCGCCAATGTGGGCAAGATGTTCCGCCCGGATGACGCCCCCTTGCTGCCAAATTGGAAACAGTTGCCGGTGGGGTATCACGGCCGTGCCAGTTCCATTGTTTTGAGTGGGACGGAAGTGAGACGGCCGTGTGGTCAAATCCTGCCACCTGGCACTGTTGCTCCTATTTTTGCGCCCACTGCCGAACTGGATTTTGAACTGGAAATGGGCTTTTTCATCAGCCCCGGCAATGCTTTGGGGCAGCCCATCCCCGTTGATCAGGCAGAGGAACATATCTTTGGCCTGGTGTTGGTGAATGATTGGAGCGCCCGCGATATTCAGCGGTGGGAATACCGGCCGCTTGGCCCATTTTTGGCCAAGAATTTTGCCACTTCCATTTCACCCTGGGTAGTGACGCTGGCGGCGTTACGGCCGTTTCAAACCCTCGGCCCCACTCAAGACCCAACGCCCTTGACCTACCTGCAAATCACAAATACGACCTATAACATTCACCTGGAAATCTCACTCAAAAGCAAAGAGATGGAGACGCCGCTGGTCATCAGCCGCAGCAATATGCGCCATCTATACTGGAGCATGGCGCAAATGGCGGCGCACCACACCATCACCGGCTGCAACCTGCGCCCCGGCGATTTGCTGGCCACAGGCACCATCAGCGGGCCAACGGCCGATTCATGCGGCAGCCTATTGGAACTGGGCTGGCGTGGAACCAGGCCAATCAGCCTGCCCACCGGTGAAATACGCACGTTTTTGCAAGACGGCGACGAAGTGACGATCACCGGTTGGGCGCAAGGGGATGGGTATCGTGTGGGATTTGGGGAGGTATACGGCCGTGTAACCGGAAACTTGAGAGATGGAGTGAGTTATACCTGACAAGGTGACAAGGTGACATCTGACAAGGTGACAAAAATGTCAGATTATGACCTTTGCCAGTATAATCTCTCATTCTCTCAGTCTCCCAATCTCGAACTGAACGATCATGCTGCTGAAATACTTTTATGACGACAAACTGGCTCACGCCTCCTATCTGGTGGGCTGCCAGGCCACGGGCGAGGCGCTGATCATTGATCCGGGGCGCGACATTGCCCCCTACCAACACGTGGCGGAAACAAACGGGATGCGTATCGTCGGCGCGGCCGAAACCCATATCCATGCCGATTTTGTTTCCGGCGCACGCGAACTGGCGGAGCAGGCGGGGGCCACGCTCTATGTCTCAGACGAAGGTGATGCGCAGTGGAAATACCGGTATCTGGCTGGTTATACACACCGTTTGCTGCGGGAGGGCGACCATATTCACGTGGGCAGGCTGCGGCTGGAGGTGCTGCACACACCAGGCCATACACCGGAGCATCTTTCCTTTGTTTTGACCGATGCGGGCGGCGGCGCCGACCGGCCCATGGGCATTTTCACCGGGGATTTTGTGTTTGTGGGCGCGGTGGGGCGCCCCGACTTGTTGGAAAAGGCGGCGGGATTAACGGGCACGGCCGTGACCGGCGCACAGGCTATGTTTCACTCCCTGCAACGTTTCAAACAACTCCCTGACTATTTACAGGTCTGGCCGACGCACGGCGCGGGCAGCGTTTGTGGCAAAGGGTTGGGGTCTATTCCTTCCAGCACGGTGGGGTATGAAAAATTGTTTAACCCGGCGCTGGCTTACACGGACGAGGCGGCATTTATAGCTTACCTGCTGGCCGATCAACCGGAATCCCCGCCTTACTTTGGGCGAATGAAGCAGGTGAACAAGGATGGCCCGCGGCTGCTGCATCATATACCTGCCCCGGCGCAGTTGCCCGCTGACCATCTGCCGGTGTTGTTAGCCGGTGGCGTGCAGGTGGTGGATACACGGCCGTCGCCAGCCTTTGCCGCCCAACACCTGCCAGGTACGCTCCATATCCCGGTGGACATGCTGGTAACCTGGGCTGGCTGGTTGGTATCCTATGATCAGCCGCTTTACCTGATTGTAGATACACCGCAACTGCCCCTTGTTTGGCGCGACCTGGCCTCTATCGGTCTGGATCAGATTGCCGGTTATTTTGACACGGCCGTCATCCAAACCCTGGCGCAACAAGGGGCAACCATGCAAGCCTATCAAACGGCCACCCCCGACCAGATTGCCCCCCGCATTTTGAGCGGTGACGTGCTGGCGCTGGATGTGCGCAACCAGAGTGAATGGGATGAGCGGCACATCCCCGGTGCGCACCATATCATGTTGGGCTATTTGCCGCACCATTTACCGGAGTTGGCAGACGGCCGTGCCATTGCCGTGATCTGCGAAGCTGGCCGCCGCTCCGCCATCGCCGCCGCTATCTTGTGCAATCGTGGTTTCACCGAAACAATCAATTTGCAAGGGGGACTCCACGAGTGGACGCAGGCCGGTTTCCCCGTTGTGCGTGGTGTGCGTGGCCGGTAAGCAAGCAGCGGCGCGGCTTATACAGATGTGGCCGACAACCCTTCACTGTGGTACGCTTCCCGACCAGATTGGAGCTGTTGTATCTGTGTATTGAATTTTTTTGAAGGAGAAAATTATGCCGAGTGAACTTTCAAACCAAACAGGCCGCGCCGGCAGCGCTACCGGTGTGGGACCCCAAATACAGGAAGGAGCGATTAGCCGCCTGGTTGTCATCACCTTTGCCGACCCGGCGCAGGCAGAAGGTTTGTACAAATCGCTGCTGGAATTAGATAAACAAGGGGCGGTCAATTTGGAAGACGCCGTTTTTGTCTCCAGAAATACAGAAGGTAAACTGGCGGTAGATGAGCGTGTGCACAATGAGAAACGCAGCGGTACCGTCAAGGGGGCGGTGTTGGGTACGCTCATTGGTTTTATGCTGGGCGGGCCGGTGCTGGGTCTGGCTGGCGGCGCTATTGTGGGCCGTCTGATTGGCAAACGGATGGATTTCGGTATTGACGAAGGCACCATCCAATCCGTGTCGGCGGCGGTGGATGAAGGGCAGACGGCACTGTTTATTATGGGTTCGGCCAGTCATGCGCCCTCGGTTGTAGAGACGTTTCGGAAATTCCAGGGTACCATCATTGAAACAACAGTGGAACCAGAGGCGCGGGCGCGTCTGCAGCGGGCGCTGGATGAGGAAAACGAAGCCGACCAGCCATAACCAATCAGCGGATTAGAGATTGGTTCAAATCCCGATCTCTAATCTCCAATTTCAGTGCGGTTTTTAACGGCCGTGCCACAATTCCCACAAAATTTGTCCTCTGGTTTCACGGGTGCGCCACAGTCATGGCAAAATCGTGCTGCTTTTGGCGGAGCCGGTTTGGGGGTTGATGAGACCGGCGGTGAGACCGGCGGCAAAACCGCTGCGCGTTGAGGGGGGGCCTTTCGGGGACGTTTGGATTTCTGGCGGTTGCTGGTTACCTGCCAGACGATGGCGATCAGAACAAACACCCCGCCAACCACAGCCAACAGCAGTGCCCAATTAAACGCATCATCAGCAGTGGGGGGCGTCACGGCCGTTGGCGCCGGGGCCGCTTGTTCCACAGTCAGGGTAGGCTGGCTCATGGTGTATGTGACTTCCGCGGTGTAAAGCGTGTTGGCAGGCACGGCCGTTGCCGGTAGCAAATGGTAGGCCAGACCATCCCGGCTGCTGGCGCTAACAGAGGCCGCCGCCGGTTGGGTCTGCAAATTTGTGGCGGCGGCCGGTTGTTGCACAGCCACGTCTATCTCCGTCAAGGTTATGTCGGCCAACCAGGAAAAGGTAAAGGCCCGCTGACTACCGTTGCTGGTATAGGGTACATAATACTCCACCCGAAAGCGGCTGTCTGGTGTGGTAAACGTGACGCTGTTTTCCCCCTGTGTATAGGCAACATCATCCGTCATCACATTGTCGCTGGTAATGCGGGCGACAGCGTGCAGCGTGGCCCCCGGTGGCAACGGAATAGTGACGGTTGCCGGCAGCAGGGTAGACGCGGGCAGAGCACCGGTGAGCAATACCAGCACCTCCGGGCGATCATAATCCGGCCACAAATCAACGGCCAGACTCTCGATGGTTGTGGCCGGTAATTGCGCATGGGCATATCCGGCACGGCTCAAAACAATCATCATACACAGCAGTGCCAACAAGGGAGCATGACGGGATAATGACATTTGACAATCCTTTTACTACTCAAAAATTGTTATAATTTGGGCAATCGTAGCGCAAACCGGCCGTTTTTGCACCGAAACCGCCGGTTAGACCTGGGTCAGTCCCCGGTATGATGCTGCGAAAAAGGAGTGAACAGATGTCCCCAACAATAGATAAAATCCAAGAGGATTTGGATGTTCTGGTGGCAATGGCAGCCGAGATGGATGATTATCTGAAGAGCGAAGTCCTCTATTGGCCGATGGTGCGGGGCGATATGCCAAAGCTGACGCTGGGTGGGTATCTCATGCGCCAACACCGGCTGCAACACCTGAACGATACATTTGACGCCGGGCAAAAAGAAGAATGGGAAACGGCCGTGCAGCAATTCCAGGACGCCCTGGCAGAAAAGGTGGTGCGCACCGAGCAGCGCGCCCGTGAAGAGTTGGGTGTGCGCGCCCGCCAGTGGGGCGCTTATCTCAATGATGTGCAGCGGGAGCGGTCGGTAGCGGCTGTGAATTACGAAACGGCCGTGGAAAACCGGGTTGTAGCGGCGGCACTGGTACACTTTTTGCAAACACCACCTTATCGCATGGAGAACGGTGTGGCCCCGAATCTGGATATGCTGGATGCCGGTTTACGTCCTTACTGGCAGGCTGGCGCGTTTGTCTGGCCGGCGTTGTGGGAAAAAGCGTATCCTCAGAGCGACTACTGGTGGCTTTACGGCCGTCCCCGAAAAACATAGCACGAAACCCACCGAGGGAATTGCCACGAGGGATGGTTACACGGCCGTCTCCCGCCCCACTGTAGGCTGTTCCACCAGCCGCTCTTCACGCCATAACTGCATCCGAAACCGCACCAGTTCTTTAAATGCCCGCACGATGACTGCCGGTTTGGCCCCTGTGGGGCTGCCCGCCACACGCGGGCGATGGCCGTGAATGGGCACTTCCACCAGGCCAAAACCGGCCCGTTTGGCGCGCACCAGGAATTCGGCGCTAAAGGTGGCCCCACCTGACTGCACTTCATCGCGTAAATGGTCTACTACCTGGCGACGCATCAGCTTAAAGGCGCAGTCAATATCCCGCGCCGTGTAACCAAACAGCAGCGTCACCAACCCACTCCACCCCTTGCCATTCAAACGGCGCATGAACGGGTCACGGCGCGGCTTACGGTAGCCAACTACCAGGTCGGCGCCGGGCAGTTGCGCCAGCATCTTGCTGATTTCCTGCAAATCAAATTGGCGGTCTGCATCGGTGAAGAAGATGAGGTCTTTGGTGGCGCTGGTCAGTCCCGTCCACACGGCCGTGCCATACCCCTTATTCACCTTATGCTGCACCAGCCGCACCTGGGGATACACGGCCGTCAGCCCCTTCACCACCGCCGCCGTGTCATCCCGGCTGCCATCATCCACCACAATCACTTCCAGGTCGGCGACCAGCGGCCCCACAATGTGCAATGTATCTTCGATCATCGCCTGGATATTTTCGCCTTCATTAAACGCCGGCATGGCTACAGTTAGACTTGTCACGCGGTTCTCCTGTCATGTTGATCAGAGATTTGAGATTGGAGATTATGCGGTTTTCAATCGCTTATGCCCCATTTCCTTATCACAGTTCAGCAATTCTCAGTTTGGCAAAGCCCGGCGATTAAAATCGCGGCAACAAGAGGCAAAGCCCACCTTCGTGGGCTGGGCGCCAGTCGGCGAAGGCCGACTACGGAGAATTGCTGATCTCAGTTATACACCCATTCTACTAAAAGGTCGTACAAAGTGGGAAAAAGTTACGCTGCCAACTCTACCACCTGCCCCGCCGTCACCCGCTGCAAATCGGCAAAATCAACAGCCAGCGTGGCCGTGCTCAGGCCGCTGCCACAATACACCGTGCCCATGTTGGTCAGACGGCCGTCAAACAACACCAGCACATCCTCCCGCAGCGCAAACGGCCCCACGCCGCCCACTTCAAAACCCAACTCCGCTGCCACCGCCTCCGGCGATAGGCTGGTCACATCCCGCCGGTTCACCGCTAACGCCCGCGCCAGCAGCGGGTAACTCAGCCGGTCATGCCCACGCAAACCGGCCAACACGTAACGGCCGTCGCGCAGCCGAAACGCAATCGTCTTCAACATCCGATCTAGTAGCAGTGGCAGTTTCTCCTCCACCTCCGCCACCGTGCGCACCGGCTCATGGCGGTGTAGCGCATAAACCACCCCCTGCGCATCCAGCAGTTGCCGAATCTGGTCGTAAACATTCATTGTCTGAAAGCCATTATCCGAAGTCCATTATCCGAAGTCCGTTATCTGAAGACCGTTTACCGATTACCGTTAACCGATTACCGCTCACCCCATCCGTTTTGACATCAAAAAATACCCGTCCCGCTTTTCAAAACCCACCCGCTCATACACCGTCTGCGCGTTCGTATTGTTACGGTCCACTTCCAGGTGCAAGGCGCCAATACCCCGCGCCCGGCACTCGCTTTCTGCAAACGCCAATGTCTGGCGGCCAAAGCCCTGACCCCGGTATCCCTCCGCAATGTACAGTTCATCTACAAACGCATCACGCCCACCGAATTCCAGACTAAAACCCCAGGTCAGCGCGATATACCCGACCGGCTTCTCATCGGCGCAAATCAACCACACGCCGCCCCACTCGTCATGGTTCATCAGTAATTCCAGACCGGCCCGCGCCCGCGCCGGGTCAGCCAATGTGCCGTCAAATTCATTCAAGGCCACGTGAAAACGTACAATCGTTTCCACATCGGCCAATTCTGCCAGACGAAAAGTTATCTCCATGTCTCGAAATCCCTCTGCTGCTGTGGCGCGATTTTGTAAAATCGCGCTACGCCAAAAACGCGATTTTATATCATCTGTTGACGTTCTGCCTGCTCACCGGTGACAATCATCATATGTACCCCGCCGCCCCCTGGCATACACTAGGGACTGATAACGTGTTCATGTAACTACGTGTTTACGTGAACACGTAAAGACACGAGCATGATGAAGGAAACTGCTATGACCACCATTGGCATACCAAAAGAAGTGAGAGACCTGGAACGGCGGGTGGGCCTGACCCCGGCCGGGGTGTTAGCTATGAAGCAGGCCGGGCATACCATCTACGTGCAAACGGGCGCGGGTGCGGGCGCCGGTTTCAGCGATGAGGCATACCGGCAGGCGGGGGCAGAGATTGTCTATTCGGCGGGGGAGGTCTACGGCCGTGCCGACATCCTGGCCAAAGTAACCCGCCCCTGCGCCCAGGAACATACCCTGTTCCGCCCCGGTCAGACCATTTTCTCGTTTTTACATCTATCGGTCGCTTCGCCCGACCTGCGGCAGGCATTGGAAAGCCATGCGATCACGGCCGTTGCCTACGAAATGATCGAAGATACCAGCGGCAACCGCCCCGTCCTGCGCCCCGCCAGCGAAGTCGCCGGGCGTATGGCGCCGCTCATTGCCGGGCAACTGCTCAGCAGTTACCAGCCGGGATTAGGCAGCGATGGTCTGGGTATTTTGCTCAGTGGGCTGGCCGGTGTGCCCCCGGCAACGGTGGTCATCGTCGGCGCCGGCGTGTTGGGGCGCAACGCCGCCCGCGCCTGCATGGGCATGGGCGCCGAAGTAACGGTACTAGACCAGAACCTTGAAGCCCTGCGTGTGATTGATAATCGCTTCGACGGCCGTGTCACTACCATGTTCGCCAACGAATACAACCTGAAACGCACCACTGCCTTTGCCGATGTCCTGATCGGCGCTGTCTCTATACCCGGCCAGCGCGCCCCCATCACCATCAGCCACGACATGGTGCGCAGTATGCGCAGAGGTTCGGTCATCATGGACTTCTCGATTGACCAGGGTGGCTGCGTGGAAGGCATTCGCCCCACCACCCTGCGCGACCCCGTCTACCTGGCCGAAGGCATTATTCACTATGCCGTGCCTAATATGACGGCCGTCTATGCCCGCACCACCAGCCACGCCATCACCAATTCCGCCCTGCCCTACCTGCTGGCGGCTGCCGACCACGGCCTACCCGCCGCTTTCGCGCAACTGCCCGCCCTGGAAAAAGGCGTCAACCTGCTACAAGGCAAACAAGCCAGTAATCGGTAAACGGGGATCGGTAATCGGTTATCAAGTTGCGATTGCCGATTACCGATTACTGATGACCGAAAAACCGGAGCAATAATGAACTGGGAAACCATCTATCGTAACAAAGTAACCAACGTACAAACTGCCCTCAGCGCCGTGCAATCTGGCAATCGCCTCTACATCGGCGGCGGCGCGGGTGTGCCCGTCAGCCTCACCCAGGGGTTAACTGAATGCGCCCACCGTCTGCAAAATGTGGAACTGACCCACATCCTCACTTTTGCCAAAGCCCCCTATGTGGAGCCAGAGTACCAGGATAGCTTTCGCGTCAATGCACTGTTTATTGGCCGTAATGTGCGCCGGGCGGTGCAAGACGGCCGTGCCGATTTCACCCCCATCTTCCTTTCCGAAATCCCTGGCCTCTTTCGCAATGGCATTCTCCCCCTGGACGTGGCCTTAATCTCCATCACCCCGCCCGACGAGCACGGCTTTTGCAGCTTTGGCGTGGAAGTGGGCACCACCAAACCAGCCGCCGAATCGGCCCGCCTCATCATTGCCGAAGTCAACCGGCAAATGCCGCGCACCCTCGGCGATTGTTTCATTCACGTCAGCCGCCTGCATCACATTGTCGAAGCGGATTACCCCCTGCCCGAAGCACCGCAGGGCGACACCTCGGCCGAAAACCTGCAAATCGGTCAGCACATCGCCGGTCTGATCCCCAGCGGCGCCACGCTGCAAATGGGCATTGGCAGCATCCCCGACGCCGTCCTGCGCAGCCTGACCCACCACAAAGACCTGGGTGTACACACCGAGCTTTTTTCTGATGGCGTCATAGACCTGGTAGAGCAGGGCATCATCAACTGCGCCCATAAAACATTCCATCCCGGCAAAATTGTGGCCGGATTCCTCTTTGGCAGCCAACGGTTGTACGAATTCATCCACAACAACCCTCTCATCGAAATGCACCCCACCGATTACGTGAATGATCCGTTCAATATCGCCCGCAACGATAAAATGGTGGCCATTAACTCGGCGTTGCAAGTAGACCTGACCGGGCAGGTGTGCGCCGACTCCATCGGCCCCCGTTTCTACAGCGGCGTGGGCGGGCAAATAGATTTCATTCGCGGCGCGGCCCGCTCCAAAGGTGGGCTGCCGATCATCGCCTTTCCGTCTACGGCGCAAGGCGGCGCGGTCAGCCGCATTGTGCCCGTGTTGAACGAAGGCGCCGGGGTGGTGACAACCCGCAATGATGTCCATTTTGTGGTAACAGAGTTTGGGGTGGCGTCCCTTTACGGCAAATCGATCCGCCAGCGTGTACACGAGCTAATAAACATTGCCCACCCCCATTTCCGCAACGAACTATTGGCAGCCGCTAGAAAGATCGGATATGTGTAGGGGGGTGCGGGATGGCTTAATGATTTTGCACAAAATCCAGTTGCAGTAGATTTTCGGTGCAGGTAGCCCGCGTTTGCACCCGGTATACCTGGGAGACGACGGTGCCGTTGGGGGACTCCAACTGGATGTTGTAATCACGCACGGTGGGGGAGTCAAAGAGGAACAGTTCCCAACCAGACGGCCCATACACAGGGGCGCTGCCCACGGCCACCCGCTGGTCTACGCCGCTATCCCAAATATGCACCAGGTAGCTGCCTGGTGTCACCGGCCGCCGGTTCAAGTCCAACACGACCCCGGCAATGCCCAACCAGCGGCAGCCGGCCGCCCGGTTTTCCAGGTAACGCGGGCTGTCATCAGAACGGGTGAAGAGGTACTGCGCCCGCGTCGGGCTGGGTGTGGGGCTGGGGCCAGGCGGCGAGGGGGTGGGGGTATCAGTTGGGGTGGGCGTGTGGGTGGGTGTTGGCGTCCGGGAGGGCAGCGTGGGCACAATAGAGGGTGTCACCGACGGCCGTACCGTGCCAAATACCACCGGCGTCGCACTTGCTTCCTCAGGGATCGGGGTCCAGGTAGGGGCCAGGGTAGGAATCTCTGGTGTGGGGGTGAGTGTGGGCAATTGGGCTACCGGCGCCAGCGTGGGTTGGCCTGGTCTGACCTCAATTTGGGATACATCAATATCTTCCACGGAGGGGGCGATCCGGCGCATGATGTTGTTGTATACCGAATCAGCGCCAGGCACGGTGAGCACATAACAAACAACAGCGCCTAATCCCAGCGCCAGCAGCAGCAACAGGGCGGCGGCCACATTGGCCAGACTGTTCAGACATCCGCTTTGTTTCGGCTGTTGCTGGCGACGTGTCATGATGACCCTGTGTCTACAAATCGTTCAATGGTGGCGTTTTCCCATAATCCGGCCAGCCACTCTGCCAGGGCAGCCTGCAAGAGTTGGGCGCGCATGTCGGTGGTCAACGGCCGTGCCGCATCCCGCTCGATCAACTGCAAAATGTAGTAGGTAGGCACGCCATCGCTGCCGGTGACGGTGAGCACGGCCGTCAGGTCACCTGGATTTTGTAGGGCAAAGGCCGGCTCTTCTAGTTCCGGGATGGTCAATGCGCCCCGCGCAAACCAGCCCATATCCCCCCCGTTGCCCGGCTCCAACGAAAATTGATCGGCCAAAAAGGCAAAATCATCGCCGCCTTGCGCACGCAGGAGCAGTTCGTTGGCCTGGTTGATGTCGGCCACGTGGAGGTAACGGGTATGGATTTGTTCGGCCGTTTGGGGCACCTGGGCGGTGGCAATGGCGATCATTTGCTCGGCCAGCAACCCCCGCCGCACTGCTTCCTGGAACTCCTCTAGCGTGTATAGGTTGCTCACCAGCCAGTTATCAAAATCCCCTTCGCTGCGCAGACTTTCAATTTCCTGCGCCACCTGTTCCGGGCTGACGGTGATGCCCTGGGCGGCAGCGGCCTGTTCAATAAGCGCCTGTTCGATGAGGGCGTTCAGTACAACTGTCTGATAACTTCCTTCAGGGTTTGCCCCTAGTTGATTGGCGGCCTGTTCATAGCGGGCCAGTTCTCTTTCATACGCCGCCAGGTAAACCGGCTGTCCATTGACCCGTGCGGCCAATGGCTCAGTGGGGGTGGGGGTAGGGGGCACGGCCGTGTCCGTGGGGATCACAACAGGGGTGTTGGCGGCACTATTGTTTTCAGGGTTGGGGGATACGGCCGTGCCCGCTGTGCTGTCTGGTAATGCGATAGTGGGTACGGCCGTCGGTACCCCTTCCGTATTCCGGCAGGCGACCAGCCAGGCCGCCAACAGCACGATAACCCCATAAAAAAGTAGCGTGTTTTTCATATTGCTGGTGGGCACATACAAGTTACCTTTGTTGTGCCAGCACAACAAAATTATGACACAACCACCTTATGTTGACAACTGAGGCAAAGAAGAAGGGGTTGGGGAATTGGGTAATTGCTTCAAATTACCCGATTCCCCCAATCACTCCCCAAGCGGAGGCAGTTCGCCGCCACCCAGCAAACGGCGCATCTGACGGGTGAGGCGGCTCAGCCCCCCTTCCCGATAACGTTCTGCTAATAACTCCGCCAGGTCAGCCAGATTTTCATAATTGGCAAATTCATCCACCAGACCGCTCCGGTATTTGGATAACCAGACAAACAGGTCGGCTTCCGTGCGCCCCGGAAAATCGGCCAGCAGGTTTGCATCATGAATGATTTGCACGGTGGGCAAATAGACCATCTCATACCAGGCAACCACTGCTTCGGGGTAAGGCATTTCTTCGCCATCAATGTCGGCAAGCGTCTGGCGTAACTCCTGAATTTGTACCAGCAACTCGGTATAACGTCCTGGGGTGGTAAAGCAGATAGTGTGGTCAGGGATAAGGACATCCAGCCCTGTTTTTTCCATAAAGGTACGTTTGCCAAGCTGGATAAATATCTGGTCAAGGTCACTATTTGGGTTAATCTCGATCTCTTCCGGGTATTCCCAGACGTGCGCTTCGATGGAGGGAATTTGCAGGTGGCGGGCTACAGAGACGCGGTGGTTGCCATCACGCACAAAGTAGACATTGCCCACCTGGTACACCTCAATGGGCGGCCAACCGGCGGTAGTGGCTAATGTGTCCACCTGCATCCAACGTTCGCGCAGGTTATCAGAAAGAGGCAGGAAGGAGCGGTTAAATTCGCGGTAGCGCCCGACGCTGCCAACGATAGCGGTGACCGGAATTTCCCGCACCCCCTGGTAGAGCGGATTTTGCCAGCGCAGTTCACTGCGAATGGCGTCAAAAGGCAGCAGGCGGGTATCACGCCCGGCTATGCGCGCCGTGGCTTCGTGTAAAACGGCCTGCCACCTGGCCCGGCTAAAGCGATGCCAGGCCTGGGTACGTGTTTCTGTTAGTTCGTCCATAACGGGGCACAGTGTAGACTGCCGTGCAGGGGAATACATCAGGCACGTTGCCTGAAACGGCCGTACTCATTGTTGTATAGTGTGGATAACCAGGTTAAGGCGAGATGAGCGCCAGGCTGACGGGGCTAATAGTTCATGCCCAAGTCAAACCCATCAATGATCATCATAACCCCGGTTACGCCGCCCCAGACCGCCAGCATGATCACCAGCAATTCCAGGGAAGTAAACGGCGCGACCAGCATCAATAATCCCAACAAGATCATCAACAACCCCACTAAAATGTCAGAAGCGCGGCGTTTGCCAATGTCCTGGCGCTTGAGCAAAACGCGCATGCCGCCAAAGAGAAACAGGCTCAAGGCCACAATCACAAAAAACAGCCAGCCCAACTGTTGCACAAACAAAAATGGCATCAGCAGGATCAACCCACCAAAAAAGGCGCTGAGTACCCCTTTCAGGAAACTCCAGGAGCGATCAGGCACATCTTTGCCCAGGAAGGCAAATAAAATATCTACCAATCCATTCAAAACCAGATATAGCCCTAAAAAAATGCCGATGAGAAACACGACGCCAACCGGCCGAAAAAACAGAAAGATGCTCAAAATGATGACGGCGATTCCCTGCAAAACCACCAACCACCAATAGCGTTGGCGCGGATGACTGATTGTTGCTGAACTCATAGCTTTTCCTCCTTCATTCTGTTGGGCTGCTGCCCAAAAATATCCTGGAATTGACCAACTGCCCACAATGGTAGACAATGCCCTATCGGGCGCCGTTTGTGGTGACCGTTGGCGCGGGCAAGACCGGCAGCAGCGGTGACGACAAACATTTTTTATCGTGGGGGAAGTATAACACAAAAGCACAAGGATGTTTACATAAGAGGTGGGAAAATGAAAAAGATAAGTTTATTGTTGCTGTTGTTAATGGCCGGATTGGGCTTGACCTTTTGGTTTGCTGCCAGCCCGGCCCCGGCCGCCAACCACCCCACGTTGGAACACGAGATTGTGGTGGTGCGCGCTTATTTTGACGACCCGGCGATTGTGGCTGTGGTTGCCCGTACCCAGGAACTCTGGGAAGTGGATTACCACAAGAATTTTATGGTCTTGGAAGTAGATGCCGCCGAGTATCAGGAATTGGAACGCCTGGGTTTGCGGTTAGAAGTGGACGAGGAGCTAACGGCCGAGATCAACAAAATCCGCCTGCCGCTGCCAGATCAGATCAGCGGCATTCCCGGCTATCCCTGTTACCGCACGGTGGAAGAGACGTTTGCCACGGCCGTCAGCCTGGCGACCAATTTCCCCAACCTGGCTGAATGGGTGGACGTGGGCGACTCCTGGGAAAAGACCGCCGGTTTGGGCGGCTATGACATGATGGTGCTGGTGCTGACCAACGAGGCCATCCAGGCAGACAAACCCAAGTTGTTCGCCACCTCCGCCATTCATGCCCGCGAATACACCACCGCCGAATTGATGACCCGGTTTGCCGAATATCTGATCTCCTCTTACAACACGGACGCCGATGTCACCTGGCTGCTGGATCATCACGAGATTCACCTGATGTTACATGCCAATCCAGACGGCCGTAAACGGGCCGAAACCGGTATCTCCTGGCGCAAAAACACCAACAACAACTACTGCGCCAACACCAACAGTCGCGGCGCTGACCTGAACCGCAACTTCCAGTTCCAATGGGGCTGCTGTGGCGGTTCCAGCGGGAATCAATGCAGTGATATCTATCGCGGTCCCACGGCTGCTTCCGAGCCGGAAACGCAGGCCGTTCAAAATTACATCTTCGACAACTTCCCCGACCTGCGCGAACCGCCGCTAGATGCACCCGCGCCCATCACCACCACCGGCATTTACCTGGACATTCACAGCTACAGTGAACTGGTGTTGTGGTCTTGGGGCTTCACCAGTAACCCCACTCCCAACGGCACGGCCATGCAAACATTGGGGCGCAAAATGGCCTATTTCAACGGCTATGAACCTGCCCAGGCGATTAACCTTTACCCCACCGATGGCACCACCGATGATTTTGCCTACGGCGAGGTAGGGCTGCCCGCCTACACCTTTGAATTGGGCACCACCTTTTTCCAGGGATGCGGCTTCTTTGAAAGCAACATCATCCCCGGCAACATGCCGGCCCTCCTGTATGCGGCTAAGGCCGTGCGTGAGCCGTACCTGGCTCCGGCCGGGCCGGAGGCGCTGAATGTGGCCGTGAGCGAGATCATTGTGGAGGCGGGTACACCGGTGACGCTCACGGCCGTACTCAACGACACCCGCTACAACAACGAAAACGGTACGGAACCCACCCAAAACATCATCGCCGCCGAGTATTACATTGATACGCCGCCCTGGATCACGGAAACGACGCCGGTGGCGCTGCCGATGTCGCCCACCGATGGCAATTTCAACAGCCCCATTGAATCCGCTTATGCCGTTATTGATACGTCGGCGCTGGCCGACGGCCGTCACCTGATTTACGTGCGTGGGCAAGACGCCAACGGCCAGTGGGGCGTCTTTAGCGCCAGTTTCCTCTTCGTTGTAGACCCGGCCATTGCCCCAGTGTTGGGCGGCGATGTAACGGCGGCCGATACCGGCCTGCCACTGGCGGCTACCGTCACGGCGAACACCATATTCCAGACCCAGACCGACCCCCTGACCGGCATTTACCAGATGCAGGTGATCAGCGATACGTATACGATCACGGCCGTGCCCGATGACTCCAACTACGCCAGCGCCACCGTCAACGGCGTTGTGGCTGCCAACGGCCAGACTGTGCAACAAGACTTCCAGCTTTACCCCTACTGTGATGTCTTCTTTGATGATGTGGAATCGGGCAACATCGGCTGGACGGCGCAATTCCCCTGGGCCATCACCACCGAAGCCTCTCACAGCCCCACCCACTCCTGGACAGACAGCCCCGGCGGCCCATACAGCAACAACCGCAACGTGGCCATCACTTCGCCCGTCCTTGACCTGACCGGTTATGAAAACCTCATCCTCAACTACTGGCAAATTTGTGACACCGAAGCTGGTTATGACTATTGCCGGGTAGAACTTTCCAGTGATGGCGGCGCGAACTGGAACGAGATTGCCAGTTTTGATGGCCCGCATTCGCAGTGGGAAGAAATCACACTGAACGCTTCCATGTTGGATAACCAGGCCAATGCCCGCATTCGTTTCCGCTTTACGTCTGACCCGGGAGTGGTGCGCGATGGCTGGCATGTGGACGACATTCGCTTACGGGCAGCCGGGCCGGCCTGTGTAGGCTATATAGCGCCCCAGGCCAGTTTCACGAGCACCAGCCCGGATGCCCTGGGAGACGAAACGCAGTTTGTGAATACCTCCACCGGCACCGATCTGACATTTGTTTGGGATTTTGGTGATGGCAACAGCAGCACGGCCGTAAACCCCGCCCACACCTACACGGCCGTTGGCAGCTACACCGTCACCCTGACAGCCACAAATAATCTGGGCAATGACGTGGCTACGGCCGTTGTCGAAATTCTGCAAGCGCCCCAGGCCAGCTTTGCCGCATTGCCCATCGTCATGTTGGGGGAAACGGCAGTGTTTACCAACACCTCCACCGGCGACGACCTGACTTTCTTGTGGGACTTTGGCGATGGCGCTACCAGCACGGAAACTAACCCCAGCCATCTGTATGCCGCCGAAGGGGATTACACCGTCACCCTCACCGCGCAAAATGCGGTGGGTAGTGATGAGGCCACTGCCGTTGTTTCTGTTTTAGCAGCGCCGCAAGCCAGCTTCACCGCTACCACGCCGGTGGCATTAGGCACAGCCACCGTCTTTACCAACACCTCCACCGGCGGCGCACTCTCCTTCTTGTGGGACTTTGGCGATACCATCACCAGCACCGAAACCAGCCCCATCCATACCTATGCCGCCACCGGCGCGTTCACGGTGACGTTGACGGTGAGCAATGCGGTGGGGGTAAATGTGGCCACGGCCGTGGTGGAAGTCTGGCAGCCGGCCCAGGCCGGTTTCACCGTATCGTCGCCGCTGGTGTTGGGCGAAACGGCCGTGTTCACCAATACCTCCACCGGCGACAACCTGACCTTCCTGTGGGAATTTGGCGATGGACAGACCAGCGACGAGATGAGTCCTACCCATCTGTACACGGCCACTGGCAGCTACACCGTTACCCTGACAGTGCAAAATGATGTAAGCAGTGATGTGGCTACGGCCGTTGTCATCGTCACCCCGCCGGTCATCACACCGGGTTACACGTTGTTCCTGCCCATCATCGTGGCGGCCCCGCCGGAATGAACGAGGTAATCGGTGAACGGTAATCGGTAAGCCTACTGAAAGAAGTTCAACTTTTTATCGTCAACCGGCAATTTCTGTCGAGAAGAAAAGTTGAACTTCTGGACTCGGATATTTCATCTGGTGGCAAGTTGCATGTGGCAGGTGGCAAGTTATTCTGGCAAAAATCACCTGCCGCCTGCCACTTGCCACCAACACTCTGGGCATCCAGAATAGAATGTGTTTTGTGCGCCCGTTCATCGCCTAACTCCTCTTGAGGACGCGCAGCGCCCGCAGCGTGACCCATTTACCCGGTTTACCCTTCTGCTCCACGTCAACCCAGGTCTTGCCGTTGTAACTGTATTCCATCTTCCAGCGTCCCTGCGCATCTTGTTTGCTGAGCAGCAGTTCCAGCGCCGGTTTCAGGCGGGGGTCACGCCCATAACCCAGACGGGTCAACACTTCCAGGTTTTGCAGTACGTCGGTGACGTAAAAAACGGGAAAGCCAAACTGGAACCAGCTTCGGCTCGGTTTCTCGGCGAAGCCCATCGGATAGTCGGCCACTGCCGGGTCATGCGCGAATAAGAACTCAACGCCGGTCTCGATGGCGGCCTGCATGGCCGGGGTGCGAGCCGTCGCCGGGACTTTGCTCAGGGCCAACATCGCTTTCACCGCGCCCCAGGCGCAGGGCAGGTGGTTGTTGGCGCTGCAAGCAAAACCGGGGGCGCTGTTGCCGCTGCGGTAGTAACGCACGGCCGTGTCCTTCTCTTCCGCCAGTGCAATCCCCTCCCCGGTAATGCTGCGCGCCAGCCAGGCCAATGCCTCGTCCAGGCGCTCGTCGCCCAGCCAGCCCAGGTCAATCAGCGCCGCGCCCAGGTTGCCTTGAAGACAATGAATCAGACCGGTGGCTTTACCGTCTGCGCTAAAACCGCCATAACGGCAACGGCCGTGATCCAGCACATATTCACCACCGGCCCGCACCCGCGGGTCACGGCCGTCGGCCCCCAACTGCGCCAGGAAACTCAGTGACCAGACCGTGCTTTGGTACTTAGGGTAATAACCAGGCCCCGGATTTACCCAGTAACCGGCGGCCATCTGCGCCGCCAGGATGGCCGGTACGGGGCCGCTGTCCATAACGGCCTGTTGGGCGGCGGTGACTTCCGGGTCGTCAGACGGCCGTTCCAACAGCTCGGTCAGGGAAAAATAACGCACCCCCGGATTTGCCGGGTCCGGTTCTAACAGCCAGGAAAGGGCATCTCCCTTAAGGACTGTCTGGTCGTTCATCTTTCAAGCTCTGGCGTGGGAAAATCGGTCGGGGCGCGACCGCGCGCTTTCTCCGGGTAGCGCATTTGCATCAAGGGGATGCCCACGCCATAGGTAATAAATTCTTTTACAGGCGTTACTTCAATCAGGCAAGAGTCCGCCAGGAACTGCTCATCGTCGGCCAGGCCGCGAAACACGGCTCGCAGCAGTTCGGTGGGCGTTTCCGCGGCTTCCAGAACGCGGGCCACACCGGAAAAGGTAATGGTCGCCGCCGGTATCTTGACCCAGGGCAGCAACGGGATGCGTTTGGTAATGGGAATAGTCACGGAAACGTGGGGGTTGGCGGCGATGTGCCGCGTTTTCCAGGTGTCTGTGCCCGTGCCGATGTACAGTTTATGGTCACGCACCACGTACACCACCCCCACCGTGCGCGCTTCCTGATGCGCCGTTACCATGCCAATTACGGCAAACAACTCCTTTTGAATCGCCTGCCATACCTGTTCAGTTGTCAGTTGTTTTGTCATGTCATGTACCTCTATTGATCGTTTTCCAGTATTTGCGTTTCATCCCGTCTTCGGGTTCTAAAAAGGAGGCCCACTGAAATCCCTGTGCTGCCAGGAAGTGATGGATAGTGTTATCACTATCGCTGTTCCCCGGGCACAAAATGACGCAGCCTCCTGGTTTTGTCACCCGTGCCAATTCCTGATACTCGGCTTCTGGTTCGTCACCGAAAACGTGCCCACCCATCGTCACCCCGGCGAAGGCATCGGGAAAAGGAATATCGGTGATGAGGCCATCCACCACAAAAAAATTCTGGAATCCGGCCCGCCTCGCTTTCTGTTTGAGATAATGGCGCAGGTTAGCCACCGGCTCAACAGCAAAGACGGTCTGTGCTGTTTCGGCGGCAGTTAAAGCCAACCGCCCTGTGCCCGCGCCTACGTCAATCACGGTCTTGCCCTTGAAATCCACCAGCGACGTCAATTCACGAGAATCCCATTGGAGAAATGGTTGAGCGTCATAAAGGGCCGGTTCCACCACATAGACGAGCCAATCATTAATGGATTGCAGCACCGTCTCCTCCGCCTGCCGGGTTTCTTTGGACGTGGGCGATTGGCTTGTGCCTGCTTTTGCCAGAATTTCATCCAGCCAGTGATTCACGTCGGGGCATTTATGGCGGATAAACCATAACACCGCCGGATTGACCCGTAAGGCCATGGCCAACTCCGTTTCCGGAACCGCACCGGGAAGCCAGCGTAACTGTACGCTCTCCAATAACAGAAGCGCATTGAACGAAAGGGAGGAGACATCTAACCAATAGGGGGCCATTTTACTCCTGAAATTCAACGATCCTGGGCAGCGACCTGGCTGTTGCCACGGTGTTCTGCACTTCCTTCGGCAAAGGCGCGATGCCCTCAAAGCCGGTACGGGCCACAAATTCGGCCAGCATGGCCCGCAGTTCTTCTGGTTCCCAGCTGGCAATCTTTTCCACGGTATCGGCGCCGGCGTCGTAATAGAGGCGGGCGCGAATGCTTTTCAAACCGCCCAGGCGGGACAGATCGGATAGTTTAACGAGTTCCAGAACAGCCTGCGCCGGAACGCCGGTTCCCGCGGCAAGCTGCTGCCGGGCGGTGGGCGTCGCCCCTGCCGCCAACATCTGTTCCACGTTGACAATATCTACAGCCGCCAGCTTCTCGATATGTGCCGGCTCGATGCCCCGAAATTCCTTCAGCGGAAAAACCCGGCGCTGTCTGGCCGTCTTTTGCTCACGAATCTCACTCGCCAGCACCGCCATCTCGTCATTACCGCTAAAATGATAGTAAAGGGCAAGGCCACGTACGAGCTTGCCGCTTGAACCCGGCTGCCGGGTTTCAACAACGACGGCATAAGCCTCAAGGTCTTGGGCCACGGCCGTGTCCAATTCTCCACGCCCCTCCTCTGCCAGAAACGCCGCAAACTGCTGCACCTGCGCCACCAACCCGACGACCACGTGCTCCTTTTTGCCCTGCCGCCGCAAAAATTGCCGGAAGGCATTTTCATCTTTCATGCCGACCTCAATGGGCGCAGCCGGGCCGGCGACGGCCGTGCCAGCCAGACCAGCGCCAGCCCATGTACCGCGCCAACTACCGCGCCGGTAATAAAAAGCCCTATGAGAATGGTCACGATGATGACGGCCGTAGAACTGCTGCGCTGCGCCACGTCAATGAGGACGAAAATGATGGGCATACCTACCCCCCAGGCGGCGGCGTTGGCGGGCAGCCACACCCAGGCATGGGGCACGGCCGTGCGCAATACACGCCACTGCGGTAACGCCAGCACCATACCAAGCACCAGCCCCATGCCCGCCGCCAGCAGCAAGACGGTAGCCAGTGAAGGTTCGGCTACGGCCGTGTCCGTCTCTGCTGCCTCCATGTCCATCAGCGTACTGGGCAGCGACCCCAAAAACCAGGCCACCACCGCGCCGATAATGGTCGCCCTGATCCAGGCGCGCCGGGCGATGTGCGGGAAGGGGCGGCGCAGCACCAGCCATTGCAGCCAGCCCACCACGCCACCTTCAATAGCTCCCGTCGCGCTCATCAGCAAGATGCCGACCAGGGAGGCCCAGGCGCTGCCAGCTTCCATCACCTGCCAGATGATCAAAACATCCAGCGCAAACGTCAGCCCCAACCCCACGGCCTCGGCCAATGAATTGGCCCCTACCCAACGCAGCCAGAGAGCGGTGTTATCTTGTGTGTTCATATCGGTTCCTCAAAAGAGTTGTTTTTCTCAGGGCACATAAACCGGCATATCCAGCACCCGATAGCCACCGTCCTCGCTCTGGATAACGCGGAATTCAAAATCGGTTTCCGGCGGCGTAGGTTGGTTCTCGCCACAGCAAGGGCCGCGTGCAAACAGGCTGCCGTCCGGCGCGGTGAACTGCACGGTGAAGATGGTTTCGCCAACGGCCGTATCCTCTTTGAAACTGGCAACACGCACCGGCAAACATTGCAGGCCGTTCACCTGGCAGCCGTTTTGCCAGAGTGCGGCCACATCCGCCGGATCAACCGTAGGGTTGTAGCCTTGCAGCACGTCATAGCTGCCGCCGTACAATTCCGCCGCCGCCGCATATTCACCCGCCGCCAGCCGATCAAAAAAGGTGAGCAGCACCCGGTGTTGTTCACAGACGCCATGATAGAGCGCCCATTCATCACAGGTACGGCCGTCGGCCCACACACACACGCCGTACTCACCCGCCTCATTCTGCCGCATTTCCACCTGGCCACCCTGTTGGATGCAATTTGCCGAAGCGGGATTAGCCAGGGCTGCGGCATTTGGGGTTTCCTCTGTGCTTGTTTGGGCGCAAGCGGCACAGAGCATGAGAATTAACACCGCTATTAGATGAAATCGAATGCTGCTGGGCATGGCTAACTCCTTCAAACCAAATCTCCCACTCAGACACTATAACCCTTTATGCACCAACAAAATAAGTAACAAAAGGCACAAGATGAAACTGAATTTCATCAAATCCTGAAATTATCATTTCGCGGATCAGAAACGGGTTGTTTCAGAACGGGCAATTTCAGGCAAAACGGCCGTAACAAACGGCCATTGCGGTTGTACAGGCGCGGGCATTTGATTAGGGTCATCGTTGGGGCCGGGCAGCGCACTCGTTTGCGCCGAAAGGTCAATGAACAGGTCAAGCTGCCCTAATTCGCCGGTGATGGTTTGCACCAGTTGCGCCGGGGAAGTGGTCTGATCGGCCATCTCCTCTAGCAACAGCAGTTTGCGGCCAAATGCCTGTACGCGCTCCTTGATTTTGGCTGAGGTTTCCAAAGGGATGTGCCAGCACACGAGAGCAATATCCGCGCCTTTTTGGGCTAACTGGCCGATTAACAACTGCGTCACGGCCGTGTCATTCCCCACCAACAAGACAACTTTGCCGGTTAACAGCCGGTGGTTCACGCCTGACGGTCGCCCTCTCTCGTCGTTTTGATATGCCTGTGACTCATTCATTATTGCCTCCTCTTAACTTATGCTGCCAGTGTAGGAGCAACGGCCGTTTGCCTGAATAGATATTGGCACATCCCCCAGGCACAGATGGAGATATAACCCGGAGAGGGTCTCAAAAGGCACAACAAACGTGTATCCACAACCTATACCCCGGATACATCGGTCTGGGCAACGCGGGCGGTTATAGTGAGAGACGTAGACGTTGCCCCGCTTTGTGGGGGTCAGGCAAGGCAAATGGCAGCTTTTAACCACTGACCCGGTAAATCACTTTCGGAGGTAAACATGAGTAACGTACTCGAAATGAACAGCGATATTTTGGAAGGCAAATGGAATCAGGTGAAAGGCAAAGTGCGCCAGAAGTGGGGTGACCTGACGGATGACGACCTGACCCGGATCGCCGGTAAACGCGACGAACTGGTGGGCCTGATTCAGGAACGCTACGGCCGTACACGCGCCGAAGCGGAACGCGAAGTCAATGAGTTTATGAGCGGCTTATAAGCTCTAAGCTGAATATAGACCCTAAGGGTTTTCTGAAACCCTTAGGGTCTTTTTGTCTTCTCTAACAACTGCGCCAGCCGTTGGCTAAGATTTTGCAGTTCCGGCATCGCCGCCTCATCTTCAGAGGCGGCGATTTTTTGCGCCAGTTGTTGGTAGCGGGTCTGCAATCGTTCGAGGGGCACGGCCGTGTCCACCCGTGTAATGGAAGCCTGATAAAGCTGCGCCACGACCACTTCAATGGCCGCCGCCAGCGGCGGGGCCACCACCAATCCCCACAGGCCAAAGGCTTCAAACAGGGGCAGTATCACCAGGATGGTCAGCAAAAAGCTGCGCCGTTTGCGCGGCCACAGGCGCGGTTCCACCACCAGTTCCAGGCCGATAAACACCAGCAGTGCGTAAACGGCCACCCCCACGCCCAGACCGATACTTTCCAGACTACCCAGGCCAAAGGCAAACACGGCCGTAAACAACCCACCAAACAGGGGCACAAAAGCGGCCACTCCTCCCACAAAAGCCAGCAGCAAGGGGAATTCAAAACCGACAACGGCCGTGCCGCCCGCCAATAAAAGGGCCGCCAACACACTTTGCACCGTCTGGCTGCGCAAATAACCGGCCACGGCCGTTTCCACCTCGCGCCAGCTATCCCGCGCATAAGCCCGCCGCTTCACCGGAAGCAGGGACAACCACAGGCGCTCAAACCGGGATTGGTCAACGCTCCAATAGATGCTCAACGCCAACAGCACCAGCAAACCGGCCACAGCGCCGGTAAGGCTGCTGGTGATGGTGATAACCGCTGGCGTCACCTGCTGGAGTTCCGTCCCCGTAAACGTAAACGGCGGCAGCAGATTCACGGCCGTTTGCTGCCAACCCGCCCCCATTTGCCAGCGGCGGTGTAAACTTTCGTACTCCACCACCGCCTGATTCACCGCCAGATTGAGTTCTTGCCACCACCATTCACCAACCAACAGCAGCACCAGCACAAAACCGCCGATGCCCACCACATACAGCAGCAATTGGGCCGCCCCTTTGGGCAAACCGCGCGCCACCAATCCATCCACAAACGGCCGTATGGCCGCCGCCACAAATAATGACAATACAAACAACAGCAGCGCCAGCTTGAACTGCCATAAAACCAGCAGGACGGTAAGCGTGGTTAGAATCACGGCCGTGTACTTCATCAATTGCTTCATTGCCCGCGCCCCCCGTTTCCTTGCCCCGCCAGGTAACTTTCCAAATCCAGGGCAATGGCTTCCAGTTCATCCTCTACCTCGTCGGTGATGGCCGAAGGGGTATCTTCTTTGCGGCGTACCTGGCTGCGTACATCTTGCACCAGTTGGTTCGTCTCGTACCGCAGCATACTCCAGTGATCCCGCCCCGGCTCTTTTGCCGCCAGGCTCTCCCGCGCCAACAAAAAACGCTCGACGAATAATTGGATAACGGCCGCCAACGGCAGGGCGATAAGCGCCCCCAAAACGCCAAACAAGGAGCCAAAGGCCAACAGCGCCAACAGTGTGACCAACGGCCGTACCCCGATGGTACGGCTCATCACCCGGGGCACCAATAAGCTATTCTCTAGCTGCTGGATGACGGCCGTGGCCAGGATAACCCACAATGCTGTCGCCGGGGAAATGGAAAGCGCGACGATGAGCGCCGGCGCGGCCCCCAATACCGGCCCCACAATCGGCACCGCTTCCAACAATCCGGCAAAAACCGCCAGCAGTAGCGCGTGGGGCAAGCCGATCACCGAATACGCCACAAATGCCAACCCGCCAATGATCAGGCACAGGAGGCCCTGGCCTAGCAGGTAGGCGCTCACCTTCGTCTCAATCTCTTGCACCAACGCCCGCGCTTCCTCCCGCTTTTGCAGGGGCACCAGCAAAAACGCCGCCTGCTTCAGGCGGCTGCCTTCCAGTGTCCAATAAAAGGTCAGGATGCCCACCGCCATCACCTGAAGCAAGCCGCGAAGCAGCCCATTAACCTCCTTTGGGGATGAATCGGTATCCGGCAGAGTTAATTCACCCTCGCCACCGAACCCCGGCAGTTCGGCGGGAAGGATCAGGAACAGGCGATTGAGCAGAATGTTGGGCAGGCGCTGGAGACTCTCGTAGAGCGATTGATACCCGGCGGTCAGATTTTGGCCGATGGCCGCGCCTTGCTCGGCTAAAACGGGCAGGCTGTAGGCGATGAGCAGGCCGCAGAACGTGCCAATCAGCCCAAAAATAAGCACAATGCCGGCCGGTTTGGGGATGCCCCGCTTTTCCAGCCAGAGGACGCCAGGGTGTACGGCCGTGCTCAAAATCACGGCCGTTAGCAGCAACAATAGCACCCCCTGGAAACGCCATAACAGCCAAAAACAGCCGAGTACGGCCGTTACCCCCAACGTCCACAGCACCAACTGCCATGTCGAAATCAGCGGAATTTCAAAATCTTTCATTACCGTCCACTCCTGTCAAAACCAGTTTGTAGTAGGCGATTCATCGCCTTCTGACGGCACTAAAGTGCCTACTACGAACGGTGGATCAAGTCCCCTTTTGTACACAAAAAAACCCCCACACAAGCCGTGTGGGGGCATTCGGTTTTGCTTCGGGCTTATGCCAATCAGGCCGCCCGGCGCAAAATGCCTACCAGGAAAAGCAGCACCACCGAGCCAACGATGGCCACCAGCAGCGTCCATAGGTTAAAGCCGGTGTTTCCGGGCAGGCCCAGCAGGTTAAACAAGAACCCACCGATGAGCGCGCCTACAATACCGACAATGATGTTGGCTATGGCGCCCATCTGGTTATCGCGCCCCATCAACATACTGGCGATCCACCCCGCCACACCACCTAAAATGATCCACAAAATGATATTCAGTAACATATTTGTCTCCTTATGTAAAGTATTTTACTTTTGATAACCTGTAGCAATTGGTGGCAAGTGGCAAGTGGCAAGTTGCAGGTTGCAGGTGATTCTTGCCACCTGCCACTTGCTACCTGCCACTCCCCATCAATTTTTCGCGGCGGTATTCAAACCGGTTTTGCCGTAGGTACCCATCGCCAGGTCGTCCAGCGTCTGGTCGGCGGCATATTCCTGGTTCAGAATGCTTTGCAAAACTCGCGCCGCGTCGTCATACCCCAGAGAGTTGGCAAAGGTGCGCAGGCTGCCATACGTGGCAATCTCATAATGCTCCACCTTTTGCGCGGCCACGATCAAAGCGGCATCACGCGCATCGGCATCCCCACCGTTTTGCACAATCTCACGGCCCTCTTCAATCAACCCTTCCATGGCTTTGCATTTGGTGCTGGTGGGGTTTTCATTCAAATCGTCCAGAATCGTGCGCACGGCCTGCATATGGTTTTCCGTTTCCGTCAGGTGGTTTTTAAAAGCCTGGCGCAATTTCTGGTTAGCCGCCGCCTGGGCCATCTGGGGCAGAGCTTCTGTCAACTGCTTTTCAGCGCTGTACACATCTTTCAACTGTCCGACATACACGTCTTTCAAAGTATTGAGTTTCATGGTTCTTTCCTTTTTTTGTTTGTGCGTTAATTTGCCTTAACGTTAGCTGCCATGTCCGATACGATAAATAGGTGAAGATACAAAAGAGGGTACAGAGGGGGGTACATCCTTATGGTTCCAGACCAGCCGGTACCCCATTAGGATACAAAGATTCAATGGCTTCCCGGATGCGCTCGATGCGGTTATCGGGATTGGGGTGGGTGCTGAAAAATTCGGGCTGACCGCCAGGCCCACTAGCTGGGCCGCTGGCCTTAGCCAGAATTTCCATCACCTCCACCAGGGCGCGGGGGTCATAACCGGCTTCGGCCATAAACTGCACCCCTAAGCGATCCGATTGCAGTTCGTCGTCACGGCCGTATTTCAACGTCACCAGGTGGCTGATCAGGGCCGACAATTGTTGCGTCGTCAGGCCGCTGTTTGGGTTTTCCGGGTCATAGGCGGCAATCACTGCCGCGCCGCTCAACCCCTGGGCCAGCCTTTGTTCCGCTAACTGCTCCGCCGCATGGCGGGCGACCACGTGCCCCATCTCGTGGGCCATAATCCCGGCCAACTGACCTTCCGTCTCCAGCCGTTCAAACAGGGCCATCGTGATGAACATCTGCCCGCCGGGCAAAGCAAAGGCATTGATCGTTTCCCGGTCGGCCAACAAATGGCAGTCAAAAGGCCAATCGGTCTGGCTGACGGTGCTGTTATTCATCAACCGCGCGCATACCCCATCCACATAAGCCTGCAAGTCGTTATCCCGGTGCAAGCCACCGTGCATTTGGGCCAGTTGTGGCGCGGCTTGCAGCCCCATGGCAATCTCCTGGTCTGGGGAAAGGGCTACCTGCTGCGTCTCGCCGGTAATAGGATTAAATTCGCTGGAAGCAAAGTAAGTGATCAGGGAAATACCGGCAATCACCAGCGCCACCAGAATTCGGCCCATGCTAAAACGTCCTCGGCGATTACTGCCCGTGTCGGGCATTCTGCGGTACATGGTTTTCTCCTTTTACCGCTCCAAGATTAAATGGATGAGGTACGCAGCCAGCCAGAATAAGAGGGCATAAACCACCATGGCAATAATCGAAGAGATTTCCAGGACGGCCCCGCTGGCTGAGGGAGTGGATGTTAATCCGGCGAAGGGCGCCAGAAAGGGGGCGGTGATGGCATAGACGAAGCTGGCAAAACCACTCTCAGGGTTCGCGGCGATCAGCTTGAGAAATACGCGGAAACCTATCAAGGTTTCCAAAATGATGGCGATGAGCCATATGATTCGGTCCACTTTGTTGAGGGGAAAATAGCCCACCTTATCATCGCTGTAATGATAGTGATGCACCTCTTCCACGATGACTTCTGGTTGCTGCTGTGGGTTGACCTCGTCCAATGTTTGTCTTGAGGTGACTGTTCCTTCGTACTCATTGATGGATGTCATTTTATGTCCTCCATTTCCTGGTTGAGCCATATTTCCAGGTTGCGCTCTATCCTAAGAGGCTTCCAGCATTTCCAGAATGGGTAAAATCCCTACCTTTCCCGGCAAAACACCCTACTTTTGCCAGCAATTCTCAATTTGGTTTGTGGCGGCAGATAAATCTGCACCAACAAAAGGCAAAGTCGGCCTTCGCCGACTAAAACCCAGTGGATAACAACCCACGAAGGTGGGCTTTGCTGTTTGTAGCCGCGATTTCAATCGCCGGGAATTGAGTATAATCACCCTAAACCTTTGTTTCTTTCCCCTGCTGCCTGATCAAGATAGAATTTCGGTGAGGGGAATTATGGAAGAGAACCGTCACCATTCAGCCGGCCAATCCTACGAGCAGCAGATCCTTCATTTGCTGCAACAAATCTCTTTAACCATTGCCCAGGCGGAGACGCTGGATGGGGCCTTTGCCGGGGTGTTGGCGGCCATTTGCCGCTTTATGGGTTGGCCTCTGGGCCACGTGTACATCTGGTCGGAAGCGTCCGACACCCTGGTTTCTAGCGGCGTCTGGTACACGGCCGTGGCCCATGCCGCCGCCACCGCTCCTTTCCGTGCCCTCAGCGAAGCCACCTCATTCCGACGCGGTGAAGGTACGGTAGGAAAAGTGTGGCAAGAGGCAACGGCCGTATCCATCTTAGATGTGCGCCAGGAAACCACTTTTGTACGCCAACTGCCGGAAGCGGGGATTCGGGCTTATTTTGCGTTTCCGGTGTTGGTGGGGGGCAAGGTCACGGCCGTACTCGAATTTTTCTCGCCCGCCTCTGCCCCCCTTGACCGGGACATGACTTCCATCATCAGCCATGTGAGCGCCCTGCTGGGTCTGGCCATGCAGCGCCAACAAACGGTGCGTGAACTGTCGGCGCTGATGGAGGTGGGGCAGGCCATTTCCGCCACCCTCGATTTTGAGCGCATTTACGACCAGGTGTTGACGCTGGTACGGCCGTTGATCGGTGCGGAATCCCTCATCCTTTTTGTCTTCAAAGAACAATTGGCGGAACCCCTGTTAGAAATCGTCGCCAACGATCAGACCAACATGCCCGACATGCGCGGGCTGCGGGTACCTTTTCACCTGAGCGTGGCCGGGGAAGTATGGCAAACCGGCGCATCGCTGCATTTGCAGGGGGACGAGTGTATCCACCGCATATCGCCCAAGATCAGAGAATTGATGGGCTACCGGCCAGAGGCGATGTTGGCCGTTCCCCTGCGCTGGCGGGACACGGCCGTCGGCGTGCTGGAAGCCACCCACCACCGCGCCGACGCCTTCACCGCCGAAGACATGCGCCTGTTAGAAATGGCCGCTGCCTGGACGGCCATCGCCATCGGCAATGCCCGCCAATACGAACAGCTACAACGCCGCTTCAGCGAACGGGACGCCATCGTCACCATCACCCATGCCTTAACAGAAACATTGGAACTGGAGGCGCTGTTACAACTCATCACCCACATGGCCCAAGACATTATCCCCAATGCCGATTGGTCCACCATTCACATCTGGCAGCCCAAAACCAACCGGTTGGCATTAGCCGCCAGCGCCGGTCTGGAAATGGAAACGGCGGAAGCCGGAGCGGAAACCAACCTCCGCGTTTTAGATGGGGGCATTGCCGGGCGCATCATGATCGTGGGCGAGGTGATCAATTTACCGGATCTGCAAAGCGAACCTCATCTGCTGACCCTGTCATCCGGCGTCCAGGCCCGTTCTCTGCTAGTGGCTCCGGTGGAAAGCCGCCTGCGGCGCATTGGCGCGATCAGCGTGCAGGGCGCCACCCCCAGCATTTTTGACGAGGACGACGAACGCTTGTTAAAAATCCTGGGTGTGCAGGCCGGCATGGCCATTGAAAATGCCCGCCTGTATGCCGACCAGCGCCAGGCGCGGGAAAAGGCGGAAAAACAGCGGGAAAGGATGCGGCATATGGCCCGCCGGGTGATGCAGGCGCAGGAAGCAGAGCGGGTGCGCATTGCCCGTGAGCTGCATGATGAATCCGGGCAGGCGTTGACCTCCTTAAAAATCAGCCTGGACTTGATCCGTTCTCTACTGCCAGAGGAATTAAGCGATATTCGGCAAAGTCTGGCTGATGTTTTGGCGCTGACCGACCAGACGATGAGCAATTTGCGGTTGCTTTCGCATAATTTACGGCCGCCGGGACTGGATGCCTTTGGCCTGGATGCGGCGCTGGCCGGTTTGTGCCAGGACTTTCAAACGCACACCCCGCTTTCGGTAACGTATATCGGGGTGGCGCTGCCGGAATTGGCCCCCTTACCGGCTTTAGCCTTGTATCGGGTGGCCCAGGAAGCGTTGACCAATATCAGCAAACACGCCCAGGCCACCGCAGCGCAGGTGTCGCTGACGCAGGATTCGGATATGATCACGTTGACGATCACGGATAACGGCAGCGGGTTTACGCCGCCCAATTTTGAGGAGGCGCTGCCGGTGCAAGGGGCCGGATTGGTGGGCATGGTAGAACGATTGGACATGGTCAACGGCCGTCTGCACATCGAATCCACACCAGGACAGGGCAGTCGTTTAACGGCCGTTGTCCCCTACACCAGAGAAGAAACATGATACGGGTTATCATCGCCGAAGATCACAATTTGGTGCGCCAGGGCATCCGGGCGCTGCTGGAACAAAGCGGCGACGTGCAGGTGGTGGCCGAAGCCGCCACCGGCCAAGAAGCCGTTGACCTGGCGGAACAACACAAACCAGATGTGGTGGTGATGGACCTCTCCATGCCCCGGCTGGATGGCGCGCAGGCCGCCGAACGCATTGTGGATATGAAGCTGCCCACCCAGGTCATTATCCTCTCCATGTATGCCGACACCACCATGGTGCAGCAGCTATTACGGCGCGGCGTCAAAGGCTATTTGCTCAAAGACGCCGTGACCGAAGAGCTGCTGCTGGCTATTCGTTCCGTCAGCCAGGGGAAAATGTTTATCAGCCCCACCATCTCCGATTCCGTGATGACCCTGCTGCTGTCCCCACCCGATGCCGCCGCCGCGAATGTGGCCGATTTGCTCACCCCGCGGGAGCGGGAAGTGCTGCAACTGGTGGCCGAAGGGCACACCAACAGCGCCATTGCCGACATTTTGAGCATCAGCGTCAAGACAGTAGAAAAACATCGCGCTAACCTGATGTCCAAACTAGAAGTGAATGACCTGGCCTCTCTAATTCGGGAAGGCATTAAGCGCGGGCTGATTTTGCTTGACTCGTAAACGCCGCCGCAGACCTGACAGGTTTTAGAAAACCTGTCAGGTCTATTCAAAGGTAGGGTAATTCCCCATACGGCAAACGTCCCCTCTGTGCCACAATAGATGCTGTTAACTGACATTTTGCCGTTGGGTTGCACGTAGCAAGTTGCCGGTGACTTTGGCCATAGTAACTTGCCACTTGCCACATGCAACTTGCTACCAGTATGAGTTGTATGTGTAATCATGTCTATTGCAGAGCAAGTTATTCGTATTTTAGTGGTGGATGACCATGCTCTGGTGCGCCAGAGTGTGGTGGCCATGTTGGCCAGGGAACCGGATATGGAAGTGGTGGCCACGGCCGTGAACGGCCGTGAAGCCATCCAATTAGCCCAAACCATTCAGCCAGATGTCATTGTGATGGATGTGTCCATGCCCGAACTGGACGGGATTCGCGCCGCCGGGGAAATCCAGGCGTTGGGTCTGCCCACGCACATCATCATGCTGTCCATGCACCATAACAACGTACTGGTGCAGCAAGCGCGCCAAAACGGCGCGGCCGGTTACATCCTCAAACAGGAAGCCAACAGCGGCCTCATCCCGGCCATTCGCGCCGCTTTTGCCTCTTAACCCGCTAAGGTAGGGTTTCCCCCCAGGTCACAGTAGGTTCATTCCCTATAGGGTTCACGGCCGTTTCCCCCCATAATGAATAAAAATGGCGGTCGCCATTTTTATTCATAAAGGAGACTTTGCCCATGATCCGTATGTTGCTTGCCCATCCTTCTCGCCTCATCTGCGATTCGCTGCGCGCCGCTCTGGATAACGTGGCCGATGTCTATGTTGTTGGCTGCGCCACCACAACGGAAGAGCTTTATTTTCTTGTGCCCCACGCCAACGTGCTGTTATTGGGCACAGAATTAGAAGATACCACCGCCCTTGATTTGCTCGATGAACTGCGCCTCACCCACCCCCAGACCAAAGTGCTGATCCTGGGCGTGGATGAATGTCCCCATACCATCATCCGCTACGTGGAATCGGGCGCGGCCGGCTACATCCTGCAAAATGAATCGGTAGAAGAGGTGGCCCAGAAATTACAGGCCGCCCATCAAGAAGAAGCGATTATTTCCCCCGCCATTGCCGCCGCCCTGATGTCCCGATTAACCCATTTAGCCAATCTGGAAATGCCCCTGGCCTTTGCCAGAGCGCGCGGAGCGCAGCTTGAGGAATTAACCGGGCGCGAGGAAGAGGTGTTGGAACTAATTACCGCCGGCTGTACCAACCAGGAAATTGCCGAAAAACTGGTGATTGAATGTGGCACCGTCAAAAATCACGTCCACAACATCTTGAGAAAGCTGGAAGTCAAAAGCCGCCATGAGGCTGCTTCCCTTTTCCAGATTGAAGCAGAGCAGCAGCTTGCCCTGGCTGTCGCCAACTAATCAAATTTCACTCTGTTTCTTGTGTTTGTTCGCGCAGGGTGGCTTCCCACTGGTAAAGCTGCAAATCTTTCGGCCAGGTGCTTTTTATGTAAACCAACACGGCCGTCATCTCTGCCTCGCTCAACAATTCCCCATACGCCGGCATGGCGCTGACCACATTCAGCGGCTGCAAACGCGCCCCACCCAACCGGACAGCGTCTAACAAGGTCTGGTCACCGTGATGCCAGGTGTGCCCGCTGGCATCATGCGGCGGGGCGCGAAAAGAACCGTCCTCGTTTGGCAGCTTCCAATCCGGCTGGCCTTCCAGATTGACCCCATGGCAACTGGCGCACTGCTGCGTGTACACCGTTTGCCCCAACCGGATTTCGTCGGGAGCCAGGGTGGGAATGGTAAGTACGGCCGTGTCCCCCGCCCCCCCAGGCGACAAATCAGCCGCCGCCTGGCAGGCCGTCGCTACCAATACCAACAGAATGAGGAAACATCGCTGCACAGAAAAGCCCTTCTCCCTGTCATTCCGAACGCAGTCTTCGGAGTGAGGAATCCTTCTGAGTGGCAATGTGGGGATTCCTCGTCGAAGACTCCTCAGAATGACAGGAAAATGGGGAAACTTTTCTGGACAACTCATACCTGCACCGGGAAGGCAGACATCCGATTTTTTAGAAAAATCGGATGTCTGGCGTGATCAACCACTACCATTCTACAAACTCATCCGCCGCAACGTCTGGGCATTGAGTGCCACAATGATGGTACTCACAGACATCACCAGCGCGCCCACCGCCGGGGGCATAAAGATGCCCCAGGGGGCCAGGATGCCCGCCGCCAGTGGAATTGCTACGATGTTGTATCCCGCCGCCCACCAGATATTCTGCACCATTTTGCGCTGGCTGGCCCGGCTCAACTCGATAATCTTCACCACATCCAGCGGGTTCGACTGCACCAGGATCAGCCCGGCAGACTCCACGGCCACATCGGTGCCGCTGCCAATGGCAATGCCGATGTCGGCGCGGGTGAGGGCCGGGGCGTCGTTGACGCCGTCGCCTACCATCGCCACCTTTTTGCCCTGCTTTTGCAGTTCGCTGACCTTCTTGTCCTTATCTTCGGGCAGCACTTCAGCGAAATAGCGGTCAATGTTCAGTTCGGCAGCCACCGCTCTGGCTACATCCTGGCTGTCGCCGGTAAGCATGGCTACTTCAATGCCCATCTCGTGCAATTTTTGAATGGCTTGCCGGCTTTCCTCGCGGATCACGTCGGCCAGGGCAAAGGCGGCAATCACTTCCTGGCCTTGCACCAGGTAGATGACGGCCTGCCCTTTCTCGCCTGCCTGCTGGCTGAAGGCGGCGATGGTCTCCGGCAGTTCCACTTCCAGGTATTCCAGCAGACGGGGGCCGCCAATAGATACGGCACTATCTCCGGCCATCGCCTGCACACCCCGCCCTTTCAAGGCGGTAAATTCCGTCACCGTGGCGGCTTCAATCTGCCGCGCCTGGGCCGCGGCGACGATGGCGCGGGCAATTACGTGTTCCGAATCCGCTTCCAGCCCGGCGGCCAACGCCAACGCCTCTTTTTCGGGAACGCCGTCCACCGTGACACTGCCCACGACACCCTGCTCCCCTTTGGTCAGCGTACCGGTCTTGTCAAAGATGATGGTATCCACTTCCCGCGCTGCTTCCAGCGCCCGCCGGTCGCGCACCAGAATACCGTTCCGCGCCGACAACGCCGTAGTGATGGCCACCACCAGCGGCACCGCCAGCCCCAACGCATGGGGACAGGCGATGACCAGCACGGTCACAACCCGTGACAATACTTCCACGTTAAAACCGGTAGCAATTGTCCAGAGTACGGCCGTGATCACCGCCGCCGCCAATGCCGCATAAAACAGGAAGGCCGCGGCCCGGTCGGCCAATAACTGCGTTTTGGATTTACTCTCTTGCGCCTCTTTTACCAGGCGCATGATGCCGGACAGGGCCGTCTCGTCGCCAGTGGCCGTGACGGTAATGCGCAAACTGCCGCTGCCCTCATTCACCGTGCCACCAATGACCCGGCTGCCCGGCTCTTTTTTCACCGGCTTCGATTCGCCGGTGATCATCGCTTCGTTCACGTCGGAACGGCCGTCCACAACTTCACCATCGGCGGGAATGCTGCCGCCTGGGCGCACCAGCACCCGGTCGCCCTTTTGCAGGTGGGCGGCGGCGATTTTTTCGACACGGCCGTCTTCGCCAATCCGTTCCGCTTCATCCGGCATCAACTTCGCCAGTTCATCCAGCGCCCCGGAAGCCTGGCGCACGCTGCGCATCTCCAGCCAGTGCCCCAATAGCATCACGTCAATCAACGTCACCAATTCCCAAAAGAAACTCTCGCCCAAATCGGCAAAAAGGGTGGCGACGCTGTAGACAAAGGCCACGGTGATCGCCAGGGAGATGAGGGTCATCATGCCCGGCTGCCGTTCGCGCAGTTCCCAGGTAGCCATTTGCAGGAAGGGCAGACCGCCATAGAAGAAAATCACCACCGACAGCACAGGGGCAATCCACGCACTGCCGGGGAAGGTGGGCGCGGTATAACCCAACCAATGTTGCAGCATCGGGCTGAAGTACAGAACGGGAATACTCAATACCAATGACACCCAAAAGCGGTTGCGGAACATGATCTCGTGCCCGGCGTGGCTGCCGTGCCCGCCGTGTCCGGCATGTTTATTCTGATCATGCGGCATCTCATGGCCCTGATGGGCGTTGTGGGCGCTGTGGTCCATTTGCGTGTGGTGTTGGTGCTGGCTGTGGTCAGATGGGTGGGGAGCAACGGCCGTTGCCCCGTGTTGATGGTTGTGTGTATTTTCGGTCATTTTGTCACCTCTCATAGCTCTGCATACGATGTTTCAATAAGCCCCGGCTGCTGCTGCAACCGGGGGCGAATGTGGTGACAGTATTGAATGTTGCTCACGACCAGAATACGGCTGCCGGGGTTGCGTTCGGCCACTTGCAGCGCCGCCTGCGCCAGTTGTTCGATGTGGGCGTGGTAGGCATGAACGGCCGTGTCGCCGGCCAGGCGGCGGGTAAGCGTGTACAGGATATTACCCCAATCATGCCGCCAACCCTGGTTGATGGCGTCAGGCCCAGAAGCGCCGGCTTGTACCCAGCCCAGTAACCTGCGCGTCCACCCTATGGCTGCGCCGCGCCAGCCCACGGCCGTGGCCCGGGGCATCATCTCAGCGCCGCCAATGGGCGCCACCACCATGTCTGTCTGCGCCGCCAGCGGCAGCAACGCCTGGCTGTATTCCGCCGGTAAGCGGCTAAAATCCTGCTGCTGCCATTGCGCCAATGTCATGTCCAGGCAAAGCAAATCCGGGTTGATGCCCGCCACCAGGTCTACCAGCGCCGCCAGGTCATACGGCAGCGGATCCACGTGAAACTCCGCCAACGTGCCCAGAACGGCGATCCGGGTTAGATTTTCTGGTTCGTGTGTGTCACCACTTCTCATAACGCCATGATAGGTGGCTTTCGCCGCGACCGATACGGCGAAAGCGCGGTTCTTGATCTAGGTGGAATTACGTATGCTTCGCGCAGCAAAAACAACTCCTCCGGTAGCAAGTTGCAGGTGGCAGGTGGCAAGTCACCTTGTCAACCGTAACTTGCAACCTGCAACTTGCCACCTGCCACTGGGAATCAGCGCCTCACATTTTGATATCCTCACTTGCCCACACCATGCTGTACCGCCCACAAGACAGCCTCCGTGCGTGAAGTCACATCGAGCTTGCCGTAGATATGGCGCAGGTGCGCCTCAATGGTGCGCACACTCAGAAACAGCGATTGGGCAATATCCTTGTTGGTCAATCCCTGGGCCAGCAGGGCTAACACCTCCCGTTCCCGGTCGGTGAGCGCCTCCGCGTGGCGTGTCTGTGTTGCCCCGCCACGCGCCAGAGCCGTCAATGCGCGGACGGCCAATGAGGGCGGCAGCACCATTTCACCGCGCCCCACCGCGATCAGCGCCCGCGCCAGTTCCGGCACGGTGGCGTCCCGGCTCAGGACGCCGGTTGCGCCCGCTTGCAGCAGCGCCACAATCTCATTCAGGTCATACCCGGCAACCAGGCAAAGCAATCCATAAGCAGGCACAATCTGAGCCAGCCGGGAAAGTTGTTCGGGCAATGAGTGGGAGAAGTCCAGGAGTACGGCCGTGTTCCCATCCGTTGGGGGCAAGGTCCGCACATCATCCAGGTGAACGGCCGTGCCCACCACCACCAGACCCGGCTGCCGCTCCAACAGCGCCGCCCAGGCCAGCCGGGGCAACGTGGCCTCGGCCAAAATGATAATGCGCGTAAACGATGGCGGCGGTTGCATCCGCCTATGTTACCAGCATTTTAGACAGACTTGCAGGGTCATTTCGCCTGACCGCTCCCCGCCAAATGGCCTATGTCATCAGCGGGCGGCAGACAGTCAGCGCCGTGCCCGCACCCGCCGCCGACTCAATTTGCAGCCGCGCCCCCATTGCTTCCGCCCGCTCCTGCACCCCCAGCAGGCCAAAGTGCCCCGCCGCCGCTATCTGCGCCGGACTTTCGGGCACAACAAAACCACGGCCGTCATCCTGAATGGTCAGATAGACGGCCGTTTCCGTAAAGGCCAGTCGCAACTCAGCCCGATTCGCCTGAGCATGGCGGGCCACGTTACGCAAACCTTCCTGAGCAATGCGATACAGCCCCAGTTCCACATCAGGCGGCAAACGTTGCTCCCGGCCGGTTGAGGCAAACGAAACCGGTATCTCCATCGTTTGGCCCATATCCCGCGCCAGCATTTGCAGAGCGGGAACCAGCCCTAAATCTTCCAGATAAATCGGCCGCAAATCGTGAATCAGGCGGCGCAGATCGGCCATCATCTGCCCGGCCATTTGCTGCATCGTGGCCAATCTATCTGCTGTGGCCTCGTCGGCGTCCGCGGCGGCCCCGGCCATCTGTGCCAGTTGAATTTGCTGGTTCAGGGCAATGAGCGATTGGATGGTATCGTCGTGCAGGTCGCGGGCCAGGCGGCGGCGTTCTTCTTCCTGTCCGGTAGTCACAGCGCCCAGGTAGCCCCGTAAACTCTGCTGCGCCAACTGCACTTTGCGCGCCATGTGAATCAGTTCCGTTTGCAGGCGTTGAATTTCGTTAATGCCGCCTACCGGCTCTTCGATGGCGGCAAAATCACCCCAGCCCAGTTGGGTGGCCTTTTGTTCCAAAGATTGCAACGGCCGTACCACCTGGCGTGCCCCAAACCATAACGCTAACAGGGATACCAGTAGGGCCGGGATCAGAATGAGCGGCGCCAGTTCGGTGGTGCGCAGCAGGGGATCGCTGGCGGCGCGCCAGGGTTCGGCCAGCACCAGCGCCCAACCCACCGGCGAAATGGGGCTAAAGGCAATCACGTATTCCTCGCCATCAATCGTCAGGTAGGTGGCGCCGCTTTCGCCGCGCAGAGCATCGGTCACGCCGGGCTGTGCCAGAGGCGGCGTATCGCCCCAGGCCAACATACCAGTATGGTACAGCGTGTCGCCTTCGGCCGTGACCACGTAGACGGCCGCCTGCTCATGCCCGCCAAAGATGTCCGCCAGCGCCCGGCGCGCCAGTGAGGTAGCGGAAAATGCGCCAACGGCCGTGACCTCCCCCTCGGTTGCCGCCACCAGCGTAAACGTTTCCCCACTCTCCGGATCGGTAACAGACGGCAAAAAATAACTCTCCCGGCCAACTGACGCTGCTCGTTCTGGCAGGGCATAGGTTTGCCAGAGGGCGGCGTCAGTGGAAGCTGCCAGCCGCTCGCCGCTGGCAGCAAAGAGGGCCATCCCCCCTTCAAAATCCGGCAGTAGAAAAGCGGCATCGGCCAGCGCGTGTACCGGCCCGGCGTCCACATTGGCGGCGTGCAAGGCCACGCTGCGAATGGCCGAGCGGCGGTGGTTGATCTGTTCGGTAATAGCCGAGGCGGCAGCGCGGGTGGCGCGTTCGTCACGTTCGCCCACCATGTGGCGCATGGCGCGCTGGTGCAGCCCCAGGCTGCCAAAAGCAATGAGCAGCAGCAGCGCCGTCAGCGGCAAAACAGTGATGATAAAGAGTTGGAGGGGGAGACTGGGGCGGTGTTTCATGGAGGTTGTCGGTTGTCGGTTATCGGTAATCGGAAGTGTAACCGATAACCGATTACCGATTACCGTTCAATAAGGCCAAGCGAAACGGCCTTCATCACCGCTTCGGTGCGGCTGCCCGCATCTAGCTTCTGGTAAATTTTTGCCAGATGGCCCTGCACGGTACGGTCGCTAATGCCCAACTGCACGCCGATGGCTTTGTTGGTGTAACCTTTGGCGGCCAGGGCCAATACCTCCCGTTCACGTTCGGTCACTTCCTCATAAACGGGCAGGTCGGCAGCGGCGCGGCCAGCGATGTGCGCCAGCAAACGGCCGGTGATGGCCGGGTCTAACACCGATTTGCCTTCATGCACGTCGTGCACCGCTTGAATGATGCTGGCGGGCGCGGCCGTTTTGAGGACATACCCGTTAGCGCCGGCTTGTAACACGGCCGTGACATACGGATCGTCATCATAAGCCGTCAGCACCAGCACACCCACCTCCGGGTGGTGGGCGCGCACCCACCGGGTAACTTCAATGCCGGTCGCTTTGGGCATTTGAATGTCCAGCACAGCCACATCCGGTTTGTGCTGGCCGATGAGGCTACGGGCCATCTCGCCATCATCCGCTTCGGCAATGACGGCAATATCGGCCGCCTGCTCTAAAAACTGGCGAATTCCGGCGCGAACAACGGCATGGTCGTCGGCTAATAAAACACGAATGAGGGTGGTCATAATCTCTTCATCTCCCCAAAAGCCTCATCTAGTCGTGGGTAGGCAAACCAGACGACGCCCAAGCCAAACAAAATGCCGGTGATAAGGCGCATCCAGGAATTGAAGGAGCCAAAACCATCACCTGTGTAGAAGGTATCGGGAAAAACGCCGCCGGTCAAGGGAATTAACCAGTTGTTGCTAAAACGAAAACCGGTACCCAAGCCGCCCACCATATCGCTGAGGGCATGGGTGAGGCCATCGGCCGCCATCGGCAGCAGAAACAAGAGCAACCCCCACCAGGGCAGCGGCTTCAGACGATGGCGCAGCGGCCAATAAACCAGGCCAAAAAGCAAGAGGCTGGTGTACATGTACACCATGCGGTCTGACCAGGCCACTTTCCAGCCAACATCGGCATTACCAATGAACTGGCGCAGTACCAGCGGGTTCTCGCTGTTGATCCACAGGGTTTGCACGGCATCAAGGGAGAGCATGGGCGTCTCGCCAAAGAGGAAGAAGGAACGCTGTGGTAACTGGTGACATTGGGTGCTGTAAATGCGGTAAATGGTTTCGGCCGCGCCCGTCCAGCCCAACGCCATGAAAACAGGCGCCAGCCAGGGCAGGCCAATATAGAGGGCTAACAACACGGTGAAAATTGGCAGCCAGCGCCGGCAGGACCAGGTGACGGCCTGGTTGATAATGAGGGCCGGGGTACGGCCATATCCAGGGGATGGACTCATAACCACCATTATCGGCAGTCCGGTCATCCTCACCAGCGCCAAATGCCCGGCAGTCCGTAGGCCATTTGGCTTATGACAAAACGGGGTCTGTCATATTTTTGAGGGTGATAGGCCATTTGGCGCTCATGGCTCAGGCTGCCGGTAAGTATGCTTGGCAACAAGAAAATGAATGAATACCAAAGATTGCGCAGTTACACGGAGTCACTTCAACAGAGGAGTTCGCATCCTCAGATGCGAACTGTTGGGCATATGAGGATGCCCAACTCCTCAATCTTAGGAAGTCTCAATGTAATCACAGATTTCGCAGATATGAAATCGGTGTAATCCTTCGACGAGCTCAGGACAAGTTCTGTGCAATCTTTGATTTTTCTGAAGGAGTTTGTGATGAAAGTAAAAATGCGTAATGGATGGACGGCGCAGCCAAAACGGCGCCAACAAGAGTGGCTGCCATTAGCCGTATTATTAGGTGGGGTGCTGCTGGTTTTAGCCGGGGTGGTAGCAACCATCTCCACCACGCCCAGCGCATCGGCCGCATACAACCCGGCCGATGTGGCCCACGAACTGCCCATCCTGGCCGTGCATGATATGGGCGAAGGCGCTCCCATTCCCTTTTTGCCCCGCAGCCAGCCACAGCCGGCCATTCAACTGTCAGAGCGGTTTTATAGTTTTGGCACGATTGGGCCGCGGGATGTGGTGGAGCGAGAGTTTGTCATTCGCAATACGGGTGACGCGCCGCTGACGATCAGCCGGGCTTATACCACCTGCGGCTGCACCACGGCCGAAATTTCGGCCAGCGTTATTCCGCCGGGCAAAGTGGCCACCGTCCGGCTAGTTTTCGACGCCGGTTTCCACGAGGCGGCCGGGCAAACAGTACGCCGGGGTTTGATTATTGAGAGCAATGACCCGAATCAGTCTCAGTCGGAGATATGGGTTCAGGCAACTGTACGCACACGGTGAGGTAGTTGAAGATGAAAATAGTATCTATGATGATATTGGCTGTTATTTTTCTGGCGGCGCTGGTTTTGGTGGGATGCGGCAACAGAGCCGTACATCAACACGCCATGGCCCCGCTGTCAGAAATGCCCAAAGAGGTACAGCAATCGGGTCGCCGCTTGCAAGAGGCTTACCAGTTTGCTGTGGCCAACCGTGAAATCGCCGATGAAATCCCATGTTACTGTGGCTGCGCCGGGATGGGGCACACCTCCAGCTACGATTGTTATGTGGCCGGCGTGGATGAAAACGGCGTTATTCAGTTTGACCCCCACGCCCAGTATTGCTCCATTTGCCTGGATATTACCCATGATACGATGCGCCTGATGGATGCGGGCAAGAGTACGGCCGACATCTACACCCAGATTGAGGCGGACTATGCCCGGTTTGGCCCGCCCACGCTCAAAGTGGCAGAGGGGGAATCGTGATGAAACGTGGACTGATTTTGCTGATGGTAACGGCCGTGCTGCCATTCGTATTGACTGCCTGCAACGGCCGTCCGCAAATGACCCTGGCCGAAAACAGTTTGCAGTTGGGCGATGTGGTGAACGGCGAGGTTATCACCCGCCAGGTGCCGGTGCAAAACAATGGCGCCGCCGATCTGGTGATTGAAAATATCACCACCTCCTGCGGCTGTACCCAGGCGAGCCTGGACCCCATGACGATTCCGGCAGGCGGCAGCGGCGTGTTGTCCATTACCTTTGATTCCGGCGCGCATGGGCCAGGGCTGACCGGGCCGCTGCTGCGGCAGGTGTTTATCACCAGCAACGATCCACAGCAGCCGGAAATGGTGCTGGAACTGGCCGCCAACATCCTGCCACCGGCTGCGCCATAGGCCATTTGGCGTATGGCATTTGCGCCAAACAGCGCGCCACGTATGACCCAAAGTTGTTTAAGATTGGCTCAATCATTGAGATTGAACCAATCTAAACCTGAACACACGAAGGAGAACCTTACCTGTGAAGAAATTAGTCGTTATTTTGTTTGTTGGGCTGACCATGGGGTTAGCCGCCTGTGGCGGTGCGGCCGAGCCGTCGTCCGTTGTTGCGGTTGCCCCGCGCACGGCCGTTACGCTGAAGGCAACGGATATTGCTTATGACAATAATCGCATCGAGGTAGTGGCCGGACGGCCGGTCAAACTGACCCTGCATAACGATGGGGTGTTGGAGCATGATTTTAGCATCATTGACATACCGCATACCGGGAAAGTGACGGTAGAAGAAATGGGAGAACATGGATCAGATGGCCACAATGAGACAGGTGGCCACAATGAGACAGGCGGACATGACGAGATGAGGTCCCATGATATGGGGGACCACGATATGGGCCATATGGACTTAGATCCCGACGTTCACGTGTTCGCGCCGATGGGTGGCCGCCAGACAGTTGAATTTACGCCTTCAACGCCGGGTGAGTATGAGTTTTACTGCACGGTAGCAGGGCATAAAGAAGCGGGCATGGTGGGCACGTTGGTGGTAACCGCGCCTTAATTCCAACCAACCAGAACTACTTTGTCCCCCAAACGGCCGTGACCCCAGGTTACGGCCGTTTTCATTGGCTTAAAAATCAGGCGAGACGCGGTAGGTCTGACGGCCATAGGGACTTTCCTGCGACAGCACCACCGCCCACACGCCGTTTCCATAGGCCAGACTGGTGACGCGGTAGCCTTCGTCCCACTTTTTCTGGATATAGTCGCCGGGGAAAGCGGCGGATGTTTTCCAGGTCTGACGGCCGTAAGGAGCATCCGCCGACAACACCACCCCCCATAAACCATCCCCATACGCCAGGCTGGTGACACGGAAACCTTCGTCCCACTTCTCCTGGATATAGTCGCCAGGGAAAACTGCCGCTGTTTTGTAGGTCTGACGGCCGTAGGGAGCATCCGCCGACAACACCACCCCCCATAAACCATCTCCATACGCCAGACTGGTGACGCGGAAACCTTCGTCCCATTTTTGCTGGATGTAGTCGCCGGGGAAGGCGGCTGATGTCTGATAGGTCTGACGGCCGTAAGGACTTTCCAGTGACAACGCTGCCAGCCACAGCCCATTCCCATACGCCAGGGTGGTCACACGAAAACCTTCGTCCCACTTCTCCTGAATATAGTCGCCGGGGAAGGCCGCCGAGGTTTTCCAGGTCTGACGGCCGTAAGGACTGTTTTGGGACATGATGGCCGCCCAGGCCCCAGGCCCATAGGCCAGATCGGTGACGCGGAACCCTTCATCCCATTTGTCCTGGATGAAATCCCACAGGGGCGCAGCGGCTTCCACCGGTTCCGTTTCGGTAGTCAGGGTAGAGGCGCCGGGCGCAGTGGAACTGTTTTCGGGCGCGGCTGCATCCGGGCGTATCGCCCGCGCCAGGAAGACCAACACCAACAGCAGCCCCAGGCCACCCACCACCCAGGCCCACACGGGCACGGCCGTCAATTTTCCCTGGCGTGTTTCCGGTTTGGCCGGTGGTGTGGGCAGCGGTGCGACTTTGGGCCGAGCGGGACCGGGCTTGATCTCGTCCGGCAGTGGTTCAACCCGCCGTGTGGGCGGCGCGACCTCGGTCGCTATGGGCGACGCGACATCGGTCGCTATGGGCGGCGGGGCTTCGGTCACCTCCGGTTCTTTTACAACAGTCGGCGGTTCTGCTGCTGATATGGTTTCAGTGGGGGCTGTCACAATAGTTTCGGGTTCGGGTGCGGGAGTGATGAGGGTGGCGGTGGTGGCATACGGCCGTTGCTGCACCACCAGCGTCACGGCCGTGGCCAGCTCCCCCGCCGTCTGAAAACGATCCGTGGCCTCTTTGGCCAGCGCCCGCGTCACAATGGTGTCCAGTTGTGGCGGCAGGTCAGATGCCTGATCAATCACGTGGGGAATGGGGTCGTTGACGTGTTTGGACAGGATGCCCCAGGGGGTGGTGGCCTGGTATGGCTGCGCCCCGGACAACATTTCGTAGAGGATGATGCCCAGGGAGTAGATGTCGGAACGGCCGTCTATGTTCTCCCCTTTCACCTGTTCGGGACTCATGTAGGAGGGGGTGCCCACCAGCCCACTGCCCGTCAGTGCGGCTGTCGCTTCGGCGATTTTGGCGATGCCAAAGTCGGCCAGATATGCGTCGCCATACTGGTCAAAGAGAATGTTGCCCGGTTTCAGATCGCGGTGAACAACGCCGATGCCGTGCGCCCGGTCTAATGCGGAGGCGATGCGGGTGAGCACGGCCGTTGCCGCCGCCAATGACAATCGCCCCTGCTTCAGCCGGTCAGACAGCGAACCGCCGGACATATAGCGCATGACAATAAACGGCTGGCCGTTTTCCTCGCCAAAATCATGCACGGGCACAATGGCCGGGTGTTCCAGCGCCGCAATGGTTTGCGCTTCCCGTTCAAAGCGGGTGCGGAACATGGGGTCATGGGTAAACTGATGCGGCATCGCTTTCAGCGCCACTTCGCGCCGAAAGCGGGGATCATAGGCCAGATAAACCGTAGCCATACCGCCCCGCCCAATTTCCCGCCTGATTTCATAGCGCCCAAACGTTTGTGTGGTCATAAAGCCGCCCTCTTACACTACACCACGAGAACCGATACCTGCGCCTATCATACAACGTTCACCGGCCTCAGCCAATGCTGGTCTTATGGCATTAAGAAGAAACCAACCTGAATTTGAGGAGTTCGCACGCCCACGTGCGAACGAGCAGCACGTGGGCGCGCTGCCCTCCTCACCTATCGGGGTCGCCCCTCCATTTAGCGACACCCCACAAGATCCGAAAGTCCCACATGCTGAAACATGTTGTAAAAGGCGCCACCAACGTGCTTATGAAGATTAAGAATTAGTTTCGGTAATAGAGCCATGTCATTCCGAGCGAAGTCTTCGGAGCGAGGAATCCCTATGCCTCGACTATTCCAGGTGAACGGGATTCCTCGGAAGACCTCGGAATGACAATTCTTTAATCGCCCGGTTTTGCCAGATTCATGGTGAAGGCCGGGAAATTGCCAATCTGGTTGTCCACTTCAAACCCGGTTTCCTGCGCCAGCTGGCGAATCACAGCCGGTCGCATCATGTCCGGGTCGGGGAAAACCTCGGTGATGGAGAGGATGCCACCCGGTTTAAGCGCAAGGTAGATCTCGTGCAGCGCGGCCGTTTTGTCTGGAATCTCGCCCAGCACCGTCACCAAAAAGGCGCGGTCAAAGGCCGCCGGGTCACTCTTGCCCTCACCCGCGCCTGCCTGAAGCAGGCGCACGTTGTGTACCTGCTGCGCACTCAATTTCTCCTGCACGCGGCGGAGCATGGCCGGTTGAATATCCAGGGCAACCACTTCGCCAGCGGGACCCACCCGCCGGGCGGCGGGCAGGGTAATGCGACCCGGTCCGCAGCCCACATCCAACACCCGCATCCCCGGCGACACACCTGCCCGGTCGAGCAGCAGTTCGGCGCCGGCCACCCGGTTCATAAACGGGTTTTCCAGCAGAAAACTCAAACTAGAGGGACAGGGCAAGTGCGGATGGCGGCGGCGCGCCCATAGACCAATGCCTACGGCCGTCAGCGCCACCAACAAAACACCGGAACCCCTCATGGCAATCCTATTCTTGGCTAACATCACAATCATCTCCTGTAAAAATGGGACGCAGATTCACGCGAATGACGCGGATAATCTATACTTTCTCGTGTCATTCCGAGGAGTCTTCGACGAGGAATCTTCCGTGTTGTTCCAGAAGAAAGATTCCTCGCTCCGAAGACTCCGCCCGGAATGACAGTTGGACAGGCTGCCCCGGATATTTTGAGAACAGCGCGGCAGCCAGGCGGGTGTTTGCTGGCAGTAAACCTGCCATTCGAGGCCGAATTCGGCAGCCAACGCCTGTTCCTCGCGCCAGGCGCGCACAAACATGGCCGGGAGTTGGAGCAGAAAAAACACAAAAGTCCAGGTGCGGTACAGTAAAAGCCCACCAATACCGACAAGCCAGAGTCCCAGATACATGGGATGGCGCACATAAGCAAATGGGCCATGTGTGATCAGCCGCTGGTCGGCATATAGCTGTGCGCCCATACTGCTGGACACATTGTACATTTGACCCAATGTCAGCCGCCCCCACAACACCAGCGCCAGGCCGGGAAAGTAAAGCAGTGAACCCAAAAGGAGCGCCAGGGCGCGAGCGGGCCGTGAGAGAACCAGGGGCAACGGCCGCCACAGCCGGTAACACAATCCCAAATAACCCACTGTGATAAGAAGAGTCGTGGTGGATGTACGCAGTATGCGGGGTTCTCGGCCAGTTTTGCGGCCAGACGGCCGTCGCCTTCCCCGCCACACACCCCACAACAACACAGCCAGCGTACCCATAATTGCCACCAACCCAACCTGTCGCAACCAACGTTCAGATTTCATTTTGTCACCCGGTCAGGCTGAATCACGGCCGTACCACCACCGGCAGATACAGCCACCACCAATCCAGCGTGGGCAGGATCGTAACCGTAAGAGAATCGCTCACGGCCGTGCCCGCCTCACAATTCCACACACTGACCGTTACCGTGTATGTGCCCGCTTCGGCAAAGGCATAGTCAAACAGCAGGGGCATGTCACTGCTGATCTGGTCGGTGATCACGGCCGTGCCGTCAACCAGCACCGTGTAGGTATAGGGCAGCGTACTCAGTTCCGGCGTCAATGTAGCGGTGAAAGTGATGTTATCTCCGGGGTAAATGGGTGGCGCGGTGGGTGTTGAGAGGGACACGGCCGTAACCGGCGTACACACGTCACACGTCACCATCACCTGGCTGCTGAATGTGTCTACGGCCGTGCCGCCACAGCTAACGGCCGTCACCGAATAGGCATATGTGCCGCTGATGGCAAAATCAATGCCCTGCGGATTTTCGCTCTGGCTGGTGGGTGGCGTGCCTGCCGGGAATGTCCAGTCCCAGGTAATGGGTAGCGTGCCGGTGTAGGCGGGGTCAAAATCCACCATACAGGCGTTGATCGTTGTGACCACATCCACAATGTCCACCGGTTCACAGGCCAGCGGCAGGGCGAAATTCTGTGTCGTCACCGTATCCGTGACCACGACGACATCGGGGATGGTGATGGGCAGGTAGCCATCGGCCTGGGCGGTGACGGTGTAGGTGTCAGCCAGCAGGGTGCGGGTATAGTAGCCGGTGGGGTCGGTCACGGCCGTGAACACGCCACCACCCGCCGCTACCATGCTCACAGTAGCGTCGGCAATCGGCTCGCCGCTACCCTGCGCCGTCACCTGCCCGTCCAGGTAGCCTATGCCGCCGGGAACCAGGCAGCCCGTCAGATGGGCAAAGGTGCCCACGCTGGCGCGCACAAACTCCGTGAAGTAATCGAGGTCCATGTTGTTCAGCAGGTCGTTGGTGGTGTGGTAATACGGGTTAAAGTCTCCGAAATCCTCAATGCCCAGGATGGCCGGATAGCCATATTGCCAGAAGGAAGCATGGTCACTGGCCCCGGTGCCGTTGGGGTTAATTTCGGGGATGAGGTTCAGGTTATAGGCGTCTATTACATCCACAAACAACTGCGCCTGAACCAGCGTAGCCGGGATGCTGCTGGTGGCGTGGATGTCTATGTCCCGCGCGCTGTTAGGGGTGTTCCAGGCGATCATGTCCAGGTTTAATACCCCGGCAATGTCCTCGCCGTTGTTATAAGAGCGTTGGGCATAGGCATGGCTGCCGTTTAACCCCTGCTCTTCACCCGTCCAGAGGCCAAAACGAATGGTGCAATCCCACTGGTACTGGCTGAAAATGTCGGCGGCAATCAGCGCCGCCACCACGCCGCTGGCGTTGTCGTCTGCGCCGGGCGCAATAGGGCCAGAGGGCATGTCGTCCAGGTGGGCGGAGATGATATAGATTTCGTCGGGATTGCTGAGGCCGGGAATTGTGGCAATGACATTGGGATAGGTGCTGCCGCTCCACTGGTGATACTCCACCGGCAATCCCAAATCCGCAAAATGTTCACCCACGTATTGGGTCGCTTTCTGGATGGGCGTGCCGCTGTAGGTGTGGCGGGTGGCAATGGTATAAGGCGAGCCGCCAATTATCACCGGCCACATGCCGCTGAGGTCACCATCGTACTGGTAGACAGTGCTGCTGCTGACCTGATCCATCATGCTCTGGATCATGGGGTCGGGATCAATGATGGTGGGGATATGGGGCGCGCCTGCGTTTACCGGCCAGGGTTTGGCGGCAAACGAGATGGCTTGCAGTCCCACGCCGTTTGCCGCCAGTTTACGCGCCGTATGCGGCGTGGCCCGGATCAATTCCCAATCCGCGTCCGCCAGCAGCAACACCACATCGGGCAATTGGCTGGCGTTAGCCCGGCCCGGCAGAGGATAGGCCAGGTAATAGGCCGCGTCCGGTGGGATTTGTTCCAGCACGCGATAGGTAAGCCCGGCCAGGTTGAGGGCAGTCAATCCCTGGGCGTTGGTTCCGGCAACAACGGCCGTGCCACCCCGCCCGGCCACATGCGCATACACCGTAACCCCCGCCGGCAGCCGGTCAGGTGGCGCGGTGAGGGAAATCAAGGTCTGCCCGGTTTCGGACGGGACGGGTGGGGTAGCCGTCTGTGCGGACTGCACACCGGCCAAACCACTGATCAACAATATGAATAGGGACAGCAAAACAATGGGGGTTTTCATGGTGATAGCTCCTTAAACAACAAACCTTTTGATTGCCTTTCAAGAATGAAGTGTGACCGGGGATAGGATGGGGGCAAGTGTCAAACGGCCGTTTTCCTGGCGAAGGATGTCACAAAACCATATAAATTTAGTACACCGTTAAATAACTCTTCTTAACTTACAAAGTTGACCTGTCATTCCGAGCGAAGTCTTCGGAGCGAGGAATCCCTCTCCTCTACAAGTAGCAGGGATTCCTCGTCGAAGACTCCTCGGAATGACACGGGAAAGTTCAGATTATTTTGTTAACGGTAGACTACGGTGTTTCGTGAAACCAGGTGAGCGAGGGTATCAGACGCGCCGCTTGTTCGGGAGTCGCTGCGCCGGATAGCACGGCCGTGACCTGTTCCTCCGTGAAGTAGCGTTGGTCGGCCAGCATGACGGGGCGGGCAAAAGGGAAGGCAATGCGCATGGGGCTGCCCAATTCGCGGGGCAAAATTTGCCAGAACTGGCTGGATTCGGCCACAGACGGCCGTGCCGGAATGGCGCGGAATTGGGCGCGCGGCGGCTGGAAACTGAGGAACACCAGCCATTCCCACACCGCGCGTGGGTTTTCCGCCTGCTGGCTGATGAAATGGCCGGAAATATGCAGCGGCGTCATGCCGTCAAACTGGCTGGAGCCGGGGAAAAGGGTGACGCCAATCGGGGCCAGCAGCCGTTGGAACTCGTAGCGGCGCGGCGCATCCACCCAGATGACGGCGCGTCGGCGGGCCGACTGCCAGTTAGCCAGCAGATTTTCCCGCTCGTGGTCAGGGATTTCCGTCAAGTTGGGCATTTGCCCGCGCTGCCCGGCGATGGATTGGTACCAGGAGAGGGCGGCGCTGACGGCCGTGTCCGTCAACGGCCGTTCACAGCGAATGGCCGCCGGTTCGTGGCAGTCGTTTTCCCAGTTGTAGGCGTAAGAGAAAAGCACATCGTTGCCGGGATCCAGGAAACCCCAGGAGGGCTGGTCGGCGGCGAAGGGTTTAGAGGTAATGATCATATCCCGGTTCATTTCGTCCCACGTCCAGCGCGGCGACGGTTCCGGGTATTGGGCCCGCCGATACGCAGCCTTGTCATAAAACAGCAGCGGCATTTCGGCGGCGTAGGGCAAAAGCCAGATACGGCCGTGCCACTCCCCACCCTGCCAGATTTGTTCATAAAAGTCGCCAGGGGCAAAGTCCGGGTCGCTGCGGGTATAATCGGTCAGGTCTACAATCTGCCCTGTTGCCAGCAGCGCTTCTGTCAGCGGAAAAGCCGCGCCATCGAAAGCCAACAGCTCGGCGGGTGTAGGGTTGGTCAGGGGCACAATCTCCACCCGGATGTGGGGATAGCGCAGCATGAAAAAAGCAGCCGCTGTTTCGTAATCGGCAATCTGGGCGATGTCTGGCGGCACGGCAAAGCGAACGGTAGCGGGGGTCATGTGGCGCTGCAAACGGCGGCGCAGTTCCTCCCAGAAGAGATCGGCGGGCTGCCCGGCGGCGTCCAGCGCCAGCAAACGGGGAGAAGGGATGTGCAGGCGGTTGGGCACGGCCGTGTCTGACCAGTCTGGCGTCAGGGACAGCGTCAGGGGGCGCGGATCGGTCACACAGCCAGCAGCACACGTTTCCCCGATTACGACTTCCACAAAATCGGCAATCTCCTCCGCCGAAGGCGCATCCACTTCCATATAATCCAGATAGCCCCAACCCGTTTCCAGGCGAAAGTTGCGTCCCCAATAGGCGGGGTCGGTGGCGATGTGCAGCAGACGGCCGTTGACCGGCTGCAAAAAAGCGATGTGCTGGTAGGACTCTGTCGTCCCGTTGTTTGTCCAGGTGATATTAGCCCACAGCATCTCCCCCACTTGCTGCACCTTTGTCACTTGCCGGTCAGTGCGGGCGCGGGCCACATTTTCGGGGTGTAGTTGGGCGGCAAACCAGGCGGGGTCTGGCGTTTGCAGGGAAAAGAAGAGGTCGCCATCGCTGTTGTGAACGGCCGTTTGTTCCAAATCCAACACCGCCTGTACCTGTTGGCGCAGTTGTTCCTGGTGGCGTTGCAGTTGCCAGCGCCCCACCGCCCAGCCGCCCACCAGCAGCGCCAACAGGAGGATGGTCAGAAACCAGAAAGTGGGGTTACGGCCGTGAGGCCACTCCGCCCGGCCCCAATCCGCCGGATCGCCCTCGTCTTCGTCTACCTGCCACTGAAATTGGTTGCGCATGAGTTGTTTGGGGTAGCAGGATCCTTTGTCTGCCAGCCACCGCCTGGTCGGGTATAATCCATTTCATTAAACCACAAGATCGAGGAATGTAAACCCATGGCTGGTAAGAAGAAAAAATTGTCGCGGCGGGAGCAAAAGCGGCAAAAGCAGCAGCAGAAAGAGCGGATGCGCCGCCGCACCGGCTGGCAAGAGCCAGAAGCGCCGCAGATGAACTGGGAGTTGCTGGATGATTTACGGCCGTTTCTCAATCGGCCTGATCTGGAAGAGGGGTTACTGGCGTTGGCAGAACTGGCAGAAGAGAGTGGTGAATTGGTAGATGAACCAGAGTTTGAGTCCTTGTTTTTTCCGCCAATGGAAACGCTGATGCTTTTTGCCGAAACATTGGACGAAAACGACCTTACTGCTGAAGAATTCGCTGCGCTACCGGAAGAGTTGCAGATAGAAACGTTCTTTCAAATGATGACACAAATTATGCCCCAGTTACTCACCGACGAATTCCGGGAAACCCTGTTAACACGCACGGAAACAGCCCGCACCCGTTTTCGAGACGAGGGCAACGAAGAGAAATTGTTGCAAACCAGTGCCGTACAGTTCGTCCTGGAAATGCAAGGGGACGAAGAGGCTGAGATGTATCCTGGCCTGCTTTACATGATTGCCAGCAAAACGATTGACGTTGGCTCCGTTCTCATCGAGCCAGAAGACGGTGAAGAATTGAGTGAAGAGGAATTACAGGAGCACATTAACGCTATTCCCGGTTTTCGTGCATATCTCGATGATAGGCTGCGGCAAGTCAGGCAGAAATTTATCGGTCAACTGATGAATGGCGAGATACAGTTCCAGCTATTTACAGATGCAGAAATTGAAGAAGCCATCACGCTGCTGCAAGAGGACGAGGGAGATTGGACAGATACTTTGGGCGATTATATCACCCAGATTATGACAGCGCCGCGTCGGGTGGAAGTATCGGCGCGCCTGGAGGTGGTGTTAGCCGATTTGCCGGAGCATCTGGAAGAGATTACCCCATTTATGGAGCAAGCGCAGGATGATTTACCAGACCTGCAACCACAAACTCCTTCGTGGGCGTTCCTATTGGCGGCGCTGACCGGTGAAATTAACATCCATGATTCAGATGAATAGAGTCCTGGCCTGGCGGCATACGGCCGTACTCTTGTTCCTGTTCTTTACCTTACTTCACCTACCCCGGCCATTGGCTGCACAAGCAGACCCTACCCCCACCCCTGACCGGCTGGCAGCCCCGCCTACCGTTGCTGCCCCCACCATGGCCGACGATGGCGCGCAGCTCTATTGGCTGCACTGCCAGCCCTGCCACGGCGACCGGGGCCAGGGCCTCACGGATGCGCCGGACGATGACTGGCGGGCGCAGTACCCGCCGGAGGAGCAATTTTGCTGGAATTCAGGCTGCCATGGCGAACGGCCGTATGAAAATGGCTTTATCGTCCCGCGCATTGTGCCCGCCCTTATCGGCGAGGGCAGCCTGGCGAACTACCCCACCATGCACGAGGTCTACATTTTTATGCGGGCGGCGATGCCCCGGCAGGTGCCCGGCAGCCTGACAGACGCCGAATATCTGGCCATCGCCGCCTTTCTGGCGCGGGCGCATGGCCTCTCTGACGGCGTGGCGTTGGCCGAGGCCGATTTATCAACAATCATTCTCAACCCGGCGTATATGGAAGTGACGTCAACGGCAGAGGCAGAGGTGGCATTGCCGGCGGCCATGCCGTCAGCCTTAGTAACGGCCGTGCCTGCCCCCCTTCCCGCCGCTACGACAAACCGGTGGATGGGTTGGCTGGCCGGTAGTGTGCTATTCTTTTTACTGCTGCTGAGTGGTGTGTTATGGCTTCGACACAACCAGTAAACAAGTCCTCTATTTTTGATACGCCAGAGACAAACCGGTTGCCCGGTTACGGCCGTATGGCAATCCTGAACGGCCTTTTCATTGGGCTGGCGGTGGTCGTAGGATATTGGGGGCCAAAAGTGACGCAACTGGCCGACCTGCCCGCCAGGTATGCCACCAGCGGCCTGGTAGCTGCGGCGCTGCTGGTTGTGCTGCTGTGTACGCTGGTGGGCTGGCTGACGGCCCGGCTAAACTACGCGGTGGTGACGGCGCTGGTCTGGTTGGGTACGGCCGTTCTCATTACCCTCATCTTTGGTTACATCCCGGCGCTGACCTTTAACCGGCTGGTGTGGCTCAACGAAACGGCTTTTCGCGGCCTGCCCGTTTACCCCGTGCCCGACAGCAACGTCTGGTGGGCCTTCCCCATCGCCGGGTTGCTGCTCATCTTTCTGCTTTTCATTCTGGCGGTGCTGCAAGAAATACGGCTGGCGCGGGCCTATAACCAGCTTGGGCCACGCGGGCGGCTGAGTGGGCGGGCGCTGCTGGTGCTGCTGCTGCCGGCGCTGCTGGCCGGTGTTGGCGCTTATGCCATGCCCGACCACATGGGCAACCCGCCCCGCCAGGCGATGCACTTTGTCTACCAGGCCATTGAAAGAGTGCGGGAGTACGACGGCGATTTGTTTGCGCTTTCGCAACAAGAGGGATTGAACTACAATGCCCTCAATGGCGTGCGTGACCGGTTGGATGGGCCATATACGCTGCTGGTGGGCGAGATAGAGCCGGATGGTTCCATCATCACCGTTATCGCCTTGTTTGAGAGCGGCGTCTGGCTGCAATGCCAGGTGTATGCCGGCGAGGGGCGGGTCATTTACCTGAGTTACTGCGCGGATGCGTCACGGCCGTATACCGATGGCTTTTACACGCTGCTAAGCGGCGCGCCGCTGCCCGCCGACTGCACCGAACGCTGTCTGCCGCAGACAAACGAGCGGTGGCGCGCCTGGCTGCAAGCCCGCGCCCCCCGTTTTGGCGACGAACGTCCCCACTTCACCCATCTGGCGCAGCAGGGCAGCTATGTATGGATGCGGGCTACGGCCGTGGACGGCGATTACGCCATCGAGTGCCTCTTTAGCGGGCTGCGACCGGTGCAATTGCAGGAATGTGTGGAAACCCCAAAATAGAAGTTTGCCGTCGGCACTTCAGTGCCGACGGCAAACCAGGAACATAACATGCACTCGTTTTGGATTTACGTCCTGCGCCGGTTACTGGTGATTCCGGTGACATTGTTCATTATCACGGCCGTGCTGTATGCGCTGATGATGGTAGCCCCACCTCGGGAGCGGGCCACCCTTTACCTGCCGCCCAATCAGCCACGAGTTATGACCGAACGACGCTATGAGAATGTGATCAATCATATTATTGCCGAACATGGGCTGGATGATCCCTATCCGGTGCAGTACGGCCGTTGGGCCATCAACCTGCTGCGTGGTGATTGGGGCTACAGCCCCGTCTACGGTGCGCCGGTGTTGCAACTGCTCAATCTCTATGCTCCAGCCACCCTGGAATTGGCGCTGTATTCTCTGCTGCTGCTCATCCCGTTGGGATTGGCAAGCGGCCTGTTGGCCGGTTGGCATCCCGGAGGTCTCTGGGACCGGCTTTTTCGGGCAGCCGCCTATGTTGGTGGTTCCATCCCCCCGTTCATTTTAGGGCTGTTTCTGCTCACCGTCTTTTATGCCGGGCTGCGCTGGTTTCCGCCGGGGCGGCTCACGGCCGTGCAAATCCTCCTGGGCGCCGGTGATTTTCAACGCTACACCGGTTTTCTGACCATAGATGGACTGCTGAACGGCCGTGCCGACATTACCCTGGATGCGTTTCGCCATCTGGTGCTGCCGGTTTTCACCCTGTCCCTGACGTATTGGGCCATGTTAGGGCGTATTACCCGCGCCGCTACCATGGATGAAACAGGCAAGGAGTATATTCTGGCGGCCCGGGCGCGTGGCCTGCGTCCTTACCGCATTATCTGGCGGCATACCCTGCGCAACGTGCTGGCGCCTGGTTATACCGGCATGGCGCTGGCCGCGGCCTCGATTATCACCGGCGCTTTTGTTGTTGAAGTGATATTTAACTTTAAGGGGTTGTCCGAATTGGTTGTGCGCAGCCTGTCCACCACGCCTGATGCGGCGTTGGTGATGGGGTTTGCCGTTTACAGCGTATTGTTGGTGCTGCCCATCATGGTGGCGCTGGATATACTCAAGGGACTGGCAGACCCGCGTTTACGCGCGGAAAATGGCGGTGCGGACGGCGCTCCGGGATAGGTGTCCCATGATTCAATGGCGTTATTTCTGGCGCAAGCGGTCTAACTGGCTGGCGCTGCTGCTGATCTTGCTGTTTGTGACAATGGCCGTGGGCGCTCCCTGGCTGGCCCCGCCCAGTGACCCGGCCAATCCACAGCCATTTAAGTCGGTAGGCCAGTCAATTCAGCGGACACCCCGCCCACCCTCGTCCGAAAACATATTGGGCACCATTCCCCAAATTGCCGTCCTGCCCCTTTTTGGTGTGTCCCCCGGCCAGGACGCCTACTATGAATGGGACATCTATTACACCCTGATTTGGGGCACACGTTCGGCGCTGCGGTTTGGGCTGGTGGTGACGCTGCTCACGGCCGTGATCGGCATCACCATTGGCGCCCTCAGCGCCTATTGGGGTGGCCGCGCCGAGCGGCTGCTGATGAGCATCACCGACGCCTTTCTGGCTTTCCCCATCATTGCCGCTTTATGGGTCATCCACCGTACCTTATTCAGCCAGGTGCTTGCCTTTTTCCCCGACCCGGAAACCTGGCGCTGGTGGGAACATCTACTGGCAGCGTGGAAAATCAACCCTATCATGCTGACGCTCATCCTTTTTTGCTGGATGCCTTATGCCCGCATGACCAATACCACCGTCTCCCAACTGCGCCAGACGGCATTTGTAGAGGCGGCAGTTGCCCTGGGCGCATCTGGCACGCGCCTGCTGCGCCACCATCTGCTGCCCAACGCCCTTTCCCCGATCATCGTCTTGATGGCGCGGGATGTAGGTGGTATGGTGGTGCTGGCGGCTACTTTTGTTTTTATCGGTTTTGGCGGCGACATTGCCTGGGCCATTATGTTGGTAGCCGGGCGCGATTTTGTGGTTGGGCGCAGCGGCAATCCGTTTTTTTACTGGTGGGCATTTGTGCCCATTGCCCTGGCGCTGACGCTGTTTTCCCTGAGTTGGAATCTGCTGGGTGATGGGCTGAATGAGGCCATGAACCCCCGCCGCTCTCGTTAAGGGCCACATCACCCGGTTTGTAGAAGGAATTATATGACCCAGCAATTTATCACTATCGCCGGCAATATCGGCGCAGGCAAATCTACACTCGTCAGCCTGCTCACGGAACGTAACGGGTGGGAACCGGTTTTTGAAGCGGTGTCTGAAAACCCCTATCTGGCCGACTTTTACCAGGATATGCCCCGCTGGAGTTTTCAGTCGCAGGTCTTTTTCCTGTCGCGGCGGCTGCGGCAGCACCATGACCTGCTGCAACAAAGCAACTCAATTATTCAAGACCGCAGCGTCTATGAAGACGCGGAAATTTTCGCCCGCAACCTGTACCGGCAGGGACACATGAGCGCCCGCGACTGGCACTGTTACTATGAGCTATACCAGACGATGGCGACCCTGCTGCGTCCGCCGCACCTGGTTATTTATCTGCGCACGGCCGTGCCCACCCTGCGCCGCCGCATCATGCAGCGTGGCCGCGACTACGAGCAGACAATCAGTGATGACTACCTGCACCAGCTAAACGAATTGTACGACGCCTGGATTGACGGCTTTAGCCTCAGCCCCGTCTTAACCATTGAAACGGACAACCTGGATTACGTGCAATACGCCGACCACCTGGACCAAATCTGGCAAAAAATCCTGCACCGCCTGCAAGGCCGCGATGTGCTGACGCTATAGGCTATCGTCAGCCGGTAACAAATGCTCTGCATAGTGCAGTGTACTGTGAGCATCCCAAAACGCGGCGGCAGCTTCTTGCCAAAGACCTGATGATAGGCAACTTATTCACTGATTATGGGATCATCAGGTGGGGGGTGCCGATTAACATGTGTGTCGGCCGCACGAATAGCCTGGATGCGTTCACGATTAAACTTTAACAAAGCGGCTGTAGCCCGACCAACGGCCGTCAGCGGCACAATGCGCACTTTATTCCCAGACCAGATAAAATGATCAGACCATTTATCTCGGCGCGGGTGAAACAACGGCACGACATTTCCAGTTTCGGGGTCAACGGCCGTTACCTGGTCACTTTTGCGACGATTGCAGTGAAAACAGGCTAATGCCAGATTATCACTTTCATCTGAACCCCCCTTTTGCCAGGGGGATGATGTGGTCTATGGTGAAAGGGACATACTGCCACTGTTCTGAGGTATGGCAATACTCACATAAATGCCTGGCGCGCTGGTGGATGAATTGTTGGGTTTCGGTAGCCATAACGGCCGTAGATCAATCAACGGCTATTGTGTTTCAACCAGGTTGCGGACAAGGCGATTGAGATGGCTGAGGTAATCATCAATCTCCTCGTATCTGTCCAGTTCTTCCTCTTTAACGGCCGTCAACGGCCGTGTTTGTTGTCTGGACAATAGCTGCTGAATACGCGCCTGCACCATGGCTGACGCCCGGAAAATGGGAACGCCATTTTCCAGCGCCATATTGATAGCGCCATCCTCCGGCAGCGTAACCGGTAACTGCTGTAGCTTGGGAAATGGGTCAACCTGGAGCATCATAGGAAAAAACCTCAACAGCATTATACCACTAAAAATAACGGCCGTGACCCACACGCGGCACGGCGGGCATAGCATATTGGCGGGTGGTGAGATGGTTACGGCCGTTGGGAAAAACTGCACTATGGCACGAAGGTAATAGCGGTTCAACCCTCTTTGTTTTTGGGTTTCACTTCAAATGCTGCTTGGGAACGAAAGAAACAGACATCAATTCTTATGCGTTTCCAGCATTTGCCGCAGGGTTTCGGCCGCATCAAAGGCGTTTAGTGGCGTCCAGATGGGGTATTCGGCGTTGGGTGTGAGGGAGATACGGCCGTACTACCTGTCGTTCCCTGTTTCTTCCTGTTATAATGGCTGTGTTCAGTTGGAAAAGGAACTGATGAATGATGCAAACAGTGACAGTTAAATTACCTTCAAATATATACCGCCAGGTTCAAAAACGAGCGCAAACCAATCAACGCACCATTGAAGATGAGGTCGTTGATGCGTTGGAAACAGCGTTGGAAAGCCAGGATAGTTGGGCCGGTATTCCTGCTGAAATTGTAGATGAGATGGAGCAGTTGCAGTTTCTGGATGATGCCCATTTGTGGCGGGTGGCGCGTACTGTTGTACCAATTGAAAAAGCGGAACGGATGCAAGAGCTGGTATGGAAGCAGCAAGCCGAAGGATTAAATGCAGTGGAACAGGCAGAAACAGCCGTCTTGCGTCAGTTGGCAAATCGGGTGATGCTGTTGCGGGCGGAAGCGGCCATACTTCTTCAGCAGCGCGGCCATGACATTTCCTCCTTAAATCGCTCTTCTATTGCCCCATGAGCCTTGCCTCCCCTTCTCCGGCGCTGCGCCGGGTTATTAGCCAGCGTGACCATTACCGATGCGTCTATTGCCAGTCGCAGGCCGAGATTGCCGGGATGCAATTCACCATTGACCACATTATTCCCGAATCATTAGGAGGCACTAACGAAGAAAGCAATCTTTGTCTGGCCTGTTGGGACTGCAATTTGATCAAACAGAACCGGATTGCGGCCGTAGACCCCCAAACAAGTGAAAGTGTGCCTTTATTTCATCCGCTACAAGAAGAGTGGCGGGCGCATTTCAGCTGGCAGCAGGGTGGTATTTATCTGGTGGGGTTGACACCTATAGGCCGGGCGACGGTGGCTGCACTGCGGTTGAACCGCCCCTGGCTGGTTCGTGCCCGCGAACGGTGGGTAAAGGCTGGCTGGCATCCGCCCGCTTGACAGAATAGGCACAAACTGGGGCGAGGGATATGCGCGGCTTTGGTGAAGGGGTGAGGGCTGCCCCATCTGTTTATCCGCTCACGGCCGTTGCCCACACGCGGCACGGCGGGCATAGCATATTGGGGGGTTGTCAACACCGGGGTACAATGTCCCCAAAACGCCGGTTTAAAATGTCCCCTAAACATCGCCTGAAATGTTCCATTCTGTCCTAAAAAACGGAGGTGCACATTCATGTTCAGGGGAGAGAGGAGATGATTGCGAGGGGTGGGGTATGGCCGTAACTGTTCAAAGTATCTTGAATCTTATAAATCATCGAGAATTCTTAATGCAAGAAGGCATGTTGCAATAGAGTTTGAATCTCTAATATCACCTTTGGCAATCAAATTTAACAGCTCTGGCATTGAACAAAGTACCACCTCAATAGCTTCATTTTCATCCAGGCTTACTTCTTGGGTTAGTTGAGCGTTACGAGCTAAAAAAGGGTAAGCACGGGTTGTAGATTTGGCAGATGATACATTGAGCGTACCCAGTTTTTGCCACTCACTGGCCTCGAAACCCGTTTCCTCTAACAACTCTCGCTGTGCGGTTATTAGCGGACTCGCATCATCAGTGTCAATCATTCCGGCAGGTAATTCCAAGACGATCTCTTTGACTCCATGCTTATACTGTCTCACAAGAACAATTTGGTTGTCTGAAGTAATTGCGAATATTTGAGCAAAGTCACCACCTTCCCAGTAATAATAACCATCAAGTTCAAAACCACTCGGCAATAGACACCTATCACGACGAACTTTGGCCCATCGATGATCTAATACCAATTCAGAATCCTTGACTTGCCATGTGTCGATTTTTTTCTCGGTAGACTTCATGCATCTTTCCTCAAGCTATTTTTTATTTTTAACTCACTGGTGTTTATCTCTTCGATTAATGCAGGATAATGAAGCCGAATATCAGAAAATCTAGCTTCTATTGTCTCTATGATCAACTCAGAGTTTATCTCTCCTCGCTCAGCCAATCGCACTAAAGATGATAATAATTGCCTAGTAACAATGTGAGATGGTTCGAGACTATCTTTCAACCGCCCAATCAGCAAGTTGAATGTTCGATCATTTCCCAATTCACCCAATGCTCCCGCTGAGCTTTGGCGAACAGGGTCATGTAAATGGTCAAGTACCACCTCTAGAGCTGCAATGATTACGGTCCGGTTGGTTTGAGCAAGTTGATTTTCTGAACCATTCTTTTGAAGCCAAGTCGCCATTTCAGAGGCATGCTTCCAATCCGATGGACGACCTTCTTCATCTTCTAGACTAAGCGCAGTCAGAATATCATCTAATTCAAAATCCGAGTCTGTCTTTTCTTGCCTTAATTGTTGTAATGCCTTGTGCGCATTCTTGCTTGCCTCTTTCTCATAATTTCTTTCCAAAATAGTTTGAAGTAGAGGGATAGCTTCTTCCATCTGAATTTCGCCCAAGGCCAAAGCAAGATACCGGAAAACATATTTATCAGATGGCTGGTCTATTTGCTTCTGTGCAAATTCCAACAAGGCAGATTTGGCCTCCTCTGTCCCAACTCTTCCTAAGGCGCCAATAAATCTAGGTTCTTTGGGAATTCATGTGGTTGACAGCATATGTGGGGGTCAAACAAATCGTTTGTACCCCTCTAAATCCAACCAAATGCGCTGAAAGAGGGTGC
>JACTMP010000063.1 GCA_014584575.1 Chloroflexota bacterium
TGGAGATGCTGGTCTGCTGCCAGTGGTCAGCCAGGCTTAGACAAAAGTGGGCTATTTTAGCCGCTTGGCGTATCTGTTTTTAAGGTGCAAAAGTCGTGATATTAACTCCACAATTTACCGATGGGAGGGAACAACGGCTGGTTTTGTATGGTACCAGGATATTCCGACAAAAGGCGCAAGCCATTGGCAGTTTTTCACCATTGGCAACGAAGCCTATCTGTCAGTTACCTATGGTCGTGGCGATAGCGGCTATATTCAGGATTCCAAAATCTACCGTTGGAATGGCACCTACTTCGTCGAAACACAGGCTTTTCCTACTAAAGGCGGGCAGGGTATGGCATTTTTTACTATTGACAGTCAACCTTACCTGGCTGTGGCTAATGGGCGGAGTAGTGGTAGTAATTGGTCTGTAGACTCTCATATCTACCGGGCGGCGTTAGATGGTACGCTTGCTTTTGCCCCATAACCTTTGCCTGATGGAGGATAAACCATGAATCGTGATACGACACTCCTTGTTCAGTCGTGGCAGAAAAACGCCTGGTTGGCCCTGGTGGGGGCGTTATTGGTCTTGAGTTCGGCGTCCTGGGTGCAAGCCGGCGGTGGGTACAACATCGCTTGGTGGACGGTAGACGGCGGCGGTGGCAGCAGCAGCGGCCCCACCTATAGCGTCAGCGGCACGGTGGGCCAGCCGGAGGCCGGCCCGGCGATGAGCAGCAGTTCCTACACTTTTTTCGGGGGCTTTTGGAGTTTGCTAGCCACCCCAACTTCACCCCCACCGTGGGCAGGAAAAGTTTACCTGCCACTTACTGTCAAACCAGTCCCGTGTTTTAACGATGGAGAGGAGCGTAATCCCAACAACTCCACCACAGAAGCAAACACAAACGGGCTGCTTTGCGATGACGGCACGTATACCGGTAGATTTGATGACCAAAACGACTATTACGCCCTGCGCATGGGTACGACTGGTCTCATTGATATCAGCCTTGCCGGGTATACTGGCCCTGACGTTCAAATTTTGCTCTATTATGAGGGCGAACAGGTGGGGCAAGGGTATACACCCGATTATCGCATCAGTTATACCGGCCCCACCGGGCTGTATTACATTCGGGTATTTATACCAGCGGCCAATAACGCCAGTTATTCGTTGCACGTGAATTTCCCGTGATGATGGTAATCTGTAGGGGCAAGGCGGCTGGACAAGATATCAAGACCGCATCCCGTTTCTAGCTGCCTCGCTCCTACGGTTTCTTTGTGGGCGTTTTAGGACAGCCCCACCACTTTGCCTGTTTCCAGGTCAACGTCAATCTCGTAATACACCGGCCGAATCGGTAGTCCCGGCATCGTATTCACCGCCCCCAGCAGCGGGTAGAGAATATCTGCCGTGAGTCTGGCGGTAAAATCACCCAATTTCATGGGAAAATTATACCTGTTGCCTGCCGCCTGGGTCATGTTAAAATGCTGCATGTAGGGAATCCCCGGAGGAAAACATGATTAAGCTCAAGGAACTAAACGTTCAATATATTACCAATGAATCCGGTGAACGCAGCGGCGTCATTCTTTCCATTGAGGATTTTGAAGCCTTATTGGAAGATTTGGAAGACATGGCGCTCGTCGTCGAGCGCCAGCATGAACCAACCATTTCCCATGCAGAACTGAAAGCCGAACTATACCTGACAAGGTGACAAGGTGACATCTGACAAGGTGACAAAAATGTCAGATTATGACCTTCGAAAAGACGCCTATCGCAATTAATAGCCCCTCTGGCTACGGCCGTTCTCCAGACCGTGCCACCCCTCTCGAAGAGGGGAGGACGACGGCCGTCGCCTAATCTCACTGGCGCCCTTGTTTGTTCCTGAAGAGTAATCGGATAATTACCCAATTGCCCAATTACCCAATAAAATACCGCCATGACGGATTGGCAAAACGTGATTGGGCATGGGTGGGCGGTGCAAATGCTGCGGCAGAGTCTGGCAAACGGCCGTAACGGACACGCCTACCTCATCACCGGCCCCGACCAGGTGGGCAAGACCACGCTGGCCCGCGCCCTGGCCCAGGCGCTCAACTGCACTGGTGAGGCGGATGGCTCGTGTGGCCCCGGCCATCTGTGCCGCGCCTGCGCCCTCATCGCCAATGACCGGTACCCCGACGTGCGTCTGGTAGAGCCAGAGGTCAGCGGCCGGGGCAAACTGACCCTGAAAATTGAGACCATCCGCCAGTTACAGCAAGAGTTGAACCTGTCGGCGTATGAAGCCCGCACCAAAGTGGCTATCCTCAAGCGGTTTGACGCCGCCACCATTGGCGCTTCCAACGCCTTCCTCAAAACGCTGGAAGAGCCGCCGCCCCGCGTGGTGCTCATTCTCACGGCTACGGATGCTGACACTTTGCTGCCCACTATCTCCTCGCGCTGCCGCACGTTGAATTTACGGCCGTTAGCCACCGAACTGATCGAACAAAGCCTGACTACCCGCTGGCGTGTAGACGACGACACGGCCCATCTGCTGGCGCATCTGGCTGACGGCCGTCTTGGTTGGGCGGTACGGGCGGCGCAAGAGTCGGCCATTTTAGAGGAGCGGGCAGCGCATCTGGCGCAGTTGCAGGAGGCATTGGCGGGCAGCCGGGTGCGCCGTTTTCAACTGGCCGACAAACTGGCGAACAAACCGGAAGCCGCCCCCGCCGTGTTGCAGACGTGGGTGAGTTGGTGGCGGGATGTGAATTTGCTGGCGCAAAGTGGGGGAACGGGTATGGCCGCGCTGACCAACATTGACCAGCTAGACGCCATGCGCCAGACTGCCAGCCGTGTGCCGGACACGGCCGTACTCGCCAGCCTCAAACAAACCACCCTGGCCCTCTGGCAACTGGAGCATAATGCCAACGGCCGTCTCGTCCTGGAAAACCTGTTTCTCACCTATCCCTATCTGACGATGTGATTGGTAATCGGTAATCCGTAATCGGGCTTCGGCTAACGGTTTACGGATAACGGCTCACGGATAACGAATACAACCACCACCCCCCATTCCCGTATACCTCTGCGTAGCAATTGCTGGTAAAATGACGACATCATGTTAGCTGAAGCACTGCCCACGATATTTACCTGGTACAACCTGCCCTTCACCATCATGCTGGTTTTGTGTGGCCTGTTGGCCGTGTTCCAGTTGGTGGGCTTGGGCGGGGATGGCGACTCCGACCTGGACGCTGACTTTGACGCCGACATTGATGCCGATGTTGACCTCGACTTCGACGCCGATGCCGATCTGGATGCCGACATTGACGCCGATGCCGACCTGGATGTAGATGGCGGCCTCGATTTCTTGTCTGTGCTGGCCTTTGTGGGGGTGGGCAAAGCGCCGCTGATGGTGGTATTGGTGGTGCTGCTGGGCAGCATGGCCATCATCGGCTGGACGCTGAACAGTCTGTTGGAGGCGGTATTGGGCAGCTATCCGGCCTGGGGGCTTCTGCTGGTTTTGCCCCTTTCCTTCCTCATCGGCGGCCTCATTTCGTCCCGCGTGGCTCGTGTGATTGGTCGCGCGCTGCCCTCGATTAGCAGTACGGCTACCAGCGCCGCCGGGCTGGTGGGGCGGCGTGGCGCGGTTATCAGCCCGCGCCTGGATAGCCGGTATGGCCTGGTGCGCGTGCGCGACCAGGGCGGCACCCTGATCAACGTCTTTGCCATTACCGCCGGCGAGGAGCCAATTGACGGTAAGTCAGAAGTGGTGCTGGTTGAGTATGACGCGGCCAACAGACGGTACACGGCCGTGCCCATTGACAAAAAAGTGTAACGCGATTTTCCAAATCGCCTTACCATTGCACAGGAGGAACCCATGCAAGTCTTAATTCCCGCAGCCATCATTTTCGTGGCCGTCTTATTTAGCATCATCCTTTTTTTCTCCATCTTGCGCGCCTACGTCAAGACGCCGCCCAACCGCGCTTTTGTGCGCACCGGCGGACTGGGCCGCGCTACGGCTCCGCCCAAAGTGGTGATGAACGGCGGTGGCTGGGTCTTCCGCACCATCCACGAGCTGACCTGGGTAGATCTGAACACCATGGCCATTGAAATTGAGCGCACCGGCGAAACGGCGCTACTCACCATTGATCCGCAATATGCGGACATCAAAGTCATCTTTTACATCAAAGTAAGCCCCACCATTGATGGCATCGTAGACGCCGCCCGCACCATTGGCGGCAAGCAGGTGGATGGGGCGACGGTAAAAGAATTGGTGGACGCCAAACTGGATGGCGCACTGCGTGACGTAGCCGCCACCTTCACCCTGATGAGCCTGCATCAAGAGCGGGAAAAGTTTATTGAGGAAGTGCAAAACCGGCTCAAAGCCGACCTGGAAGAAAACGGCCTGACGCTGGAATCCGTCTCCATTCTCACCCTGCGCGCCGCCCGGCAAGGCTCCTTTGGTACCGATGACGTGTTCGGCGCGCAGGTAGCCCGCGCCAATGCTCAGGTGATCCAGCAGGCGTTGCGCGAGCGTAACGACATTGAGCGCAAGATGGAAATTGAGATTAAAAAGAAAGACACGGAAACGGCCCGCCAGCGGTTAGACCTGGATCGTGACCTGGCGCTGGCGGCGGCCACGCAGGAACGAGAAGTGCGCACCATGCAGGCCACGGAAAAAGCCAATGCCGACCACAAGGTTTTTGAAGAAGAGCAAAAATCTGAGCAGGCGCGCATTGGCAAGGAGCGGGCGGTGGCGCTCTTGGAAATGCAAAAAGCGCAAGAACTGGCTGTGCAAAATGAGCGCAACCAGCAAGAGGTCATGTCTACGGAACTGACCCGCCGCCAGACGTTGGAACTGGCCGATCAGCAGCGGCAAATTGCCCTGGTGCAGGCGGAACAGGAACGGGAGCGGGCCGAGCAAGAACGGCTGCTGGTTTTAGCCAAACGCGAGGAAGCCGCCCAGGCGGTGAAAACGGTGGAAGCCACCGAGCAGGCGCAGCGCGAGGCCAAGATCAGCCTGATTCAGGCGGAGCGCGAAGCGCAAAAGGCAATGATTGAGCAGAAGAATCGCATTGAGTTGGAGGCGCTGCGTAAACAACGCGAGGCGGAAGCCGAAGCGGCGGCGCTGAAAGCGCGTGCGGCAGCCGAAGCGGAAGCGGCCCTGAAGCAGGCGGAAACCATTCGCACCCAGGCGCAGGCGGAGACGGAAGCAGAAAAACTGCGCGCCGAAGCCGCCAAAGCGCAGGCGTCGGCGGTGGGTCTGGCCGATGCGGATGTGCTGCGGGCCAAGGCGGAAGCGGCCATGCAGGAAGCGGAAGCGGTGAAGGCCAAAGCGGTGGCCGAAGCGGAAGGGGCCAAAGCCAAAGCGGAGGCGCTGGCTGCCTACGATGGTGTGGCGCAGCGGGTAGAAATTTTGAAATTGCAGCTAGACGCGCAGGTACAAATTGAGGTGGCGAAGGCCGATGCGCTGGCCAAGGCGCTGGCTTCGATGAATATCAAGATGATTGGCGACCCCAATGCGGCGGCCTCGCTGCTGCGCATGGTGACGCTGTCTGACGGCCTGGGCGAGGTGCTGAAAAATACGCCCGCGCCGGTGTTGGAAGCGGGGCAGCAGTTGCTCAACCGGATCACGGGCAACGCCGGTGATGACAGCCTGACCAGAGCGGCGAATGGCGCGCATACCGGTACGGATGTGGCCGAACTGGCGCTGTTGGTGCCGGAGATTGTGCAAAAGGTGGAGCAGCATTTGAATGTGAATAAGCTCAAAGGTAAGTCTGTGGGCGAGGTGTTGCAATTGCTGAGCGAAAAAGCGCCGGATGATGAAGTGGTGCAAAAGGCGCAAACGGCCGTGTCCCAACTCCCCATTATCCGTGACCTGCCGTTTGATGATTTTTATTTAAGGGCGACAGCCGGTAATCTGTAATCGGTGGGTTGGTCATTAGTCATTGACCATTGACCATTGGAAATTGACATGGGTTTGTGGGCAAAGGTGCGGCGGGTGGTGCAAACGGCCGTGTCCGACCTGTTCAGTGAAGAATCGGACACGGCTGTGCCAGACCAGACGACCGTGCATATTCAGGATACGCAGCGGCGGCTGGATGGCCTGAAAAATGACCTGGCGCTGGCATTGGCCCGTGAGCAGCAGGCGGAAACAGTCTGGCGCGTGGCGCAGGCGCAGGGTCAGCCCGGCGCGGCCGAATTGGAAGAGCAGCACCGGGCGTTTGCGCAAACCATTGCTGCCCTGCAAGCCGAAATTGACCGGCTACAAATCCGCCTGGCGGCCCTCACCAGCCAGTCCGCCCATCTGGCGGCGCGTGAAGACAATGTGGCGATGTTGGAACGGCTGCACACCTTGCAGCGGGAGTTAGACAAAACGGCCGTGACCCTGCACCACGAACTGGCCGACCGCGAGGAGCAAATTGCCCACCGCGAAGACATCGCCGCTGCCCGTGAGGAAATCCGCTCGGCCACAAGGCTGGGGCATGATGAACTGTAAAAGCAAGTAACAGATGTTAACCCCAGAGCAACAAGCAGCCCTTGATCAATTGTTTCCGCCGGTAAAAAATGGGAATGGGCAAGGCACGGCCGTGTCTATCCCCACCTTCTTGTCTGACCCGCTGCAAGTCTGGTTGGGTGTATCCGGTGAGCAGGTGCAGGCGTATCTGGACGCTTTTTTTCAGCAGCGAGATACCTGGGAGGGCCGTTTTCTGGATTGGGCCGAAAGTAATCCCATGGAATCTGCTTTTGGTTTCCTGGGTGCGGCCGCAGCCGCTTTTTACGCTGCCGAACGGGTGGAGAACCCCAAAATCAACACTTTTATAGACGCCTTTTATTACATCGCCACCTGCGCCTCGGTGGGTTATGCCGACGTGTTTGCCGTCACCCAAACCGGCAAAGCCATCGCCTCTATGGTGATGGTGATTGGCCCTGGCCTGGCCGACCGTGCCTTGAATCGCCCTGTTTCCCGGTAATCCGTAATCCGTAGTTCGTAATCCGTAATCCGTGATCCGTGAGCGGTCATAGTGACCTGGATGTGACTTCTGGCACATCTGTTGTGCGGGCACGGCCGTTAGACTGATGTTGTCGTGTCATGTGCCATGTGTCAAGTGTCAAGTTACCTGACACATGACACATGACACAAAAAACTTCCAGGAGAAAGATGATGAATGTGATTGTAGAAACTCTTGATTTGCGGAAACAGTATAACCCGCCGGAAGGGCCGGAGGCGGTGAAGGGGGTTTCCTTTTCCATCCGGCAGGGGGAGATTTTTAGCCTGTTAGGGCCAAATGGCGCGGGTAAAAGCACGACCATTGCCATGCTCAGTGGGCTGCTGGCCCCCACCGGCGGCGAGGCGGTGATTGATGGTCATGCCATCACCCGCGACGCGAAAGCGGTGAAGCAGGTGATCGGTGTGGTACCGCAAGAGATCGCCCTGTATGAGGCCATCAGCGCCCGCGAAAATTTGCAGTTTTGGGGGCGGATGTATGGGCTGCGGGGCGAGGAATTGAAGCAAAGGGTCACGGCCGTGCTCGATATTGCCGGTTTGTCTGACAGAGCCAATGACAAGGTATCCACCTTTTCCGGCGGCATGAAGCGGCGCATCAACATCGCTGTGGGGCTGCTGCACAATCCCAAAGTGCTGTACATGGATGAACCAACGGTGGGCATTGATCCGCAAAGCCGCCGCCGTATTCTGGACACGGTGCAAGAGCTAAACCGGCAGGGGCTGACGGTGCTGTATACCACCCACTACATGGAAGAAGCCGAGGAACTCAGCCACCGCATCGGCATTATTGATCATGGCGAGTTGATTGCCCTGGGTACACTGGCGGAACTGACGGACATGGTAGGGCATTACGATACCATCCGACTGGACGTGGGGCTGCCCGATGGCGCCAACGGCGAGCTGCGGCAGGCGTTAGCTTTGCTGCCCGGTATTCACCAGGCGGATGGGGACGCCGACGGCCGTGTCATCCTGCAAACCGAAGACGCCAATGCCATCTTGCCCACCGTCATCCAGCACATTGCCGGGGAGGGGCTGCCCATTCGCAAGCTGGAAATTCAAGAGCCGAACCTGGAAGCGGTATTCCTGCATTTGACGGGGCGGGCGTTAAGAGACTGACAATTGGCAATTATCAATTGAAAATTGCGCGTGGTTCATAAGGCGAGATTTGTCCTTTACAAATTAGCTGCAATTGTCATTCCGAGCGTAGTCTTCGGAGCGAGGAATCCCGCTCCTGCACCAGAGGTAGGGATTCCCCCTCGAAGACTCGTCGGAATGACACGGTGACGTGGAATATGTAAAAATATGCCGGTAGTTTTCTGAACCATGCCGAAAATTATCAATTTTGGAGAGGTAGTGATGCGAATTTTAGCGATTGCCTGGAAAGATTTGAGTATTACGTTTCGGGATCGGAATGCGCTGTTTTTGATGATTCTGGCGCCGTTGGTGTTGTCGTTCATTATTGGCGCATCGTTTGGTAACTTTTTGATCGGCGGCAGCAGCGTGCCCTTTGACCAGATTCCGGTGCTGGTAGTGAATGACGATGCCGGCGACATGGGGCAGCAGTTTGTGGCTACTATGCAGGCAGGCGAACTGGCCGACCTGCTGCTGGTGACGCAGATGGATGACCTGGACGAGGCGCGGGCCATTGTGCAGCAGGGGGACGCGCGGGCAGCGGTGCATATTCCGGCGGGGTTTTCTACGGCCGTGCGCGGCGAAACCCCGGCCACATCCCCCACCATCATCGCCTTTTACGCCGATCCCACCGCCACCCTTACGCCAAACATTGTGCGCGGCATTGTGGTGCGCATCACCAACAGCTTTAACACCGGCGCCATTGGGGCGCAGGTGACGGTAGAGCAGTTGATGGGGCAAACGGCCGTGTTGGGGCCGGCATTAGCGCAGTTAGGGGCCGTGCTGGAGGAACAAATTGGGTCGCAGATGGAGCAGGGTAACGGCCGTGCCGCCAACGGCCGTGCCGCGATCACATTACGCCAGCTTACGGTGGGTGAAATTGAAGAACCGTTGGAAATCAGCCCCTTTGCCTTTTTTGCGCCCAGCATGGGCATCCTTTTCCTCATGTTTGCCATGATGGACAGCACCCGCTCCATCCTGGAAGAAGAGCGAGAAGGCACGCTGCCCCGGCTGCTGACCACGCCCATTGCGCATAGCGAATTGTTGTTGGGCAAAGTGGGCGGCGTTTTTGTGGCGGGCATTATCCAGTTTGTGGTCTTTGTGGTGGCCTCGCGGTTGTTGTTTCAGCTAAATTGGGGCCATTCGGCGTCCGGGTTGGCGCTGATGGTGCTGGCGATTGTGCTGGCCTACACCGGCCTGGGGCTGCTTATTGCCGCCTTTGCCAGAGACGTGAACCAGGCCGCCATTTTCGGTTCGGTCATTTCGCTGGTATTTGCGGCGTTGGGGGGCAATTTTGTCAACGCGCAGAATTTCCCGCCCTGGCTGGATCAGTTGAGCAAGATCACCATCAACCGCTGGGGCATTGATGGCCTGACGGCGCTGACCATTTACGACGGCGGCCTGAACGACGTTTTATTACCGGCGGCCATTTTATTGAGCATTGGCGACCTGTTTTTCCTGCTGGCGCTGTGGCAGTTTGGCCGGCGGATAAAGAGGTAACTGGGTAATTATCCAATCACGTGTCTTCTCAATATCTCGTGGAGGAGTGCGCATCCTCAGATGCGCATCTGAGGATGCGCACTCCTCTCACCCCCATTTATTGAGATGATACCAATTACCCAATTACATTCTTGAGGATAAACCATGTTACGCAATACATTCGACATGATGATTCATTACCTGCGGTTGACGTATGGGGAGCGGTCTACATTGATTTTTCAGATTGCCATGCCGCTGTTGTTTACCTTTCTGGTGGGGCAGGCGACCGGCGGTTTTGGCGGCGGCGGCACTATCAGCAGCACGGCCGTTACCTGGACGGTGGCGGTGGTGAATGAGGACGGGGGCGCGTATAGCACGCTCCTGGTGGACGGGTTGCAGGCCGACCCGACGTTGGTGGTGGCGCCGGTGGCTGATGAGGACACGGCCGTGACGCAAGTCGAAGACGGCACGGTTACGGCGGCGCTGGTCATTCCGGCGGCGTTCAGCCAGCAGTTAGCTGCCGGGCAGGGGGCGAACCTGGATTTCTACAGCGACCCGGCCAATACGCGCCAGGTGCAGCCGGTGCAAGAGGCGGTCAACGCCGCCATCAGCCAGTTGCAGGGGGCGCTGACGGCAGCGGCCATTTCCGCAGGCACGGCGGCCGAATTGGGTCTGTTTGACCAGGGCGTTGAACCGGTAGATTACCGGCTGGCCGCCGTACAATTGGCGCAAACAGCCTGGCAGCATCCGCCCACGGCCGTGCAAATCAACGAAGACGAACTGGTCATCAGCGTCACCGACATCATCCCCAACGGCATTAACCAATCCTCGCCGGGCATGATGGCTATGTTTGCCACTTTCGGCATGTTGGGCGGGGCGGCCGTGCTGATTCAGGAGCGGCAGTGGGGCACACTGCGGCGGCTGGCCGTCATGCCCATTCGCAAAGGCAGCATTATTGGCGGCAAACTGATGGGCATTGTCACCGCCGGTGTCCTGCAAATGGTCATTCTCATTATCGCCGGGGCGCTGCTGTTTCGTGTGGCCTGGGGCAATTCCCCGGCGGCGCTGGCGCTGATGGTGGTCAGTTTTGCCCTGGCGATGTCTGGTCTGGGTATGATGATGGCGGCGTTGGTGAAGACGATTGCCCAGGCCAATGCGCTGGGCACGGTGCTGGTGTTGTCCATGTCCGCCTTGGGTGGCGCCTGGTGGCCGCTGGAGATTGTGCCGGACTGGCTGCAAACGGTGGGCAAACTATCACCAATTTACTGGGCGATGAGCGGCTTTCAGGACATTATCACGCGGGGGTGGGGGGTGACGGCCGTGCTGCCGGAAGTGCTGGTGTTGATGGGCTTTACGGCCGTGTTCCTGGTCATCGGTCTCTGGCGCTTCAAATACGAGTGATGGGTGAGCCGTGACGGCCGTAGCGCGCTACGGCCGTCACGGCTTACGAATTACTCATGGCACGGCCGTGAAACTGTGTTATACTCCTGCCTGTCCTCCGCAAGGAGGATAGTTTTATTATCAACATGGTTTGGAAATTACCAATTGGATGCCCGCCCAGGTTGGCCGGGCATTTTTTGTGGCAGCAGGATGGCTCTTACGTAATGGGACGGGCTGGCTGTGAGTCCGCAAAGGGCAGAGATTCGAGATTCGAGATTGGTAAATCTCCAATCTCGAATCTCCAATCTCCAATCTCAACACGTAGGAGCAACATGACAACTGATTTTTCATCTTTAGGTCTGCATCCGCAGGTGGTGCAGGCTGTTACGGAACTGGGGTTTACGGAGCCGACGCCGATTCAAACGGCCGTCATCCCCCTCATGCTCAATGGACAAGACATTATTGGTCAGGCGCAAACAGGCACCGGCAAAACGGCCGCCTTTGGCCTGCCCATCTTGCACAGCCTCACGCCGGGCGCGGGGCGGGTGCAGGCGCTCATCGTCACCCCCACCCGTGAACTGGCGCTGCAAGTGGCGGGGGCGTTGGAGGGCTACGGTCGTTATCGGCAGGCAACGGTGCTGGCGATTTATGGCGGGCAGGCTTACGGCCGTCAGAAGCGCCAGTTACGCCAGGGTGAAGTAGACATCGTGGTGGGCACACCCGGCCGTCTGCTTGACCTGATCCAGCAAAAAATCCTCGACCTCAGCCAGGTACAATTCCTGGTATTGGACGAAGCGGACGAGATGCTCAGTATGGGCTTCATTGAAGATATGGAAGCGATCCTGGCGCAAACGCCGGAAAGTCGCCAGACCGCCCTTTTCTCCGCCACCATGCCCGCCGAAATTCGCCGCCTGGCAGACAAGTACCTGCGCCAGCCACAAGCCATTACCATCCAGCGCCAACAGATGACGGTGGCGGCCATTGAGCAGCGCTATTACCTGGTGAACGAAGCCGACAAATTGGCCGCGCTCACCCGCCTCTTTGAGGTGGAAGAAATGATCAGCGTCCTTATCTTTGCCCGCACCCGGCAGGGCACAGGCGAACTGGCAAACGAACTGACGGTGCGGGGCTTTCCGGCAGAAGCGCTGAACGGCGACCTCAGCCAGGACAACCGCGAACAGGTCTTGAACCGTTTCCGCCAGAATCAGATCAAAGTGTTGGTGGCTACCGATGTGGCCGCGCGCGGGCTGGACATTGAAGATATTTCGCACGTGATTAACTTCGATTTGCCCACCGACCCGGAAATTTTTGTGCATCGTATTGGCCGCACCGGGCGGGCCGGGAAAACCGGCATTGCCATTTCGCTGGTGACGCCCAAAGAGCAGTTCCGCCGCCGCAAAATTGAGCGGTACACCCGGCAGGATATGACGCGACGGCCGTTGCCCACCACCGCCGAAATTCAGGCGCACCGGGAGACGCAGTTGGTGGAAAGTATGCTGGTCTGGCTGCGGCGCGGGCGCTGCCGCCAGGAGAAAGAGATAGTGGAAAAGCTGGTGGCCGAAGGGTATGATGCCGTAGAAATTGCTGCCGCCGCCCTGAAACTGGCCCGCGCTGAAGAAAAGCAGCGTCCCATCTTCCCGGTGAGCGAGGTGGTGGACGAGCCAATGCGTGGGCGCAACGGCCGTACTCCCACCCATCACACCGCCCCACGAGTACCAGGGCACGGCCGTGCCGCTGCCAACCGCTCCCACGAAAAAGGTATGATTCGCCTCAGCCTCAACGCCGGGAAACAGCAGGGCCTCCGCCCCAACGACGTGGTCGGCACCATCGCTTTCCACGCTGATATTCCCGGTCGGGCCATTGGCGCCATCCAGATTCAAGAGCAGCACACCCTGGTGGATGTGCCGGAGCAGTTTGTGGCCCAGGTCTTAGCCAAAAACGGCAAGTATCAGGTCCGCAGACGGCCGTTGACGGTAGAAAGAGTGTAATCAGGGTGGGGTGGGCAGCAATTATACCGGCTCACGCTGGTGGGCTGACCGGCTCATTTAGCCGGTTGGCGAACCCATTGTAATATCTCTTGCAGAGCGGCAAAGCTGAGGCGTTCCATCTTTTCCAGGCGGCGTGGCTCTTGCAGGCTTTGGTACAGGATGGTGTGTTCCTGTTCATCACCACCCATGGCGTGGTCGGCCAGCATGACTAAAGCGGCGGGGCGGGGGGCGATATTCTTCACGTAGCGACTGAGCAAATAGGTGTAGGGGTTGTTGTTGTGGAAGATGTGGGCAGGCGTGAAACCAGCCTGTGCCCGGCCAATGGCAATGACACCCTGAATCTGAGGAACATGGCTGGCCCACAAGAGCGCCAACCCGGCGGCTAACGGCTGACCAATGATCACCGGCGGGCTGGGGAGCATTTGAATGAGCATCCGCAAGTCACTGTTCAGGTCATCCGGTTTGAGGCGGTTCTGACTGCTGGCATGTAGCAGATAGCGCAGGGGGTCCAGACCAAACACTTCATAACCTGCCTGCGCCAGCTTGGTGCAAACCACGTCATCGGTTTTGCCAAAGCTGCCATAGGAGGCCAGGTAAAGCAACGTGGGGGGGGGCACTTCGGTGGTTATGGCCGGGTATTGGTAACTTTCCATCATGGAGCCAGGGCCAAGGGGCCAGAGGTTGACACGGCCGTAGGCCGAATCTGGCGTTCCCAACAGCCCGATGTTTATCTTGCCAAATCGTTCCTTTGCCCACTCACGGATGGCGTGCAGGTCGTGGTCAAACCGTTCATCCCCCATCGAGCCTTCGCTTTCTCCGGTGCCCCGCAGGTCAAAAACCAGATGGGCCACCTTGCGCTGCGCCCCAAAATACTGAACTTCTTGCCGGGCGCAGGTGATGACGCTGCTTTTTGTCAGTGGGAATTTGGGCACCCACACCCGCAGAGATGTCAGGTCTTCGTCAGGGATGTCTGGCGGACGTACCAGAATACAATCCAGATACAAATCATCATCGGTCAAAATACCAAAGGGTTCTTCAATATATGGTTGAGAAGTCATGGATGTGTTGCCTATGGCGTGTAACGCATCGTGTCTGCGGTCAGGATTACACGATAGGCCATATTACCCGCCATTTAATTCTCCTGGGTTTCATTTTCCAGGTCTCTATCATACTGATAATTTGGAATTTGGGCAGTAACTCTATTGTACGCCTCGATGATGGTTTGTGCCGGGTTGAAGTAGCCGCTGAGCATCTCTTGTAGGGTGATGGCGATGGTTAGTTTTTCATACAGGGTGGTGAGCAGCGCCCCCTGCCCCTGCCGGATGCCCCAGCGGGGGGCGGCGGCGACGCCCTCACGCAGTTGCGTGATCCTATCAGCGCCATACAGGTCAGCCAGCGCTGGCCCACCGGGTAAGGGAGTGTACCCCCAGCTATCTATGAATTGTCTGGGGTTGTCGGCTGTGCCCCATCGCAGGGGCACTTTCCGTTCGCTGTTTACGCCCAGCCATGTTTCGTACCCTTCGTTGAACCAGAAGTTGGCAAAGGCTACGGCCGTGTCCACGTCGGCGGCGTTGGTAATGCCCAGGTTGCGTAAGTTGCTGAATCCGGCAGCGGTGTTTTCCGTGCCCTGAATTTCGGTGACGATGCCACTGTTTTCGGCCAGGAAGCGAGGAGACCCCGCACACTCCGGGCAGGTCGGCGGCAGCGCCTCATCTAAGCCTGCCAGCAAGGGCAGCATTTCTGGCCCGGCTAGGATCAGACCGGTGCGCCCGGCCAGGTAGGCATTGCGGGTGCTGGTGTCCGTTTGCACACCAATGGGGCTGAACTGGTTGACAATGCGGTAGTAGAAATCCAGCGCTTCACGGCAAGGGGGATCAGGCAGCAGCACTTCCCCTTTGTCATCAATCAGGTCACAGCCATTGGCTAAGGCCATCTGTTCAAATGCCTGGTGGGTGGTGACCAGATTGGATTCGGTGGGAATGACAAAACCGGCGCGCAAGTTTTCGCGGTCGGTGGTGGCTTCGGCGGCGGCATACATGGCCGCAAAGTCATCGGGTATCGGCAGGTTGGCTTCGTCAAACCAGTCGGTGCGGTAGATGAGTAGTTGTTTGTAGCCATCGCTGGGCAGGGCGGAAATTTGCCCATTGAGTGTGACCAATTCCAGGGCGGCGGGGTCAAAGGTGTCGCGGCCGATTTGGTTCACGGCCGTTTCCGCCGCTGCCGGGTTTAAGATGCCTCGTTCTGCCCAGCCGGCAGTGTATTCGATGGGGTGGATGATGATGTCGGGTAGGGTGCCGGAGAGGACGGCCGTGTTGACCAGATTCGGTAACAGCAAGGGTGATACAAACATCAACTCCACATCTACCTGGGCCGCATCGGTGAACGCCGCCGCCATCTCTTGCACGGCCGTGCGGTGTTCGGCCGAGGTTTCATTTACCCATACCTTAATGGAGCCATAGGGTGCGGCGGGCAGTGTGGATTCAGTAGACGCCAGGGTAGGCATGGGCGTGCCCTCTACCGTCAGCAGTAACTTTTCTGGCGTTGGTGTTGGCGTCCAGGCCGCACGTGTCGCTTCTGTTTCCAGCCGTGGGGGTGTACCCATCTGGCAGGCGGTGAGGAGAAGCAGGCAGATGATTGTAATGTTTTGTATGATTTTCTTTTTCACTTTTTCACCCTATCACTATTTCACCCCTTCACCCGTTCATAAATCACCCGCAGCCCGGTCAAGGTTAGCCAGGGATCAATGTGGTCAATCACGGCCGTGTGCGGCGCAATCTGATGGATCAACCCACCGGTGCCCAGGATGCGAATAGGCAGCTGTTCCCGGTCAGGATGTTCGGCGCGTAGACGGATAATCATACCTTCAATGAGGGAAACATACCCCAGGATGAGGCCTGACTGCATGGCATGGACAGTATTGCGCCCGATGGCGGTGGGTGGCGCTTCTAATGCCACATGGCTCAATTTGGCGGCGCGGCGGGCCAGGGCGTCGGCCGCCAGCCCCAGACCGGGGGCAATAACCCCGCCCAAGAATTCGGCGCGCGCCGATATCACATCCAGTTTGGTCGCTGTGCCCATGTCTATAATAATGCTGGGGCCGGGAAAGAGGTGATAGGCCGCGACGCCATTTACCAGTCGGTCGGCGCCAACAGCTTCGGGTATGTCCACGTTAATGGTTAGCCCCAGGTCAAGCGCCGCTTTGACGATGAGCGGCTGGCAGTCCAGGTATTGTTGGCTGACGTCGGTAAAAGTTTGGGTAAGAACGGGCACAACCGAGGAAATGACAACGCCCTGGATAGGGGGCAGATTGGCATCGCGCAGTAACCCTTTGAGCAGCAAGCCGTATTCGTCCGCAGTGCGGGCCGAGTTGGTCTGTAGACGCCACTGCTGCTGCCAGACGTGGTCTTTCCAGACACCTGAGGTGATGTTGGTATTGCCAATATCAATTGCCAGTAACATATTGTTCTGATGGCGCGCGGCCTGTCACCAACTCGTTCCTTAGCTTATTCCCGGATGATGAGCCAGACGCCCAGTAAGAGGATGAGGATACCAGCGGCCTTTTGTAGGGTCAACGGCCGTAGCTCACCTCCTAACCACCCATAATGATCAAACACGGCCCCCAACACAAACTGCGTTGTCACCATAATGGTGAAGGCCACCGCCAGACCTAAACGGGGCACCGCATAACTAATCGCACCAATGATGACCAGCCCACATACCCCTGCCAACGCCACATACCAGGGCACCGTGCGAAACGCCGCCAGATTCCCCCCACGCAGCGCCACCATCACCAGGGCAATCACCAGCCCGCCCAGGCCATAGGTGATGAACACGCTTTCCAATGTGCCCATGCCTCTATCCATCATGCCGTTAAAACGCGCCTGAATCACCACCGCCACCCCACCGAGAATAGCGATGAAAATGGGCCAATAACTCCACATGGGCTTTCACTCCAGGAAATAATTGGGTAATTACTAAATTACCCAATTACTCAATTACCTTCTTCCGCCGTATCTTGTGCAGCCATTGTTGTAAACGGCCGTCCCCCTTCTCCTCTGCTTCCTCCGCCTGGTGCAGTAGTTCGGGGGGGAGTTGGTGTAAATCTTCGGGTGGCACCGGACGGACAATCAGATGATCGTCTACCAGTTCCATGCGGGCACGGCCGTGTAAATTCAGCGCCTCTCGGTACTGCTTTGGCAGTTGCAGCCGCCCCACCGAATCCAATACTACCAGCTCCTCAAAGTGGTCTTCATGGTGGTCACTGTCCACTTCAGTGGCCGCTTCCATAGCGGTATCCGGCCGGCGACGACGGCGCACTGTCTCGCTGGCGGCCTTGCCATCCCGAATCTGCATCACCCGCTGCACATGCCGGGCAATCGTCGGGTCATGGCTGACGATGAGGATGGTCAGCCCCAACTCCCGGTTGAGCGTCTGGAACGCCTCATAAATCGTCAGCGCCGTGGCCGAATCCAGTTCCCCCGTCGGCTCATCGGCCAGCAAAATCCGGGGATTATTTGCCAGGGCCACAGCTATAGCCACCCGCTGCTGCTCGCCGCCGGACATCTGCCCCAACTTGTGGTAACGGCGGTGAGACAACTGCACCATTTCCAGCAGTTCGGCGGCATGTTGGCGGGTGCGACGGCCGTGAACCCCCGCCAGCGTCATCGGCATCTCCACATTTTCTAGCGCATTCAGGTAGGGAATCAGGTTACGCGCCCCCTGCTGCCAGACAAACCCTACTTTTTCCCGGCGATACTTGTTAATCTGCGCGTCCGACAACTTGAGCAGGTCGTGGCCGTCTACGATGGCGGTGCCGGCCGACGGCCGTACCAATCCCCCCAACACGTTCATCAACGTAGACTTGCCAGAGCCGCTGGCCCCCACAATGCCCATCAACTCGCCGCGCTGCACCGTCAGCTCCAGCCCTTGCAGCGCCAGCACCTCCACATCCTGAATCTTATAAATCTTGACTAAATTCTCACAAAGAATAATCGGTTCAGCCATTGTTTTGTTGTTCCAGGTTAACTGCTTATCAGAAAGGATTCTAAAGGTACAGTTTTCATAGCTTCAGCCAGATACAAGTGAATGTCGCTGCGAGGCATTGTTACTAATGGATGCACGAATCCCATTCGTTGATGAAGAATTTGGGCTACTTCTTGTGGCCAATAAGCCAGACTCATTTGTACAATATCGCCTTCAACACGACGTGCTAACTCTTTGATGCGACTCCCCGCACCAATGCGGTCTACAATAATAATCGTTGCCAGATACCAGGTAGAACGGCCCAGGCTAATTTCCCGCTCAAACCGGGTTACTTTATCTAAAGAAATCTCTGGATTCCCCCGCCCAATGAAGCCAATATCGAATCTCACTCCTTTGCCTGCTTCCCACAGAGCAGTTGCATCACTTTCACGCCGATCCTCTTGCGAAGACAGCCAAAATTCGCGCTGAAAACTAACGGCTCCACTCGTGCCCGTATGCTGAAAACCAAGAACGGTAAGCAGTGAACCCAATACTAACCGTTCAAACAATTTTCCATAAAGAGATTTTTCTGATCCGCGAATAGCCAGTGTTTGTGCTCCCACCGCGCCCAACAAGTACAACATAAAAGCCCACCCCAAATCGGCCACGAATTCATTGTTCAGGAAAATTTTTGTCTGTAACGGCCCATAATTATCAATGCTCTGAGTTATTACTTCCCGGTAAACAGCCTCATAACGCAAGCGATATTCAGTCAGCAGTTCGGCATCATCACGCAATACATTTTGTGAGGCTTTGTCGGTCAAACCCAATACCCATTGAGCCATCCACTTTTCTGAACGAGACAAACGCTTCTGCCGTAAAATCCTTTCGGCAATTTCAGGTAATTTTTCCACAAAATCAGGTTGAGAAGCAGCACCACGTACCATCATGGCAACAGTGGCAGCATTGAGGGCAGCCAGACGACGGCGCGTCAGCATTTCCGTGGAATCACGCAAATTTCGACCAGAAAGCACATCAAGGACAACTGCTCGTACCGTCTCCATCCCTATCTTTTGGATCAAGTCGTTACCACTGGCATTTAACAATGCTTTGGCATTGTCATCTAGCAAGTCAAGGAAGCTGGTGAGAGGTTCGTGTTCAACCATGAATCACACCTAGAGCAGCATATTATCCACAGAGATGGGAGGACAGTTCACACATAAAATATCGGCGGCTTCTTTGCCCAGCCATAATTTGGCCCGTTCGCGCATCAGGTTAATGTATTTTGGCTCCTGGTCAATCAAAACGAAACGCCGTTTGGCTTTGGCGGCGGCCAGACCCACTGTGCCTGAACCGGCAAAGGGGTCTAGTATTACATCATCTACAAAGGAGTAATAAGCAATGACTTTGGCCGCTAACTCTTCCGGGAAGATGGCCGGATGTTCTTTGTCAAAAGTGGGCGAGATTTGCCAGATGTTGGTGACTTCATAACCATCTTCTATTTTTGATGCCTGCACCAATTCCTGGTTGGGATGGGTGCGGATATTCCAATCAATTAGGTGGGGCGACTGTTTGCGATAAACCAGGATGTATTCGGTGACGGGTACGGGTTTGTATTGCAGGGGGTTACGGTCAGCGGCAAAACGTCGCCCACGTCCGGTTGCCCAACCCGCGCCTTCCGGTTTGGCCCAGATGATGTCGTCAATAAAATCATACCCTTCCTCCACAAACAGCCGGTGCATGTCAAAGGGCACGGCAATGCGCCGGGAGGATTGAGTGCGATTGGCCCGGCGAATCAGCACCGGCGAGATGTTCATCACAAAAAAGCGCCCCTCGTTTAACACGCGATGGCTGGCGCGGATGATTTTGCGCATTTTCAGCAGATATTCTTCATAGGTCAGGTAATCTTCGTATTCGGGCCGGGCATTGAAGTAGGGAGGAGAAGTGAAAATCAGGTCTATAGAGGCCTCCGGCAGTTCGGCCAGGATTTCTTCCGCATCGCCCAGAGCAATGGTGTTACGCAAGTTGGAGGGTTTGTAGCTCTTTGGGTGAATAGGTGGGGCTGGTTTGGCGCTTTTGCGATGCAGTAGCCGGGCTTCCAGCAGCTCGGGGGTCGTCGTCTTGTCCTGCAACAGAAGGGAGGTGTAAGCATCAATAACAATTTCGCCGATACGCTCCTGCGAATGTTTGCTGACCAGGGGAACACGCCAGACGTGATAACGGTCATCAATCTCCGGCAGGCCAAAAGCGACAGCCCCATCCAGGTCTATGCTTTCCAGCCAGGTAGCCGCTACCTGACGCGCCCCCTCAACATTGAGGACACGATACTTCCGTTTTTCGGCCACCGTGTCTTTGAGTTCAGCAGTTTCTGGATCCTGATTCTCATATTCCATGCGCCAATGTTGCCTGATTGTTGTGATTTTGCAAGTGGGGGGTTATGTTTTACGTTCCGTTGCGAATGTCAGTCAGGGCTTCGGCCGTATACCCAATCTCGCTAAACACGGCCGTACACCCTTCCCCCATGGGCGACTGCGCCGAAAAGTTGACGGTCGCGTTTTCCAGATTGTTGGATGAAAAATAGCGGATCAGATGCCAGACACGGCCGTCCACCGACGCATGAAACGCATACGCCTGGCCCAACTTCGCCACCCGCAGATACACCTCATGCCCGGCAATGGTCAGCGCATTGCAGTCATCCGACACATCGTGGGTAACAACAGAAACGATGGTCGGCTGCTTTTGTGGCGAAAATTCGAAGGCAAATTTGGCCCAATGCCGTTCGTTGGCATACAAAATGAATGCACCGGCATCATAATCCGACTGAAAGTCCACTTTCACTCTGGCCTGAACGGTATAAACGTCATCAGGTGAGGTAAAGGTTAACCGGGGCGCATTGTCTTTGGTGTATTCACCGCGTGGGTCAACAAACAGGTCGGTGGTGGGGCCGGCCTGAATAAGCAGCGCCTCGTTATCCAGCCGCCACATTTCTGGCCGCACCACCCAGGTGAGCGGGGTAGGGATCGTCGGTAGTGAAATAGGGTTCATCTGTTTTAACTTTCCTCCACATATGTGCGTAATAAGGTGGCCCCGGTCACGGCCGTGACCGTAAATTCCCCCATCGCTGCCGGCAGCAGGGTAAACTGCACGGCCGTCAACCCCACACCATTGACTGTCACACTGCCATGTAACACGCCCCAGATTTCCAGGCTACGGCCGTCGCAATTCCCCGCAAACACCACTCCCGCCGCCATCTCCACCCGCTCCGTTACAAAGTATTGGTTTGCACACAGGAGTGAACGGCTGAAGCCGTTCAACTCCATTAACTCCGCCGGGCAGAGAGACGGCTCCACCTGGTTAAAGTTGATCACATCCAGCGCCTTGTCTACGTGCAACGGCCGTGCCTTGCCATCCGCCCCCACCCGATTCCAGTCATACACCCGGTACGTCGTATTCGAGTTTTGCTGGATTTCAGCAATGAGAATACCGTCCATAATGGCGTGTAGCGTCCCCGCAGGCACACAAATATGGTCGCCCGGTTTGATGGGGACGTAGTGCAAATAAGGCTCCAGCCGGCCCTCTTCAATGCCCCGTCGGAACAGTTCCGGCGTCGTGCCCGCCTTCACGCCCAGCTGCACCTGCGCCCCCGGTTTGGCATCCAGCACCACCCACATCTCCGTCTTGCCTAACTCATTCCCCTCATGCGCCAGGGCATACGAATCATCCGGGTGTACCTGCACAGAGAGTTGTTGGTTGGCGTCCAGCAATTTGATCAGCAGCGGGAATTTACCCCGCGCCTGCGCCCAGGCACAATTTGTACCAATTAGATCCAGTCCCAATTCCGCCTGCACGTCGGTCAGCAGTCGGCCGGCGTAACGGCCGTTTGTCACGGCCGTCACCCCATCCTCATGCGCCGCAATCTCCCAACTTTCGGCGATAATGCCCGGCGGCAACGGCCGTGCCAACTGCTCCAACCGCCGCCCACCCCAAATATAATCCTTCAACACCGGCGCAAATGTCATCGGGTATAGTTCTACCATTTGAATATCTAGAGGTAATCGGTGAACGGTAATCGGTTATCGGTGGGAGCAACCGATTACCGATAACTGATGACCGATTACCGACTACGCCGTTTCACCTAACTTCACCGCCTGGAAAATCTTCATCCGCCGCAGCAAGATGCCCAATACCAGCATCGCCACCAAAAACAGCGCGCCAAAGAGCAGCGCAATCTGACTCACCGCACTCCAGGCAATCTCCACCAGATACGGCGGCGTCAGGTCGCTGGTCTCCGCGCCAATTTGTAAAAACGGGATGAACAACTGGCTCACCCACGAGCCAAGCAAAATGCCCAATCCCAACCCGGTGAGAATAAGAAAACCCATCTCGCAGGCCACAAAGATCAACATCTGCCCCTGCGACAATCCCACCGCCCGCAAAATGCCCAGTTCAATAAACCGCCGCCGGAACGAATACAGCGCATACATAAAAAAGCCCATCACCGTCAGCAGCGCCGCTGCCAGAAAACCAACCGACAGCAGGCCAAATAATCCCTGCCGCTCTGGGCGTGTCTGTTCCTGGCGAATCCCGGCATATGGTTCCAGCCAGCGCCACTGGTTTAGCTGCCGGTCGCGCAACGCCTGGTAAAACGCATCTTCGTCAAAATCCGGCGACGTGCGCATCCACACCCGGTACGGGAAATCGCTGCCCGCCAGGGCAAACAGATTGTCCAGATTACCCACAAACAGCGGCCCCGCATCCGGGTACCAGGTGGGGAAATAATCGAACGAACCGAGAATCTGGGCGTTCAACTGCACATGCGCTTCTCCCATGCGCACATCTAGCCGCACAAAGTCGCCCACGCGCAGCCCCGACTCCGCCAGGAAATGGTTGGCAACCAGCACCCCATCTGGCGACGCCGCCAGCAAATTGACCAGCGACCCCAGCCGGTAAGGGGCAAAATCATACCGCCAGAAACCGACCGCCGGAAAAGAAGTGCGGTCAATGCCATAAAAAGCGCCGTTGTAATTGTTGTTACCCACCCGCGCCGTGGCCGCATACGTGCCCACCGGCGCCGCCGCTTCCACGCCGGGGAATTGCAGGTATTCACTCAGCGGCAGGTAAATGGCGCGGCTGAAGGAGGGCGTGCTGCCGGGCATATTGGCAAAACTGCTGCTGGCGCCATATTCTCGCCCCGGCCCTTCCAGATTCAGGTCAGCGCCGACCCGGTAGCGGTAATCATCGTAAAGTTGGTAGTCCAGCGTCAACGCCAGCGAGGCCGTGAAGACGGAGAGGCTGACGGTGAGGACGAGCAGAATGAGCGGCGTGGCATACGCGCGCGGGGTACGCGCCAGGTGGCGGGCCGCCATCAGCAGCCCCACGCTGTTAGTGCGAAACAGCAGCCAGCTAATGGCTTCCATCAGCCAGGGCAAGATGCGCAGCGCGAACAGGGTGAAAGCAAACACCGCCAGCGCGGGCAGTAAAAAGAGCAGCGGATTGGCAAACGGATCAGTCGCTGCTCCTTCGCCAATGGCAATGAGCGAACCTTGTTGCTGCAACAGGTAAAAACCATAGACGGTGGGGATGAGCAGCAGCACGTCCAGCCAGATGCGCTGATACCAGGGTTTACCGGCGCTGCGTGCCTGCCCTTGTTTGTAGGTGATGATGGTGTCGCGGGCGGCGGAGATGGTGGGCAAAACCTGGGCCAGCAGCGCCAGGCCAATGGCAATGGCCCCCGCCCGAAGACCGGCGTCGTTGAGGGCCACGCGCAAGGTGGTATCGGCCGTAAAGTCCATAAAACTGCGCGCCCGCCCCATCAATTGCGTGAAGCCCAATCCCAGCACTGTGCCTAATGCCCAGGCGACCAGGCCGAGCAGCACTCCTTCCAGCACGGCAAACCCAACCACCTGCCAGGGAGTGGCCCCGCGGCTGCGCATGACGGCGATCTCGTTGCGCCGCTGGTCTACAGCCAGATTGACGATGAGGGCGATGAAGGCCAGGATGAGGAAGATGATGGGGATGTTGTAGGCGGTGAGCAGCACGGTAAGCTGGCCAACGGCGCGCTGGTAGGACAGCATGGGGTCGGCAGGCGTCAACTGGTTGGAGGTGTCCGGCAGCAGGTTGCTAACTTGCCGCTCCACTTGTTGGGCGCGGGCGATCAATTCATTCACGTTGCCGGTATTCACCCGGCTGCCGTCCAGCACCAGGTACCAGGTTGCCAGATGGATTTCATCATCCAGCAGCGGGGCCAGCCGGTTGGGAAATATCTCCTCCGCCACCAGCAGCAGGTCGTCGAAGACGGAGGGGGCGAAGAACCAGAAAGGGGCGCGCTCGTCTTTGGGCCGCCAGACACCAGCAACGGTCAGTGGCAGGTCGCGGTGGGGGGCGGTGGGGTTGCGGAAGTTGTAGGCGATGAACTGGTCACCGGCTTGCAGACCCAACTGGTTAGCGACAGCTTCGGCGACGAGGACTTCGATGGGGCCGTCGGCAGTGTATTGGGGAAAACGGCCGTCCACAATCTCAATCGCCTCTTCCATTTTCTGTGTCGTTGCCAGGTGGAAGATGCCCAGCGAGCGGTCATCGCTATAGCTTTCGGCGCCCACCGGGAAAAGGCGGTAGCGGTCCGTTTCCAGATGACGAATGACGATCTCTTCGGGCAGCCCCAGGGCCGTCGCCGCCCGATTTTGTAGATAATCATCCAGCGGCTGGATCGTTTCCCACTCGACAGCGCCATACCAGGCGCCGATGTAGTTGTAGAGATAGGCAAAGGGGGGGCGCCCGCCACGCTGCGACTGGTTGCTCAGCCGCTCCTGCAACATGCGGAAGTTGACAGCGTCGGCGTACAGCGGCACGGTGGTGATGAGGGCCACGGCGATGGTCAGGCCAATGAGGGTCACGGTCGTCAGCCCTCGCTGCGCCCAGAGACGTTTGAAGGTAATGGTGAAAATGGCGCGGGTGCGGTAGAGGAATGACATGGTGTGATATTGGTAATTGAGTAATTGGGTAATTACCCAATTACTCAATTACTGTCCTACAATTACCTGCCCCTCCGACAGTCCTTCGCGGATTTCCACACGGCCGTCGCCTTCAATGCCCAGGACGATATCCACCCGGCTTTGACCTACGTCGTCTTGCACCACCACGAAGTAACGGCCGCTAAAATTGCGCACGGCGGCGGGTGGCAGCCAGAGAACGTCTGGGCGCTCTTCAATCACCACCTCCACCCGCACCCGGTCGCCGGGCTGAAATTGCCGGGCGTCCGCCGGGTTGGTAAAAGCAAAGCGGGTGGAGCTATCGGTGGGGGGCACGTCGGCGCTGCCGCGTGTGCCATAGGGGTAGGGCATCTGCCGGATGCTGCCGGGGAAAGATTCACCGGGGCGGTTGGCCGGAAAGATAAACACAGGCATCCCTTCGGCCAGTTCACCCATCTGCGTGGTCTGTAAATTGGCGTTTACCTCCAACTCTTCCAGGTCGGCCAGGGTGGCCACCGGTTCACCGGCGGCCACGCCCCGCCCCGGCGACAAATTGAGGGAGACCAACACGCCATCGGCGGGGGCCATCAAGACGGCGTTGGCAATGGCCGTTTCCAATTCGGTGACGCGCAGTTCGGCTTGCTGCACGTTGGCGCTGAGTTGGGGGTCTACGGCCGTAGCCAATTCATCCACTGCCAACTGCGCCAGGTCGCGCAAAATCGTTAGCCGGCCAATCTGGTGAGCCTGTTCCGGGGTGGGGGTTTCCCCCGCCTGCGCAGTGGCAAAATCCAGGTCAAGCTGCGCCAGCGCCAGGGCCAGTTCGGCGCGGTTCTGTTGGGCGGCATTGGTGGTTTCTACGGCCGTTAACTGCGCCTGGGCGACTGCCAGCGCCGACTGCGCCAGCGCCAGTTCCCGTTCCAGTTCGGCCGTGTCCAGCCGGGCGATGGGCACGCCTTCCAGCACCGTCTCGCCCCGTTCTACGAATACCTCGGCCACCTGCCCGCTCTGGGCGAAGGCCAGGCTGACTTCGTTGGTGGGGTTGATACGGCCGTTGAAACTGCCGGCATAGACCACATCGCCGCGCTGCACGGTATAGGTTGGTTTGTTGGGCACGACGGCCGTAGGAATAGGCGTCGGTTCGGCGCTGTTGGCGCTGTCGCGGCGGTCGCGGTTGGGGGCGGCGCAGGCAGTCAGGAGTATGAGCAGGAGGAAAATGGTAATCGGTAATCGGTGATCGGTAATCGGTGATCGGTGGTGAGGAGAAAAATCCTTCGCGCTTTTCGTGTCCTTTGCGGAGCGAGAATGGGAGCGCTCCCAGTGGGGATCAAAAAAAAATGGTGTGCCGTGGCGATAAGTTGGCTGCTTTTTTGTCATATCATAAAAATCCGTGTCAATCCGTCTGATCCGTAAAATCTGTGTATCTATTTCTATTGTATCAGCCCGCGCCGGATCAGGGCAGTGTGCAAATGGGGTTCGATTTGGGCACGGATGGCGGGGTTGGCATAGCCCACCCAGGTGACGTCACTTTCCACGTCGAGGGGGGCAGCCAACGGCCGTCCCCTTTCATCCGTCACCATCACCCCCATCTCCCGCGCAATCAGTTCCGTACACAGGTCATACGGGTGGCAGCAGATACCCAATGCCTGCCCTTTTTGCGCCAGGAGCGGTTCCAGCAACGGCCGTAAATCCGCACAAAACCTGTCATGCCCACTCATCAACTCATACAACTGCCCGCCGCTGCAAATGTATTGGTCTTCAAAACAGTGCGCCTTGCCCGGCTGTACCGGCCCCAATGCCGCCAGCACAATCTCCTCATCAATCGCCGCCAATGTCTCCCGCGCGCCGGGGAAAAAGCGGCTGATAGCGGCAAAGCCGTGCGCAATCGTCGTGGCGCGGGAGGGATGCAGAGCCAGCGGAACGGTTTCCTGCGTTAACCGGTTGTAGCGGCTTGCCTGCGCGCCCTGGCCGCGCACCGCCCATACCACGTCTGAAAGGTGCTGTTTCACCAGCGGGATTTCCGTCTGGATCGCCAGTTCAATATCTTGCAGATTGGTCTGGGGGCCTTTGTTGGCGGCCACGCCGGTCAAAATCCAGCCGCTGCGCTTCTGGTACATCAGCCCGCGTGTGCCGTCAATGGGGTCTACGATGATGCGCCAGACGGCCGTCTCCTCTGATGTTCCTTCTGGCAATACCAGTTTGCCGTCGGGTAGCCCTTCGGCAATGAGCACAATCGGGGTGTGGCCGGCGATCTCGTGGCCGAAAAAGTCTACCAGCAGCTCCTCGCTCACCCGGTCAATGGCATAAATAGTATCGCCCGCCTCTTCCTGGGCGATTCCCGCCATTTGTTCTAGCGAGGCCGATTCACAGGCCGCTACCACCGCATCGCGGATGTGGGCCTGTAGCTCTGTTATTGGATGAAGAAGTGATAGATGGGGTAAACTCTGGGGCCTTGACATGGCGCAACCATACTGCAAATTCAGAAAATTGGCACATCCCCCGCTGGCTAATAAAGAGGGTAAGGCCGGTTTATTTGCGGTACAATAGATTTCGTGGGCGATTGCCCACCACAATAAACAAAAAGCCGCAATACGATTTGCCTGATTGTGTTGTGTGTGTGAAGGAGTTCAGAGGATGAATCATAAACCGGTAGCTTTGATCATATTAGACGGGTGGGGGATTCGGGAACGAGAGCATGGGAATGCGGTGGTGCAGGCACATACGCCGAATTTTGATAGCTGGCTGCGGAACTATGAGCGGGCGGTGTTGGATGCGTCGGGCGAGGCAGTTGGTTTGCCCGATGGACAGATGGGCAATTCCGAAGTGGGGCATTTGAACCTGGGTGCGGGGCGCATCATCTACCAGGATTTTACGCGCATCAATCTGGCCATCCGCAACGGGTCATTTTTTGAAATCCCCACCCTGGTGAATGCCCTTGAGCAGGTGAAAGCCAGGGGTGGCAAGCTGCACCTGATCGGCTTGCTGGGCGAGGGCGGCGTTCACAGCCACAGCAGCCACCTCTTTGCCCTGATTGAACGGGCCAACAAGGCCGGCGTCGAACCGATCATCCATCTCATCACCGACGGCCGTGATACCCCCCCCAACAGCGCCCTCGAATTTGCCGCTAAACTGGATGCCTTTCTGGAAAAACACCCCGGCGTGGTGGCTTCGGTCTGTGGCCGGTATTACACCATGGACCGGGACAAACGCTGGCCGCGCATCCAGAAAGGGTACGAGGTGATCGCTTTACATCGTGGCGAGGAGGGGGCGACGGCCGTGTCCGTTCCCGCCGCCCTGCAAGCCTCCTATGCTAACGGCGTCACCGACGAATTTGTCCTGCCAGTGGCCATTGACGTGGGCCACAAAAACGTGCGCGTGGAGCCGGGCGACTGCCTCATCTTCACCAATTTCCGCGCCGACCGGATGCGCCAGATCGTCACCGCCTTCCTCTTCCCCGACTTTGACGGCTTCCCCCACGCCTTCATCCCCGACCTGCACATTCTGACCATGACTGCCTACGAGGACAAGTTTGGCGTGGACGTGATCTTCCCCGAACAGGAGATCACCAATCCGCTGGCCGAGGTATTGAGCAAAGCCGGTCGCCAGCAGTTCCACGCCGCCGAGACGGAAAAGTACGCCCACGTCACCTACTTCTTCAACGGCGGCCTGGAAACGCCCTTTCCCGGCGAAGAGCGGCATCTGGAGCCGTCGCCCAAAGTGCCCACCTACGATTTGCAGCCGGAAATGAGCGCCTATCCATTGGCAACGGCCGTGCTCAACCGCCTCCACACCCACGACGACGACTTCATCCTGGTCAACTTTGCCAACCCCGATATGGTCGGGCACACAGGCGTCCTCGAAGCAGCCATCAACGCAGTGGAAGCGGTGGACGAATGCGCCGGCAAGCTGGTGGACGCCATCGTTGCCAAAGGAGGGGTGGCCCTGATCACGGCCGATCATGGCAACTGCGAAATCATGATCAACGAACAAACCGGCGGCCCGCACACCTATCATACCACCCAGCCCGTCCACTTTTTTGCCATCGGCGCAGAAAACTACTGGCTGCGGCCGCGTGGCATTCTGGCCGATGTCGCTCCAACCGTGTTGGCATTGCTGGGCATCGCTCAACCCGAAGAAATGACCGGGCGGAGTTTGGTTGAATAAGAGATTGGAGATTAGAGATTGGGAGATTGATCAATCTCCAATCTCCAATCTCTAATCTCCCTTTCCCTATGAAAAACGGAAACGCCATACACACCTTTATTGACGATACCATTGCCTTGTTGGGGGACATTGACGTGGTGGCTTATTTTGCCGAGCCGCTGCCGTACACGGTGGATGAGCAAATACGGGGGATTGTGTCCCGGTTCACGGCCGTGACCCCTGCCGAACGCACCCAATTTCAAGACGCCCTGCCCCCCGAACACCGCTCCCTCTTTGGCATTTACGGCCATCGCGCCGCCACCATCGCCGCCCGCCGCGAAGACCTGGACTGGCTGCGCAGCGGCCTCACCGGTTTCGCCATCGCCAACTACACCATCCCCGAAAAACGCAAAGTGGAAGTGGGCATGGCCGTTTATCTGCACGTCGCCCAAAAATTGGGGCTAAACCCGGTAGATTTGTTTGAGGAAACGGCCGTCTACGCCGCCCCCGCCATTGCCACCGAACTGTTAGCCTTTTGCCGCCGCCCCGATGTCACCCTGAACAAATTTGGCTGGCAGGAACTCAAAACCGCCGATGGGGTCAGGTACAAATTCAATTATCAATAGGTCTAAATCGAGGAGAGGGCATCCTCAGATGCCCGCCTGTTTGCATCTGAGGATGCAAACTCCGTACTGACTGTGCGCTGGCCTCAACGTATTTATCTCTTCGGTAGTTTTCGGGCTGAACCCCCGCTCACCCTTTCCGGCCGCCAGGCACAGCGATTGCTGGTTTATCTGTTGCTGCATCCAGAACGGGCACACGGCCGTGACCGGTTAACCGCCCAACTCTGGCCCGATACCCCACCCGACCGCGGCCGCCGCGCCCTCTCTGACGCCCTCTACCGCCTGCGCCAGACCGCGCCCGACCATTGGTTTGATGCCCAACCGGAAACCATCGCCCTGATCCCGCCGCCCGACTTGTGGGTGGATGTGTGGGAATTTGAACGGCTGGCCGCCCCCGAACCGGCCACCGCCGCGGCGTTGTACCAGGGCGACCTGGTGTTGGAAATTGAAGACGAATGGATTTGGGGGAAACGGGAACGGCTGCGCGAACAACTAACGGCCGTCCTGCTGCAATTGGCCGAGACCGCCGAAAATAACCAGCAATACGCAACCGCCGCCGGATTTTACGGCCGTCTCGCCGCCCTGGACGAACTCAACGAAGCCGCCCAACGGGGCCTCATGCGCGGCCACGCCGCCCAGGGCCGTCTGGCTGAGGCGCTGGCCGTTTACGAAGAATTCCAACAACTCCTGGCTGCCGAACTGAATGTGGCCCCCGCCGCCGCCACGCAGCAGTTGGCGCGGCAGCTACAGGCCGAATGGGAACTGCAACAGGAAACGGCCGTTGGCCTGACCACCACCCCTTTTGTTGGGCGCACGGTGGAACGAACGCACCTGCTGGCCCGGCTGGACGAAGCCCGCGCCGGGCGCGGCGGCCTGGTGGTGCTGCTCGGCGAAGCGGGCATGGGCAAAAGTCGCCTGCTAGAAACGCTGGCGCAGTCCGCCGACTGGCGCGGCTGGCAGGTGGGGTGGGGATGGGGTGAACAATTTGCCCTGCCCGCCCCCTATGCGCCGCTGGCCGAAGCGCTCACGGCCGTATTACCCCGCCCCCGCCTGCAACAACTGGCCCGCCTACTGCCCCCTTGGCCCCTGGCCCAGGCCAGCCAGATCGCCCCCGCCATTGGCCGCGATTTACAACTGCCGCCGCCGCCCGAATCCAGCCGCCGCGAACAGCAGCTACCCGTCGCCCTGCGCCTGCTGCTGGACGGCCTGCAACAAATCGCCCCCCACCTGCTCATCCTGGACGATATGCAGTGGGCGGACACGGCCGTGTGGCCCCTGCTCACCGATTTGCAACCGGCGCTGGCGGAACAGTCGGTGCTGCTCATCGTCAGCGGTCGTTTGGGCGAACTGCGCCAGCAAACGGCCGTGTGGCAAACGCTGACCGCCTGGGAGCAGCAGGGGGCGCTGGTGCTGCAACTGACCGGGCTGGAACCGCAGGCGCTGGCCGAAATGGCGCGGGTCTTGGGGCGTGGGCCGCTGAGCACCGCGGCGCTGGCCCGTCTGCATCAGGCCAGCGGCGGCAACCCGCTGCTGGCTCAAAGCCTGCTAGAACTGGACGATCCCGCCGCTCAACCGGAACTGATTTCCTTGCAGCGGCAGCGGTTGGCGCGGTTGTCAGACGCCGCCCTGCTGTCGTTGCAAGCCGCCGCCGTCCTGGGGCTGCATTTTGATTATGACCTGTGGGAGGCAGTGATGACCGGCATCCCCGCCGCCGAATTGCCCACCCTGGCTGGGGAGTTGGAAGAGCGCCGCCTGCTCATTTTGGAAGCGGACGGCTACCGCTTCAGCCATGACACCTTGCGCGCCTGCGTTTACCTGGACACGCCCGCCGAACGCCGCCAGCAGTGGCACGGCCGTGCCCTTTCCGCCTATGCCCGTTTACGCCCCGACGCCACCCTTTCCCTGCTCTACCATGCCCAGGAAAGCGGCGACGGTACGGCCGTTGCCCGCTACGCCCTGTTGGCCGGGCAGGAGTGTCTGCCCCGCTACGCCAACCATACCGCCCGTGACCTGTTCACCCAGGCGTTGGCCGCCCTGCCGCCCGACGATGGGCCAAACCGGTATGCGGCACTGTTGGGGCGGGCGCGGGCGTTGGGGGCGATGGGCGAACGGGATGCTCAGGAGGCCGACCTGGCCCACCTGCATACCCTGGCCGGGCAGTTGGGCGACCCCGCCAAACTGGCGCACGTCCTGGCTTTGCAGGCCAAGTTCTACTGGCAGACTTCCGATTTTACCCGCGCACGGCAGACCATAGAGGCCGGTCTGCAACTGACGCCAGAACCAGACGCCCAGGCCACCTTGCTGGAAACACTGGGCCAGGTGGAGCGCGACCAGGGCAATTACCAGGCGGCGCGTGACAACTTCGCCGCGGCCGGGCAGTTGTACCGGCAGTTGGGCAACAGCGCCAGCGTGGCCAACAACTATGTGATGGCCGGCATTGTGGCGCAGCGGCTCAACGATTTTCCGCAGGCCATCGCCCTCTTCCAACAGGCGCTGGCCGATGGCCGTGCGATTGGCAGCCGTTCCCTGGAAACGTTGGCCCTGGGCAATCTGGTGACGGTGCATTGGGGCATGGGGGATTACCAGCAAGCCATTGGCTACGGGCAGCAGGCGTTGGCCTTAGGCCGGGAAGTGGGCGAGGTGTGGGCGCAGGCCAGCAGTTTGGGCAACCTCGGCGCTCTGTATGCGCTGACCGGCGATTTCCCGGCGGCCATTGAACACATGCAGCAGGCATTAGCCATCCAGCGCCTTACCCGTGACCGCCAGTCGCAGGCGATCAATTTGAGCAATCTGGCGAATCTGTACCTGGATACAAGCCAGCTTGACGAAGCCATCTCCTTGTTCACAGAAGCGCTTGATCTGAACCGGCAAATGGGGCGTCGGCGCAGCGAGGGGTATGCGCTGCACGGCCGTGGCGTCACCTATTATCAGGCCGGGCGATTGGACGAGGCGGTGGCGGATTTGCAGACGGCCGTTCACATCCGCGCCGAATTGGGCGAAGTCAGCAACCTCTGTTTTACCCAGGCCGACCTGGCGTTGGCGCTGTTGGCGCAGGGAGATGTGGCCGCTGCTGACGATGCCGTGCAGACAGCGCTGGCCGGTCTTTCGCCGAAAACCACGCCGGAAGCGCGGCAGCAGGCTCATTTTGCCGCGTATGAAATTTTGCTGGCGCAGGGAAAGGAACCAGGCGCTTTACGCCAACTGGCGCTGGCGGAACAGGTGTTATGGCAAACGGCCAACGCGCTGCCGGAAACACAACGGCCGTCCTTCCTGCAATTGAACCCGCGCAACCAGGTGGTGCTGACGGCCGTGCAGCGCCACACCCGCACCGAACAAGTCCAACTCGTCAAAGCCGATGTCCCCTCCGGCCGCCGCCTGACCGACGCTGATTACACGGCCGTGACCTGGACGCTCACCACCGTCGCCGATGAACTGGCGGACTCGCCCGCCGCCCGCCGCCAGCAGGTCATTCAACGCCTGCTGCAAGAAGCCGCCGCCCAGGGCACAGCCCCCACCGACGACGACCTGGCGCAAGCCCTGAACGTCAGCCGCCGCACCATTTTGCGTGACCGGCAGGCAGTAACTTCCCGTGATGCGTGATGCGTGAGGTTTTTGGTCACGCATCACGCATCACGTTTTGTCACAACACTTCCCCCCACCACCTCTTCATACGACACCGCCACGATAACCACCGGGTAAGCTGGCGGCATGGATCAAAGCAGCCCCTCGCCAAGCCACCTGTTTGTCATTCGCATTTGGGCGCAGGAAATTGAAGACGGCCGTACCGAATGGCGCGGCCGTGTGCAATACGTGCCAACGGGTGAAGTCCACTACTTCCGCGAATGGCCGGCCATGCTGGCCATTGTGCAACGTATGTTGCCGGGTGAGGGGGGAATAGTGAGCAGTGAGCAGTGAGCGGTGAGCGGTGAGCAGTTATCGGTTATTGGTATTGTGTGTTACGTTTCACGTGTCACGTGTCACGTGTCACGTCTGGAGGTAAACATGAATCGAAAGGTATTAAGCATCATTGGTATTGGTCTGGTTTGTCTGGCGCTGGTTGTGGTGAGCGGCGGGCGACAGTTGTTGGCGGATATGCAGGGGGGCGGCGGTGTGCCCGGCCTGATCAGCTATCAGGGTTTTCTGGCGGATGGCAACGGCGACCCGGTGGCTGACGGCAGCTACCCGATGAACTTTGCCATTTATGACGCTGGCAGCGGCGGCACGTTGATCTGGGCCGAAACCCACAGCAGCGTTACCGTTGGTGGTGGCTTTTTTGCCGTCCTGTTGGGCGGTGGCAGTTGTACCAATGGCTGTCCGTTGGGTGCGGACACCTTTGCCGGGCCAAATCGCTACCTGCAAGTCAGCGCCGAGACCGGCAGCGGTATGACCACCTTCCCGCGCCAGCAGTTAGCTTCTGCGCCGTATGCCTTACAGGCGGAACAGGCGGCCACATCCCCCTGGGATGGGCTGACCGATGTGCCCGCCGGTTTTGCTGATGGCGTAGATGATGACACGTTGGGGGCGTTGTCATGCACTCTTGATCAAATCCCCAAATGGAATGGCAGCGCCTGGGTTTGTGCGGCCGATGAAGTTGGCGGCGGGACCGGGTATGAAAATGTGATTACGGTAGCTACCAGTGGCGGCGATTACACCTCGGTGGCGGCGGCGCTGGCCAGCATCACCGATAGCTCGTCTACCAACCGCTACCTGGTACAGGTGATGCCCGGCGTTTACACGGAAACCGACCTGGTGGTGGTAAAGGAATATGTGCATGTGCGTGGCTCCGGCCCAAATGTGACGGTCGTCACTTCGGCGCGCACGGGAGGCACGCCGGCCAATGGGGCGGCGACGGTAGATTTGTTGGACAACGGCCGTATCTCCAACATCACTGTGCGCAACACCGGAACCGGCACGTATGGCATCGCCCTCTACAGCGCCGAAACCACACGGGCGGCGGTGGTGGACAATGTGGTCGCCGAAGCCATCGGCGCGGGTGGCACCGGCCATTACGCCGCTTTCTGGAACGACGCCGAAGCCATCATCCGCAACAGCAGGTTGTTTGCCGGCGGGGCGACCGGATTTGGCACCGGGGTCAACGCCGCCTTTGGCAGCGTGAACATCGCCGGTGGTTTCCCCCAGGCGCTCATCGAAAACAGCATCCTCATGGGCGGCTCCGCCAGCAACCTGGAAAACTGCAACGACAACAGCGGCACCGGTTTTGGGATGCAGCTCGCCAATTCTACGCCGATGGTACGCAGCAGCTACATCTGCGGCGGGCATCGCGGCATCGCCCTCTACACCAATGGCAATCCGCAAATCCAAAACAGCAGCGTCAAAGTCAGTTCCACCGGCAGCGCCTTCCTGTTTGAGATTTCGGCGTCGGGCAGCATTTCGGTGGCGAATTCCGGCATCAGTTACGTGGGCAACAAGTTCACCGGCGCGGGCACCGGGCTGCGCTGTGTGCATAACTATAACCTGGGTTCCTGGGCGGCCCTGATCGATGGCACAACATCTGGCACCGCTTGTAATTGAGCGAATCATTAACCTGACAGGTTTTCCCAAACCTGTCAGGTTTTAAGGAGACAAACATGAAACGCATCAATAAAAAGTGGCTGGCGGTGCTGGTGCTGCTCACGGCCGTACTGCTCACTGTTGGTCTGGTCTTTGCCGGGGGTGACATGCTGCCGCGCAGCCTGGTCAGCAGTGGCGGCGGGCTGGTCAGCCAGGGTGGGTATACCCTGCACAGCGCCATCGGCCAGCCGGTAGTGGGCGCAGTGCAAAACGAGGCCACGTTGTGCAGCGGCTACCTCTGCGGCGCAGACGCCCCGCCCGTGACCGGCGGCGGCTACCACATCTATCTGCCAGTGACGATTCGCTAATCAACGATGCCTGTCATTCCGAGTGGAGTCTTCGGAACGAGGAATCCTACGTCTGCTTTTACTGCGCGAGATTCCTCGTCGAAGACTCCTCGGAATGACAGTTTAATTGCCTGAAATTTGTTTTGGAGAAAAACGATGAAGACAAAACTTCTCTTGGTTGTATTCGTGCCCTTGCTGGTGTTAGTCGTGATCGCTCCCTGGCGGCACACGGCCGTCAGCGCCAACATCGCCCCCAACCCCAAACCACCTCTGGACGAAACATTGCTGGACATGGCCCAAACTCTGGGCACAGTTCCAGTCATTATTGGCGTACACGTGCCCGGTTTTGCCCCGGAAGCGGCCGATGAAGCAGCACAAGTCGCGGCGATTCGTCAGGCGCAAACGGCCGTGCTCGACACATTAGCCGGTCATAACATCCACAACGTCAAACAATTCCCCTACATCCCTTACATGGCCCTGTGGGTAGACGAAGCTGGATTGCTGACGTTGCAAGCGGACCCCACCGTGACCACAATCTATGAAGACCGGTTATACGCCCCGGCCACCAGCGACAGCACCCCTATTATCCGCTCCGACAGCGCCAACAGCATCGGCTATGGCGGCCAGGGGCGCACGGTGGCCGTGCTGGACACCGGCCTCAACCGCACCCATCCCGACCTGAACGGCAAAGTGGTCTCCGAGGCGTGTTACTCCACCTTCGACCCCCTGGCCCTGGCTACCAGTTTATGCCCCAATGGTAACAACAGCCAGACCGGGACGGGTTCATCCAACCCACCACCCAATTATGTGACCGGTTACGATCACGGTACCCATGTAGCCGGGATTGTGGCCGGGGTGGCGCCCCAGGCCACTCTCATTGGTATCCAGGTTTTTTCGCGTTTTACCGACATTGCCGGGTCGCCGCCTGGCCCCTTTACCCCTTGCGCCAACGGCGGACGGCCGTCGCCCTGCACCCTTTCTTATAGTTCTGACCAGATTTTGGGCTTGCAGCGCGTCTATGCCCTGCGCAACAGCTACAGCATCGCCGCCGTGAACATGAGCCTGGGTGGCGGTTCTTACGCCAGTAACTGTGACAGTCTCAATGCTGCCCTGACCACCACCATCCTCAGCCTGCGCACGGCCGGGATCACCACCGTCATCTCGGCTGGCAATAACAGCTATCGCGGTAGCATCGGTGCACCGGCCTGCATTTCCTATGCCGTCAGTGTGGGTGGCACCACCTCCACGCCAGGCCCGGCGACGCCAGACCAGGTGGGCAGTTACTCCAACGCGGCCAGCATTATGACGTTATGGGCGCCCGGTGGCTGGATTCATGCGGCCGTGCCCACCTGGGCCACCAGTTGTGGGCCGGGCGTCTCCCCGACCAATAACCGTTGTTACAAACAGGGCACCTCGATGGCCGCCCCCCATGTGGCCGGGGCCTTAGCCGTCATGCGTTCGGCCGTGCCGGGCGCAACCGTGAACCAGCTCATCAGCGCCCTTACCAGCACCGGGCCATCCATCACCGACCAGCGTTCGGGTGGGTTTGTGACCAAACGGCGGCTGGATGTATATGCCGCCACCTGTCAGTTGGCGGGGTGTGACCAGGACGATTTCCGCACCCTGACGCTGAACCAGAGTTTGAATGGCTCATTGGGTGTCGGCAATGATTACACCGATGTTTATTATTTCAATGGCACGGCCAACCAGCGGCTGCGCATCAGCATGAACCGGCTGTCGGGTACGCTCGACCCGTATCTGGTATTTGTAGACCCCAATGGCAATCTGGTGGCGGTGAATAATGATGGTGGGGCGGGCACCAATGCGCTGATTGACCCGGTGATATTGCCGGTTAACGGCCGTTACACCATCTATGCCCTGCGCGCTAATTCCGGCTCCGGCACCTACCAGATTCAGGTATCACAAGGCACGTTTGGCGCAAACCCCGTGCCCACGCTGCTAAGCATGAACCGCACCTCGGCCACCGTCAACAGCCCCGCCGGTTTTTGGGTGGGGCTGACCGGCAATAACTTCTCCTCTAATTCGGTTGTGCGCTGGAATGGGCAGAACCGGCCCACCTCGTATTACAGCAGCACCTTCATCTGGGGCTGGGTGAATGCCAGCGATACCAACGTTTTGGGCAACTACAGCATCACCGTCTACACCCCCACACCTGGCGGCGGCACCTCGTTTGCCCAAAACTTCCAGATCACCTCAGACCCGCTGGGGGTGAGCGAGATGTTGGCCCCGCTGCCGGACAGCAGTGTGCCCGTCGGCGTGCAGCAAACCTTTGCCATTAGCTGGACACACCCCATTAGCTCCTGGCGGGTGATGCAAAACATTGACATTCGCCTGAAAGATGTGACCGACCAGACGGCGTTTTGGATTCGTTTCACTGAAGGCAGCCCCACCAGCACCATTGGCCTGCTGAACAACAGCGGCGAACATATCGCCAGCAGCCCGCTGGTGAGTGGGCAATACGGCCAGCCGGGAGATATTGAAGTGCCGGATATGGTGACAATGCACATGGCCAATACCATCTTTTTTGGCTCCGGGCGCACGGTGATTATCAGTCCCACGGTGACATTTGGCAGCCTGGCCCCTGGCCGCTACATGGTGGAGTTTACGGTGAACAATGACGAAGGGGAGGTGCAGGATGCGGATGTGGTGGGCGCGTTTTATGTGCTGCCACCGGGTTGTGATACGGCGCTGACCGGGGTGCAGGTGAATGGGCCGGACACAGGTACGGTGAACAGCAATTACCAGTTCACGGCCGTCATCACCCCCACCGCGCTCGCTGATGTCACCTATGTCTGGTCGCCAGAGCCGGTGAGTGGGCAGGGCACGGCCGTCGCCACCTTCAACTGGTCACAGGCCGGGATGTGGCCGGTGAACGTCGTCGCCCACCATTGCAGCGGTTTCCTGGCCGACGTAGCCACCATGGGCATTCGCACCACCGTTGCCCCTGACCTGGAAATCAGCAAGACGGCCCCGGCAACGGCCGTTGCCGGCGACCCCATCACCTATACCCTGACCATCACCAACCGGGGCGGCACGGACGCCACCGGGCTGAGTATTACGGACACGCTGCCACCGGGCGCAACTTACGTCTCCGGCGGCAGCTACAACGGCAGCCAGGTGAGTTGGAACATTCCCACCCTGCCCGGATACGCCTTCGCCTCGGAGGTTATCGCTGTGGTGACGGCTAACGAGACGATCAGCAACAGTGTCTACAGCGTGACGGCGGCCGGGGGGTATAGTGCGGTGGGGCAGGAAACGGCCGTGACCCGCATCGTAGACGCCCAGGTAAGGCTGACACCGCTGTTGACCCGCACACTGCATTACGCGGGCAGCCAAAGTACAGAGATGACCGTGCCTTATGGTTCCGTCTTTGCCGAGACCATGCTGACCTACGACGAGTTGATGACGCCGCCATATCCGGTTCCATCCGGTTATGCCGGACGTGCCTTCCGCCTGAGTGGGTATCAGGATAACCAGATGATGCCCGACCTGGTGTTGGCGGAAACGGCCGTGATCACCCTCACCTATTCCCAGACGGCCGTCGCCGGGCTGGATGAAAACCTGCTGACGGTGCATTACTGGGACGGGAATGGCTGGGCAAGAAATGGGGTGACGTGTGAACGGGATGTGCAGGCCAATTGGGTAAGCTGCCACGTGCCGCGCCCGCCGATGACGGCCTATGCGCTGCTGGAAGGGCGCTCCACCATCTACCTGCCCTTTATCACCAATGGCCTGACGGCTGAACCCACCCTTTCGGCCACCATCACCGGCATCTCATTGGTGGGCAACCAGTATCATGCCAACTTCGCAGCGGCCCCTGGTATGTGTATGGTGGCGGCAGCCCCTTTACCGGGTACGGGGTGGCCGACCGGCCCCCGGCGGCCACGCAGCTCTGTGTCCTGGTGGCGAACCATGATCACAGCATCATTCTGGGCAGCGGCAACTGTATGAATTTGCCGTAAGCGTGGCCAAGACCAGACCCTAAGGGTTTCCCAAAACCCTTAGGGTCTTATCTTTGGAGGTAACTATGAAAAACCGGGAATTTTTCCTTTTGTTCAGCGCATTATTGGCGCTAAGTTTTGTCTTGTTTAACATTTTTGTTACCCACGCCGTTGCCGGTGTTTCCGGTGGTGGTGGGCAGTGGGTGGTGGATCGTCTGGATGACCCGACGCTGCCCGGCGGCTCAGCCTGCACGGAAGCGCCTGATGATTGCAGCCTGCGTGGGGCACTCAGCGTCTATAATTCGGGCGACCAGATCACCTTCGCCATCACGGGCACCATCACCCTGACCAACGGCGAGATACTCATTGCCAATGGCGACGTGACCATCCAGGGGCCAGGCGCGGCCGACCTCATCATCAGCGGCGGTGAGACCAGCCGGATTTTCACCCTCGATCCCAGCCAGAATGTGACCATTACCGGCGTGACGCTGCGTGATGGGTTTGCCAGCCAGGGGGGCGCAATCTTCAACAATCTCAGCACGCTGACGCTGGCCGATTGTGTGCTGACGGAAAACACGGCCAGTGACTATGGCGGCGCGATTCAAAACAATGCTGCCACCATTTTCCAACGACCCGCCGGCGCACCCACCTGGGGCGGGGCGGACGCCCATTTGCTGATTGACAACTGTGTATTGAGCAACAACGCGGCCAGCGGTATAGAGAAAGAAGAGCAGTCTCACGGCGGCCCGACAGGAGTTGGCGGGGCCATTTACAATACGGCCGTAGGGCCGGGGGCAACGGCCGTTGTCACCATCACCCACAGCACCCTCATCGGCAATACGGCCGATGATGACTTTTATGCCGGCGGTGCCATCACCAACTTTGGCTCCGCATTTACCATTCCGGGTAATACCCACGCCGCTGTCTATATCGCCGACAGCACCATCGCCAACAACAGCGCGCCGAATGGCGATGGCGGCGCTATCGCCAGCTATGCGCTGGATGCCGGTGCATCAACCGCCGTTACCATTCAGAACAGCACCGTCAGCGACAACTCGTCGGGCAGTGATTTTGGCGGCGGCGGCGGCATTTTCAGCTTTGCCTATAATCGTGATGAGGAGGGGTTGACAGAGGCGACCGTGAACCTGACCGGCAGCACCTTTGCCAGTAATGCGGCCACAATGGACAGGGGTGGCGCTCTATTTAATGGCGCACTTGATAGCGGGTCAACGGCCGTCACCCATATCCTCAACAGCACTTTCAGCGGTAATACAGCGGCCGGCGTGGGCGGCGCTATCGCCAATGATGCCTACAACCGGGATGCGTTGGGCCTGACAAACGCCGCTCTCCACATCACCCATGCCAGCTTTGTGGGCAATGATGCGGCTTCCGGCGGGGCCATCGCCAATGTGCCGGTCAGCGAGAACGGAACGTTGGCCGAAGTCCACCTGAAAAACGCTCTGCTGCACACCAGCAGCGGCGGCGACTGCCAGAACAGCGGCACCATTGATGGTGCCAACAACCTGATTGACGACGACACCTGCGGCACTGATGCCAGCTTCCGCCTGGGTGCGCCCACGCTGGTTTCGCCGACGCTGGCGGACAATGGTGGCCCCACCCTGACACACGCCTTGCTGGCAGGCACCAATGCCGAAGATGCCGTGCCGGACGGTGATTGTACGGTAGTCAACACCAGCACCGTCGTTATGGCGGATCAACGCGGTGTGGCCCGGCCTGTGGGCGCAACCTGTGATGTGGGCGCGGTGGAAGGGGTGATGGTGTCCTTTTCGTTTGGCATTTACCTGCCGGTGATTATCAAGTAGCCGAGCCAGCTCTGCCAGACCTGTCAGGTCTCTTCGTTTGTGTTATGCTTGCACGCCAAGACCTGACAGGTTTTTAGAAACCTGTCAGGTCTAAACAACCAGGAGTGCAAGTATGACCGACAGTCCACAGCAGCTACCCCTTACCTTCTCCTCCCACCATAACCAATCCCTCTTTTCTGACCATTACCTGGACGAAATTTTGCGCCGCAGCGAGAGCTGGCGGCAAGCCATCCCGCAGGCGCAGGCGTTTCTGGCCTGGCTGCGTGATCTGTGAACGGGATGTGCAGGCGAATTGGGTAAGCTGCCAGGTGCCGCGCCCGCCGATGACGGCCTATGCGCTGCTGGAAGGGCGTTCCACCCTTTACCTGCCCTTTATCACCAATGGCCTGACGGCTGAACCCACCCTTTCGGCCACCATCACCGGCATCTCATTGGTGGGCAACCAGTATCATGCCAACTTCGTTCACTTCTTCTTCAACACCGTGCCGCCAGAGCAGGTCGGTGTGCCTGGCAGCGGCCCCTGGTATGTGTATGGTGGCGGCAGCCCCTTTACCGGGTACGGGGTGGCCGACCGGCCGCAGGCGGCCACGCAGCTCTGTGTTCTGGTGGCAAACCATGATCACAGCGTCATTCTGGGCAGCGGCAACTGTATGAATTTGCCGTAGTCCGGCAAGACCCGAAAGGTTTCAGAAAACCCTTCGGGTCTTTAGTTGATGTGTTTGCCGGTGGCGGTACGGCCGTAGGGGAAAAAGCGCAGGTTGCAACCTGCGCTTTTTTATTTGCAAAGGTTTTTTGGACGTGTTGAATTTCTGCTACAATCGAAACTGTGGATGCCCAGATAAACAATCGTAACCAGATCATCGCCCAACCATTCAGTAAACAAACGCTTGGGGCAACGCTGAAAGCCGCCTTGAGCGGCCAAATCGCACCTTTTCACACGTTTCGCGCGGCCGTTGCCTTTGTAAAACGCTCTGGTGTCCAGCACATTCAGACGGAATTACAGCAATTTGTGCAAAGAGGAGGTCTGGCGCGAGTTATCGTGGGGATTGATCAGCTTGGGTCTAGTCGTGAAGGATTGGCCGGTTTGCTAAACGCGGTAGGAGAGTCTGGTTCTGTCTGGGTTAATCGAACGACTGAAACGTATGTGACTTTTCACCCCAAAGTGTATTTGTTTGCGGCTGATGATGTGGCTTTGCTGATCGTTGGCTCTGGCAATTTGACGGAGGGCGGCCTGTACACCAATGATGAAGCTTCGCTGATGTATTGGCTGGCGTTGCAGGAACCAGAGGATCAGGCGCTTTGGCAGGAAATCAACGCCTATTTGGACCAGTGGGGTGATGCGGCTAATGGCAATGCGATACAACTAACGGCCGATTTGCTCAATGAATTAGTTGAGGCAGGGCTGGTTCCGACAGAGGAGAAAATTGAGCGAGAAGGGGATGAGGCAACGGCCGTTTCCCCCACACCATCCCCTCAACCGGCAACACAACTGGCGCATGTGTTCTTCAAGAAATCGGCCGTTAAACGCACTGCGCCACGTTCCAAAACCAGTGTGCCAAAACCGAAAAAGCCCACTTTACCGCCCGAAGAAGAGGTCTCGCAACCGGTTGAGTTGGCTATGGAAGCGCCCATTGGCTTTGTTATGATTTTGCAGCGCACAGATGTCGGCACGGGGCAGACAACGACAGGAACCAGTCGCCGTTCGCCAGAAATCTTCATCCCGTTAGCTGCCAGAGATGTTTTTCCTGAGTTTTGGGGTTGGCCGACGTTGTTTGTCGAAGACGCAGCGCGACCCGGCAAGTATGATCGTCAGGCGGTCAAGATGCGGATTGGCGGGGATTTGGTCATGGTTAATATGATGACCTGGCCGGTCAAGCACGATTTCCGGTTGCGTAGCGAAGCGTTACGCAGCGCAGGGGCCATTGGCGATATTTTGCGCCTGGAAAAGCCAACAGAAGGAACTCCCTTTGCGTATTACGTGGAGATCATCCCGCAGGGAACCAGCGATTACGAGAGTTATCTGGCTTTGTGCGTAAACCAGGTGCGAAATTCTGCGAAGCGGTGGGGGTATTACCGTTAGTTGTTGCGGAAGCAAAGGATGGTTTCGGCGCTGCTGGCATTTTTCTTGAAAATATCACGCGATACCAGCATTTCCATCGGGATTTGCTCGACCAGATGCAGGCCAGCCGCTTCCCCCAATTCGCCCAATAGCTGATCCGTTTCGATGTCTACGCGCTCGCCTCCGGCGATGGTGTGATTGTTACCGACCACGACAAAAGCGGGCGCGCCGGGACGCAGCAGACGCGGGAATGTTTCTAGCACCTGACGCATGTCGAAGAAATAACGGGCTAACAGAGCGGGCAGATTTTGTCGCCGAAAGCCCACATTGGCGTCCTGGTTCAGGTGGTGAATGCGGTCAATAACGGCCGTTATCCCCCCCGTCAATCTCCCCCGATTTTGTTCATACTCCGCCCAATACGCCTGACGACGGCCGTTGCTAATCTCCCGGTTGCCGATCATCTGGTAATCGCGTGACCGATGCCCCGGGCGCGAGAGCAAACCCAAAAAGTAGAGGCTCAAACGGTCTGTATCCAGATAGGGCAGAGCAGTAGCGTAAGGCGGCGAAGTGATAATGGCATCAATCTGTGCTGTGCGCGCCGCCAGTAATCTATCCGCTTGTTGGGCATTTCCTTCACGAATATCGGCCGCACCAATAGCCTGACCCTGGTTTTCGTACAAAAAGGCCAGAATTATCTTTACAGAGCGATTGAGTTCCGTCAAAAACTCAGAAATTGTGTCAGGAATTTCATCAGAAACGTCCCGGCGCACGCGCAAGTCGTCATCTTTCTGCCAGGAGACACGGCGCAAAATGTTACTCAGGCTGACCATAAACAAGCGGCGGCAAGCAAGATTTGGTATTTGCTGAATACGGATCATGATCCGATCCAGCGCGGTTAACACTTCGGGGGCAAACCAATTTGAGAGATACGTGCGGTCTGGCTCGCTGAGAGTGTTTAACCAGGCGAATGAGTGTTCTGGCGCAGCGGGTTCGGTCAGTAAATCCGTATTCACCGCTGCAAACTGTTCGGCCAATTGCGCTGGCGGCACGGCCAAAATATCGCATTTGGTCTGGCTGACAAGCACCGAGAGGGGGTTCATGTCCAGCCCATAAGCCTGACAACCAAGCAGGACAGCTTCAACGGCCGTTGTCCCACTTCCCGACATGGGATCCAGCACCTTCGCTCCTGGTTTGATTTCAGCGATGTTGAGTAGAGAACGAACCAATTGAGGGAAGAATTTGCCGCGATATTCGTGGATGCCATGTGGCCCATAGCGCAGGTTCCGCCGGTTGGGAATGGGCACATGACCGTTAAAGGGAAGCATCGTTTGAAGCTGAACGGCCGTAACCCCATTTCGTGCTAGTGTGGTAGTGGCTTCGCGGCGCACCTGTTGGGTGAGTTGGAGGGAGGGAACGGCCGTTTCTCCACCCACTCCCTCCCAATAAGCCAGATGCCCGACCAAATCCGCCGGTTCTACCGATGATTCAACCCAATAATCGCCCGTCTCCTCATGCGCCAGATTGAGGCAGGCGACAGGTTCATGTCCGGTCAGGGCAGCCAACTCCCTAAGCGCCAACGTTTTCTCAAACGGTTGAATGTACGGTTTCAGGCGACAAATCACTTTGCCCACTATCGCCCCCTCTGACGCGCTCTGTTACGCAGAATGACAATGTGTTCATCCTTAATTTTGCCAATTGCCGGGTTGAATGATTTTTTGCTGGCCTGCAAATGGCGCGTCAAATTTGCCGCAGCCTCATAACCGGCTGCCTCCGCTACTTCGATCAAAAGTTGATCGTTTTGGATGCGTTGCCCTTTGATTGTCGAATCGCCAATCACAAAACAGGCGTAACGATTTGGCTTCAGCGTATGGGAAAGCCAGGAGAGAATGGTGAACAATTCGCCGCGAAAGGTATCGGCTGTTGCCCCATTGCTCCCCTTGTGGCTGTATTTGCGATGGCTGCCAATCTCTTCCTGTTTAAATTTTGGCTGGTCCATATCCAACCATAACATGCGGGTCCGGTGATAAAGGTGATAACTGTAAGCATTGGGATAAGGTGGTGAACAGACAACCAGATCAACCGGTTCGACGTCTGGCGGTTCTAATATGTTCGCCTGGTGGATGGTAGCGGTGAAACGGCCGTCTACCTCTTCACCAAATTCCACCACCCGCTGTACGGCCTGCGCCAACGTGCGGCCGAAAAGTTGCAGTGTGTCCCCCGGTTTAATGTTCTTCTGGCGGCGCACATAGCGCGTATCTGAATCCTGCCGCGACACGGCAACGATAATGGCCGAAAATGCAGTTAGCGCCAATTGCCTTGCTTTCTCTGACCCAAGTGATAGGCATTTTGTCTTGATAAATGACAGTTCTTCGATCACCGGCTGGTCAAACCATTCTTCTACACCTTCAAATGCTGGCATCGGGGCAGACTGAGGAAATGGGGATAATTCAGGGAACAAAGGTAAGGTTCCCATAAAAGTCTGTTGGGCAAAATAACTAATTTCCTCAACCAACCCCCTCAGGCAGCCCACCTCTGCTTCGTCCAATAAAGTCGTTTTGGCCCGGCTGATCAGGCAAGCCAATGGGTTTGCGTCTATGCCGATAGCGTGGCATTCCAGGCGCAACGCTTCGACTAAAGTCGTGCCACTGCCACAAAACGGATCCAGCACTGTATCGCCGATTGATGCCAATTCTCGAATAAGTGCCTTCGGAATTTGGGGGATGTATTTCGCCGGGTAAGGGTGGATGGCGTGGGTCAGGTAGCCGGTGTTTGCGTTGATAAAATCCCAATCTATCTTTTCCAAACGAGGGATTGCTCCGATGGGCGCTTCATAAACCACCGCGCTTTCTTTGAGGATTGGCGCGGCCGTACCATTGACTTGTCGGGCAAATTCCACAATTGTTTGCGCTTCTTCATGGGTGAACAATCGCCAGTCATTCCGATCTCGTCCCGGTTCGGAGATGCGTCCCTCGCGCAGCCAGCGCAACAGCGTATCGCGGTGAATGCCCGCCATTTGGGAGACTTGCTTGGTGGAATAAGTTGCACCGCTCATAGCGGCATTGTAACGCATACCTGCAACTATATGCAACTATAGTTTCCCATGGCGTTATTTGGCCCAACGGCCGTTCCCCCCTCCCAATGTTGCACGTGTGGGTGGTGGGGTGGGTACGGCCGTTCAACGGTCAATGGATTGGCAAGATGGGTAACTTAAAGCGTAGAAAGCCAGTTTTCTAGCTGTAGCTGAGGGATGGGCTGGAAATCTTTGTCGGTGGTCAACAATATCAAATCGTGGCGCAAGGCGATGGCGGCAACGAGCGCATCTACGGTTTCCAGTTGTCGGCCCCGCGACTGCGAAGGGCTATTTGCAATTGGGCAGCAAACTCGGCGTCTGTTTCATCCGGTATGTAACAAGTCAGCAAAGGCTTAAGGCGTTCCCACTCGGCCAGGTTTTGTTTGGCGCGAGGCAGCAGGGCAATGCCAAATAATGTTTCAGTGATGCCGGGTACACAAATGGCAAAGTTATCCCCATCATCAAGCCTTTGCAGAATACGCTCACGCAGAGGGTGGCTGATAGTGATCAACGGGGAGGCGTGGTTGGTATCCAGCAGGTAATTTGCCATGTCAGGCGTACCCTTCGGCGGCAGCGTTGGCGCGGGAGATGGCCTCCATCTCCGCTTCTACAACAGTTCAGGACTGGTTCCAGGTTGCCAGATCAAAATCAGGGTCTTCTGGGGCACGGCGTAATGCCTCGGCTAAAGAACCGCTAGCCAGACGTAAACTACCAGGATTGACCGGGGTAGCCTGTATTCTGGCAACTACTTCTTCGGGCGAGGGGAATGCCGTTTCTGTTTCCAGAGCATCATGCAACAGTTCAACGATCAACTGCTCTAGAGGCACACGTTCCATTTGTGCTTTACGCTGAAGTTTGCGTTCCATTTCGTGGGGCATACTAATGATTACAGTCATGCTGCACCTCCGTCACTCAGTCCGCCTTTTGTCCGATCCTTGCTAACTTTTGCAAGTATAGTCTGGTTCGTGATGTTATTCAATCATGCTAATGGATGGCAAAACGGCCGTCCCCCCCTCCCAAATTTCCGCGTGTGGGTGGTGGGGCGGAACGGCCGTTTTCTCCGGTTAGTTCAACATGAATTATGCATTACGCTGGTCGAACCACCGCCCAGGGCTTGATATTCAGCGCCGCAAGCAGTATATCATAATCCGCAGGCAACCGGCTGCCGCTAGAACCATCCAGGCGCAGGCTGCCAGGCAGTCAGATTCAAGACGCTGCGATTGGTGGGGAACTGTCAAGAAGCGCCTGGGCATGAGTTTCAATTTGGCTGATGAAATCGGGCGATATAAGCATTTGACCGGTGCGGGCATCAATGTCCAGGTGCGCTACCTGGCCTAAAAGTCCGCGACGTGGCGAGGAGAGCAGGATTGGGACGCGCCAGACAATCCGCCCCTGGATGAGCAGAAGGGTAGGGTCGCCGCCGCCCATCAAATGGTTGACATGGCTGCCCACGTAACCACTGGCCTGCTGGCGGGCGGTGTAGGCGGTTATGTTGACAATCGGTTCGCCAGGAGCGGCAATAACATATTCGTTTTGATGTAGTACAGTCTCGATATCCATTGCATTTGATCCCGCTTGACGTGAAATGATGAGCCGCATTATAACATGGTGGGTGGTGTTGTCCTACATGCGCTGACTTTATGGGAACGGCCGTTTTCTATCAGCGTGGAATCATAAAGACTAGAGCCTCCCCTGGTCCTTCAGCCACTTCAGCCCTTCGCGGGCGCTAAGGGGGGCCAGCGGGGTGGCAGCAATGAAGGCCACCACCGCCCCGGCGTTCGTTTTGGAATATTCGCGCAGCGCCCAGCCAATCGCTTTCTGAATGAAAAACTCATCCGAGTCCAGATTTTCCCGGATCAGGCTGAACAACAAATCAACATCGGTCTGGCTTTTATAGGGGAGTTGGAAGAGCAGAGTGGTGCGGCGCAGCCAGAAATTATCACTGATACGCCAGGCGGCAACGGCCGTGTCCCGCACCTGTGGATACCGCTGGAAATGGTCCGCCACGCTGCCTCCCGCCAGGCTATCTACCGTATCCCACCATGATTTGGTCACAATGAGATATTCCAACACCGTCACAAATTCGGGCGGCTGTTTCTTGATCAGCCGGTCCAAAAAGGTGAAGGCGCTGTACTGGTATTCCCGCTCTGGCAGCGCCCACAATCCGCGCAAGACCGCTTCCAGATCGCCGGGCTGCGGCAGGCCATGAGCGGCAATGAATTCTTTCAGCAGCGCCCGGCGCGCCGGCGTTTTGATCCCTAAAAAGGGGAATTGATCACGCATGTATCGGGACATGGGCGCGGCGTCCGCCGGGTTGGCGTGCTGCGTCAGCAGCGATTGCAGGGTTTGTACATAGGTAGACATAGACCTTATTGTGGCTGAAAACGGCCGTTCTGACGACATTATTTTCATTGCTTGACAAAACGGCCGTAGGTCATTAAACTGTTTTCAATCATTTGAATAAAGTTAAATGATTAAATAAAGGCAAATGAGCAATGGCTGAACTACAGGAAGAGTTTAAGATCGCCGATCTGGAGAGCCTGAAAGCGATCACCAACCCTCTGCGACTGCAACTGCTGGAGCGCTTAAAGCGTGCGCAAACGGTCAAAGAGCTGGCGGCGGCGCTGGATATGCCGCCGACGAAGTTGTATTACCACGTCAACCTGCTCGAAGAAAAAGGGTTTATTCAAGTGGTGGATACACAAATCGTCTCTGGAATCATTGAAAAACGGTATCAGGCAGTGGCCCGCCAATATCACATTGATGAAAAGATGTTGGCGACCAGCGAGGATGAAGGGCAGATCGCGGCGCTGCTGCGGTCGTTTTTTACCATGGCGCAGCGCGAACTTGAGCAGAGCATTCGCGCCGGGCTGGTTGACCTAAAGGAAAAAGGGAAACCACACAAAGGCAGCCTGCTGCGAGCCAAATTGCATTTGTCCGAAGACCAGGCCAGAGCGTTTTACGGCCGTTTTGAAGACCTGCTGCAAGAATACAACACTCTTTCCAGGGAAAACGAAGCGGATCCACAAATCCAGCTTTATGCCCTGACCCTGGCCTATTTCCCTGTCTATTCGCCTGATGAGTCGGTGATCGGTAGTCAGTAATCGGTGATCGGTAATCGGTGATTGTTGGGGGAAATCCGTTTCAACTTTTAATCTGCACCATCCGCGGAAATCCGCGCCCAATAAAAAGGAGATTTTCTTATGTACCGCATTGAATCGCTTTTGTCTGCCCGTCTGTTTTTAGTGCCCCAGGTAGTCGGCGACCAGATTTACTTCATCAGTAATTTGAACGGCCGTAACAACCTCTACACCATGAAACTGGGCGGCAGCGTGCCCCAACCATTGCTGCCTGGCAATATCGCCTTGCAAAACCCGCACCTGATCGAGGGGCGTTCCTTCATCGTCTTTCCCGATCTGGGTAAAATTCTGGTGCTGATTGACCAGGACGGCGACGAGAATTACCAACCGGCGCTTATCCCCATGAGCGGTGGCTACCCGGAATTCCCCTTTCACGACACATTCCCCAACCACAGCGTCATGGCCATTGGTGAAAAATTGGCGCAAAACAGCGTCTACTTTATCGCCCAATCACGCAGCGAATCCCTCTTCACTTCTTACCTGGCCAATCTGGCCACAGGCGAGCTGGACAAAATCGGTGAAGGCATGTTTGGCATGTACCCGATGGGCGTCAACGAAAGCAACGACGAGTATATTCTGGCCGAGCAGTTTGGTATTGGTGATGCCGTCCTTTACCGCGCCAGCCGCGCCGATAAAACACCGCGACACTTTTACGGCGTCACCCTGGCGCAGCGGCAGGCAGGGCAGTCGGTTGAGGCCACGGCCGTGAGTAATTTGCATTTCGCCGCCAATGGGCAAGGTCTCATCTTCTCCAGCATTCTGTTCGACGACAGCTACAGCCTGGCCTACATGCCCTTCACCGACCCATCGAACATTACTCCCATCCAATTAATTGGCATCCAGCACAGCGGTGTGGGTGAAATGGAGCGTGTGGAACATCTGAAAGACAATCGTTACACAGTGCAGTTCAACATAGACGGCTGTTCCTGGCTGTACGAAGGGCAACTGGACGAGACGACCTGGACAATGAACCTGACCCATCTGCTTTGTGGAATGGGGAAACTGGCGAATGGTGTGTTGGAATCGGCGACGTATGACGCAGCCGGCGACCGCTTTGCCCTTTCCTTTTCCACAGCCACCTCGCCGACGCAGCTTTACACCATTGAAGGGGCAGCGCGTAACCAGATCCGACAGCACACGGCGGAGCAGGTGTTGGGCATTGCCCCGGAACTGCTGTCAGCCGGGGAAGATGCCTCCTTCATCTCCTATGATGGACTGCGTATTTCAGCCCGGCTTTATTTACCGGCGGCAGAATTGGGGTATACGGGGCCACGTCCGTTAATCTACTACATTCATGGCGGCCCTCAGGGGCAGGAACGTCCCGATTTTGCCTGGTTCTCCATGCCTTTCATCCAATTCCTTACTCTTAATGGGTTTGCCGTTTTTGTCCCCAATGCGCGTGGCAGCACCGGCTACGGCTTTGCTTACATGAAACGTGTGGAGCGAGATTGGGGCGGGCAAGACCGGTTAGACCATGTCCACGCTATGACTCATGTTTTGCCTCAAGACTCACGTTTAGATGTGCGCCGTGCCGGGGTGGTCGGCCGTTCCTATGGTGGTTATATGACGCTCACCCTCGCCAGCCGTCATCCAGAACTATGGGCGGCGGCGGTGGACATGTTTGGCCCGTATGACCTGACCAAATTTGCCGAGCGTGTGCCGGAAACATGGAAGCCGTTTATGAAGATGCTGGTGGGCGACCCGGAAACGGAACAGGAATTTTTACAGGAGCGTTCGCCGCGTACCTACATCCACCAGATTCAATGCCCCCTGCTGGTTGTTCAGGGACAAAATGACCCGCGTGTCATTGAACAGGAATCGCGGGAATTGGTGGAAGAGCTGCGCGGCCTGGGCAGACAGGTAGATTACCTGCTTTTCCCCGATGAGGGGCACGATGTGTTGAAGTTTGAGAACCGGGTGGCGGTGTATAACCGGATGACAGACTTTTTCCGCGATTGGCTACGGCCGTAGCCATTGCCTGACGAGGAAAGTGGGTGCCCGGCAAAAAAATGCCAGGTCTAAACCTTCAACGCCTCGTCAAAAAAAGCCAACACGCGGTGGGCATACGTTTCCGGTTCATGGAGCAGCCCGGCCGCGTGTCTGGCTTTGGGCAGTTCCCATAAAACGCCTGATTCCTGGGCGGCGGCGCAAAACCGGCGGTTCATCTCAATTTCACGTGGGCCGCAGGCAATGAACAGGATGGGGCGGGGGGCGATGTTGCCGATGTCGGCCGTGACCGGCGTGGGGCGTTGACCGCAGAAGAAGTTGAACAACCATTGGTCAAACAGGGCCAGCGGGTAAAGGATTTTGTGGCGCAGGCGGCGCAGCCCGTTCCCTTGCTCTTGAACAGATAGTGGCCGCAGCCGATCCTGAATATCGGCCGGGCCAAGCCCTTCCAGTACCAGGGCGCGGATGGCCTGGCTCTGCAACGCGCCGCGCCAGGCGGCCTGTGCCCCCAGCGACACACCCAGGACGCCAATTTTGTCGGCGTCAATATCACCACGAGCCAGCAAATAATCCACCGCCGCCGCCACATCCTGCGCTTCCAAGACGCCATAGGTAGAGGTATTGCCCTGGCTACGGCCGTGTGCGCGCAAATCGAGCAGCAAGACGGTGTAACCGGCATCGCGCAAAAATTCGGCGTGCGCCTGCATCAGCAGCCCGGAGCCGCCCAGGGTGTGCGCCAGCACGATGGCGGCGCGATTAGTCCCCGGCAGATACCAGGCATAAAGCTGTACACCATCCCGCGATGTGAACCGCACATTCTCCGCGTTGGCAAATAGCGATTCCCGCTGCGGCCAATGTCGCAAACGGCGCGGGTGGGCAAAGGCGAAGGCGTTCCAGGCCAGATAGGTGAGGTAAAACAGGGGCAGCCCCCACAACCAATGGATGGGCGATGCCAATACGCGGGTCAGGGCAAACAGGGAACCGGCGGCCAAGACCAATAAAATGGTCAGGTTGCGGAAGTAACGCCCACGACGCATGGGGGGTGATTGCATATGGAAGAAAGCCCGGCGAATAAATTCGCGGCAACGCCAGCAAAGACCGCCTTCGCGGTCTTTCTCTCACTGCTCACTGCTCACTGCTCACCGCTCACCGCTCACTGCCCAGGCACAATGAGTACCTTGCCGCCGGTCATCTGGCTTTCATAGTCGCGGACGGCCTGCGGGGTTTCCGCCAGGCTGTAACGCTGGCGTATGTCTGTTTTGAGCGCGGAGAGCATGAGTTTTTGCGTCCGCCGCCATATCAGGAAATTTTGTAGCAGATTGTTCTGCCCCAACCAGGGTGGAAGCCAGAAACCATCAACCGATTTGTCTTCAAAAATCAGGGCGGCGGGGTTGACCTGTACCGGCTGTTGGGACAGGCCGCCATACACCGTTACCCGGCCGTGGGTGGGCATGGCGGCTAACAGTTGTTGGGGTAGGTCACCGGCAACGGCATCAAAGGCCAGCCGGATGTTGTGTTGGTGGCACAGATCGCGTAATTGCTGGCTGAAATCGGGGTCGCTGCTGTTGAGAACGTGGGCCACGCCTCGCTGTTGCAGGTAGACAACCTGTTCCGGGCGGCGCACAATGCCGACCACTTCAACCCGCTCTTGCTGCCCCAACCGATGCAGCATCAGGCCCAACGCGCTGGCGGCGGCCGTGTTGATCACCGTTTTGTGGCCGGCTTTTTTGGCCAGGTCTATGAGGGCTACGGCCGTGAGGGGATTCACCACCGACATCGCCCCCTGCTCCATGCTCACGGCATTGTCCAGGGGCAGCGCATAATTAACGGTGGTGGTGGTATATTCAGCCCAGAGACCATCCTGTTGAGTGACACAAGCTACCCGCTTCCCCGCCAGGTAACGCCCCATCAGGCCGGTACTTTCCCCCACCGCCACCACCGTGCCGGAGCCTTCAAAGCCGGGCACTGTTGGGGTCGGCTTTTTGAAGCCATACTGGCCCAGGATAAACATTAGATCAGACGGATTGATGGACGCGGCAGCCACTTTCACCAGCACTTCCTTCGGGCCAGGGCGGGGGACGGGGCGCTGCACCACCCGCAGCCCCTCTGCCCCGTTGTATGATTCCAGGATGACGGCCGTCATCTGTTCAGGAATGGTTGTTTGGGTCATGTTTACCTCTGCTGTTTGATTGGAGCATGAAGTCGGGCAAGGCCATCGTCAGGACGCCAGGAAATCATCCAAAAGTTGATTAAAACGGCCGGCGTGTTCCCAAAACATCATGTGGCCGCCCAACACGGCCGTCTTCGTCTTTGGTAGATGGCGCTGCACAAAGGATACGGCCGTGTCCGCCCAATGTTCGGCAATGACATACAGCGTCGGCACGGTCTCATCCACCAGCTTCGCTTCCGCCATGTAGTCGGAGAACATGCCAGAGGCAAAGAGATTGCTGGCGACGTAATACGGCGTTTTCAACGACTGCTCGATGATCCAGAACAGCTCCTCTGGTTTGAGTTCCCGCTGCACCATCACCTCCGTGGCGTAGTAGGCCACAAAGTCGCGCTGACCCTGCGGCGAGGCCAGATAGGCGTTGTACGCGCCGCCAATTTCATCCAGCGGCCCTTCCACCCAGTCGCCGTCCTGCACAGACAGCGGTTTGGGCGACAGGTCAATGCAGACCACTGCCTTCACATTGCCCAGCCCCTCCTGCCGGATGTATTCCCACACGGTCAGGCAGCCAAACGACCAGCCCGCCAGGGTCACGTTTTGCAAATCCAGCGCCTTGATGAATTTCGCTAAATCGGCGCCATGTGTGGTGTAGTTGTTGCCATGCAGGGTGACGGTGGAACGGCCGTGACTGCGCGGATCAATGGCAATCACCCGGTGGTTTTGGGCAAAATGGGCCAACTGATGCTCAAATAGCTCCGTCGTAAACGTCCAGCCTGGTATGAAGATGAGCGGCGCTCCCACCCCGCGCTCTTCATAATAAATCTCTACGCCCGGTTCAATTTCCAAATACTGCCCTGGTTGCTGATGAATTGCCATGAGATTCTCCTTTTGCGCCTCAAGACCTGGCAGGTCTCCACCGCTACGCATATAAAACGACGATAAAACGTTTGGGGCCGTGGACGCCCACGGCCATTGTTTGTTCGATGTCGGCCGTTTTGCTGGGGCCGCTGATGAAGTTCAAATTGGCCGGTAGCTGCCGGTTGAAGCTGGCCGTCCAGGTGAACAGGTCGGTGGTAAGCACGGCCGTCGAAACCAGTGCCATATGTACCGGCGGCAGCAGCGAAACCAGGCGGCTTTTGCCCGGCCCACTGGTGACGATAATCGTGCCGGTCTCCGCCAGCGCAGCATCCGCGCAGGTCAGCCCGGCGTCGGCGCTGGCGCAAAAGTCGCGCAGCGCCGCATCGTCTTGCCCCACCTGGTGGTAGGTGATGTGGGGCAGGCGGGGCAGATTGTGCAACGGCCGTTCGTCATTCAACACCACCTTCTCCGCCTCCATTTGTCGCAAAAGCTGGTTGGCCTGGTCATAGGCCGCTGCCAGACTGTCCACCTGATGCACTTCCCCTTTCACGGCCGTGAGCGCCTGCACAAACCGCGCCGCCAGATCAGGAAAATCCCGTCGTGACTGCCAGGGTGGGGGCAGCGGTTCATCTCGTCTGGCCTGTTTTAGGCGTCCTAAAATTTCGTCGCGTGGGTTCATCGGTTCGTGATGCGTGATGCGCGAGAGGTCACGCATCACGCCAGTTAAAATGGAAACAAAAGCGGCAGCACCAGCACCACCTCAACCAGCGCAATAAAGATGAGCGGGATGCCCACTTTGGCGTAGTCGCCAAAACGGTAATGCCCGGCGCCCATCACCAGCGTATTGGTGGGCGAGGCCACCGGCGTGGCAAAAGCCATCGAAGCGGCAATGGCAATGGCCATCAGAAAAGCCTGGGGCTGCACACCCAACTGGCTGGCCGAGGCCATCGCCAGCGGGGCCACAATGACGGTGGTGGCTGTGTTGGAGATAAACTGAGTAAAAGCGGTGGTAAACAAAAACAGCCCGGTCAGCACCGCCACCGGCCCAATAGGCCCCAGCGAACTGACCAGCCCTTGCGCGGCCCAATCCACCACGCCTGTCTTTTCCAGCGCCGTGCTCAGCGGGATCATCCCGGCAATCAAAAAGAGGCTGCGCCAGTCAATAAACTCATACGCCTCGTCCATCGTCAGGCAGCGGGTGAGTACCATGGCCAGAGCGGCGACCATGGCCACGGCCGTCAGCGAGGCCACCCCCGCAATCATCGCCACAATCATGCCCACCAGGATGAGCAGCGCCAGTCTGGATTTATCTTTGCGTGGCGCTTCAATCATGGATTCCGGCTGGCCGATGACCACAAAGTCGCGCCGTTTGTTTTTGAGGGCCACAATTTGTTCCCATGGTCCCTGCACCAGCAAAATATCGCCAAAGGCCAGCCGGGTGGAGGCCAGTTCCAACGGTTTGTGGGCGCCAGGCCGGTTGATGCTGAGGACGGTCAGTTTATGGTTGGTGCCAAACCGCTCTTCGGCCAGCGTCTTACCGATCAGGCTGGAGCGGCGGGGCAGCAGCACCTCAGCCACGCCCACTTCGCGGCTGATGAGCGCCTTTTCGTCTTTGGGCACGGCCGGCTGCACACCCAGGTTCCAATGGGCGGCGGCGTGGGCCACGTCGTCTGCTTCCCCTTTGACGATCAGCACGTCGTCCAACTGGATGACGGTATCATTTTGAGCGACGATGGCCGTGTCTGGGGCAGGAGTCAGCGGTACACTGTTGAAGGGGCGGCGGGCGAATTCAAACAACGGCCGTGTCTCCGCCGGGCGCATAATCTTCAACACCGTCACGCCAAAGTCCCGCCCTAACTCTGTTTGCACAATGGGTTTGCCAATGATTTCCGAGCCGCGCCGTACCCGCAGCCGCAGCAGTTGGTCGGGCAATTTGTATTCATTGACCAGCTCTTTAGGCGTGGGCAGCCGCTGCGCGTCTACCTGGGGCCGCCGGTCTGGCAGCAGTCGGCGGCCGATAACGGTCATGTACAAAATGCCGCTCGTCGTCAGGATGAAGCCCATAGGGGTGAAGCTGAAAAAGCTAAACCCTTCATACCCCCCGGCTACCAGCACATCCCGCACAATGATGTTGGGTGGTGTGCCAATCAGGGTGCTGGCCCCACCCAACAGCGAACCGTAGGAAAGGGTCATCAGCAGGCGCGAGGGGCTGAGGTTGGCGTTACGTGCCAGGACGATGGCGGCGGGCAGCAGCACGGCTACCGTGCCCGTATCGCTCATAAAGCAGGAGAGCAGCGCCACCGCGCCCATGAGGACGATGGTCAGGCGGCCTTCGTGGTGCCCGGCAATGGCCAGGATGCGGCGGCCAATGGTCCCGGCCAGGCCGGTGTTCATCACCCCGCCGCCAACGATGAAGAGGGAGCCAATGGTGAGCACGGCCGTGCTGGAAAACCCCGCCAGCGCTTCCCCGGTGGTGAGCAAGCCGCTGAGCATCAACAGCACTACCACGCCCAGGGCGACAATGTCTACCCGTAATTTTTCGCTGATGAATAAAAACACGGCCGCGACGAGAATGCCTACGGCCAGCCACATGTCGGCAGTCATAAGGTGTTACCTCGTTGGGGTTGCAGGTTGCAGGTTGCAGGTTGCAAGTGGCAGGTTGCAAGTGGCAGGTTGCAAGTAGTAGGTTGCTTTCTGCCTGCCATTTGTAACCTGACTAACCTTTCTTCCAACGGCGTTGTTGGTCAATGACGATAATGAGATTGGCGATGATTTCATCTGCCAGCCCAAAGCGGTGATTGAGCAATTCTGGTTCAAAAACATGGCGGCCCCGGTAGTACCAACCTCTGGTCTCCCTGGCCGAACCAAGTGAAATTTTCAGGAAACGAGCATAATCTTTACCATAACCCCGCCCAAAGCCTTCTTCAATGTTGGCAGCAATTGATCCGGAGCTATCAATAAGTTGCCAGGCGACCCCTCTGCCACGCTCATCGGCCAACAGCTTTTCGCTATCAAACCAGGCCAGGTCTGATAAGAACAATGCCAGGCGGTATGTCTTGAAATCCCATAACGAATCCTTCGTGATACTTTGCGGTACCTGTGCTAACCACTCCTCATATTTCTTAAAACCCATGCCACCTCCTGAAAAAACAGCCACTTGTCACCTGCCACTTGCCACCTGCCACCTGCCACTTGCTACTCCACCTTCCCCTCCGCCCACAATTGGCGGAACGGTTTGGGGGCCAGGGAGGGCAGGGCACGGCCGTCGCCCACATTCACCGGCAGTTTTAAGCCATCGTCGTGTTGGAACGGCCATTGCCCCCAGCGTCCCAGTTTTGTAAAAAAATTCATTCGCCCCTCGCTGCCCAGCACAAAGGCGGCAAACTCCTCTGCTTTGCGTTCACGCCAGGGCAGCAGGTGGGCGGCGACTTCATCCTGGCGCAGTTGCAGCAGCATCCGGGGCAGGTCAATGCGCGCCGGGCAGGCATCTTTGCAGGCGCCACAAAGGGTGCTGGCCTGGGGTAGGGCGGCATACTCTTCCAGACCAAAGAGCAGCGGCGTCACCACCGCCCCCACCGGCCCGCTGTAGGGGCTGCCATAGGCGTGGCCGCCCGCTTTTTTGTAGACCGGGCAGACGTTCAGGCAAGCCCCACAGCGGATACATTGCAGGATTTCTTCGTAAGGCGTACCGGCAAGCTGGCTACGGCCGTTGTCCAGCAAAATGATATGCACTTCTTCCGGCCCGTCGGGCTCGTCGGTGCGGCGGTCGCCGGAACGGCGGGGGCCGGTGATGGCGGTGGTGTAAATGGACATCGGTTGGCCGGTGGCGCTGCGCGCCAGCAGCGCCAGCCAGGTGGCGGCGGCGTCCCAATCCGGGCAAATTTTTTCAATGCCCATGATGGCAATGTGAACGGGGGGCGCGGAGGTGACCAGACGGCCGTTGCCCTCGTTTGTCACCAGCACCAGCGTGCCCGTTTCGGCAATGCCCAGGTTGCCGCCGCTGATGCCCAGACCCGCGGCGAGGAATTGGGTGCGCAACATGCGCCGCGCTTCGGCGGTGAGGCCATCAATATCGTCGGCGGGTAACGGCCGTCCCACCTCTTTGCTAAACAGTTCAGCCACCTGGTGGCGCGTCTTGTGGATGGCCGGGCCGATGATGTGCGACGGCGGCTCACCGGCCAACTGGATGATCCATTCGCCCAGGTCGGTCTCCACCGGTTCAATGCCGTTGGCCTCCAGCGCCGCGTTCAGGTGAATTTCCTCGGTAACCATGGATTTGCTTTTGGTTACCAGTTCCACGCCGCGCTGCCGGGCAATGCCCAGCACCACATCTACCGCATCCTGTCCGGTTTGCGCCCAATGCACCTGCGCCCCCGCGGCCGTGGCCCGCTGCTCAAACAGTTCCAGGTAATGGGCCAGGTTGGCCAGCGTGGCGGCGCGGATTTTTTTGAAGTGGTCGCGCAAGGCGTTGGCGTCGGGCAGTTCGGTGAGAGCGGAGGTACGGCCGTTGACAAACGTGTTGGTGGCTCCGGTTAGCGCCCCTTGCAGGTGAACATCGGCAATGGCGACGGTGGCGCTGTGCCGAAATTGGGACATGGTGGCCGATTGGGGTACAGACATATTCCTCAAGGTAGCCCGGTGGCAGCCCCACCGCAGCGTGTAGTTTATGATGGTCGGCAATTTTAGTGGGAGATGGCGATTTTACAAAATGAATCAATCGCCCCGAATGTGTTGTTTTGTTATACTCGCCCTGCTTCAAGACCCTGGCGGTTTCAAAAAATCTTAGGAACGCGAAGTAAATAACCTACAGGAGAATGGAGATTAGAGATTGGAGATTGAACCAATCTCTAATCTCCATTCTCAGTTCTGTAAGTTTTTTTATTTTCGCTCCATAGGATCTATAGCAACCATCACCGAAGGAGGTTTCTCGTGGATCCCTGGTCAATCATATCAATCATTTTCACTGTGTACGTTATTGTGGTGGCGATTTTTGTCATCTCTGAAAATCGGTCGCCACAATCAACCTTTGCCTGGTTATTTTTGTTTGTCACTTTCCCGTTGTTGGGGGTGCTGATTTACATCTTTTTTGGGCGTGGCGCCCATACCTTCAGCCAGGAGCGGGACATTGCCCGCACCAAACTGCTGGATGAATTTGTGGCTGACCTGGGGGTGCTGGCGCAGCGGCAGGAAGAATATATCCAGCGCATTGCTCAGGAACGGCCGTCTTCATACAAAAAACGGCTACTGCGTCTGGTGCAGCAAAGCTCCAGTTCCGTCCTCACCGGCATGAATGAGGTAGAGATTTTGCAGGACGCGACCCAAAAATACCCGCGTCTGCTGGCAGACATCAAAGCGGCAGAGCATCACGTTCACCTCAATTACTACATCTGGACGGAGGATGATTTCACCCTTCAGATAAAAGAGGCGCTCATTGAACGCGCCAAAGCGGGCGTGGAAGTGCGCTGCCTGTTTGATGCGTCTGGTGGGGCCATGAGCAAACAGTATTTACAGGATTTGCGAGACGCCGGGGTGCAAATTCACCCCTATCTGGAATTCCGTTCGCTGAAAATGCTGCACACCGCCAACTATCGCAGTCACCGCAAGATTGCCGTGATTGACGGCCGTATCGGCTACGTTGGCGGCCTCAATCTGGACAAGGAGCAAATTGAGCCACCGGCATTCGACCGCTGGCGCGACACCCATTTGCGCATGATCGGCGAAGCGGCGCATGGATTACAGGCCAGTTTTGCCATAAGCTGGTACACCACCACCCAGGAAAAAATCACCGGCCCCTCGTATTACCCCCCGGTGGAAGTGAATACCTTCCTGCCGGTGCAAATCACCCAGGGCGGCCCAGACTCCCAATGGAAAGCGATCCGGCAGGTCTACTTCCTGATGATTACTTCCGCCGAAGACCGGATTTATCTGCAATCACCCTTTTTCATCCCCGACGAAAGCATTTTGGAAGCGCTCAAAGCGGCGGCATTGGCCGGGGTGGACGTGAACCTCATGTTCACGCCGCGTGGCTCTACCTATCAGGTGCCGTACCGCGCTGCCCATACCTATTTCCGCGAAGTGGTGGAAGCGGGCGCAAAAGTGTATTTGTATGAGGGGGGCTATTTCCATCCCAAGACACTCAACATTGATAGCGCCGTTGTTTCCATTGGCACGGCCAACATGGACATCCGCAGCTTTAATCTGGACTACGAAACCAACGCCATCATCTATGACGAAGGCAAATCTAAAGAGATGGAAGCGCAGTTCATGGAAGATTTGAAAAGCTGCAAGCAGTGGACGCTGGCGGAATACAAGAGCTATTCGGCAGGGCACCGGTTTGTGGATTCCGTTTACCGGCTGGCGTCGCCGCTGTTATAGGGTGATGATTGCGTAACGGCTGACACGGCCGTGTGCCCCAGGTAATCGTACACGGCCGTCTAGGTTCTCTCTGGCATCACCTCATTGTCAACATATGTCGCCGGTGAAATGAGACGCTGCTGGCATACCTGCCATCGTTTTACAATTCACGGCACTTGACATATAATTTCGCCAGCTTTAGCTGTATTGTCATTCACTAAGAGAGTTTCATGTCTGACCAGGTTACGCCCCTACCCAACGGGGAACAACCCGTTGATACCAACAAACTATTGCGGGTACTCATTGAACTGTTCAGCGAACAGGAACTACGCGATCTCTGTTTTGAGCTACGTCTGGATTATGAAAACCTGGAAGGAAGCGCCAAAAAAGACAAGGCGCGTGAACTCATCAACTACTTTTTCCGTCGCCGCCGCCTCAACGTTCTGATCACTGTTTTTCGGGAGCATCGCCCGCATGTTACCCTGGAAGAGCTTCTATTAAAGGAGGGCGAGATAGACTCTTCGACCACGATTGTGGGGCTGCCCACCACACTACCTTCAGCCCCCAAAGATATGTCCAATACCATGCTGGTGAGCAAAAGTTTTGTTACCCTGCTGCGTTTGCTCACTCGCCCCGACATGCGCGCCGCTGTTGTTGCCTTTCAGACTGATTTCCAGGCTGCCTCCAGCCAGATTGACCAGATGAATGATTTTAAGCTGGCGCATGATCTCTTTCAGGAGTTAGAAAACCGCTACTTTCTCATCCAGAATGATGAGCGCCGCCTGCCTGCCGATGACATGGCCTGGGATAGCATTGCCATCAATGAACCAGAGTTGCAGGGCAAAATCAGCGATTTGCGCGTGGTGACGCAGCGCCCCACCTTTGCCACGAACGAAGCGCGCTGGATGGAGCAGTTGGAAAAAGTAAGCGATAGCATTCGCGTTGGCGTGGAACAGTTTGATCTGGATGAACTCAAGCGGGGTACCAACCTGCTGTATCGCGTCCTCAACCGCACTCCATCGCGCATCAATGCCCAACTGGTTTCCACCGCGACGGCGCTGCGCCTGGACGCGCTGGAACAAGCCATGCAGACCATCAACACCAATCTTTCTGCCAGCGATTTGAAGCTGGACAGCGTGGTGGAGGAGATCGCCAGTGGCGTAGCCGCGTTATCGGGGCTGGATGAACGGCTGAAGGTATTGGTGAAGGAGCATAACGCCTGGCAGGAGATAGATGATGAGCTGCGCCGGGTTGAAGCGGGGCTAAGCCAAAGCATTGATGAATTGGACGACGCCTGGTTTGATCTGGAGCCGATGGCGCGTGACCTGACGGCGGGGCAAAGTGTGGAGTGGGCCACAGAGCTAAATGATGTAGTAGATAAGCTGGATGAGGCGCTCAAGGAAAAGGTGATAGTGACGGTGCGCCGTCTCTTCCGCCGTTTCCAGAGCCAGGTGCGGCGCCGTTTCCGGCAGGTGGATTTAGAGTTGTTAACCTTGTGTCAGGATTTGCAGCGGGTGGGCGAATCGCTGGATTTGTTGTTGAGGCAGTTTGAAAAATGAGCGACTTCCAAGAGCATTCCCTTTCGGAGGATGAAATCATCCCTTTTATGTCTTTTGTTTCGTTTCGGGATACCCACCGGGACTTGTTGAAACAGCGCCGCGAAGAGAAGAAGGAGCATGGAGAGGAAACACCAGACTTCTGGACGGCCGTAGACGAGTTCCTGAAACGGGGCCGCGCCGCTGGCGCATTTCTGGACGAGGACAGCGACCGGGAAGCGGCGCAAAATCTGCTCGATTACTGGGAGACACAACTCTTTCACGCCGGTCGGGATATTCCCGACATGATCCTGGCTGAATTTAACGCCAGCCTCCAGCCAGAAATCCCCGATGATCGCTGCCCCTACGTGGGGCTGAACGCCTTTGACATCAACAACCAGCATCAGTTTTACGGCCGTGACCAACTCATCGGCGAACTGCTCAATCAAGTGCTCGTCAGCCGGTTGGTCACCACCATTGGCCCCTCCGGCAGCGGCAAGTCGTCGGTGGTATTAGCCGGGCTGCTGCCCCGCCTCAAGGCAGGGGAACTGCCTGGCAGCGCCTTGTGGAACTACTTTCCGGTCATTGTGCCCGGTTCTGCCCCCCTCACCGCCCTGGCCCGCCTGCTCCAGCCCGCAGATACCAACACGCCCACCTGGATAGTGGAAAACACCGAAAAACTGCGTGATGATACCAACCACCTCACCACCCTGGTGGAAAATTTTAGCCAGGAAGCCTCCGTGCTTGTCATTGACCAGTTCGAAGAGACCTTCACCCTTTGCCACGACGAAGAAGAGCGCAACGCTTTTCTGGAAAACTTGCTAAACCTGGTTCGCTCTCGTGATACACGCCATGTGGTCATCTTAACCATGCGGGTAGATTACGAGAGTTACCTGACCAAAGCACCCCTGTTTCACTCATTGGTCGAGCAGGGACAGGTGCGCGTCAGCGCCATGAACACCGCCGAATTGCACGAGGCTATCGAAAAACCGGCGGCGGCCGTCGGGCTAAAATTTGAAGAAGGGTTGGTGGACGCCGTTGTCCGCGAGATTGTTGGTGAACCGGCAGCGCTGCCGCTGCTGCAATTTGCCCTGTTGCAATTGTGGGATAACCGCGAGCGCAACCGCGTCACCTGGGAAACCTACCGCCGGTTGGGTGGCGTCATGCAGGCATTGGCCAACACCGCCAACCAAATTTACGATAATTTGCTGCCCGAAGACCAGGTAACGGCGCGGCGCATCCTGCTGCGCCTGGTGCGCCCCAGCGAAGGGCTGGAATTCACCCGCCGCCGTGTGCCCGTCCAGCAGATTTACCAGGCTGGCGAAGCCCACGACCGGGTAGACCGTGTCCTGGAAAAATTGATACAGTCACGGCTGGTGCGCCGCACCAGTGGGCACACCGAAGAAGATGATCAAATTGAAGTAGCCCACGAAGCATTGGTGCGTAACTGGCCGCGCCTGGTGGACTGGCTGGATGAGGAACGTATTCGCCTGCGGCACCGCCTGCGCTTCACCGACCAGGCTGAACAGTGGGACGCGCTGAACCGGGACGAGGGGGCGCTGCTGCGCGGCGCTCTCTTGCAGGAGGCGCTGCAATATGAAGACCTCAGTCCGTTGGAGGCCGATTTTATCAAAGCCAGCCAGGACCTCTTGCAACGGGAAGAGGAAGAGAAAGAAGCCGTTCGCCGCCGTGAATTGGAGCAGGCGCGGGCGCTGGCTGCCGAACAAAGCCGCCTGGCCCGTGAGCAAAAACAACTGGCCGAAGAGCAGCGGTTACGGGCTGAGGCCCAGGCCGTGGCTGCCCAACGTGCCCGCAACTTCACCATTGCCCTGGTGGCCATCCTGATTCTGGTCCTTGTGGGCGCGGCGGCCATTGTCCGTTCGGTGCAGGCGAGTGCCGCCGCCGAAGAAAGCGCCCGGATTGCCGCCGAAAATGAGGCGTCGGCCACGCAATCTGCTTTGGAAGCGCAAATCATCGCCATTACTGCCCAGGCGGTTGCCGTGGCCAGCACGGCCCAATCGGAAGAAGCATCAGCCAGCAATGCAACGGCCACAGGAGAAGCTGTCATCCAACAGACGGTAGCGGCCGAACGAGCGGTGGAGCAAAACCGGGGTACCAGCACGGCCGTAGCCGCCACTGCCACCGCCGATTTCCAGATCGCCGTCGCCACGGCCACCCAGGCTGCCCGTGTCACTGCCACCGGCACAGGTGGTGGTGGTGGTGGCGGCGGTGGCGGCGACGATGGGACGCAACCCACCAGCACACCTGACGCCGCTGCCCTCAGCCTGGAGGCACAGCTACAGGCATTTGTGCGTGAACAAGACAACATGCCCATGCTGTACATCACCGGCGGTTCTTTCATCATGGGCGTCAACGCCGACGCCAATAATCTGGATGAACAGCCACCCCACGAGGTGATAGTGCCCAGCTTCTATCTGGATCGTTTTGAAGTAAGCATCCAGCAATATGCCGATTTTCTGAACCGGCAAGGGGGGAATCGGGGCATGTGTGGCGGTTTTGATTGTGTCAAAACATTGGTGGATACACAGTGGGCCAACCTGCTCAACAACTTTGGCGTCTTTGAACCGCGCCCCGGTACCGCCAGTTTTCCCATCACCTGGGTAAGCTGGTATGGCGCAGACAGCTACTGTCGCTCCGTCGGGCGGCGGCTGCCCACGGAAGCGGAGTGGGAATATGCAGCCAGGGGGTTAGACGGCCGTACCTACCCCTGGGGTAACGAGCCGCCCATCCCGTATGAGAATGCCATCTTTGGCAACGAACTACAAGATTTCCCCACTGCCTTCCGACCAGTAGATGCGCTGCCCCAGGGCGTCAGCCCCTTTGGTATTTTTGGCATGGCTGGCGGCGCGGCCGAGTGGGTGACAGACTGGTATCAGACCGACTACTATCTGTTACAGCCCTCTTCCCACCTGCCCAACGAGAACAGCGCTTCCGGCCAGCGCGTGGTGCGCGGTGGCTCCTGGCTGGACCCCGCCGATGAGCTCCGCACCACCAATCGCGGCCGTTTTGCGCCGGCCGTACAAACCGTCAACAATACAGCCTATGCCGGCGTCGGCTTTCGCTGCGCCCAAGACGCGAATAATTAGCTCCCCAAGAGCTGACAGGTCTCTGAAGACCTGTCAGCTCTATCTCACGAGGAAGTGTAGTGACCCAAGCAACCCCCTTCGCCACCCTGAACGAATTGCGGACGGCGCATCGTGATCTGTTGCAAGAGCGCCGCAATGAAAATGTAAACAATTCTCTGCTGCTCGAACAGATCAGATTGTTTATCGAACGCGGGCAGGCCACCGGTGTTTTTTTGCCCGGCGAAGATGAGCGGTGGGAAGCGCAAAATCTACTCGACTTTTGGTCAAATGAAATCTACCATCTGACCCAGGAAGACGTTGCGGCTACCCTGGTGGAATATGACCCCGCACAGGCGCCGGAACTGGAAGACAGCCTGTGTCCGTACATCGGGCTGGATCCATTTGACACGGCCGTACATAACCTCTTCTTTGGCCGCGAACCCCTCATCAAGAGCATGGTAGAGCGGCTGGCGAGCAATCGTTTCCTGGCCCTTTCTGGCCCCTCCGGCAGCGGCAAAACCTCGCTGGTATTGGCCGGGTTACTGCCCGCCTTGCAATTGGGGGGTGTATCTGGCAGCCAGGAGTGGCTTTACTTGCCGCCACTGGTGCCGGGTTCTGACCCCATTGCCAGCCTCATCCGCCTGCTGCGCACCGCCGACAACACCGGCGGTTGGGTCACGGAAACCACCGATAAATTGTTGAGCGAACCGGCCACGTTGACCAATCTCATTAACCGGCGGGCGCAGGGGCGGCGCGCCCTCTTTTTTGTGGACCAGTTTGAAGAGATTTTTACACTGTGCCAGGATCAGGTGCGGCGGCAGGCGTTTATAGACGCCTTGTTATATCTGGTGCAATCAGAGGCAGATCAGCATTTGCTGGTCATCACCATGCGCACCGATCTGGAAAGCAATTTGCTGCGAAAGGCGGATTTCCATGCCGCCTACGTCACGGCGCAACTGCGCGTGACGACCATGAATGCTGCCGAACTGCGGCAGGCCATCCAGCAGCCGGCCGAACTGGTGGGGCTTAAATTTGAAGACGGGCTGGTGGAGCAGTTGGTTAGCGATGTATTGGGTGAGCCGGCGGCGCTGCCCCTGCTGCAATTTACGCTGCTTAAATTGTGGGAAAAGCGCGACCGCAACCGCGTGACCTGGCAGGCCTACACCGAACTGGGCGGCGGGCGCGACGCGCTGGCGAACAGCGCCGACCGCCTCTATAACAATTTGAACCCGGCCGAACAGCGTATCGCCCGGCGCGTTTTGCTGAAAATGGTGCGCCCCACGCAAGGGCTGGATGTGGTGCGCAACCGCATCCAGCGGCAGCAATTGTATGAACCGACGTTGGGCGCGGCGCGGGTGGATTATGTGGTCAACCATTTTGCCAGGGAACGGCTGATCCGCCTGACGCCGGGCGACACGCCGGAAACGGATCAGTTGGAGATTGCCCATGAAGCACTGGTACGCAACTGGCCGCGCCTGATTGGCTGGCTGGAAGAAGACAGGGTGGCGCTGCGCCACCGCCTGCGCCTGACGGAGATGGCTGAACAATGGGATGTCTTGGGCCGGGATGAAAGCGCCCTGCTGCGTGGCCTGGTGCTGGAAGAAGCGCAGCAATACCTGGACTTGAGTGAACTGGAAAAGGCATTTGTGTCTGCCAGCCTCACGGCCGTCAAACAAGAAGAACTCGCTCGTGAAGCCGCCCGCCAGCGTGAACTGGATCAGGCGCGCCAGTTTGCCCGGCGGCTATCGCTGCTGGCGGTGGCGCTGGCCTTTGTCTTTTTGATCGCCCTCGGTTTTGCCATCCTGGCCCGCCAGAATGCCATCGAAGCGGAACAAAACGCCCAGATTGCCCAGAATAATGCGGCGACGGCCGTCGCCAGTGAACAGGATGCCCAGGATGCCCAGGGCACGGCCGTTGCCAATGCCAACATTGCCGCCCAAAACCAGGCCACCGCCGAAGCCGCCCAATCGCTGGCCGAAGCCAATGCCGCTCTGGCTGCCGCCGCCGAAGCCGAAGCCAATCAGCAGCGCCAGATTGCCGAAAGCGAACGCGACCAGGCGGAAGTCAGCGCCCAGGCGGCCATTGAAGCCCGCGCCACTGCCGAAGCCAATGAGGAATTGGCCCAGGCCAACTTCCGGTTGGCGGCGGCGCGTGAACTGGCGGCGGCGGCTGTTTCCCAGTTAGGCAGCGACCCGCAGTTGAGCCTGCTGCTGGCATTTGAGGCAGTGCAAACTGCCCTCAGCGCCGGCGACTCGCCGCCGCCGGAAGCGACGGATACGCTCTTCCGGGCTGTGCAGGCGTCGCAACTGGTGTCTACGTTGGCCGGGCACACAGGTGGGGTGAATGATACGGCCGTCAGTCCAGACGGCCGTTGGGTAGCTACCGTCAGCGATGATACCACCGTCAAAATCTGGAACGCCGTCACCGGCCAGGAGGTGTTTACCCTGACCGGCCACCAGACCCCCATCACCAGCCTGGCCTTTTCGCCCAACAGCACCCACCTGGCGACCGGCAGCCTGGGCGGCCAGGTCATTGTGTGGGACGTATTGGCGGGTGCGTTGGTGCGCTCGATGCGCGGCGAAGACGATGGCGCGGTGCGGGCCGTAGCCTTTCATCCAGACGGGGAACGGGTGGCGGCAGGCTACCAGGCAGGCACGGCGCGGGTATGGGATTTTGCCACCGGCCAATCCCTATTGCGCCAGTTTGAACATCGCCGCCCGGTGAATGATGTGCTGTTTTTGGATGATGGTGCGCGGCTGGTTACGGCCGGGGAAGATGGCATTGTGGTGGTGCAAAATAGCAGTTCCGGTATTCCCATTTTCTCGTTTGTGGCCGAATTTGACAGTGAAGGGCAGCCGGTGGCGGTGAATGACGTTGCCGCCAGCGCCGACGGCCGTCTGATTGCCGCCGCCAAAGCCAACGGTATTGCCCGCGTCTGGGAAGGTGAAGAGCTGTTTACCACGTTTTCCGGGCATAATGGGCCGGTGACGGCCGTTGCCTTTACGGCAGATGGGTCGCGGCTGGCCACGGCCGGCGCCGACAGTTCCGCCAAAGTGTGGGACCTGGCCACGGGTCGGGCAATTTTGACGCTCTCCGGGCACAGCGGGGCGCTAACGGCCGTAGCTTTTTATCCCGATGGCGAGCGGTTGGTGACAGCGGGTACGGATGGTACCGCCCGCATCTGGAATGCGGAAACGGGGATGGAGCCGCTGGTGCTGACGGCGCATCGTGGGGGGGTAAACAGTTTGCGGTTCAATGCGGCGGGCACGGCCGTGATCACCGCCAGCAACGATCAAACAGTGCGTATCTGGGACAGCGCCAATGGCGAAGTTTTGCAGGTGCTGACGGCGTTCAGCAGCGCCGTCAATGTGGCCGATTTTCATCCCACGCAGCCCATGATTGCCACCGCTTCCCAGGATACCATTGTGCGCCTGTTTGACTCTATCAGCGGCGACCAATTGCGCCCGTATTTTCATCCCGATATTGTCAACGATCTGGTTTTTAGCCCGGATGGAGCCTGGTTGGCTACGGCTGGGCAGGATGGTGTTGTCCGGCTATGGGATGTGACCAGCCACGAGATTGGTCTGGAACTGGGTCATGCTGCGCCGGTAGCTACGGTGGCGTTTGATGCGGCAAGTGCGCGGTTGGTGGCTGCCAGTGGCGACACGGCCGTAATTTGGGATTTAACCACCGGGGAAAGCGCCCCACCCATTTCCGGCCACAATGGGTTGATCCACCATGCTATTTTCAGCCCGGATGGCCTACGGCTGGCGACGGCGGGCGCGGATGGGTTGGTGAAATTGTGGGATTTGCAAAGTGGGGAACTGGTGCGCACTTATTCCGGCCACAGCGGGCCGGTGTTGTGGGTGGCGTTTAACAGTGACGGCTCTCAGTTGGCAACGGCCAGTGTGGACCGGACGGCGCGGTTGTGGGATGTGGCCACGGGCAATGTGCTGCGTACGATTCCAGGGCATACGTCGGCGGTCACGGCCGTCGCTTTTAGCCCCGATAACGCCTCGCTGGCTTCGGCCAGCCTGGACAGCACGGCCCGCATCACCCCGCTGACGACGATGGCTGTTTTGCTGGCGCAGGCGTGGGGGCGTCTGGCCCGGCCTCTTTCCCCGGCTCAGTGTGCGCAGTATTTACACGGACGGCCGTGTTTCACCATTGATATTAGTGGGCCGCCGCCGTAGGAACAAAAATAAAATCACTTGCAGAACTGAGATTGGAGAATGGAGAATGGAGATTGGGAGATTAAGCAGTTCACAAGGAAACTGACATGGCAACAAATTACGACGACATCGCAGACGAATATCTGCAAACAAAGGTGAACCCGATCAAGAAGTACAGCGAGGAGTTCACCTTTTTTCAGGTATTGGGGGATGTGGCCCAGCAGGCGGTTTTAGACCTGGCCTGCGGCGACGGGTATTACACGCGAGCGGTACGCCGCCAGGGAGCAGCGCCCGTCGTGGGCATAGACCTTTCCGCGGAGATGATCCGGCAGGCGGAAGCAGTGGAGGCAGCCGAGCCATTGGGCATTGAATATCGGGTAGGGGATGTGGCTAATTTGGGGGTGATTGGCGCGTTTGATGTGGTAACGGCCGTGTATCTACTGCAATACGCCGCCACCGAAAGCGAACTACAGGGCATGGTAGACGCCATCTATGCCAATCTAAAACCGGGCGGCAGGGTGGTCATGGTCACGGGGCAGCCAAACCTGACAGAGGCGCATCTGGCAGCCCAAATGCACTATGGGGTAACTATCAAGCCGCAAGGCTCGTTGGCCGACGGTGTGTGTATTGACACTACCATCCTTGTCCCGGAAGGGGCGGTGACGTTCACCAACCACCACTGGACAAAAGCGGCCTATGCCCATGTATTCCAACAGGCCGGCTTTCAACCGCTGGTCTGGTATCCCATGCAGATTTCGGCCGAAGGGCTGGCGCAATATCCGGCCGAATACTGGCGGCCTTACCAGCAATATCCGGCCATTGCGGTGGTGTCTGCCGCCAGATGATGTAGAGACGTTGCAAGGCAACGTCTCTACTTGAACGAGGTGATTTGTTCCAGGGGTTTTTTGGTGATGGCGGGGACTTGCACGTTTTCCACCGGGTAGCCGACGACGAGGATGAGGTACGGCCGTTCGTTTTTCGGCCGGCCCAATATCTCATTCAAAAAGCCCATGGGGCTGGGGGTGTGGGTGAGGGTGGCTAAACCGGCCATGTGGCAGGCCGCTACCAAAAAGCCGGTGGCGATTCCCACCGATTCCTGCACATAATAATGTTTAACCTGTTCCCCGTCTTCCCGCACGGAATAACTTTGAGCCATGACCACAATTAAGATTGGCGCTTCTTCTAAAAATGGTTTGTGCCAGTCGGTGGCAAATGGCTCCAGCGCTTGCAGCCACTCTTTGGGGGCGCGGCGTTCATAAAAGTCGCGTTCTTCCTCTTCAGCAGCGGCCCGGATTTGTTTTTTGATAGCCGGATCGGAAACTACGACAAAGTGCCAGGGCTGTAAATTGGCGCCGTTGGGCGCAGTTCCGGCTGTCAGGATACATTGTTCAATAACTTCACGCGGTACCTCCCGGTTGGAGTATTCGCGCACCGTGCGCCGCCGCCGCATGATGGTGTAAAATTCGGCGGCCCGCTGCTGCATTTCCGCTTCGGGGTACTCTTGATAATCGGTATGGGGTACAAATTTAGCTTCGCTCATGTTGAATCAATCTCCCTGCCTGATGTGGGGTGGATAATAGCGGAATTTTCCACGAATGACCACGTATAACATGAGTAGCAGGTTAATCGCATACTCAATTCCCGGCGATTAAAATCGCAGCTACAAAAGGCAAAGCCCACCTTCGTGGGCTGGGTGTCCGCTGGGTTTCAGTCGGCGAAGGCCGACTTTGCTTTTTGTTGGTGCAGATTTATCTGCCCTGTGGCGGGCACTTGCCCAGAGGAACGGTATGAAAAACAGATGTTGGATTGTTATTTTGTGGTTGCTGGTGGCGTGTAGTCAGGTGTCACCTGAACCCGCACCCACCGCTACGCCTGAACCTACCCCCACGCCAACCCCGCTCCCCACACCGACGTTTGAAGCGGCCAGACTGGGTAGCGCGGAATTGGATGTGACCTACTGTTCGCCCGACGGCCGTGCCCAAAAACTGGACATCTACTTTCCGGCGTCGGGCGGCCCGTGGCCGGTGCTGCTCTATGTGCATGGCGGTAGCTGGCGCGAGGGAGCCAAAGCAGAAGGGGAGGGGTGGCGCGGCCTGAATGAACAGGGGATTCTGGTGGCCTCCGTCAATTACCGCATGGCGGCCGAGGGCAAATTTCCGGTGATGATTGAGGATGTGCAGTGTGCGGTGCGCTACCTGCGGGCGCACAGTGCCGAATACAACATTGACCCGGATCGCATCGCGGCGGTGGGGGCCAGCGCGGGGGCGCATCTGGTGGCGCTGTTGGGCACGGCCGATGAGACGGCCGTGTGGGATCAGAGCGAGTATGCCGGGCAATCCAGCCGGGTGCAGGCGGTGATTACGCTGGCCGGGCTGTTTGACTTCACCGTTGATCTGCCCAGCGGCATTAATTCCGCGATTTATTATGCGTTTGGCGGGCTGGCGGGGGATGGTTCGCCGGAAATGGCGGCGGCCAGCCCGGTGACGTACATTTCGGCCGATGACCCCCCTTTCCTGATTTTGCATGGGGATATTGATGGGGTAGCGCCGGTGGCCCAGAGCGAGATTTTGCATGAACGGCTGACGGCCGTTGGTGTGCCGTCTACGCTGGTGATTGTGCAAAACGGCGACCATAGTCTGGGCGGGGCCAATGCTACCCCCACGCAGGCGGAGATCAATGAGATCATCAATGCTTTTCTGGCCGAGATTTTTGAATAACAACTGTTCGTAGTAGGCGATTTATCGCCGTTGGCAGGCGATAAATCGCCTACTACAAACCTGATGAATGCGGTTTTTGAGGAGAAATGGAGATGCTGAATCGTTACAGGAGAGTTGTCTGTTTGTTGGTGCTCACGGCCGTGCTACTGGTGGCTTGTGGCGAGGGGGCGGAACGAGCTACGGCCGTGACCCCCGCTACCACTGCGCCGACGCCAACAATCGCTGAAAATTTGCCGACCGGTAATTTACCGGCGATTACAGCCGTGAGTCTTGACCGCCCCTCGCTGCCCCGCTATGAATCGCTGGAAATGACGGTTGAGGTGACGGCCGAATATACCAATCCCTACGACGCCCGCGAAGTGGCCCTGGACGGCATTTTTGTGGCCCCCGATGGCTCAGAAATGACCGTACCCGGCTTTTGGGACGGCGAGGAGGCATGGCGGCTCCGTTTCACTCCGTCGCAGGAAGGAGATTGGCGTTACCAGGTGTGGCTGACGGATGTGAATGGTATTAGCCTTCCGGCTGAAGGCACATTCACCGTCACCCCCTCCGATCATCATGGTTGGTTGCAAGCGGGCAATTGGGTGAATCCCGATTACAGCGGCCATTACCTGGTTTACCATGACGGCACCCCCTTTTATGGCCTGGGTCATGCCGATGCGCTGAACATTCTTATTGATGGTTTCAGCGTGGACAGGGGCGTGGGCCTCTTTAACAACATGGTAGAGGCGGGCGAGAATTATGTGGTCTGGTGGCCGCTTTACAGCATGTCTCCGGTCAACAACAGTTATGATAATTACTCTGCGGCCAATCTGGCGTTGATTGATACGGTGGTGAAAGATGCGGAAGCCAAAGGCATCTTTCTCATCTTCACCATTTGGGATCACCCACAACTGCGAGATGATACGCATGATTGGGACACGGGTAATTGGGTGAACAATGGTTTTAACAAATTGACCGATCTGGAATCCTTTTTCACCGATGAGGAAGCGTGGGCCTGGCAGGAGAATTTGTACCGTTACATCATCGCCCGCTGGGGGTACAGCACGGCCGTTGGTATGTGGCAAACCGTTTCCGAAATCAACGGCACCAATGCCTATGACCAGACCGATCCCTGGCATGAAAAAGTGAATGCTTACTTTGTGGAACATGATCCCTACCGACATCCGACGACGGCCAGCCGTTCCGGGGATGTGGATTGGGAAGCGGGGCATCTGGCGATGGACGCGCCGCAGGTGCATTTGTATGACTTTGACAATGATGCCATTGGCGCGGCGCAGGTGTTGGCCGATTGGACGAGCCTGATGTTTAACCGGGTGGAAAAGCCGAATTGGGTGGGGGAGTTTGGCGTAACGGGCAACAGCTATTACCCGGAGTTGTTCCACCATTCGATCTGGGCGGCGCTGGCTACGGGGGCGGCCATGACGCCGGCCGAATGGAACAGCGGCGGCTCGTGGATGCGTATGTCGCCGGAGATGCTGGCGGACATGGCCCGGCTGGGTACGTTTGTGGCTGATTTGCCTTTGGCGCAGTGGCGGCCAACGGCCGTGACCCTCACCAGTAGCGATCCGGATGTGCGCGGTTGGGGGGTCATCGGGGCGGACGGCGGCCTGTTTTGGGTGCAAGACTTTGCCCTGGAAGGCGCGCCCATTGACCAGGTGCGGGCGGACGAGACGGTGCGGCAGAGCGTGTCCGTGTCCATTGCGGGCATGGCGGCGGGGGTGTATGAGATACGGCCGTATGACACCTGGCAAGGCACATTCCTGAACTCCTTCACGGTGGAATGTGTGGCCGACCAGCCCTGCTCCATTCCCCTGCCGGATTTTGAAGATGATATGGCTTTCCAGGTGAGAGAAATAGGAGATTGAGAGATTGGGAGATTGAGAGACCATCCTAATCTCCTAATCACCTGATCTCCTAATCTCCTAATCTCTTCCCCCCAACATACCCTATGATACATGAACCCCTCCCCCCCACCCCCAGACGCCGTTTTCGCCTGGGGTATGACAAAACGACCGGGCTGCTGCTCATTTCCCCCTGGCTGATCGGTTTCTTTTTGTTTAAGTTTCTGCCCATTCTGGCTTCGTTTGGGCTGTCGTTTACCGACTTTTACATGCTGGAACCGGGTGAGACCCGCTTTGTAGGCCTGGAGAATTATGCCCGGCTGTTGGAAGACCCGGCGATTGGCTTTCTGATTGTCGCTACCATCAGCACGGCCGTGAGCACCATTCCGCTCCAGTTAGTGGCTTCGATCACATTGGCGGCTTTGCTCAGCAGCCCGCGGCTGAAGGCACGCACGGCGATGCGCACCCTCTTTTTCTTGCCCAGCATCATCCCCGGTGTCGCCATCCTGTTTATGTGGTTTGGCTTTACGGACCCCAATGTGGGCTGGCTGAACCGGTTTATTTTACGGCCGTTGGGCCTCACCGGCTTCAATGACCTTTACTCCGACGCCGCCTTTGCCTTCCTCATCGCCATCAACTCCCTCTGGGCCATCGGCCCCGGTATGCTCATCATGCTGGCGGCCATGCAGAGCGTCTCTTCTGAGATTCAGGAGGCGGCCCGTGTGGATGGTGCTGGCCCGCTGCTGCGTTTTTTCCGTATCACCCTGCCGTTGATCACCCCCGCCATCTTTTTCTCCCTGGTCATCAACCTCATTGCCGTTTTTGGTGGCGTCATCTTGCTGGATCGTGGTAATGCCTTTGGCGGTGGTGGCTCCCCCTTTAATCGCTACATCAGCTATTGGATATTTGACGAATGGCAGTTGGGGTATGCGGCCAGCCTGGCCTGGCTCTTTTTTGCGTTGGTCATGGTGGTCGTGGTGATCCTTTTCACCTCTTCTCGGCGTTGGGTCTATTACCCGGATCGGGCAGATTGAGAGACAAAAATTGATGAACGAACTAGCCACAGCAAGTAAACCCCAAACCTATATCAGTTTGCGCCGTTGGGAATTATTGGGCACGATGCTGCTCAATTTGCTGGTATTTAGCCTGCTCATTGCCTACCTGTTTCCGCTGCTCTACATCGTGGCCACCGCTTTTATGGAGAGCGCCCAACTGCGAGATCGGAACGCGCCCCCTTACCCGGCGCGGCAGTTGCGTTTTGAATATGATGGCCGGGAGCGGTTGATTTACAGTGTGCCGATGCCAGATGGAGAGGTACGGCCGTTGGCCCTGGTTGCGCCCGGCCGTACCACCAGTGAATTTATTGATCCCCAAAACCCGGAAGCCGGGTTGATTGAATGGCAGGGCAACTGGCGCGCCCTGATCGGTGTTTATGAAGCGCATTGGACGTTGCAGAACTTCACCCTGCTCTTTGAATCCTTGCGGTTGTCCCAAATGTTGCGGAACACCCTCTTGTTAGCCTTCATCACCGAAATTGGCGTCATGTTCTCCTCCATCATCGTGGCCTATGGTTTTGCCCGTTTTCCGCTGCCCGGTGGTAACTTCCTTTTTTACCTGATGATCGCCACCATCCTCATCCCGGAGAACATCACCCTCATTCCCACCTACTACATCTTTGTCCGGGTGTTAGAGTGGGATGGTTCCTGGCTGCCACTCATTATCCCCTTTTTCTTCGGCAATGCCGTCTACATCTTCCTGCTGCGCCAAAATTTCAAGAGCATCCCCAAAGAGTTAGACGAAGCGGCCATGTTGGACGGCGCGGGGCCAATTCGCACCCTCTTTTCCGTCATCCTGCCGCAATCCTGGCCGGTGGTGATCACGGTTTCCTTGCTCCACTTCTTCTACATCTGGAACGAGACGCGCCAGGCGGCCTTATACCTCAGCACCCGCCGCGACCTGGTGCCCGTTTCCTTTGGTGTGCAAAGTTTCCAATCCCTCTCCCCGGTGATCAATCAACTGGAGGCCAGCGCCCTTTTGGTGATGATTGTGCCGGTGTTGGTGCTGCTTTTCTCGCAGCGTTATTTCATGCGCAATCTGGTCATAACCGGCGCGGAAAAGTAAACGAACCATGTCTAAGACACCTACAAGACGCACAATTTTTTATATCTGGTTGGGGTGGGCGGTGATTATGTTGGCGTATCATGTATGGGCGCCGGCGCGGTTGACAGTGCAACGGCCTGATCGTGCCCTGAGTTGGACGGCCGATTCTACCCGCCTGGGTGGGGCGCAATCTGCCAAACATTATTTGCGGGAGCCATTCCTGAACCGGCATGTGGCCTGGGATTCGGAGTATTACCTGGCGATTGCGTTGGGGGGATATGAAGACCCACATGTAGATCGGGTGGGGGAATCATTTGGCACGGTACGCGGTGGCACCGGTTTCTGGCCGTTTATCATACCGGAAATGGAAGGCACGCCGCGTCCGGGCATCCCTCTGAGTTATGCGTTTTTCCCTTTTTATCCCTTTTTGATGCGGCTGTTGACGCCGCTGTTTTCTCTGGCGGGGCTGACGCCGATTGCCGCCGCCTCTTTAGCCGGGCTGGTTATTTCGCTGTTGGGGGCGTTAGCTGCGGCCGTTTCTCTGTTTGAACTGGCCCGTGATGAACTGGGTGCAGAGGGGGGGCTGCGGGCCGCCTTTTATTTGCTCATCTTTCCCAGCGCGTTTTTCCTGTCGGTAGTTTATACCGAGGGATTGTTTTTGGGGCTGGCCTTTTCTAGCTTGCTGCTGCTGCGGCGCGGGTATTGGGGGTGGGCGGCGCTGCTGGCCGTGCTGGCAACCTTTACGCGGGCGGCGGGGGTGCTGCTGGTGGTGCCCATGGTGATTGCCTGGGTGAAACAGGGGGATTGGCTGGAACTGGATATGGAGTGGCGGCAGATTTATTTCCGGGGCCTGCCCTGGAAAGCAATCGGCCATGCGCTGCTGGTGTTTGCGCCGCTGCTGGCGTTTGTGGCCTGGCGGTTGTCTTATTTTGGCATGGCGTTTAGCCGGGTGGAGGAGGTGTTCTTTGGGCGGGGCTTTCTGAATCTGGGTGGCACCTATGGGGCGTGGCGGCAGGCATTTTTCAGTATGTTTGAAAATAATCCGCAGGCGACGGCCTACTATGTGGTGGAGTTTGGAGCCATTATTCTGGCGCTGACGGCGTGTATTGCCGGGCTGCGGAAGTATCCTGACCTGGCCTGGTTTGGGCTGCTGGTGGTGGTATTGTCGTTTACCAGCGGCCCAGCCCAGGGGATGCACCGCTATGTGCTGGCCGCGCCACCGATTTTTTTGTTTTTGAGTGAGTGGGGGCGTCGGCCTGCTTTTGACCGGGTGTGGACGATTGCCAGTGTGCTGCTGATGGGGGTGATGGGGCTGATGTTTATGTTTGATATGTGGGCGGGGTAATCGGTCATCGGTCATCGGGTTTCGGGGCAGGGGGTGACAATCTTCACGGGAAAAACAGGCTAAAGGGCATAACGGCCGTGCTGCCATCCCCGTTATCATGCGGCAGTAGTTTATTCCCAATAAATGGAGGCCCCAAGATGAACCAGACAGACAGTACAGATCGGGCAGAGACACGGCCGTTTCCCACCGGCGTAGACCTGCTGCATGACCCTATTCTCAACAAAGGGACAGCGTTCACCGCCGACGAGCGCGAACAGTTCCAACTGCGCGGCCTGCTGCCGCCGCGTGTCCTCACCCAGGATTTACAGGCCGAACGAGTGCTGCGTAACTTCCACAAAAAACCGAACGACCTGGAAAAATATATCTTTCTGCTTGACCTGGAAGACCGCAACGAAGCCCTGTTTTACCGGGTGGTCATGGATAACCTGATGGAGATGATGCCCATCATTTACACACCCACTGTGGGGCAGGGGTGCCTGGAATTTGGCAATATCTTCCGCCGCCCCCGCGGGCTGTATATCTCCATCGAAGACCGGGGGCGGGTGGCCGAACTCCTCAGCCATTGGCAGCATGATGATGTGCGGGTTGTCGTTGTTACCGATGGCGAACGCATTTTGGGATTGGGCGACCTGGGTGTGCATGGCATGGGCATTCCCGTGGGCAAATTGTCACTCTACACCGCCTGCGCCGGGATTGACCCGGCAACAACGCTGCCGGTGACGCTGGATGTGGGCACAAACAACCAAAAATTGCTGGATGACCCGTTTTACATTGGGCTGCCGCAGAACCGTGTGCGTGGTGAGGCGTATGATGCGCTGGTGGATGAGTTTATGACGGCCGTGTCCGCCCGCTTCCCCCATGCCCTCATCCAGTTTGAAGATTTCTCCAACCAGAACGCCTTCCGCCTGCTGCAAAAATACCGGGGCCAATACCGCACCTTCAACGATGACATTCAGGGTACGGCCGGCGTGGCATTGGCCGGGCTGTATTCGGCGCTGCGGCTGACCGGCGGTAGATTGTCTGACCAGCGGCTGCTCTTTTTGGGGGCGGGTGAAGCGGGCATTGGCATTGCTGACCTGGTGGTTTCGGCGATGATGCAAGAGGGAACGACGGCCGAAGCTGCCCGGCAGCAGTGCTGGTTTGTGGATTCACGCGGATTGGTCGAGTCCAGTCGTACTGACCTGGCCGCGCATAAACTGCCCTATGCCCATCAGCACGCGCCGTTAACCACTTTCCTGGAAGCGGTAGAAGCATTGCGCCCCACGGCCATCATTGGCGTGTCCGGGATGCCGCGCATGTTTACGCAGCCGGTGGTGGCGGCGATGGCCCGGCTGAATGAGAAACCGATTATTTTTGCGCTCTCCAATCCGACGGCAAATTCAGAATGTACGGCCGAGGAAGCGTATCGTTGGACGGATGGCCGGGCGATTTTTGCCAGCGGCAGCCCATTTGATCCGGTGGAACTGGACGGCCGTACCCATATCCCCGGCCAGGGCAACAATTCCTACATCTTCCCCGGCGTGGGGTTGGGAGTGGTGGCCACGGGGGCGCGGCACGTGACGGACGATATGTTCCTGGCGGCGGCGCAAACGCTGGCGCAGTTGGTTACACCTGAAGACCTGGATACCGGGCTGATTTATCCTTCGCTCAAACGGATTCGGGAAGTATCGGCGCATATTGCGACGGCCGTAGCCGAAATCGCCTATACCCACAACCTGGCAACCGTACCCCGCCCCGCCGATTTATTCACCTTTATGCAGGTACAAATGTACCAGCCGGTGTATCGCCAGTATGAGAAAAAGGTACGGGTTTGATCACCCATTGGTGGTAGGTGGCAGGTGGCAAGTGGCAATGGCAGGTGGTATGTAACTTGCCACCTGTCACTTGCCACTAGATGAAACACAAGTTTATGCCCTTGTTGGGTATCATTGGGTTCTCTATGAGTTGGTTGGGTGGGTTGCCAAATGGGGGGGCATTGGCTAGACTTCAATAGTGATTGATTTGAGGGATGCATGTGAGCACTTCTATTTTCCCCTGGTGATGTCATTCACATTTCCAACATGAACCAGGTATCACATACATTTTTTCAGGGTAACTTTACAGCCTCTCAAGAACTGACGGGTTTTTTGGGCTGATGGTGAAGCAAATTTCTCTGGTAGAAACCTGCCAGGTCTGTTCAGTTGCTTTCCAGGAAGTTTATGTGATGAAACAGGCTTGAAATTCCCTATGCCATCTTGCAGGGGAAAGCGTCTGACAACGTGTAATTTGCCTGTGTGCTGAGACCAGTGGTCGGCCATTCGTAAAAGCAGATGTAAGCGTTATCTATACAATCCTGCTCCGGGCAGTTTACACGCACATACAGGATGTGGCCTTCGGACTGAAAGATGTCGGAAGGGTGGAACGTGCCCATACATAATGACAGCAGTAATTGGGCAATTGAGTAATTGGGTAATTGTCCGGTTACTCTATTACTCAATTACCCAATTACAAACAGCTGAAAAAAAGATGAACTTCAAAACAGAATTGCTGCAAAAAATTGAAAAGCGTCAGGCCAAAATAGCGGTGATTGGCATGGGATACGTGGGGTTGCCGCTGATGGTAGCTTTTGCCGAGGCCGGTTTTCCGGTGGTGGGCGTGGATGTTGACCGCCAGAAAGTGGAATTGCTGAACCGGGGTGAGAGTTATATTGAAGATGTGGCCGATGGGGTGTTACGGCCGTTGGTGCAAAAAGGGTTACTCCAGGCCAGCGCCGATTACGCCGCCGTCGCCGACGTAGACGCCATCTCCATCTGTGTGCCCACCCCCTTGCGCAAGACCAAAGACCCGGACATCTCCTACATTATCAACGCCGCCGACAACATTGCCGCCCATGATGGTGCGGGCAAGCTGATCATCCTGGAAAGTACCACCTACCCTGGCACCACCGAAGAGATTATTTTCCCCCGGCTCACCGCAAACGGGCAGGAGGTGGGGCGTGACTTTTTCCTGGCCTTTTCGCCGGAGCGCATTGACCCTGGCCGCACCGATTTCAACGTGTGGACGACGCCGAAAGTGATTGGCGGTATGACCCCGGATTGCCTGGAAGTATCGTTGGCTTTGTATGGCACCATCGTGGAACGGCCGGTACCCGTTTCCAGCCCGGCAGCGGCGGAGATGGTGAAATTGCTGGAAAATACCTTCCGCGCCGTCAACATTGGCCTGGTAAATGAAGTGGCGCTGATGTGTGACAAACTGGGGTTGAACGTGTGGGAGGTGGTAGACGCGGCCGCTACCAAACCGTATGGTTTTATGAAATTTACGCCGGGCCCGGGCCTGGGTGGGCATTGCATCCCCATTGATCCCCATTATCTGAGTTGGAAGTTAAAAACCCTCAATTACACCGCCCGTTTCATCGAACTGGCGGCGGAAGTGAACGGTTTTATGCCCGAATACGTGGTCAGCAAAGTGGCCGATGCCCTGAATGGGGAGCGGAAGGCGGTGAATGGCAGCCGGATTTTGGTGTTGGGTGTGGCCTATAAACCGAATGTGAGCGACATGCGTGAAAGCCCGGCGCTGGACATTATCCATCTGCTGCAAGGGCGTGGGGCGGTGGTCAGTTACCATGACCCGTTTGTGCCGGATTTGTCGCACGAGGGATTTGATTTGCAGTCGGTGGCCCTGACGCGAGAGGGGCTGCGGGCGGCGGATTGTGTGGTGATTGTGACCGACCACCGGGATGTGGATTGGCACTGTGTGGCCGAAGAAACGGCCGTGTTGGTGGATGCTCGCAATGCGCTGAAGGAGTTCAAGAGCAACGGCCGTGTGGTGAGCCTGTAATTCGTGATGCGTGATGCGTGACTGGATTTCGGGCTTGAATTAGCGTGAGGAGAGCGATAAATGAACGAGTGGCGTAAATGGCTTTTGATGCTGGTCATTTTATTAGCGGGAGCGGCTACGTTGACCATGAACGCAGTCAAAGAGGCTGTTTCCCTGAGCGATGCCGGTGTAGCCGGTGGGCTTGCTCCTCTCGCTTACCTGCCCCTCATTCAGGCAAGTTGTGATGAATATTTCTTTGACAACTTTAGCGACCCCAATTCTGGCTGGCCGGTAGGCCCGGTGGTGCTGAACAGCCAGCAGCTAGGCTCCACCAGCTATGTGAATGGTGAATATCTGATTGACTCTGATCCGGCCGGGGCCGGGTATCTTTTCCGGCCGTTGGCGCCCGCGCCCGGCTACGAGAACTATCAGGTAGAAGCGGAAGTGCGGTTTGATGTGCCCACAGCCGATGGTTTAGTAGGGTTGATTTTCGGTGCGATTATTGAAAACTCAGACGTTCCGCGGTATTACCTTTTTGAAATAGAGCCGGAGGAGCAAGAGTTTCGCCTGATTCGCCGGGAGGATGCAACCAGTATTCCCATTGTGGATTACACACCCGCGGCGGCTATTCATCAAGGCACGGCCGTCAATCATCTCTCTGTATTACGCAGCGGCGCGGAGATCACGCTGGTGGTAAATGGCACAACGTTGGGCACATGGAGCGATAGCGGCATTACCGGGCCGGGATATACCGGGCTGGCGCTGCGGGTGCGCACCAATGTGCCCCAGGCGAATGCTTTCTACGACAATTTCTACCTGCATACCTGTGTACCGGGTGCGAATGTGGCCGCTTTTAATCAGGCGGCACGGCCGTTGCTGGTGGACAGCTTTGGCGACGATTAGTAAACAGACCTGTCAGGTTTCAGAAAACCTGTCAGGTCTATGGGCCGAGAACTAATTGAAGTGGTTAAGTCTGATATTGGTGGGTGCTTTTGCGCTGATGGTTTTCATCAGGCTTGGGCCACTCTTGTGGGATGCAGTGGGGCTGGTTATGGCGGACACGGCCGTGACGCACACGGCTTGGGGTAGATGCCAGCAGGCGCACCAGACCGGACGGGCGTTGCTTTTAGCAGACGACTATGAAGCGGCGCTGCCTTATTTACAAACGGCCGTGACCTGTGACGATGACCGCTGGGCCTGGTTTGACCTGGGCCGGGCGCAGTATGCGTCGGGCCAGGATGCGGGCGCGGCGCAAAGCTGGCAAAAGGCAAATGCCTACGGGTATGCCGCACGGCTGGCTACACACGCCGGGCAGGCTGAAGATGTGGTCGAGGCGCAACGAGCCTGGGAAACGGCCGTGCAAATTGACCCCCAAAATGGGCAAGCCTATGTCCAGTTAGGCCGGCTGCTACAAGGAAATGACCCGGCGCAGGCACAGCAGTTTTTTGAACAGGCCATTGCCATTAACCCTGATTATGCGCCCGCCTATTACGCCCTGGCAAACTTACACCTGCGCCAGTTGCAATCGCCGGAAAACGCTCTGCCTTATTATGAAGAGGCGCACCGGCTGGCGCCGCAAACCGTCGAATATCTGGTGGTATTGGCGCGGCAAATGGGAGGGGTTGACCCGGAAAAAGCAATTGGTTACTGGCAAGAACTGGCCGAGTTGTCTGAAAGGCAACGGCCGTTAGCCTACCATGAAATGGGTATTTTGTACCTTCGGCAGGGGGATGCGGCGACGGCCGTACACTATCGGCAAATGGCCGTAGACCTGCGCCCGGAAAACGCCGAATTTTGGCAAGGGTTGGCGCAGGCATATGAAACCGCCGGCTGCCCAGCCGAAGCCACCGCCGCTTATGAGCAGGTGATGATCTTGCAGCCAGATTCACGCCTGGCGCAAAATGCGGAAGGGCGGCTGGCGGAATTAGAGACGGTGGTGGGAGCGTGTTCCGTAACCGGTAATCGGTAATCGGTTCACGCCTCACGCCTCACGCATCACACGTCACGCCTCACGCATCACACGTCACGCACTATGAAAGTATTAACCACAACATCCTCCTTTGGCAAAATGAGCGCACGGCCGTTGCAACTGCTGGCGGCGGCGGGTTGTGAGGTGGTGCTGAATCCTTACGGCCGTACCCTGAAACCGGAGGAATCCATGCAACTGCTGGCCGATGTAGATGGCCTGATTGCCGGGACGGAGAAGCTGAGCCGAGAGGTATTGAGCCAGGCGCCGCGATTGAAGGTGATTTCCCGCGTGGGCACGGGCATGGATGGCATTGACCATGCCGCCGCCGCCGAGTTGGGTATTCAGGTGCGCAATACGCCGGATGCGCATGTGGACGCGGTGGCCGAATTGACGCTGGCGGGTATGTTGGACATGCTGCGCCAGGTACCACAGGCGCACCACCGGCTGCACCAGGGGGAGTGGAAAAAGCCCATGGGACGGCTGCTGCGCGGCAAAACGGTGGGCATTATCGGTTTGGGGCGCACGGGCAAGGCGTTGGTGGAGTTGTTACGGCCGTTTGCCGTCACCGTTCTGGCTTATGACCCCATTCAGGATGCGGCCTTTGCCCATAGCCACAACATCATCTATCTGTCATTGGAAGAACTGTTAGCCCAGGCCGATATTGTCACCCTCCATCTGTCTTACAGTGCGGACAGCTATCATCTGTTGAACGGGGCGCGGTTGGCGCAGATGAAAGCCGGGGCGTATGTGGTGAACTGTGCGCGGGGTGGCCTGGTGGACGAAGATGCCTTGTTTGACCTGCTGCAATCCGGCCATCTGGCGGGCGCGTATCTGGATACCTTTGAACGTGAACCGTATAGTGGCCCGCTGAACACACTGGACAACGTTGTCTTAACCCCCCACATCGGCTCCTACGCCGCCGAATGTCGCATCCGCATGGAGGTGGAGGCGGTGGAGAACTTGCTGGAAGCGTTTGCGCAGATGGGGATGAGCAGGTGAGCAGGTGGGGGGGTGAGCAGGTGATTTTCACCCTCTCACCCCTTCACCTGCTCACCCCACTCTTGATGGCGATGGTACAACGAGTACTGGTAACAGGTGGGGCCGGTTTTCTGGGCAGCCATATTGCCGACGTGCTGACGGCGCGGGGGTATAAGGTGACGGTGTTTGATGTATGGCCGTCGCCCTACCTGCAACCGGGGCAGCAAATGGTGGTGGGGGATATGCGCGATGGCACGGCCGTAGCCGAAGCCGTCGCCGGGCAGGATGCCATTTTCCACCTGGCCGCTCTGGCCGATTTGAACGCTGCCAAAAGCCAGCCCCTCGTTACCGCCGAACTGAACATCATGGGCACGCTGAACTTCCTGGAGGCGGCGCGGGCCGGTGGGGTCAGCCGGTTTGTGTTTGCCAGTACGGTGTATGTGTACAGCCGGGCCGGTGGCTTTTACCGGTGTAGCAAGCAGGCGTGTGAGGCATTTATTGAAGAGTATCAGCAGCAGTTTGGGCTGGACTACACCATTTTGCGTTATGGCAGTTTGTATGGCCCGCGCGCGGATGCCAGCAATGGCGTCTACCGGCTGCTGCGGCAGGCGGCGGTGACGGGACAGATTGAGCATGTGGGCACACCCGAAGACAGCCGCGAATATATTCATGTGGAAGACGCGGCCCGATTGAGCGCCGACGCGCTGGCAGACGAGTTTGCCAACCAGCATGTGGTCTTGACCGGACATCACCCCATTCGTCTGCGCGATTTGTTTACGATGTTTAGCGAGATGTTGGGACGGCCGTTGCACATCCAGTATCAACCCGCCACCGGCCCGGAAAACAGCCATTACCAGATGACGCCCTATGCCTTTCATCCCCGCGTGGGGCGCAAACTGACGACGAATTATTACGTGGACATGGGGCAGGGGCTTTTGCAGATGTTGGAGCAGTTGTTTGAGGAAGGGCAGATTTCCGTGATGCGTGATGCGTGACCCGTGATGGGGTCACGCATCACGCATCACGCATCACGAGAAAAATATGCACGCAGCTATCATAACCGCCCGCGCGGGCAGTAAATCTATTATTGACAAAAACGTCTTTTTGGTGGGGGGGAAGCCGATGGTGGCCTATCCCATTCAGGCGGCGCTGGATGCGGCCAAAATCGGCCGGGTTTTTATCTCCACCGATGGCGATTCGATTGCCAATGTGGGGTTGGAGATGGGCTGCGAGATTATCTGGCGGCCGGAGGAGTTATGCGGCGACCATGTGAATCATGGCGAGGTGATTAAACACGCCGTGGAGTGGGTAGACGGCCGTTACCCTGACCTGCAAAATGTGGTGTTGCTGCTGGGCAATACGGTGATGGTGGATGGCGAATTGATTGACCACAGCCTGACCATTTTGGAAGAACAGCCGGAACTGGACTCGTGCATGACGGTGTGGCAGGCGGCGGATGACCACCCGCTGCGGGCAATGCAGATCACGGAGGAGGGATTGTTACGGCCGTATGGCGACCCCCACCGCAAAGTCTCCACCGAACGCCAATCGTATGCCCCCGCGTATTACTATGACCAGGGGGTGTGGACCTTCCGCAAACAAACGGTGCAAAGCCAGGACGGGCCAAACCCCTGGTGGTGGATGGGCCAGCGCAGCTATCCCATTGTGCGCAATTGGGTCACAGGCCGCGACGTGCATACCCACCTGGATGTGAGTATCGCCGAATGGTGGCTGGCCCACTACCCCGAAATTAAGCTGTTATAATAGCGCCATGGCAACTGCTTTAGAATTATCACGCCAGGAATGGCAGCCCTATATCGAACGAGCCAGGCAATTGGGCATTGCTGATCGCTCCCTTACTCCCCATCAGGAACAACAACGAGAAGAACTTTTGCAAATCGCTAATCAAATGGCAATCGCCCTCCGGCGTGATTTTGGGGTGGACAGGGTGATCATCTTTGGTTCGCTGGCTCATGCAGCCTGGTGGGAAGAAGACTCTGACGTGGATATTGCTGTTTCTGGTTTGCCAGATACAGATTATTGGCGCGCCTGGAAAATGGCCGAAGAGTTTTTCCAAAACCGCCCTGTTGATTTTATACAGTTGGAAGACGCCTCTGATTCGTTACGCTACTCTATTGAAAATGATGGAATTGAGCTTTGAATAATTCATACGTAGAACTGGCAAAACGAATCAGGAATGAAATACCAGTGGTGCGAAACGTCTACACGTTTAATCTGTCCTCCGAAAAGATGAAAGGCTTACTTGATGTTTTGCCGGGTGTATGGAATGACCTGAGAATTGAACTGTTGGCTTTCGCTGATTATTTAGACGTTCTGGCAGGTGAGGAATGATTCGATGGCAGTTGACGAAACTTTGTTGGAGCAGATAAGCCGGGCTGACGAAATGGGTGTGCGGCTGGAAATTGTGGGTGGCCTGCCCATTTGGGAAGCCTCGCCCATGTTGAAGCATCAACGGGCAGTAGACCGTATTCGGGCGACGATTGTGCCGGTGGATGGGGCCGGAACGGGTTGTGGTTGTGTCCATGTGGCCGATGTGTATGTGCAGTTCCCGGATGGTTCACTCAAACGGCCGGACATTTCCATCTTTTGTCAGGAACCAGAAGAAGAAGACAAACCTATTACCCTCCTGCCGGAAGCGGTGGTGGAGATTATCAGTAAGGGGTACGAGGCTAAAGATTTGGAGATAGGCCCGCAATTTTACCTGTCGCAAGGGGTAAGAGATGTGGTTGTTTTTAACCCCTATACGCTGGTGGTGCTGCATGTGCGCCAGAGTGGAGCGGAGAGGCATATCGCGCCAGTAGACATTCAATTGTTGTGTGGCTGCCGTTGCCGAGTAGTCTAGTCCGAAGCTCGATTACGGATTACCGATAACCGATTACGAACCTATGACTGAACTGGAACAACTATTTTGTGGCCTGCGGGCGGTGGTGTTTGATTTTGATGGGGTGATTTTGGAGTCGGGGAATATCAAGACGGAAGCGTTTTTGGAACTGTTTGCCGATTGGCCAGAACATCAAGAAGCGGTGCTGGCCTTTCATCTGGCGAATTTGGGTGTGTCCCGGTATGTGAAGTTTCGCTATGTGGTGGAGGCGTTGTGGCAACGGCCGTACACCCCCCAGGATGAGGCGGCATTAGGCGCAGCTTTTGAAGGGCTGGTGCTGGAAAAGGTGCTGCGCTGCCCCTTTGTGCCCGGTGCGGCGGAAACGTTGGCGGCGCTGGCAGACCGGCTGCCCGCGTTTGTGGCTTCGGGCACGCCGCAGACGGAGCTGGATTTGATTGTGAATGAGCGTGGCCTGCGCTCCTCTTTCCGCGAAGTGTGGGGTACCCCCTGTACCAAGCCAGAAATTTTGCGGGATATTTTGCAGCGGCATGGCTGGCAGCCGGACGATGTGCTGATGGTGGGGGATGGCCTGTCTGACTACCAGGCGGCGCAGGCGGTGGGCACACGCTTTCTGGCGCGGTTGACGCCGGAGCAGGAGGCCGAATGGTTGAAGCTGGGCGTGGTCGGTGTGGCCGATTTGTTGGAATTGGTAGAGGTGGTGGTCGGGGCACGGTCGTAGCCCTGCCACTAGATTTAAGACGACCTTTGATTGGTCACCAAGTGTATAATACGCGCTATGAAAACGGATGAACAAGAGCAGTGGTTGGCCCAGTGGCGGGCAGCCAGTGTCGCTTTACGCCAGCAAAAGATGAAAGAATTAGCTGGTCTAGGCCAGGTAGAAGCCCATCAGGCAACGGAGAATTTGCTGTTGTTAGCCGGACGGGTCCGGCCTGGACATCCTCGTTGGGATAGCTCTGGTCTGGTGGAACAACAACGTTGGTTTCATCGCTTGCCTTCACCATGAACGCTTTGTTAGATGCAGCCTTGCGTTTGCAACAGTTTTGCCAGAGTCAGAACTGGCAATTTTGCTACATTGGTGGGCTGGCGGTGCAACGGTGGGGGGAACCACGCCTGACACAAGATGCGGATATGACGTTGTTGACCGGATTTGGTAATGAACCAGCCTACATTGATTCGTTACTGGCGGGTTATCAAGGGCGCGTGTCTGACACCCGGCAATTTGCCTTACAATATCGGGTTCTCTTGCTCCAGGATAACAATGGCATACCTCTGGATATTGCGCTAGGGGCGATGCCTTTTGAGGAGCATAGCATTGACCGGGCAACTGTGTATGAGATTGCGCCTGGTTATGCTTTAGTCACTTGTGCGGCTGAGGATTTGGTTGTTCACAAAGCATTTGCCAACCGCCCCCAAGACTGGTTAGATATTGAAACCATTATGATTCGACAGCAAGGCAAATTGGACTTTCAAATCATTTGGGATGAGCTTATACCACTGGCTGAGTTGAAAGAAGACCTGGATATTGTGAAACGGTTGCGCCAACTCGTAGATGATTTTCAGTAACACGGCCGTACAACCCCCACAAACTCTGTGCATATTTCCTGGCAGTTATCCAAATTCTTTTGATTTGGAAGCCAGGAACAGGGCAGGGGAGCGGCCAACCATCATCACCAGCCTGCCGGGTCTCATTCCCGCTTCCAGGAGGTTAATAAAAACCAATGGCAGACAGAATTCAGGCAATCAATGCCCACCGACCACGCATCAAGTTGGGGCGCACGACCAACATGGATGAGTTGGTAGCGTTTATCGCTCGCAGTACCGGTTTGAATGAAAGCGGTAGGCGCCAGGTGTTGTTGGAACTGCGCGACGCGGTGATTTATTTCAACCGGCAGGGGCAGACGATGTAGGTGGCAGGTGTGCGCTGGAACAAAGGGATTATGGAGAATGATCGCCGTGTCTGATTTCTCGGGTAAAGTCGCTTTTGCCATCGGTACAGGACGTTGTGGCACCCAATTCTTAAGCAAAGTTTTACATCATGAACGAGGAGTGGCCTCCGCTCACGAACGAAACCCTATAAACGAAAGCTTTCATCGTTATTGCCAGTGGTATCGTTTACCGGTTGACCACGAAGGATTCCTGCATACAAAAGAAAAGGAAATCCGAAAAGACTTGCAGACCTACCAACTTTCTTTCGAGGCCAGTGCCTTTTTGTCATTGAGCGTTCAGGAGTTGTATGAACGTTTTGATGCCCGATTCGTGTTGATGGTGCGGCGGCCAGATCAGGTGGTGAACTCTTTTTGGAGTAAAGGCTGGTATGCGGAAACGGCCGTCTGGCAAGACCAAAACAAAGCGCCGGGCTACCAGGATTTAGCCAAGGAACACCACTTCTTCTCCAGGCTGCTTCCACCCGCTGCCAATTTCGCTCCATGGGAAGCAATGAGCCGGGTTGGAAAACTTGCCTGGTTTTGGAACGCCTTGAATCTGGAGATAATGTCCAGATTACAAGAACTTCCCAAAAGCCAATGGCGAATTATTAAATTAGAAGAACTTAATTATCAAACCTACCAATCTTTGCGGGACTTTCTGGGAATCCAGCCGGGATTATCTGAAAGAGGCTTTAAGGCTTTGACCCAAGAACGGCCAAATCGTCGTCGCCATACTCTTACCGTTGCTGACTGGTCCGATGATCAGATTGCAGACTTTGAAAGCCAGGTAAAACCGGCGGCAGAACAGTTGGGATACGAATATCAGGTTCATCACCTTACTCCAGTCCCGGAGCAAACGACACAAAAGCACATCTTGTTACGGCCAAAAAAGATGCTCCAAATCATCGGTAAAAGGGTTTCTTCTCAAACAACCGCGAAGGATTCGGCGAAATATGGATAAAAAGATCGTTTTTATCATGGGGGCCGGGCATAGTGGTTCCACACTGCTTGGCTTGATCCTTGGTAGCCATTCAAGGGCGTTTGGCCTGGGTGAAGTGGTAAAATTGGGTAAGATGCTAAATAAACCAGCCCAGACGGAGTCGCAGCTTTGTTTTGTTTGCCAGAGTAAATGTGAATTTTGGGACGAGCGCGTTAATCTGGACGTTTTAAAGCGGTATTTTTCCAGCAACCGAATTACCCGTTATCTGGCGCAAAGGCAACGAAATCTGTTCGACTACTTTTTTGACTGGACAGAAGCAGATATGTTGGTGGATTTTAGTAAACAGGTTAGTTGGATTAAGCCGCAAATGGAACAGTTGCCGCGAATGAGTCGCACTATACCTTACGTGTTGTACATCACCCGTGACGGCCGTGCCGTCACCAATTCTCGATTGCGGAAATATCCGGATAGCAACATGGAACAAGAGGCGATTCGCTGGCGAAAAAATGTTGAACAAATGAACCGCTTCTACCAGAGACTACCAGCACATCAGAAGTTGCAAATAGCCTATGAACGGCTGGCCACCCAACCAGGGACAGCTATCAAAGAAACTTGTGAATGGCTGCAAATCTATTATGAACCCGATATGCTGAATTATTGGCAGCATGAACACCATTTAGGGCCAGGCAACCGGGGAACTGCCTCTTTAATTATCAGACATCAAAAAATGCAAACAGAGCATGATTTTGAAATTGATGCCCCCATTGCCAATGAACGCCACAAAGGGCATTATGAAAAAATGGGTTTGGCGATCAAACTTGACCTTCGCTGGCAGCAGGAACTAACCGCAGAACAGGTTCAAATCTTTGAAAAAGTGGCGGGTGAAACCAATCGGCCGTTCATTGCAAATTTCACAACGGAATCGCTTTAACACCCTTCCCCAATCCTTGTATAGAACATTGTGATTCAAAAGCTCAAGCGGTTTAGAGAAAGCCACACCACCAAATTCGTCTCTGCTCAGATCAAAGGGCACTGGGCCTTGTTGTCGTTGCAAGTCATGGCGGGGCTGGGCGCGGCCATCTTTGAGGGCATAACTCTGGCGATATTCGCCCTGGCCCTGCAAACCCTCAGCAGCGAATCTGTAGCCCAAGCTCTGGCTCAATTGGGCAGATCAGGTGAATTTATCAAGGTTTTAGGCTTAGACCTGAATCGAAACAGCCTTTTTATTCTGCTGGTTTGTCTGGCTGTAGCCAGCCAACTACTCAGAAGCGCATTGGAGTTTGGGGCTGATGTTGCTTCCGCTTACCTCCAATCAACCGTTGAAGGAGATACCCGACGCCAGATTTTTCAACAGTTTATGAAGTTGAGCTATGGCAATATTTCCGGTTATAAGGCAGGCGATCTAGCCAGTTATATGGAACAAACGAACTATCTGGGCCAGGCGATTGAGCGTTGTGGCACATTGCTCAACCAAAGTTTGCTCGTACTTACCTATGTCGTTGTTTTATTATGGCTTTCGGTCCCCATGACTCTGGTCGCTCTCGGTGCCCTTTTATTTATCTCGCTTTCACTTGGGCAGGTTATTCAACGAGTGAGGGCAACCGCTAAGAAATTTAAGAAGGCGGCCGTGGCCATCACTGAACTCACGGTGGAGTTTTTGAACGGCATTGCCATTTTGCATCTGTTTGCTCGTCAGGATTTTGCTATTCAACGGCTGGAGCAAGTGATACAGAAGAGCATGAACGCCCGACGGAAGGGCCTGATATGGCAGGCATCTATATCCCCTTTGATTGACTCCTTTACTGTGTCAGGTATTGCCGTCTTATTGGTGGGTAGTTATCTATTAGCTGGTGAAACCAATGACTTTTTTGTGGCGCGTTTAGGCACATTTCTATTTGTCATCTATCGGCTCATGCCGCGCATTTCAGTGATCAATAAAAATTGGGGGCTAATCAATAGTTATTTGCCTTTTATTGAGCGAATAGCCGCATTATTGCGTGAAGACGATAAGGAATTTGTTGTTTCTGGCACTAAACCGTTTACCGGGCTGCAGCACGGCGTTGAATTTTGCCGAGTATCGTTGGACTATCATAAGGGTACGCCGGGCATGGCTAGACGTGCGCTTACCAACGTATCGTTCAATCTCGCCAAAGGGGAGATGGTGGCCCTGGTGGGCGAATCTGGGGCAGGCAAATCTTCCATCATTAATTTGTTATTGCGCCTGTTTGATGCAACAAAAGGAGAGATAAGAGTTGACGGCACAAAGTTGCAAGAGTTGAACCTGGAATCGTGGCGCTCCCATATTGGTGTGGTTAGCCAGGATGATTTTATATTTAACACATCTATCCGCGAGAATATCGCCTTTGGGAAATTGGATGCTACTGATGATGAGATTAAGAAAGCGGCGAAAATAGCTCATGCCCATGAGTTTATTATGCAGATGCCAGATGGATATGAGACGTCAGTCGGTGACCAGGGGCGCAAACTCTCCGGTGGGCAACGCCAGCGTATTGCTATTGCTAGAGCTATCATCCGTGAGCCAGATATTTTGGTGCTGGATGAAGCAACCAGCGATTTAGATAGCCAATCCGAAAGAGAAATCCAACTGGCAATAGAAGAACTACGTTCCCGTTATACAATCATTTCCATTGCCCATCGTTTATCCACTATCGCTATTGCCGACAAGATATTGGTGCTGGCGGGTGGACAACTGGTTGAGACTGGTTCACATGGAGAGTTGATAGTTGCTGATCAACGTTATGCTCAAATGTGGAAGCTACAGTCACAGGGACACACGGCCGTGCCCATTGTCCAAAGTTGATCCCCTCCCAATTGCCTGGGTTTTGAGTCTCACGTGAAAATTGTTTACCTCTCCAATTCTTATGTGCCTTCTCGCCGGGCAAACAGTATTCAGGTGATGAAGATGTGCCAGGCCATGAGTGATCTAGGAAATGATGTCACGCTCATCACTAAATTATGCCCACCCCGTCAAGAAAGTGCTGTAACTGATGATTACCACTTTTATAACGTCTCCCCTCAATTTGAAATCATAAAATTGCCCCGCCCCAAATCCAGAGGCGGCGGCTTGCGATACAGCGCTGCCATCTTATCCTTTCTGTTGCGCCAAAGGGACACTACTGATTTGTTGTATTGCCGGAACTTATTCGGAGCCTGGTGTGGCACTCGCCTGAAGTTGCCCACGATTTTAGAAATGCACGGCCTGATCACCGGAAAGTGGGCACTCTACCTGTATCGGCAAATTGTAACCGCCAGCACCTTCAAACGGCTGGTGCTCATCTCTGGCGGCCTGAAAAAAGATTTGCAGGAGAGCAATCTCTTGTTTGCCAGGGAAACTGTGGTGGCTCATGATGGCGCAAACCCGCTGAAAGGTAGTGTAGTAAACGAGACTCTAGTGCAGACGATGCCTGCCAGACTCAAATTAGGATATGTGGGGCATTTATACCCTGGTAAGGGAGTGGAAATTGTGTATGAACTGGCATACCGCTTACCGGCTGTTGATTTTCACGTCGTGGGTGGTACCGAGCAGGATGTGCTGCGCTGGCAGCAAAAGCCAATGCCAGACAATCTTTTCTTTCATGGCTTTGTGCCCCAATCTGAGCTAAGTCGTTATTATCATCAGTTTGATGTACTGCTGTTACCACCGCAGCGGGATGTGAGAGGCGCCACCGGCCAATCCAATATCAGCCGGTGGATGTCGCCGCTAAAGTTATTTGAGTATATGTCTGTAGGTAAACCGATTATTTCCTCAGATTTACCAGTCCTGGCGGAAGTGTTGTGTGATAGGCAAAACGCGCTTTTAGTGCCCCCAGAGGATATAGATGCTTGGATCGCTGCCATCGACCACCTCAGCATTGACCCCGACCTGCGCCAGCGCCTGGGGCAAACCGCCCGTCAGGATTTGCTGGCGCATTACACCTGGGAAGCCCGCGCTCGTAAGGTATTGGATGGCCTCTAAACTGTTCATCTTGCGGCCAACATTGGGTCAGGGTGGGGCAGATCGGGTAACATTGACCCTCTTACAGGCATTTGATCGGCAGCAATTTGCTCCCATACTGGTACTCATGAGCCGAGAAGGAGCGTATTTGGAAGATGTGCCTGGCGACGTGCCCGTCTATCATCTGGGGGGCAGGGGTTTGTGGACCGCCTGGTGGCCATTGGCTAATTTGTTACGACAACACCGGCCTGCCCTTCTTTTTTCTACATCCAGCGGTGCCAACATTATTGCCGTCATTGCTTATAAGCTAAGTCACCAGCATGGCAGGTTGATACTATCGGAGCGAGGATTATTGATCCGCAACCGCGTCATCTGGAAAAAACGGCTCATGTTGTGGGCTAAACGATTGTTGTATGCCCAGGCGGATGTGGTCACGGCCGTCTCCCAGGGCGTGAAAGATGATCTCATCACCAGGCTGCATTTGGCGGCGGATAAAATTCAAGTTGTTTACAATCCCATTGTCACGCCTGATTTGCCCCAACTGGCGGCCGAACCGGTGAACCATCCCTGGTTTTCTGAAGATGTGCCTATCATTTTAGGCGTGGGACGGTTGGTGGAAGAGAAAGATTTCCCCACCTTGTTGCACGCCTTTGTCCAGGTGCGGGCGCAACGGCCGTGTCGTTTGCTCATTTTGGGTGAAGGAAACGGCCGTGCAGAACTCATACAACTGGCGCAAGCATTGGGCATCGAGCATGACGTAGACTTACCCGGTTTTGACAAAAACCCGTTCAAATTTATGGCTCGCTGTACACTGTTTGTGCTTTCCTCCCGGTTTGAAGGGCTGCCGGGAGTTCTTATTCAAGCTATGGCTTGTGGCGTGCCGGTCATTGCTACCGATTGCCCTTCAGGCCCATCGGAAATCATTATGGCTGATGGGCAGGACGGCTTTCTGACGCCGGTGGGTGATGCCCAGGTCTTAGCCGAGAAAATCCTCTTTCTATTGGATAACCCGGAAAAACGAGATGCGATGGCGCGGCACGGCCGTGAATCAGCCGAACGATTCTGTGCCGAAACAGTGCTGGCCCGTTACGTGGCCGCAATTGAAGGAACTGTTTGAACCATGATGAATTATAAAGTTGGTCTGGTAGGTACAGGCGTTATCGCCCCGGCCCATCTCAAAGGGTGGCGACGAACGATTGGAGGCAAAGTGGCCGGTGCGTTTGATCTGAACCGCGACATGGCGCAGCAACGCGCCAATGAATTCAAAATCCCTGTGGTGTATGACAGTCTGGAACAACTAATTGCCGACTGCGATGTGGTGGATGTATGTACGCCGCCCCAAAGCCACGCGGCCATCGCCCAACAGGTTTTGGCTGCCGGTCGTCACCTGGTTATTGAGAAGCCATTAGTGACAGATGCCGCTGATTGGGAAGAGATGTCTACTCTGGCACAGGAAAAGCAAGTCACCATTACCGTGATTCACAACCTGAAAGTGGCACGTTGTGTGGAGCAGGCCAAAAAATGGGTAGATGAGGGGCGCATCGGCCGCATCATTCGCATCCGGCGTGAATTTCTCACCAGCCCGGCAGCCGACCGGATGTTGGTGGGCCACAACCACTGGTCACACTCGTTACCCGGTGGTCGCTGGTTTGAGACATTGCCTCATGAGTTGTACCTGACGCACTATTTTGTCGGCCCGCTGGCCGTTGCGGACGTGCAGGCTTTGCACACCGCAAACGCGCCAGCGGGTGCACCCGCCGATGAGGTACTGATTACGCTGAGAGGGGATACTTGCCTGGCAACCGTTCACTTTTCGGCCAACTGCCGCCAAAACCGGCGGGCATTTACCTTACAGGGAACAGAAGGTATTATTCAGGTAGATTTATTGGGTGATTTTGCTACCCTGTCCCGTTACCAGGATCGGCGTGGGCGACGGCCGTTGGGTGGGTATAAAGCCGCTGAAACAGCAGGGGCCGGGTTGGCCTGGCTGCCCAACCGGTTGGGCTATGCCTGGTGGCAGTTACGCGGCGAGACACCCCATACACGCATTATGGCGGCGGTAGACCGCTATCTGCGTGGCGAAGGTCAGCCCTTGACTCCTCTGGCCGAAGTAGACTATGTGGTGCGCCTCTGTGAGCAAATAGGCCGGGAAATAGACCGGCAGCTAGTGAAAGAGCCAGACGGCGTAAGCCGATTTGCCAAATCGGCCCACTCCTGAATTTAATGACCTGGATTGATTTTGTGATTTCCAATCCCGGCCACCATGTAGCTATGATGCAGCCGGTTATCACGCAATTGAAGCGCCGAGGTGATTACCAATGTCGGGTTATCTCGTTGTGCCCCTTTCGGGGGTTCCCGTCACCCGTAGATCAATTCCCTATGGCCGATGCGTTTGTCTCTGTTCCAGATCGGCAGTTGCGTGGCTCGCCCTCGTCTGGTAAACAGGGTGGCAAACATAGCGATTGGCTACGTGAGATGGTGCGCGAGGTAAGCTGGCGAACGATGTTACAACGGCCGTTGCGCCACACATTTCAAAGCCATCCTGGTTTAGTGGTACTACCCAACGATGCCGCTTTTCCGTATAACCATATCGTCAAAATGTTACACGGCCTTGACATCCCCTTTCTACTCATGCAAGAAGGTATCCGTTTTCCTCTGCCCACCGACAAAGAACAGGACGCCTACGGCAGCGGTGGTGCGGTGGCCATTGCCGCCTGGGGCGAAAGCAGCGCCGCGTACTTTCGGGCGCAGAGCGCACCGCCAGAAACCATCCACTGCACCGGCAGTCCTCGTTTTGACCATATCAGCGCTACCGATTGGCAATCACAGGCCGGGCAGTTAAAGGCTGAATATGGCTTTGGGCAGACCAACTTGCTGTTTTTATCCAACCCCATTGACGATCAAGGTTTTTGCATCACCGCCGAAAAAATGGCGCTGGTACAGAGTTTTCTGGCCGAAATCACCCCTCTGTTTGCTGACCCTGAATTTCATCTCATCATCAAACTTCATGCACGCGAATCGCTGGCCGACTTTCAAGCTATTGTTGCCGCCTCTTCGTATCCCCATCGGATAACGGTTTTGGGGCAGGCCCCCCTTTATCCGCTGTTCACCGTAGCGCAGGCGGCCATTGTGCTGGCTTCCACTGTTGGTCTGGAGGCGCTGCTGTTTAGCCTGCCGTTGGCCGTGCTGGAGATTCCCGGCGCGGGTTTTGTGCATGACTATGTGTCTGCTGGGGCGGCGCTGGGGTTGGACTGGCAGCGGCCGTTGGGCCCTCAGGTTCAGATGTTGTTATGTGGGCAGGGGGTGGATACGGCCGTAACTACTGCCTATCTGCAGAAAAACTTGGCTGTCTATTGCGATGCAACCAGCCAAGTGATATTGCTCATCACACAATTAACCACATGAACCAAGCAACGTCACGGACGGGAACAACAGCCCCTCTCCCTCGACTGCTACTCTGGTGGCTGGCATTGCTGGCAGGTATGACCTGTCTCACCAGTGTGGGCCTTGTGCCTGGAGTGGCCAACAACATTGGCCCATTTGAGGTGGGTGTTGGACTGTTTGTCATTATTTCACTGGCTTATTTTTTGCGCCACAGATTACCGGTCTATAGCCACTTTCTGGTGTTGGTGCTGGTGTGCCTTGTCCTGCTGGCCGCCATTAATTTGTTCAAAATGAATGACCGCCCTTTTATTGGCCTGACACAATGGCTGTTGCTGGTATACGCGCTGGCGTTGCTCTTGACTTTTTATAATTGGCTGGTGCAATACCCCGATTTGCTGCGTTATCTGCTCCGGTTTCTGGCCTATACGGCCGTGGGGGCGGCACTGTGGGTCGCTATAGATGGGCTTTTGGCTGGCGGCGACATTAATGCAGCCGGGCCATTTCGCAATCGTGTGCATGTGGGCATTTATATGGCTGCCTCTTTTTGGATTATTCTTTTGTACATCAGTTATCCAGATGTTTCGGTGCGTGAGGGAGGATTTCTCTATCTTTGTCTACCGCTGGTTTTGTACGGTGCGGCCATTTCCGGTCGTCGCTCCATCTATCTTGCTCTAATGGCCGGTTTTTTCCTGTTAGGCCTAGGGTTTTTGTACTCTTTCCGCCACAGTTACAGGCGTATTATGCCTGCTTTTCTCTTGAGCATCGGTTTTCTGGCCTTGTTGTATTTTGGCGAAGGTACACCACTCTTACCCAACGCCTTTTTCTTTCAGGAGCGGGTGGGTACCATAGAGGATCGCTTGCGCGCTGTTGCTGGTGACGAGGAGGTGATAGCAGACGATGAAAATTTCATTCTATTGCAGCGCCACGGTATGTGGGCAGCCCTCCAAGATCATCCCCTAACGGGTATTGGCTGGGGCGCATTTTCTACTTCACCTTACTCTCTCACTGGTCATGAGATGCATAGTACACCGCAGCGTTTTTTGGCGGAATTGGGGGTCATTGGTTTTACGCTATATCTGGTGTTAACAAGTTATCTGTTGTTAGGTAGTCTTCGTCTATTTTGGCGGGCCAGGGAAACGCCTTACATTCTCTCTGCCCTGGTACTACTGATCGCTTTGTGGAGTATGCATATCAGTTGGGCGTATAACCGTAGCGTGACCGACCGGCTGTACTGGTTGTTGTTGATTATTTTGATGGGTTTTGAAATTCACATCCTGGGCTTGCCACAACACCGGAAGAGGCAGGTAGGCAAAGTTGCCTCTTCTCCGGTTTCATCCCATGTTAGTTGAGAAAGAGAGCGTATTTGCACCACCGCTCAAAGTCGCTCATATCACTACCATTGACCTGTCGTTGCGTTTTCTGCTCTTGAACCAGCTACAAAGTTTGCAAACAGCAGGGTATCAGATAGTCGGTGTTTCGGCATCGGGACCAGATGTGTCTGTATTGGAGGCTGCCGGTGTTCGCCATATCTCTGTCCCCATGACGCGCCGCTTTTCACCATTGCCGGATTTGCTCTCTCTCTGGCGGTTGTACCGAGTGATGCGCCGCGAACGGTTTACCATTGTGCATACACACAATCCTAAACCGGGTCTGTTGGGACAGGTAGCGGCCTGGTTGGCCGGGACGCCGATCATTGTGAACACGGTGCATGGCTTTTACTTTCACGACGGCATGAAGCCATTCTGGCGACGTTTTTATATCACTGTGGAAAAGATTGCCGCCCGTTGTTCGGATGTGATTTTGTCCCAAAACAGCGAGGATATAGCTGCGGCCATGACCCACCACATCTGCCCCCCGGAAAAAATCAAATATCTGGGCAACGGCATAGACATTCAACGTTTTAACCGGGCCTGCCTCTCCCCGGAACTTGTCGCCCAGACCCGCCTGGCGCTGGGGGTTCCGCCTGATGCGCCGGTCGTCGGTTTTGTGGGGCGATTGGTGGCCGAAAAAGGTATCCTGGAACTGCTGGCGGCGGCTCAGCAAGTGGCGGCCCGATTGCCTCAAACCCGCTTTCTTATCATCGGCCCGCTGGATACAGAAAAAGCTGACGCCCTTACGCCCGCTATCGCCGCCGATTATGGTCTGACCGATGCCTGCATTTTCACCGGGATGCGCCAGGACATGCCGGAACTTTATGCCCTTATGGATGTGTTTGTGCTGCCATCACACCGCGAAGGTTTCCCCCGGTCGCCGATGGAAGCGTCGGCGATGGGCGTACCCTGTGTGGTGACGGATATTCGTGGTTGTCGAGAGGTGGTCAAAGACGGCCATAATGGTTACCTCACCCGACTCGGTGATGTAGATGCCTTAGCTGCTGCCATTCTTCGCTTACTGACCGACAAGAACAAAGCGCGGCAAATGGGGGAACATGGTCGTCAGATGGCCAACCAACAGTTTGATGAGCAATTGATTTTTACCAGAGTCAAAGCCGAATATGCTCGCTTATTGCAAGAAAAAGGATTTGCTGCACTAGGCAAAAACAATCTGTAAGTCCTACTAGCAGGTTGTCAACCGGGGACTCATGTATAGAAAATTTGGTAAACGCTGGTTCGACATCATTGTGGCGCTGATGGCCATTATCCTGTTAGCACCCGTCTGGTTATTTCTGGCTTTGATGGTACGCCTAAAACTAGGTTCGCCCATTCTCTTTCGGCAGCGGCGTCCTGGCCGATATAGCCGTCCCTTTACCATCCTTAAATTCCGTACCATGAGTGATGCCTGTGACAATGTCGGCAACTTGTTGCCTGATGCTGACCGCCTGACTCCGTTTGGCCAGTTCTTGCGTCGCACCAGTATGGATGAACTGCCGGAACTATTGAACGTTCTCAAAGGAGAGATGAGCCTGGTAGGGCCACGGCCGTTGTTAATTAACTATCTCCCATATTATTCGGAATATGAACGAAGACGCCATGAGGAAAGACCTGGTATATCTGGTTGGGCTCAAATCAACGGACGGAACGATCTTTCTTGGAATGAGAGGTTATCTTGTGACATTTGGTATGTTGATAACCTCTCATTTCTTGTTGATATTAAAGTGTTGTGGTTTACATTATTGAGAGTCTTTAGCCAAAGAAACGTCCAGGTTCTGCCACGCTCTAGTATGCTTGACCTGGATGAGGAGCGAAGAAAAATTGAAGTCGATTAAGTTGATAGAGTCAGACGATATTAATTATATTGTTGAACTTCACAAATCTGTTTTTCCTATAGACTTCATTTCCCGAACCATCTATGCTTCGTCTAAAGTCGAAAGCTATCTCTCAAACCTTATTAAGTTTTCCCCCTTGCAACGAGAGCATTATATTCTTGGTTGGTTTGAAAATAAAAACTTAATAGGCTATTGTCATTTCAGGGTGGTATCTGGTAATTGGCATTTAGATTATATTGCTGTTTTACCTGCTTATCAGCATTTAGGGGTTGGAAAAAAACTCTGGCTTGCAGGAATAGAGGAGGGAGACAGGAGAGGCTTTAGCCAAGTTACGCTAGATGTAAGTCAGACCAATCCACAGGCCCTAAATTGGTATCAACAACAAGGGCTTCAGATAGTTCAAAAGACATGGGTTTATGAAAAGCAATTATCAAGAAAATCAGAAGTTGTTCCTGTGGAATTGCTTGATGTGAGCTTAGATGGATGGGAAGCGGCCGAAGCATGGCAATCGCTTTATGGTTTTTCCCAGTTTTATCTAGGCTATAAACAGAGAACCTGGACAATAGGAAGGTTAGGATCATATTTCCGTATTTTTGAAAAGATACCTTCGATTATCGAATCAGTACTTACCTTGATTGATTCTGAGCGAAAACTCTTGTTAATTTTGTCGGAACCATGTCAAGAAATTGATTTTGGTTTCATTGATTGTTCTTATCGAATGCAAGGTGAGCTAGTATAACAAAGTTATGCCGGAACTTTATACGCTTGACGTTGAGCAACAAACTGAATGGCGTGAGCTTTTGTCCTTTGTATATCAATATGATGTTTATCACCTGCCAGAGTATCATGAATTGGCTCAAAGCCAGGGAGAGGGGAAAGCGGCTATGTGGGTTTATCAGGAAAAGGACTGTATCATTGCTTGGCCTTTCTTGTTGCGCTCGCTCAACCGCATAAATGGTTTAGAGCATGTTGCCCCTGAATTTAAAGATATCACCTCTGTTTACGGTTATGCCGGTCCAGTTTGCAGCAGTAATGCTCGAAATAACATAGAGTTCCTAAGAGACTTTGGTGGAGCAATCATTGAGGCTGCTCAAGAGATGAAGATAGTGAGCATGTTTTCGCGTTTGAATCCGATATTGAGAAACAATGAACTGGTTGAAAACGTTGGTGAGATTGTTGCACTCGGCGAAACGGTCTCAATCGATCTCGGTGTTAATGAAAAGGATCAATTCTCAAATTATAGAAAAAGTCACCGTTACGAAATAAAACGTGCCTATAAAGAAGGAATGACAGCGTATATTGATCATACCTGGAATGCATTCGATGACTTTCTAAAATTATATTACGCTACCATGAAACGGGTTGAGGCAGAGAGTACCTATTTTTGGGATGTGCAATATTTCGAGCGGTTGCGTAAGGATTTGGGAGAAAATGTGAAATTGATCGTTGCAGAATGCGGTTCAGTAATTTGTTCTGGTGCTATTTTTATTCATACTAATGGAATCATCCAATACCATCTCTCCGGAAGCCATCCCAAATATGCGAAACTGGCTCCATCTAAACTTGTGATTGAAGAAGCTCGACATTGGGGAAATGCCATACATGCTAAATTACTTCATCTAGGAGGTGGTGTTAATTCAAAAGAAGATAGCCTCTTTAAGATGAAATCAGGCTTCTGCTCATTGAGACACAGGTTTTATATCTGGAAGTACGTTGTACTACCTGATGTATATTACGAGTTGGAAAAAGCAAGAAATAACTGGTTGATCGAAAACAAAAATCTTTCAATTCGATCAGAGTTCTTTCCATCATATAGATCAGGATAACGCTTGGTGTCCCCGCCATCAGGATATCTGCCCGCATTATCAACAGCAAAACAAATAACATCTAAACGGGTCTACCTTTCCCCGCCCCACATGTCCGGGCAGGAGCAGACGTATATCCAGGAGGCGTTTACTACCAACTGGGTAGCCCCCCTGGGGCCAAACGTGGATGCTTTTGAGCAGGAATTTTGTGAGGCCGTTGGCGCAAAACACGCCGCCGCCCTCAGTTCCGGCACGGCCGCACTCCATCTGGCCCTCCTTCATCTGGGCATTGGCCCTGGCGATGAAGTGTTGGTTTCCACCCTCACCTTTAGCGCCAGCGTCAACCCCATCATTTACCAGCACGGCCGTCCCACCTTCATTGACAGCGAAACCGACTCCTGGAACATGGACCCGGCGCTGCTGGCGGAAACGCTGCACCAACGGGCGCGGCAGGGCAGGCTGCCCAAAGCCGTCATCCTCGTCCACCTCTACGGCCAGAGCGCGGACATTGACCCCATCCTGGCTGCCTGCCAGGAATATGACGTGCCGCTGATTGAAGACGCTGCCGAAGCCTTAGGCGCAACCTACAAAGGTAAAACGCCGGGCACGATTGGTCTGGCCGGTATCTTCTCCTTCAACGGCAACAAAATCATCACCACCTCCGGCGGCGGCATGTTGGTTTCTGATGATGAGGCGCTCATCAGCCACGCCCGCAAACTGGCCACGCAGGCACGTGACCCCGCCCCCCATTACCAGCACTCCGAAATCGGTTACAACTACCGGATGAGCAACATCCTCGCCGGCATTGGGCGCGGGCAACTGCAAGTTCTACAAGATCGGGTACTGGCGCGGCGGGCCAACTTTGCCTTTTATCGGGAAGAACTGAGCGATTTACCCGGCATCGCTTTTATGCCGGAAGCACCCTGGGGCCGCCACTCCCGCTGGCTGACGGTGATTACCATTGATCCGGCGCAGTTTGGCGCTGACCGGGAAACAGTGCGTCTGGCGCTGGAAGCGGAGAACATTGAAGCTCGCCCCGTCTGGAAACCAATGCACATGCAGCCCGTTTTTGCCGGATATGATTCGGTAGGCGGAGATGTGGCCGAAGTTCTGTTTGCCAACGGCCTTTGTCTGCCTTCCGGGTCTAATTTGCATCCGGTGGATAGGGAGCGAGTAGTAGAAATTGTGCGACGCTGTAACGCGATTTGACAAATCGCCCTACGAAACTTTTCACCATGAAGTTTGGAGGTGATCATTGATTAATCGAATTCGCAACCGCCACTTTTTCATTCTGGATGTGGCGCTGCTATGGTTGGCGGCGTATGCCAGTTTTGTGCTGCGGCTGGAGCGATTGCACCTGGGTGAGTTCTGGCCGGCGTTTGTGTTATTTGGTTTCACGGCCGTGTCCACCACCACCTTCTCCTTTTACCGCCTGGGTATCTATGCCCGCTACTGGCGCTACGCTTCTGTAGATGAATTGGTGCTGCTGACGGTATCCGTTGGCATCGCCACAACAGCCGCTTCTCTTTTCTGTTTTGTGGCCCTGCACCTGCTGCCTCCGGATTGGATATTGCCCCGTTCCATCCCGCCCATCTTTTTTATGCTGGCGTTAGGGGCTACGGCCGTGCCCCGCTTCACCGTGCGCTCCTATGTCCGCTACCAATACCGGCTGCGGGGGTTGCCACCCGGCAAGCATGTGCTCATCGCCGGTGCGGGCGATGCCGGGGCCATGATCGCCCGCGAAATGCAGCGTAACCCGCAGTTGGGCATGCTCCCCATTGGTTTTGTGGATGACGATCCGGCCAAACATGGCATTCGCATACAGGGCGTCAAAGTCATGGGGCCGCGTGAAGCCATCCCTGAACTGGTGACACGGCTTGATGTCCGCCAGGTCATCATTGCCATGCCCACCGCTCCCGGCAAGACCATTCGCCAGATCGTGGACATTTGCGAGGAAGCACGTGTGCAGACCAAAACCATGCCCGGCATTTATGAACTGCTCGATGGGGCTGTGCGTGTCAACCAATTGCGCGACGTGGATATTGAAGATTTGCTGCGGCGCGAACCGGTACAGACGGATGTCACGGCCGTGACCACCTTCTTGCGCGGCAAACGAGTCCTGGTCACAGGCGGCGGCGGCTCCATTGGCAGCGAACTGTGTCGCCAGATTTGCCGCGCTGAGCCATCTCAACTCATTTTCATGGGGCACGGCGAGAACTCCGTCTTCGATATGCACAACGAACTGCAACAGCGGCACGGCCGTACCATATCCATTGTGCCCATTATTGCCGACACTCGTTCGCCTGAACGCCTGCGAACCGTTTTTCAGCAATACCGGCCCCACATTGTCTTCCACGCCGCCGCCCACAAACATGTGCCCCTGATGGAACAAAATCCGGCCGAAGCCATTACCAACAACGTCATCGGCACCCGCAATCTGCTACAGGCCGCTTTGGAAACAGGCGTAGGCCACTTCGTCATGATCTCCACCGACAAGGCGGTCAACCCCACCAGTGTCATGGGGGCCAGCAAACGAGCGGCCGAACTATTGGTTCACCAGGCGGCCAAACGGAGCGGACGGCCGTATGTCGCCGTCCGTTTTGGCAATGTGCTGGGCAGTCGCGGCAGCGTCATCCTCACTTTCAAAAAGCAAATTGCCGATGGTGGGCCTGTTACCATTACCCACCCCGACATGACCCGCTTCTTTATGACCATCCCAGAAGCGGTGCAGTTAGTCTTACAAGCGGCCGTCCTGGGCAGCGGCGGCGAGGTTTTTGTTCTGGATATGGGCGATCCGGTCAAGATAAAAGACCTGGCGCATGATCTCATCGAACTATCAGGGCTTAAGATCGGGCAAGATATTGATGTTCAGGTGACAGGCATCCGGCCTGGCGAAAAGCTATATGAAGAACTATTTGTGAAAGGTGAAAGTTATGGCCGCACCCGACATGAGAAGATTTTTGTGGCCGAAAATGCCAGCCGCTTTGTGCCCCCTGATCTGGATGATATGGTCCACATCCTGGAAACGGCCGCATACCAAAACGACGACGCCGCTATCATACGTGGCCTGAAATCCCTCATTCCTGAATATACCCCCCTCGCCGGGCAAACGGCCGTGCTGCCCCTCCTCCCACTCTCCCCTTCCCGCTCCGAACAAGCCCTCCCCGCCCCCGTTATCTCGTAATCCGTGAACCGAAGTCCGCTTACTGCTCACTGCTCACTACTCACTCCCCATGCCCCTCCACATCCTCTGGTTGCAAACCGGCGCCCAAATTGGTGGCACGGAGATAATGAATTTCCGTACCTGGTGCGGTCTGAACCGGCAGCGAGTCCAGGTGCAAATCTGTTTTTTGGACGAGCCAGGGCCGGTGAGCGACCTCTATCGGGCCGCCGGTTGTGAGCCACTGCACCTCTGTTTTCACCAACGGCCGTTACGCCACATCTGGCGTGATCTCCATCAACTGCTCACCACCCATTCCCCCCACATCATCCAGATTTTTGGCACCCGCGCCAACCTGTTGGGGCGTGTCGCCGCCCGGCGATATAGCCAGGCCGTCGTCATTTGTGGGCAGCGCAGTGTGGGCAGCGGCAGTTGGTGGCCCCGTTACGTGGAACGCGCCACCAGCCGGTGGGTAGACTTCTACATCGCCAACAGCCACGCCGGCGCCCGCTGGCTGGCGCAGCAGGCGCATGTGCCCCCGGCCAAAATTCGGGCCATTCACAGTGGCCTGGACGCCGCCCCGTTTATGCAGGCGGCAAAGGGACAGATACGGCCGTCCCTCCCCATCCCCCGCGACATCCCCCTCATCGTCTCCGTTGGTAATCTGCGCAAAGTTAAAGACCAGCAAACCCTCATCCACGCCGCCCACCGGCTGCAACAGCAGGGACACACGTTTCACCTGCTGCTGGTAGGCGACGGCCAACGCCGCGCCGCCCTGGAACAACTCACCCGCGACCTGAACCTGGCCGACCACATCACCTTTATGGGCCGCCGCGCCGACGTGTCTGACATTCTGGTTGACAGTGACATCAAGGTGCTTTCCTCCCGTTCTGAGGGACTGCCCGCAGCCATCATGGAAGCGATGGCGGTGGGATTGCCCGTTGTGGCTACGGCCGTGGGCGGCGTACCCGAACTGGTGCAGGATGGTCTCACCGGTTTGCTCGTCCCCCCCGATGATGTGCCTGCCCTGGCCGATGCCTTAGCCACCTTGTTAACTAACTCATCACTGCGCCAGCAGTACGGCCGTGCCGCACAGCAGCGCCTCCTCACCCACTTCGCCCTACCCGACAAAGTGGCCGAACTGGAACATACCTACCGGCGGTTAGTGGAAAGTGAGCGGTAAGCGGTAAGCGGTAAGCAGTAGACTGCTCACTGCTCACTCATCCCCTTTCATGTCTCCTCTCTCCTCGTTCCCCACCCTCTGCCCCGCCCTGGCCTCTGGTGAATGGTCGGATGGGCAGCTTGCCATCTTGCAAGACAACCCACCAGAGGCGCTGGCCGATTGGCTCACCCAACAAGAAATCGGCGCGTTAGCTTACGTGCGGCTTAAGCAGGCCGATCTGGCCCCGCCGCTGCAAACTGCCCTCGCCCCTGTTTACTGGCAAAGTGTGGCGGCTACGGCCGTGAAGCTCGATTTGCTGGCCCGTTTGCAGAACGCTTTTGCTGTCGCCGGGGTGAAAACGGTGTGGCTCAAAGGCATCGCCTTTTGCCTCACCCTTTACCCCGATCCGGCCGTGCGCCCCATGAATGACCTGGACCTCTGGCTGCAACGGGCCGATTTACCCGCTGCCTGGCGGGTGATGGCCGACCTGGGTTTTCACGACAAGGGGTTGTGGCCGGACGTGTCCGCCATCCTCCCCCACATCACCCAGCTAGACTTTTACCCCGGCGACCTGAAAACGTCACCTTTGAGCGTGGAACTGCATTGGGATTTGTCGCAGCGGGAAGGGGTGCGCGGGCGGCTGCCATTGGCGCGATGGTGGGTGGAAGCCGTTTGTGTACCCTGGCGCGGCCAATCGGTAAAGGTGTTATCCCCAGGGGCCGCATTGGTACACACGGCCGTCCACCAAATTCTGGAACATCGCGCCGAAATTCGCTGGCGTTGGCTGCTGGACATTGACCAGTTAGTGCGCGGCCGGCCAGATTACCATTTATCGCCGTCCGATTGGCCGCAAGTGGCTGCCGATGCTGATGCTGCGGGCGTTTTACCGGCGGTGCAGGCCGCCCTGCGCCTGGTAGCCCGCGAATTGGCGACGCCGCTACCACCACCAGCCCTGGATTTACTGGCGCAAGAGAGCGACGCGGCACAGCGCCAGATGGCGCGGCATATTGCCAACCCGCAGCGTTCACCGGTCGGCAAGGTGCTGCTCAATGCCCAAAACACACCAGGATGGCGGCAGAAAACGGCCGTCATCCTGCCCACCCTCTTTCCCCATCCCAATTACATGATGCATCGCTACCACATTCACCACCGCGCCCTACTGCCTCTTTATTACCTGGCCCGCCTGCTCAAAGGCACTCTAATAGCCCTGAAGCTCGTAAGCCGTAAACCGTAAACCGTAATCCGTCGGTTTACGGATAAGGGGTCACGGATTACGCTCTCCCCATGCTCCCCCGTCTCTGCCGCCGCTTACTCACCATCGAATGGCTCTTGTTGCTGTTCATCTTGCCCTTCGCCGTCTTTCCCACGCCGGAGCGGGTCTGGCTCTTGCTGCTGATTCCGCTGTTGTGGTTGGCGCGCTGGGTGGGCTACGGCCGTCCCTTCACCCCCACGCCGCTCGATTGGCCGGTGTGGGGGCTGCTGCTGATGACGGCCGTCGGTTTTGCTGTGTCCGATGACCGCCTATACAGCCTGCCCAAAGTGACGGGCATGGTGTATGGCACGGCCGTGTTTTATGCTGCCGCTGCCTACACCCATGCCCAACCCCGCCGCCTGTGGTGGTTGGTGGTGGCGCAGTTGCTTTGTGGTCTCATCGTGGTGGGTATTGGCCTGTTTACCGTGCGTTGGACATCCAAGTTTGCCCAATTGGATGCCATCCTGGCCTACACCCCGGCGCGTTTGCTGGAGGTAACGCCAGACGAGGCGGGCATCAGCCCAAACCAGGTGGCCGGTGTTTTATTATGGGTGCTGCCGCTGGCAGTGGTGTTGTCATTGGCGATTTTGCGTTACCCACGCGCCCTGTGGCGGGAACTGGGGGGCATGTCGCTGGTAGCGGCGCTGTTTGTGTGGGGGGCCACGCTGGCAATGCTGGTGGTCATGGTACTGACCCAATCGCGGGCGGGGTTGTTGGGGCTGGCGGCCGGGTTGGGGGTCATGGTGCTGCTGGCGGTGGCGCGGCTGCGCTGGTGGCTGGCGGTGGGGTTGCTGCTGGTGGGGGCGGTGGGGGCTACGGCCGTGTGGTCAGCCTACGCCCCAGAAATTACGGCCGTGCTGGTGGAGCAAAGCGGTGAACGCAGCATTGAAACGATGCAGGGGCGTATGCAAATTTGGGAACGGGCGCTCACCGGCCTGCACGAGTTCCCGCTCACCGGCATGGGCATCAACCGCTTTCGGGTGCTGGTGTTTGATTATTACCCCACCTACTTTTTGTCGGGTGACAGTGACTTTGCCCATGCCCACAATCATTTGTTGCAGGCCGGGTTGGATTTGGGCCTGCCGGGGCTGATTTTTTATGCGGCGCTGTGGTTGGGGGCGGCGGCCCTGGCCTGGCTGGCCTGGCGGCAGGGGGCGACGGTCTGGCGGCGTGCGTTGGGATTGGGCATTCTCTGTGCGCTGGCGGCTTATTTTGTCTATGGTCTGGTGGATGCAGTGGCGTTGGGAGCCAAACCGGGGTTTATTTTCTGGCTGCTGTTGGGGCTGACGGCCGTGTTGCACGGCACGAACAGCGGAGGCGAGGCTTTAGCCGACACCGGTTCGGCTAAAGCCTCGCCTCCGGGTTAAGAATGCGTAGGCCGCGTGGGTAATGGTTTTTCAATTGTCCACCGCCGGCTTTGGCCCAGCCGAGGGGGAAACCGTTGACGGTAATCAGTGACCAGTTATCGGTGAGCGGTAATCGGTGGTCGGCAATAGATAGGGGGTGGCCGGCGAGGTAGGCGGCGATTTCGGGGGCGTCGGCAGGGAAGTGTACGGCCGTGACCATCTCATCACGTGTTAGCGCCAATGCCAGGGCGTGGGCCGGTTTGAAATAGCCGGGACGGACTTCACCAAGTAGTAATCCGTAACGCACCAGCTTCAGGCGGCCCGTTTCGATGGCATCCGGGGGGAGCAGGTAGAGACGGCCGTTTCGCAGCAGCATCCGCTCCTCCGGCCACTCCCCGCGCAGTGTCGCCCGCACAAATTCCCGCCATACCTTCAACTCCGCTGATTTGGGCGGCTGAAACCTGACAGGTCTCTGAGACCTGTCAGGTTTTTTTGTGCCTGCGCGCTGCATCACGGCGATGAAATGCCCTTCGCCAGGAAAACGGTGTGGCCAGAGACGGACACACTTTTCCAGGCCATCTTGCGGTAATCCATCAGCCGCCCAAGACGGCCGTCCCCGATCAAACCCCGCATGTGGCGGCGGCTCTATCAATGCAAAATCGTCATGCTCCCTCAAAAAACGGGCAATGCTGCTTTCATTCTCCTCCGGGGCAAAGGTGCAGGTGGCGTAGACCAGCCGCCCGCCGGGTTTGACGAAGGTGGCGGCGGTGGCGAGTACGGCCGTTTGCCGCCGTGCACAGGCCAACACCTCTTCCGCACGCCATCCAATCTTCGCGCCCTTCGCGGTTCCAACTCCCATCCGCCGGAACATGCCCTCGCCAGAACAGGGGGCGTCCACCAGCACCCGGTCAAACAGCGGGCCAAACTGCTGTGCCAGTTGTTCAGGGTGGGCGTTGGTGATCAGGGCATGGCGCGCGCCCCAACGTTCCATATTTTCAGCCAGGATAGCAGCGCGTTTGGCGTCAATATCGTTAGCAACCAGCAGGCCGCTGTCTTGCATCAGCGCCGCCAGATGGCTGCTCTTGCCGCCGGGCGCGGCGGCCATGTCCAGCACCCACTCCCCCGGCTGCGGGTCAACCAGTTGCGCTACTGCCATTGCCGACGGCTCTTGCAGGTAATACAGCCCGGCAGCGTGATAGGGGTGGCTGCCCGGTTTGCCTTCATCTTCAACCAAATAACCGGCAGGCGCATAGTCACCCACCTGTTTCAGCGCAAACGGCGACATGGTGCTAAAATTGTCAGGCGCAATCTTCAACGTATTGACGCGCAGCCCTACCAGCGGCGGCTGGGCAAAACTGGCGACAAAATCCGCATACTCGGCCCCTAACAGCCGCTCCATTTTGGCAAGAAATTCTTTTGGCAACGTGGTTTCTATAGACATGGATTATTGCTCAAATTTAGTTGTTGGCTTCCATGTTACAATTCGGGCAAAATCGTTGTTGGAGATGGTTATGAAATCCTTTGTTGCTTATATTGAGTTTGATCCGGAAACCCAGATGTACGTGGGCATTGTACCTGGAATTCCTGGTGCACACACACAGGGCGCTTCACTTGATGAATTGCATGAAAATTTGAAAGAGGTGTTGGAACTTTGCCTGGAAGAACTTGGCGAAGATGATCTGGACTCTATGCCCCGGTTTGTAGGTGTGCAGCAAGTTGAAATAGCATGAGCCGTTTGCCCCTGGTAGCCGATCACGCATCACGCATCACGCATCACGCATCACCGATTACCGAGCTAAACCTGCCTCACGGCCGTCTCCCCCTCCCCGCCTTCCTGCCCGATGGCACCCAGGGGGTGGTGCGGGCGGTGGATGCAGCCGATTTAGAGCGGTGTGGGGTTACGGCCGTGCAAATGAACGTCTTTCATCTGATGCAAAAACCGGGGTCGTCTACCATTCAGGCGCTCGGCGGCCTGCACCAGATGACGGGCTGGTCTGGCCCCATCTTCACCGACTCCGGCGGCTTCCAAGTCTACTCGCTGCTGCGGCAGAACGCCAAAAGCGGCAGCATCAACGACCGGGGCGCGACATTCAAACCGGAGGGGAGCGACCGCAAGTTCAACCTGACGCCGGAGAAAAGTGTGCAGTTGCAACTGAGTTACGGGGCGGATGTGGTCATCTGTTTTGACGATTGTACGCATGTGGATGATGCCTTAAGTGAGCAGGAGAAGTCGGTGCGGCGCACGGTGGCCTGGGCGCGGCGCTGTAAGGCAGAGTTTGAGAAGCTGGTAAAGGAGAAGGATGGGGCGTGGTCAGAACCACGACGGCCGTACCTCATTGCCGTGGTTCAAGGTGGGGCCAGCAAAGACCTGCGCCGCCAGTGCGCCGAGCAGTTATTGGAAATTGGTTTTGACGGTTACGGCTACGGCGGCTGGCCGCTGGACAGCCAGGGCAATTTGTTGGCAGAGATGGTGGCCTATGTGCGTGAATTGATACCGCACCAGTTCACGCTGCACGGTCTGGGCATAGGGCATCCGGCGAATGTGGCGACTTGTGCCCACCTGGGCTACGAACTGTTTGACAGCACCATGCCTACCCGCGATGCCCGGCACGGCCGTGTTTATGCCTTCACCGCCGACCCCATGACCACAAAACTGGACGGGCGCGGCGACTTCTTCCGCTATGTGTATCTGGGCGACAAGAAGCATGTGAAGAACGGCCGTGCCATTTCCGAATTTTGCGACTGCCCCACCTGCGGCCGCTATTCGTTGGGCTACCTGCACCACCTCCATAAACTCAACGACAGCCTCTACCCCCGCCTGGCAACCATGCACAACTTGCGCTTTATGACGCAGTTGATGGAAAACCTGTCACACCGCAAATAATAATGAGGGTATGTGAACTGTCCCCTTGAATCAGGCATTGATGATCCTGTACAGGTATCTACAGTGTCCGTCATCTGTGTTATGATAAAGCACGTAGGCTATCAGTAATTCTGCATGAATTGTGCAGAGGAAAAATGTTATGGATACAGCGATTAGTTCAATTACGATTGAGGGGTTCAAATCCATACGCAGTTTAGAAAAGTTGCCTTTGCGGCCAATCAATATCCTCATCGGCGCCAATGGAACAGGGAAAAGTAATTTTGTTGACTTTTTTCGTCTCCTTCGTGAAATGGTTGAAGAGAGACTGCAATTTACTGTTGCGCAAAAAGGAGGAGCGGGCAGACAGTTATATTTAGGGCCAAAAATCACAAATGAAATTGTGGGGCGTGTGTACTTTGGAGTCAATGGCTATGAATTTTGGCTAAGACCGACAGTTGATAATCGTTTGATATTTAGCCTGGAACGTATGTACTTTGATGGCCCTTATTATGGCCCGCAGCGTTATTCATTAGGTTCAGGGCATGAAGAATCAAAATTGAAATCTGCATTTAGGGAAGGGCCGCATCAAAACGTAGCCAGCTATGTTTACCCGGCAATTGCGAGTTGGGTGGTTTATCATTTCCACGACACGAGTGAAACTGCTGCTATGCGCCGCGAATGGAGTGTTAGGGATTATGAAAGATTGCGTCCTGATGCTGCAAATCTGGCGCCATTTCTATGGTGGCTTCGAGAAAATGATAGAGCGTGTTACGATTTGATCCGTGACACGGTGCGCCTGGCAGCCCCGTTCTTTTCGGATTTTCAACTACGACCGCAACCAGGCAACGGTGATCGTGTAATTCAATTGGAATGGTTGCAGAGAAATAGCGATTACCCTTTCCATCCCAGCCAATTATCTGACGGCACTCTCCGTTTTATTGCATTGGCAACTGCATTGCTACAGTCATCACCACCAGCCACTATACTACTAGATGAGCCGGAACTAGGGCTTCATCCTTATGCACTGACCCTTCTAGCCAGTCTCATTAAGCAAGCGTCTTATAACACACAACTAATAGTTTCTACTCAGTCTGCCCCCTTGTTAGATGCTTTTTCGCCCGACGATGTGATTGTTGTGGATCGTCACGAGGGTGAATCGCGTTTTCGTCGTTTGTCAGAAGCGGATTTAGCAACATGGTTGGTTGAAGAGTATACGTTGGGCGAATTATGGCAGAAAAACGTATATGGCGGAGTCCCTTCTTATGAATAGGGTGCTTGTCGTTGTTGAAGGCCCAACCGAGCAAACATTTGTTCGCAATGTCTTGGCCCCTTATCTGGCTGCGGTGGGAGTAATGGTATCGCCTCGCATTTTAGGCAGGCCGGGCAAAAAGGGCGGTATCAGTGGATATATTCAAGCTCGTGACGAGATCATCTCTGTTCTCAAGGAAGACACAAATAGAATTTGTACGACCATGTTCGATTACTATGGAATGCCTGAAAGTTGGCCCGGTCGTACAGACTCTCGAAATGTTCCTTTTTTACAAAAGGCAACCTTTGTTGAAACCAGGTTCGCTGAAAGTATCGGGCAATCTATGGGGGGTGCATTCAGGCGTGAGCGATTCATTCCTTATGTGCAAATGCATGAATTTGAGGCGCTCTTATTTAGCCAGCCATCTGCATTGGCAAGCGTGATGCGAAGACCAGAGACAATCCAGGACTTGCAAAAGATCATCTCAGAATTTGATTCACCAGAGATGATCAACGACGATGTGAACAATGCGCCGTCCAAACGGCTGCTTCGCCTTTACCCACCATATAACAAGCCATTACATGGGAATATCGCAGCAGAACGCATTGGGTTGGCTGCCATTCGAGAAAAATGCCCGCACTTTAACGAATGGGTGTCAAAGTTAGAAAGATTGGGAAAGGATGAACCATGATGGGTTGTTAGGGGATTTGGTCACGGCCGTAACGAAATCCCCCAAGTATCGCACCATTGCCCCCGATCTCATCTGGCGTATTGGCGCGGTGGAACTGGCGAAACGGGGCAATTTTAAGGCGGCGGTGAAGGGGACAAAGAATAAGCTGCATCAGGTGGGCGGGGCATATTGGGACACGGCCGTAGATTACCCTAAAGCACTGACCCGACTTCAAAACGCAGCCGACGAGGAATCCCGCCGCCAGACTTGCCGCGACCTGATGCGTCTACACGCCTCTACCCGCGAACGGCTGCCGATTCTCGATGAATTTTACGCTACTATTTTGGCCGGTTTGCCACCCATTCATTCGGTCATTGACGTGGCCTGTGGGTTGAATCCGCTCGCCCTGCCCTGGATGCCGCTGGCAGCCGACGCCACCTACCACGTTTATGACATTTATGGGGATATGATGGCCTTTTTGCAGGGGTTTTTTGATTTGATGGGCGTCAACGGGATTGCCCATCACCAGGACATCCTCAGCCAGCCGCCGGGCCAACCGGCCGACCTGGCCCTTATCCTCAAGACGCTGCCCTGCCTGGAACAGGCGGAAAAAGGGGCAGCCGCCCGTTTGCTGCAAACCATTCAGGCGCGGCATTTGCTCATCTCCTACCCGGTGCAAAGCCTGGGCGGGCGTGGCAAAGGCATGGTGGAAAATTACGAAGCGCAGTTTTGGGGATTGGTGAACGACCAACCCGCAGCGGCTGCGGGCGAACCCGCAGCTGCTGCGGACCGTGACTGGCACATCACCCGTTTTGAATTTGCCACCGAACTGGCTTTTCTGGCTACTACTTACTGAAACGCCTCAGTAGGTCACACTGTCTCAAATTGCATAACCCGCAATTTTTCTGGTGCAAAGCGGGAGCTTAATGACAAAATTTCTATGCCGACAACTCGACCACTCTCGTCAAAATCCAAAATGATACCAGGTTGGACTTCTTCGGATTCGACGATTTCATCATCATCAAGTCGAAAATAAAGTGCATCACTTTCTTTGTCAATTTTTAGTTTCATTATTGCTTGCCTATTTCTTCAACCGTCGATCAAAAAAGAGTGTTACAACTCGTTGAGGGACAGGATAAGGATCAACAACCACATGCAGTACACGTCCTTCTCTTTCTCTGATTGGCTTTGTATAGTGCATATTACCATCTGTTCCCATCTTTTTGCTGCCCGGTGTTTCTATGGTGCGCCAGACCCATTCTTCTGCAATCTTTCGTTCACGAAGCATATCTTTGGCATGTGACGAGAATTCAAAATCCACCATAATGCTTTTCCACAGTCACCATCCTGCTGAATTATAACAAGAGAATATAGCCGCGTCGCCTTCTTTTTTACTATCAAGTTTGCACCATACTACACCGTCAACAGCTTATTAAAGATGACGCTGTCTTCATCACCGGGCAGGTATTTGACGCCAAACCGGGTACCCTGGTGCAGTTTGTCCAGGCTGCGGTCGCGCACCGGCAGCAGCATTTCCGCCTGGAAGGGGTTGCCCGTCTCCGGCTGTACCTCCACGATAATGCGGAACAGGTGAAATGTGCGATTCCCCGAATGGCTGGTGCTGATGCGCGTCAAGTGCTGCACTGTCGCCACCCCCTTTGCCGCCCGCAGGTAACGCAGACTGACCAGAAACCCTTTGCCAAACAGGGCAATATACAACAGCGCAAAAACGGCAATGGCAATCGCCATCACGGGATGCGCCGACCCCGTCAAACCGGCAAACACCGCCCAGACTAACCCTATCAACACCAACACAAAAAAGATAAATCCACCCCGCGAAAGCTGCTGCTGGCGCAATGTGGTGAAAGAAATCTGGTTGCTCAGGTTCGTCACGGCCGTCTGCGCTTCACTCTGGCTGCATTTAGCAATTTGTTGGTAGCGATGCACGGCCGTCGCCATTTGCCCCGTCAACACAAGCTCCTTGATTTCGGCCATGTCGGCCGCACTCACTTCCTTTTCGGTAGTGGCTTCGGGCTGCGGGGCATCGTGGTGGATGCGAATGGTGGAGTTGCAGTAGAGGCAGATGCAAAGCGTCTGACCAGGTGAATAATCTAATGGGGCATGACAGTTAGGGCAGTTTAATGATTCCAGGCGCATCGTCATCCTCCGGGTTGTGCGTGTGATTCAGGTAATGTGTTTATGTTCTCAGAATTTCTATGATTGTGCCACTTCTCCTGGGGATTGCCAGCAATTCTCAATTTGGCTGGCTCCGGCAGATAAATCTGCACCAACAAAAAGTAAAGTCGGCCTTCGCCGACTGACCCTTAGCCCACGAAGGTGGGCTTTGCTCTCTGTAGGCGCGATTTTAATCGCCGGCACTCGGTAAATTGAGAATTGATGGGGGATTGCCAAGCATAGACCTGACAGGTTTTTGAAACCTGTCAGGTCTGGTGTGCGATCAAAACAAAAGCTGCGGCAGCATGAACAGCATGGGCAGCAGATTCATCAGGATAAAAATAAACACAACGACACCAATGATCGTGCCCAGATGGGGGCCACTTTTGCTTTTAACGACCTGCCCGGCTATCAGTTGTTTAACGGCGCGGATGGTTTGGCGCACGGCCGTGTCCATCTCCCATCTGCCCACGCCCGCCCAATCCCAACCCGGTTCCGGCGTGGGGATGAGCAGCTTGTGGCCAGGGCTGGCCGAAACCGCCGCCAGCATCTCCATGTCCGTCTCGCCGTGTACCACATACGGCGTGGTCATTGTCCAGGGGCCGACGATGATTTGCGCCGCCGCCAGCGCCTCTTGTGCCGGAACGGGTTCATCGGCCGTGTGCAGTGTTTCCTTGGCCTGGGGCGTCAGGCCAATGGGATGCAGCACCACCGTTGGTAAAGCTTCATGCAAATCGTGCATCAGGCGTTCGGCAAAACGGCCGTCGGCATCATCCACCACCGCCACATGCACCGTTTGCGCCCGCCGCGCTTCCGCCTGTTTGAAGGCGGCGTTGCCCAGCCGCAGCAGCCGCCCATGATACAGCCAGACGACGACGGCCAGCAGGGCATAAGACACGGCCTGAGCCATATCTGCCGCCAGATTCACGGCCGTGCGCCCACCCAACAGCAGGTAGATGATTTGCGACACGGCGTAAACGCTGGTTCCCAAAAAGGTCAACGTCGCCAGCAGCAGGTAGAAGTACAGGTACATCCGGCGCACCAGCGAACGCCGCGCCCCCTCGCCAGCTTCGCCAGAGGTGTTCACTTCCGCCTGGATATTGCGCCAGGGCACGATCCACACTACCAGGCCGGCAATGAGCACGGCCGTAAACCAGGCCACCATCACCTTGAGTACGTCGCCCACAAACAGCCCGGTTGAGCGGATCAGCACACTGATATTGCCACCCACGCCAATCAGCAGCGCCAGCAGGCCAATACCGGCAATGAGATACCAATACAGCCGCCGCACTTCCGCCTGCGCCGCCACTTCCGGGATCAGCCGCGTATCTTGCCGCAGCACAAAAAAGTGGTAAGCCCAGAGCACGGCCGTAGTCACCAACACGCTCAGCACATTAAAAATGCTGCCCGGCGCGGCCACATCCAACAACTGCCGGAACAGCCCGGAGAGCAAGATGGTCAGCGCCGACACCGTGCCCAACGCCGCCAGGAAAATGACCAGATACAGGTAAAACTTGCGCAGCGCCGACGCCTGTTCGCGCGCCCCGCCAAAGGTAAACATGCCCTCGGCCTTGCGCCAGAAGTAAAACCAGGCTACCAGCCCTACCAGCAACGCCGCCAGCGTGATAACCAGTGATTCCTCATTAGCGATTATGCGGTCGCTGCTGAACTGGAACAGCAGCCAGCGCAATAAGCCCCCACCGCCAATACTTAACAGCAGCAGCGAGATAAACGTGAACAGGTACACATACAACCGATGGATGACGGCCAGATCGTTGGTTTCGGCCACCTGGCTGCGGTCAACCACCGTCACCCAGTGATGGTAGGCCCATAACACGGCCAGGACGATGAGGGCGACGGCCGTGTACACCAGATTGGCTCTATCCGGCAGTTCTGTACTCCAGGAGGGGATTTGCTGCGCCACCCCCATGAGCAGCCGCAGCCCAGACTGCATAAAACTCAGGGCATTGACGAAAATGGGGATGATAAAAACGGCCATCATGGCATACAGATATAACCGCCGCAGCAGCGCGCCATGCTCTTCCTCATCCCGGCGCGCCAGCCGCTCCGCCCACAGCCAATGCGCCAGGTAAATGGGCAGGCCAATGATGATCATCGCCAATTGTATGGCGATTACTTCTGTACGGTAAGAGATGTTGCCCCGCAAAGGATTCAAGGCCGGCGTCAGCAAATTGCGCAGCAAGGCAATCACCGCCCAGGCTACCGCATTCAGGCTCACGGCCGTGACCACAAACATATAAACCCGTCGTATATTTGCCATTTCACACCTTCCAATTGTCATTCCGAGCGTAGTCTGCGGAGCGAGGAATCTCTGCTAAACAGTCGTCACCAGGGGATTCCTCGGAAGACCTCGGAATGACGACTTAAACGTTCATCGGCACCAATATTCCCGGCTCATCCCCCAACAATTTGACCAATAAAGGTCAGCATCACTCACTTTCCATACCCCTTCTTCTCGCGTCATCTGCATGGTGAAAGTGCGCGAATCTTCGTAGCTGCCAAACAGCCCCTCGTTATAAAAGGTGGTTTTACGCACGGTAACAATGGCCTCATCCGCGCTTTTCTGGTTTACCGACTCCACCGCCAGCGCATAATCGCCGCCCGTCTCAAAGAACCACTTGTTTTGGCGGGCATCATCGGCCATGTCGTCCGCGTCGGTGGGGTATTTGAATGCAGTGGGAATGTATTGGTAGGCGCGTTCAAAATCCCCCTGTTGCAGCGCCAGCAAATAATTATGCGCGGCCCCATCCGGGGCGCCGTCATCCAGGTACGTGGGTTCCGGCCGCAGCAGCACCACCGAAAAGGCCACAATCACCAACAAGACGACGCCAAACACAATGCCAAATAGAAACTTGTTTGAGCCGTTCATTAGACACGCTCCAGACCAAATTGGTGGAGACATAGCCCGCAACCAATCTGGAAAAAGGTCTAATCCGCCTTTCTACAGGGTAAGCACGAGGCGTCCAAAATGCCAGTGCCAAAAGGCATATCTTTTGTCTAACAATTGGGCAAAGGAGGAGCAGGGTACGCCTACGTGCCTGTGTGGGACGTGGGCGGCAATTCTCAGTTTGGCAAAACCCGGCGATTAAAATCGCGGCAACAAGAGGCAAAGCCCACCTTCGTGGGCTGGGCGCCAGTCGGCGAAGGCCGACTTTGCCTTTTGTTGGTGCAGATTTATCTGCCGCCGCAAACCAAATCGAGAATTGCTGGGGACGTGGGCGTCCCCCACTCCTCTAAAATACGGTGTGGGGGTGATTTGCCAGGGCGTCTTGCAGGGCACGGCCGTGTGGCGCAATCATCTCTGGCAATTCATCCGGCGGGAAAAAGCGGGCGTCCAGTGATTCGACGGCGTCCGCTTGTAAACGGCCGCCGGTGATGCGGCAGGCAAAAAAGGTGCGGGCGATCTTCACCTGGTCGCCGTTGGGGTAGGTGATCCTGTCCACCGGGTCTGAATAAACGCCGATGACGCGGCTGGGCTGCACCTGCAAGCCCGTTTCTTCCCACACCTCCTGAATCATCGCCTGGTCTACCCGTTCGCCCAATTCCACGCCGCCGCCGGGAAAACACCACAGGCCATTGTCCCGCCGCTGCTGCAACAGGATGTGGCCGGCCTCATTTTGGATGAACGCGGCCGTGCCCGCCATGATGTAGGGTGCTTGCCCGATGTATTGTCGCAGGAATTGGTAATAAGGGATGCTGGCGCGGTTTTGGCCCGGTGTACCCCGGTCGAAAGTGGCGAAAGGTTGATTCGCGTTCAGGTCGGATAGCATGGCCTGATACCAGGGTAGGGTGGGTGGACATTGGCTGGCGGGGAACCATTGCAGGGCATAGCCCTCGTGCCCATCGGCCTGCAAGGTTCCGCCCGTTACCCGGCAGGCAAAACAAAACGAGATTTGCTGCACCTGGTCGCCGTTGGGGTAGGTCACGTCATAATCAGGTGAGGAGTAAACGCCGACGACGCGCGTGGGCGTGACGTGCAACCCCGTTTCCTCATACACCTCACGCACGGCACAGGCGGGCAGGGATTCTTCCAGTTCCAACACACCGCCCGGCAGCCCCCAACAATCAAAATCGGTGCGGTGCTGCCAGAGGACACGGCCGTGTCCATCCACCACCACCACACTCGTATACACCAACAACACTTTCCGCGTCCCCACCCGCTCTCGCAACCATTCCAGATATGCCATCCTGTTTCCTTTATTCATGTCAAAGATTGCGCAGATTGCGCAGATTATCTTTCCACCCACCATCTGCGAAATCTGCGTAATCTTTGATCGTTATGATTGTGTGTTTGCTACGTTGTGGGCCACGACAGACACAGCTTTTCGCCAGACATAAAAATGTGCTAATCTTGCCGCATGAACGCCCCCAATGTTTACGCCCAGGCTTCTATCAAAACGGCCGATAACCTGCGCTCCGTTGCCCATTCTGCCGCCGTGCGTGAATTGTCGCAACTTTCCCTGCCGGAGATTGACACGGCCGTAGATGCCGTTGCCCAATTTGCCCCTGCCGGGAACGTACCTGGCGTCATTTTGAATGGGCTGGCGCGGCTGCCGGGGCGTCGCCCGCCCGCTGCCAATGTCCACCGGGACATCAATTTGTTGTTCAAAGGGGTGGAGGCGGCGTTGGACAAGGGCGGTTTTGATACCATGATGGGCAAACACCAGATTGCTCTGCATCCGGTAGACCGCATCACCGCCTGGCTGATGGTCGCCATTCACCTGCTGCACCAATACCCCGACCTGCTGGCCAATGAGTGGCGCGAGCGGGTTTATCTGGCGACGTTGCAAGAGGTCACGGCCGTACAGCCCGACGCCGCCCATTACGCCGGTTTATATGCTGCCTGGGAACAACAACGACCCTACGGCCGTGACCGCGACGCCGACCCCAACCACAACTTCGCCGCCTATCGCCGCCACAAATTTGACCAATTCCTGGCAGCGAATGGCTCAACCTGACGGTCACGGGTTGGCTCATCCTTTACCGGGCCATCCATGCCCTGGTCTACCAGCCCGACCCCACGCTGGCGGCGGAAGTGGCCGTCCTGACCAAAACCCCACGCTACGAGGCGGCGGCCACAGTGACCCAGGCCACTTTCCCCGTTAATCAGGCAGTCCCGGCTGTTCTCATTCCTCTGGAAGCGGCCCCTGCCAGCCCACGAGACAGGTTGTATCCGTTGGTGTTTGCTGCGCCGCTGCGGGAATTGGATGTGCGGGGGCTGCACGGCCGTGCCCATGATGCTCTCACTGCTACCAGACAAGGCGATCTCCCCTTTGCCGAATTTGAGCAGCACCGCCGGGCTTGCCTGGCCGCCTTGGCCGGGCTTGGGCAAATTCTCCACCACGCGCAGGAAATTAGCGTCCGGGGCGAGAGCGTCCACGGCGCGAGCGCCCGTGGCGGGAGCGCCGCCGCTGACGTCCTCAAACGGTGGGCCACCATGCCCACCCCGGTAGTGCGCTTTCTGGAAGCGATGCCTGACCGGTTTGACCCATTGAATGCCCTGATGAAGGGGCAAGAGATGTTTGCCCACAGGAAACTCTTGACTGCCAACAGCAGCCTGACCCGCTTCAGCACAGCCAAAGAAGACAGCGAAAAAAAAGGTCTGGCCTGGGGTGTATTGACCGATGCTCAAGGGGTGATGCGCGTCACCTTGCGCGACTTCCGCCCCCATGTGGCCGCCCTCACCAACATTGGCTACAAAGCATTAGCCGCCCGACTTACGCAGCATTACCTGGACACCTACGCCGCCGGTCTAAACAACTACCTCCACGAACTGCGCCGTATTGCTGTGGCGAGCCGTAACCCGTGAGCCGATTACGGGTACGCATCACGCATCACGATTTCCATCCCCTTCAAACTGAATCTCTGTCTGAATGGGGTAGGGAATTTCAATGCCCGCTTCGGCATATGCTTTTTGTAGGGACATGATGGCCGGGTGCCTGGCGGTGAGGGGATTGGTGACGCGGCTGTCAATCCAAAAAAACAGGGTGAAGTCAATGGAATAAGCATTGAAGGTGTGGAAATGGATGACCGGGGCCGGATCATCCAGCACATCGGGCAGCGTTTGAATCGCTTGCAGGGTGACACGCTGCACCAATTCCAGGTCACTATCATAGGCCACGCCAATGGGCACGGCGATGCGCCAGGTGGCCTGGCGGCTGAAATTGGTGATGGGCTTGGTGAAGACGTGGGCATTGGGGATGAGGACGTTGTGGCCGTCGCCGGTACGCAGTTCGGTGGTGCGTAAATCTACGGAAAGGACGGTGCCGGTGAAGTCGTCAATCTGGATCAGGTCACCCAATTCAAACGGCTTTTGAATGAGCAGCAATAACCCGGCAATGACATTTTGGCTGATGTCTTGCAGGGCGAACCCGACGGTAAAACCGAGGATGCCCAAACCGGCCAGAAAGGTAGTTACTTCAAAATTAACCTGCCGCAGTGCGGTAATCATGCCTACAATGACAATTGTCCAATGAGAAACGTAATAAACCAGCAAGGTTATGCCCGGATCAACCCGGCGCTTTTCCATGATGCGGCGGATCAGTTTACTGATCCAGGCGGCGAGGTAGAGGGTGATGACAAACAGCACCATCGCCGCCAGCATTTTGGGCAGGAAGAGGAAAAAGCCCACCAGGACACTTTGCAAGGTGGCCGAGATGGCCTCCGGTGAGGAGAGGTCGAGCGGTTGGGTGGTGGTTTGGGTGGCGCAACCGGTCAGAAGCAAGAGCACGGCCGTGACCAGCAACATCAGGATTACCCGTTTTTTCATCTTCAGTGAACCTCCTTTTTGGTAATCGGTAGTCGGTAGTCGATAATCGGTAAACGGTAATCGGACTTCGGCTCACGAGTCACGGATTACGGTTCCAATATCAGCGTTCCCCAACTACTGGGGTCCAGCCAGCGGCGGCTGGCCACGTGAGAGAGCATCAGTTCCTGCACGGCCGTGCCCGGTGTGTCCAGGTCATTGAGGCTGAAAGCGGCACCGATGACCAGATTGGCCGCCGGTTGCAGCGCCAGGTCAGACCAGGGGATCGCCAGTTCCAGGTTGTAGCCGACGGCCGTTTGCCGTGCCGCTACCTGTGCCCCAGAGCCAATAAAGTCACTCATCGCCCCCTGCGCATCCCCCCGAAAACGGAACGCGCCTGCCGCCCGGTCGCTGAAATTGCCCGGCGAGATAACGTACTGGTAATCGTCGCTGTTGACGCCGGGGCCATAATCGCCCGTCACGTTGGTGTCAAATTGCAGCTCTAGACTGTCGCCCAGGTAGGCAAACTTGGTTTCGCGGGTTTGCACATGCACGTTGTCGGTCACGGCCACCGCCAGGTATAAATTCTGTTCATCCCACCCGATGCGCCAGAGCGATTCCACATCCATTGTGCCATCCCAGGAACTCTCTTGTTCCACGATGTGGGGCGCGGTAAAGGTGGGGACGCTGCCCCATTCGTCCAGGTTGCCGTCAATAGTGGGCGGTGTGGACAGGCGCACGGCCGTGACGCGGCCATCCGGGTTGGCAACGGCTAAGGTGACGGTGGCGGCGGGAACCGGTGTGGTAGTGGGTATGGTTGTGGGGGTGAGGGTAGCTGGCAACGGTAACAGTTCCGTTTGTTCGCCGCGCTCCGTGCCGGTGGTAAAGATGATGACAGCACTGGTCAGGGTCACGGCCGTGCAGCATAACACCAGCACACCCAACCCAACCACCAGCCAGCCCATGGGGATATTGCTAAAAGAAAAACCGCTGCTCTGATTTTCCGGTGTTTGCATGACTTCTTATCGTAATGCGATTTTCAAAATCGCGTTACACAATCCTCTAGTGCAGGTTGGCCTAAAAGAACCAATAGTTATGCCTCCAGGGCTTTACCTTGATAAGTCCAGCGAAAAGGCTTGGCCATCGTCTCATTATAATAGGAGATAAAAGCCAGGACTTTGTTAATCAAATCGGATATAGAGGTAAAGTTACCTCGCCTGAGCAGCTTACGGGCGAGAATGCTAAACCAGATTTCGACCTGGTTCATCCAGGAGGTATGATTAGGAGTGTAATGAAAAACGATGCGATGGGAAGGGTCGGAGAGAAAAGCAGCTCGGGATTTCATCGAATGGAGAATGCCAGATTGACCCTTGCTCCCCAGATCATCAGCAATATCGGATTCTTCAGCTACGAACTTGACCAGGGATTCAGAACAGTGGGTGTTGAGGTTATCAACGATAAAATGCCATTTACGGATTTGCGGGTCAGCCGCGACTGTGGCTTGGATATGATTGAGGAAGTCGGTTTCGTTGCGGGTAGGTCCATAGGAAACAGTGCCAATCTTGCCGGAGGCAGCCATGAAGTTGATGATGAACGAGTGGGTGCCATGGCGAATGTACTCAAATTCCTGATACTCGACATAGTCCGGCTTCATGGGCAGGCTGTCATGTTTGCGCTCCAAGGCTTGGACGCCAGTCAATTCATCAGTGCTAACCACTGCTTCTCCTTGTTCCATCAGCCCTGCGGCCTGCTGATAAAGACTATTGATGTCACTCACCTTTTCATCAAAGCGTTCATCAACGGCAGATGTCAGCCAATAGCGAACCAGATGCGGCTTCAAGGCCCCTTTTTTAGCAGCCGCGCCGCGTGGCGGGGCGAAATCTGGGCCACGATACCTCGTTTCACCACCTCATCGGCAATTTCTCGACCCGTCCAATGGCTGATTGGCCGCTCCGATTCTTCCGGCTTCTCACAGGCCATTTGCTGGATTTGGCATACCTGGTCGGCTGTGATTCGAGCCCGCCGCCCCGGTCGCGGCAGGTCTTCTAGCCGCTCCTCAATACTCAAGTCGGCTAAAGCTACGGGCTGTAAATCCACCCACCTCTGTCGCCAATGGCGCACCATATCCCGTGAAAGACCCATCTCCCGCATCACCTGGCTGTTGCTTTTGCCTTCCCCTAAAGCCAGGATAACCCCGGCCCTTTTGGTTATTTGTTGGCTAACATTGTGCCGTCTTCTTAATTTTTCCAGACCGGCTTTTTCTTCTGCACTTAACTTGATAGCGATTGCTTTTGGTCCTGGCATTCTTTCACCTCACTCATTTGTTATCAAGCGAGGAGATTACTCTGCTATCCCGAATTTTTCAATCTGTCGGCGCATTTGCGCCACACTGCACTAGCATGATCAAGCTCCTTTATGTTTGAGGGTATTATACACATGAAATCAGTTGATTGGACGCCCTATGACGATGTGAATGGGATATTGCGGCGGGTGCTGACGGGCGCGCGTGTCATCTTGGGCAACAACTTTGTGGGGCTGTACCTGGATGGCTCGCTGGCGAGTGGGGATTTTAATTATGAGACGAGTGATATTGATTTTGTGGTGGCTACGGTAACGGCCGTCACCCCATCACAATTTGCAGAACTGGTCGGGCTGCACGGCCGTGTCGGGCAAATGAACTCCAAATGGGCCAATGAACTGGAAGGGGCCTACATCCCGCTGGATGCGCTGCGTTGTTACGACCCGGCCAACGCCACCCATCCCTATATTGATCGCGGCGGCGTGTTGCGCTGGGAGCATCTGGAAACGGATTGGGTGATTCACCGCCACATCTTGCACACCAGCGGCATCACGTTGGCCGGACCGCCTATTCAAACGCTGGTTGACCCGGTTACGCCGGACGACCTGCGGCAGGCAGTCATTGGGCTGTTCAACTTCTGGTGGGTGCCCATGACCCAAAACCCGGTGCAATTGGTCGAGGAAGGCTACCGCCGCTACGCCGTTCTGACCATGTGCCGCATGTTGTACACCTTGCACCGGGGCCAGGTTGTCTCCAAACCGGCAGCAGCGCGGTGGGCGCTGGCACATCTCGAAACCAGGTGGCGGCCGTTAATTGAATGGGCGATGGGGCGGCCAACGGCCGTGCCCACAAACAATTTGAATGATGCACAACAATTCATCCAAGCCACCAAAACGCTCATCCTAACCAACAATGAACGGTATTTATTTCAGTAATTAGCCCGTTGTCATTCCGACGAGTCTTCGAGGAGGAATCCCTGCCAATTGACATAACATAGGGATTCCTCGGAAGACCTCGGAATGACACGAATGACAAAACAGGAGATGTTATGAATCAAGTAGTAGAAGACGTGATGTTTGTAGAAGAGACCCCGGCCATTCCGGGGCTGGTTTTCCGCCACTTTCGTGGGGCGGAAGATTTTCCGAAGATGATTGCGGTGGTGGAGAGCAGCAAGGGGGTTGATGGCGCGGAATGGGTGATGACGGCAGAAGAGGTAGCCCGCGATTACGAACACCTGGAAAACTGCGACCCATATACCGACATGGTGATGGCTGAAGTAGACGGGGAGTTGGTGGGGCACGGCCGTTGCTGGTGGTGGCAGGAGCAAGACAACAGCCGCATCTACCTGCTCTTTGCCCATCTTAAACCGGCCTGGCGCAACCGGGGCATCCGCCGGGCTATGTTGCGCCAGTTGGAAAGGCGGCTGCGGCAGATTGCGGCCGATCACCCGGCCGACCAACCCCGTTATTTCCAGGTTTGGAGCAGCGATACCCAAACGCACCTCAGCCAGCTTTTGGAAAGCGAGGGGTATGAGATTGTGCGCTACGGGCTGGAAATGGTACGGCCGAGCCTGGAAGACATACCTGACTGCCCCATCCCGGAAGGCATTGTCATACGCCCCGGGACACCGGAGCAGTGGCGGCCCATTTGGGAAGCGGCGCGGGAGGCGTTCCGCGACCATTGGGGCTATGCTGAATGGCCGGAAAGCGAGTTTACCTTGCGGCAAGAACAGCGTACCTTCACGCCCCCCCTCTGGCGCATTGCCTGGGCGGGTGATGAGGTGGCGGGTGGCGTGTTGAACTATATTGACGAGATGGAGAATGAAGAGTACGGCCGTCTGCGTGGCTACACCGAAACCATCTTCGTGCGCCGTCCCTGGCGCGGGCAGGGGTTGGCCAAAGCCCTGATCGCCCGCAGTTTTGTGGCCCTGAAAGAGGCCGGTATGATCGAAGCCGGGTTAGGTCTGGACGCCGACAATCTCAGCGGCGCCCTGCACCTCTACCGCAAAATGGGCTTTCAGGAAACCAAACGCTTTATGACCTATCGCAAACCCCTGGATTGAGGAGTGAGGCATCCTCAGATGCCGAACGGCTCGCATCTGAGGATGCTCGCTCCTCACTTTCAATGATGAAACGATACGAATACGGGCTTGATCTACAAAAGATGAAATGGCGGGATACGGCCGTGCCCCCCCCACGTCACCATCCGTACACCGAAGGTTGCAGACACGGCCGTGCTGGCGGACTTAATGATGGATGCCTATCCCGGCACAATTGACTTCGATGGCACGGAAACCTGGGATGATGCCTGGCGTGAGGTCAACAGCTTCTTCCTGGGAGAGTTGGGGGCGCCCTTGCTGGAATGTTCACGGCTGGTGCTGATGGGTGATGAGATTGCATCTGCCTGTCTGGTGGGGATGTGGGCTGAACGGCAACGGCCGTTGCTCTACTACGTGATGACCGCTGCCGGTTACAAAGGACAAGGGCTGGCGGGAATCGCCCTGCAAAGGGCATTGCAGGCTACCGCCGCCGCCGGTTATGCGGAAATGGTGGCTTTCATCACCGAGGGTAATACACCGTCTGAAAAGCTATGCTTGCGGGCCGGCTTTGAACGGGTAGCGGAATAAAACATGACGTATCAATTTGCGGAAATCAACGGGACAAAAATTCATTACGAAGCACGAGGTGAGGGCACGGCCCGAAGCCGCTTCGGGTTCGCCGTGACCCTCATTCATGCCGGGATTGCCAACCTGACCATGTGGGAAGACCAGATGGAAGCGTTGAGCCAGGATTACCGGGTGCTGCGCTACGATCTGCGCGGTTGGGGGAAAACGCCGCGCCCCGATGGAGATTTCCACCACCATGAGGATTTGCGGGCGCTGTTGAAGGAGGTGGGGATTGAAAAAACAGTCATCGTCGGCTGTTCTTTCGGCGGTAAAGTGGCGCTGGATTTTGCCCTGGCGTACCCGGAGATGGTCAGCGCCCTCATGCTGGTGGGCGCGGCGCTCGGCGGGTATGAATGGGCGGATGAATGGCTGGCGGTTCAAGACGAGGCGGTGGAAGCTGCCGCCGCACGGGGCGATCTGGCGACGGCGGCCGAACTTGAAACACAAATCTGGTTCGATGGCCCTGGGCGAACACCGGATCAGGTAGACCCGGCCATCCGCCAACGCGCCTATGACCTCTGTTGGCAAGCATTGGCGCTGCCCGAAGGAGGCGGCAGACCCTTGCCCCTGGCCCCACCGGCCATGGCGCGATTGGGCGAGATTCAGGTTCCGGCGCGCCTAATCGTCGGGCAGCATGATGTAGCCGACATTCAGGCCATTGCCAGAGTGCTGGAAGCCGGGCTGCCAATGGCAGAACCGATCACGATCATGCGGAATACAGCCCATCTGCCGAATATGGAACGGCCGTCCACCTTCAACAACCTGGCGCTGGATTTCCTGGAAAAAGTGGCCTGGCGCTCCACCATTTATGCCATCTTGCCCCATGAGACGGAAGCACGGCTGTGGCTGCAAGCCAGTGAACAGGGTTTCACGCTACCCCATTTCCCGATGGCCGGTGGCATGTGGGATACAGAAGAGGCGGCTGTGCAACGGCCGTTGCAGCGCTGTTTAGGTGATGGGGCACAGGTTCTCTACCGCGCTCATTTTCAAAAGGATGAAGACGCACAAACGGCGGCATCGCTGTTTGTGCTGGATAACCGGGGTGTGAAGGTGACGGACGGCCGTTGGGTGAGTCTGGCGGAACTACCCACCGTCCGCCTGGCGCAACCCGCATACCGGCCGATCATGGAACAATGCCTGCACGAATGGGAGACGGGCGACATTCCCCCGCTGCGCCCGCCCTGGGCCGGGCGCGGCTGGCATAAAGAGGCGGCCGGCTGGATTGCCGGGCAACTGGCGCAGGCGGGGCATCCACAGACCGGGCCGTTGCAGCCGGTACGCCAATGGTCGCTCTCCTGTGTAATGCGGGCGAACACGGCCGTTGGCCCCTTTTACTTTAAGACAGTGGCCGATTTGCCCTTGTTTGTGAACGAGGCCAGCACGGTCAGCAAACTGGCGCAGCTTTACCCCCGCCATGTGGTCACGCCGCTGGCCGTTGACCGGGAGCGGGATTGGATGCTGCTGCCGGAGTTGCAGGAGATGGTGGGATGGGAAGCGCCGCTGGCGCAGCGGCAGGCGTTTTTACAGCGGTTTGGGCAGTTGCAGGTCACGGCCGTCGCCCATGTAGACGACCTGCTGGCGGCGGGCTGTCTGGATCGCCGCCTGGTCTGGCTGGCGGCCCAGATTGAGCCATTGATCACGGCCGAGTTTGTGCAGCCCTATCTGACGGCCGAGGAGCAGGCGCAGCTACAGGCAGCCATTCCCCGGCTGCAAGCGTTATGCCAGGAGTTGGCGGCCTTTGCCATTCCTGAAACGCTGGTGCATGGCGATTTGCACGGTGGCAATGTGGCCGTACAGGGCGATGACTTCATCTATTTTGACTGGACCGATGCCTGCATCAGCCACCCGTTTTTTGATATGTTGAACATTTTTATGGAGCAGGACACGGCCGTGCAAAACCAACTGCGCGACGCCTACCTGGCGCAGTGGACGGGTTTTGCACCCCTGCCCCGGCTGCTGGCGGCCTGGTCATTGGCCGAGGTGCTGGGCGCGCTGCATCATGCCATCAGCTATTGGCAAATTGTGGCCCACCTGGAACCACACAGCCGCAACCAGTTGGAAAAGTGGCTGCCCTGGTGGCTGCGCCGCGTGTTGGCGTTGATGGTAAATCGGGATAAGAGATAACCATCAAAGATTACGCAGATTTCACCGATTAAAAAATCTGCGTAATCTGCGTAATCTTTGATCATTTCAGGACGGTAATCATGGCGGTTAATACGAAGGGCAAGCGGAAAGTGAATGTGAAGGGACGGCCGTTTATCTGGTCGGTAGAGGGTAAAGAGACGCAGGTGCCGGAGGGGGACGGCTTTGTGGACCCTACCCCGGCGCGGTACATTCACATCATTGCCACCAACAAAAAGTTCATGGTGCATTACAAAATCCCCAGCGAAGGGGATGCCTACGCCGAACTGCGCGTGGAAGGGGAACAGTTCCCTCGTCAACCAGGGGCAAAGGTTGTGCAAGTTCCCCGCTGGAAACACGACACCAAACCATACCCGACCAATGAATTTGTGCGGCAGTTGATTGGCTGGTGTATGCAGAGTGGAGATTAAGAGATTGAGAGATTGGGGGATTGATTAGTTGGGATTATCGAGGGCTGCTCTTAGCGCCTTATTCAATTCATTGATTTTTGCTGGCGAAAGAAACCCTATAAAGTTTGTCAGACGAGATTTAGGCAGGCTCATCAGTTCGTCACAGTGGATACAACTATCATGGTTCAGCCCTTCATCAATTCCTACCCGCACTTGTGTGCTCAGACCATGACAGGAGGAGTGTACCGGGGCGCAAATGACCGAGGAGTGACGCGAGTCAATCGTAGCCTGACGACTGACAACGACAAAGACTCTGCGCCTTTTCGGATCACCATTGGTAGAGTGCGCCACCAGATACAAATCACCTCTTCTCATGGCATCGTCTGGTAACTCAAGGCATCTTCAACCTCCGCGTTTATTTCATCCGCGTATTGGTTGATGATTTCTAGATCACGAGCATTTCTTTCATCCCGTATCATCTGCGCAACAGCCTGACGCAGGGCGAACTCAATGAATTCGGAACGGTTTTTATAAGGCGCCGACATGGCATCAATGGTTTCTAATAAATCTTCGGATAGGGTGATAGAGGTTTTTACTTTCATGCGCCCATCATACTACCTTTATCCTACCTTTTCAAGTGGAGAAAACGAATTTGAAGAAGAAACAGAAGCGCAAAATTAAGAAGCAGCAGACGACCCATCTCGTGGAGAAGGGGCGGAAGAAGGTGGTGCGGCACAACACGGCCGTGAACCAGGAGAAACACCGCCTGGACTGGCAGCCGCTGACGCCGGACGCCGATGGTCTGGTGGCCGACCGGCGCATTATGCCCCGCGATGAACACGACCGACGCGAGGCCAATGTGGCTGTGGTGCAGCAGGCGTTTGTGGCCGATTTTGACGACGGCCGTTGGCAAGACCTGGCCGACGAGACCCCCTTTCTGTTGGGCAAGGTGGTGGAAGTCAGCCGGGGCCTGTGCCGCGCCGAAGTAGAGGGGCAGGTGATCGTGTGCGACATTCGCGGCACGCTCATTGCCGAGGGTACGGGGTTTACCAATGTGGTGGCGGTGGGTGACCGGGTGCTGGTACGGCCGTTAAGTGATGAACGCGGCCTGGTGGAGGAAGTATTACCCCGGCGCAGCGGTCTGGCCCGCGCCGACAGTTTCTACACCCATCTCAAACAAATCATCGCCGCCAATGTGGATCAACTGCTCATCGTCGCCTCCTGGCGTGAGCCGCACATCTGGTTCCAACTGATTGACGAATACCTGATTGGCGCGGCGCGCAACAATTTGCAGGCCACCATTTGCGTGAACAAGGTTGATCTGGCGGACAGTCTGGCGGAAGTGGAAACGGCCGTAACCCCCTACTCACAGCTTGGCTACCAACTCATCTTTACCAGCGCCGTCTCCGGCATTGGTCTGGCCGAACTGCGGCGCTATTTGTGGGGCAAGACCACCGTGCTGGCGGGCTTATCTGGCGTGGGTAAGTCGTCGTTGTTAACGGCCGTCGAACCCACCCTTGATCTGCGCACCCAAACCATCAGCCTGAAACGGCAGGAAGGGCGGCACACCACTTCCCAGGCGATCATGCTGCCTTTTGCCAACGCCGGGTACGTGGTGGACACACCCGGCATCCGCGATATGGGGCTGATTGGCCTCGACCCGGATGAGTTGATCACTTATTATCCTGACCTGGTGGATGTGGTGGGGCAGTGCCGCTTCAACAACTGCACCCATGCCCACGAGCCGGGTTGTGCCGTGAAAGATGCGGTGGCGCACGGCCGTATCGCCGACTGGCGGCACAAGAATTATGTCAAACTATACCAACAGCTTGCAGAAGGATAAGCCAATGAAACAAGCGATTGCCGAACTAAACAAACAGCTTCCAGACTGGATGGAAACGGCCGTTGTCCCTGGTCTTTCTCTAGCCATTATCCAGGCAGGCGAAATGGTCTGGGAAAATGGGTATGGCGTCGCTGACATAAATACCAAAGAGGCGGTGACAACGGAAACGGTTTTTGAAGCTGCCTCGCTGACCAAGCCGCTGTTTGCTACGGCCGTTTTGCAACTGGTGGAAGCAGGCATATTTGACCTGGATACACCGCTATTGACGTATTTGCCGGAAGCAGAGCAGGAAGCAGAGCGATTGTTTGACCAGGATAAAGATGGGGCCGAATTCCTGTTTGCATATGTGCCAAACGAACCACGATTACACCAACTAACAGTGCGCCACATTCTCAGCCATACACCTGGTTTTCGCAATTGGACGGATACCGGTGAGCCGCTTAAATTTTTCTTTACACCTGGGGCGCGCTTCTCTTATTCCGGTGATGGGTATAACCTGCTGCAAAAAATTGTAGCACGGGTGACACGGCAGAACCCGGTGGTCTTGATGCGTGAGCGGTTATTAGAGCCATTGGGAATGAGCCATAGTGGGCTAACCAGCCAGGAAGTTGCCCGGTGGCAGGTGGCGACCAAACATGACAAACAAGGCGAAACGGGGGCGCAATCTGAATGGAAAACCATGTATGCCGCCGCGAGTTTATTGACCACAGCATCGGATTACGGCCGTTTTCTCCTCTCCCTACTCAACCCACAACCCTCCAATCTAGCCTGTTTGCAACCGGGAACGATTGCCCAATTATGGCAGCCACAAGTGCAGGTTAATTGGAATGTACCCTGGCGCGATGACTGGCCTCTGGCAGAACCGGAGCTTTTGCCAGATGTTGCCTGGGGATTGGGTTGGGGTTTGCAAACTGGTGACAATCGACGGGCCTTCTGGCATTGGGGCGATAATGGTAGCTACAAGGCATTCACACTGGGTTTCCCTGATGAGGGCACGGCCGTTGTGATGCTGTCCAACAGTAACAATGGCGATACGCTGTGGCGGCCCATTTTGCAGGTCTTATTTGGCGGTGATTATCCAGCATTGGATTGGCTGGAAAAAAGTTGAGAATGATCTGATGCAGCCGAAACCGAAGCATTTTGAGACGGGCTATGCGGAGCAGTTCAAAGATGAGTCCGTCGTTCATGCCTATCACTATCGTCCACCATACCCGGATGAACTTTTCCCTTTTCTGGCGGAAATGGTCAAGGGTGAACTTAAGATTGTGTTAGACGTGGGATGTGGGCTGGGGCATATTGCTCGGCCGTTAAGCGACTATGTGGCTCGTGTAGATGCGGCCGATTTTTCGGAGCACATGATTGCACAGGGCAAACGATTGCCCAATGGGGATGCGCCTAATCTGCACTGGATATGTGGCCCTGTGGAAACAACGCCGTTGGCGCCGCCCTATGGCCTGATTACCGCCGGGCAGAGTTTGCACTGGTTTGATTGGCCGGTGGCGCTGCCCCGTTTTGCTAAACTACTGGTGCCTGGCGGCTTTTTAGCGATTATCAATCGCATCTTCAGGCAAACGGCCTGGGACGCCGAACTACGGCAACTGATTGCCCGATTCAGCACAAACGCGGATTACCAATCATATAACCTCTACGATGAACTGGGTAAGCGGCGGCTATTCAGCAAACAAGGCGAAAAGCTGATCGGGCCGCAGACCTTCACACAAACGATAGACGATTACATCGAGGCGATTCATTCCAGCAACGGGTTTTCACGGGAGCGAATGCACTCAGAAAATGCACAACTGTTTGACGACACTGTACGTGAATTGGTGTGGTCTTACGTGGGGACAGAGCGGTTTGAAACGGCCGTGTCCACACACATTGTCTGGGGTTTTCCCCAACGGCTCACCCTATAAAACAACGAGGTGTTGAGTTGATCGAATTGAAACCAATCGAGTTTGAAACTGCCCGCCCGTTATTTCGGGAATTAGCGGAATTGCATTTGTTTGCTACGGCCGTGCTCAATCATGATCTGCCCGGACGCATCTATGTGGACGATGTGAACCAGCCACGATCAGGCTTTATGTCAACAAAAGAGCTGCAATTTTTAGCAGGCGACCCCGATAATGACGCTTTTAATGCGGCGTTGAAACAAGTTTTTCAAGAGACCATTTTCAAAGGTAATGCGCCGGAGGCTACGTTGGATGAGATTGACCTGACCTTTGTCGGTGATAGCTGGCTGCATCGGCTGGAAAACTTATTCGGCGATTGGCGTTGGCCGCCTATTCCTGAACGCGCCTACCATTACCTGTGCCAGCAGCAGCGGCTCAACTGGCGCACGTTGCTGCCACCGGGATATGAGATACGGCCGTTGGACACAACCCTCATCGCTACCCAACCCACCGACGCCCACGAGTTTGAAGTCAAGCCACTGGCCGATTTTGGAGAGCGGGATTTTGGTTTTTGCGCGCTGTGGGATGGGCACGTTGTGTGCCTTTGCAGCACCGACGTGATCAGCGGTGCAGCCTGCGAAATTGGCATCGAAACCCATCCCGACCATCGCCGCAAAGGGTTGGGCGCTATTGTAACGGCGGCTACGGTAGAATATGCCCTGGCGCAAGGCTTGCGCGATGTCTGGTGGATTTGTGCTGCCGACAACCTGGCCTCTATCGGTACGGCCGAAAAGGTGGGGTTTACCAGGCAGTTTGAGAGCAGGGGATACTTCTTTATTCTCGATGAAGCAGAACACAAGAGATCGCAGATGGACATGGATTAAACATTACAGCATCCAAAATAATATGCCGACGATCCGCGTTGGCATAAGGAGGAAACACAAATGGACGTAACAGAAATTCTGGCTTTATACGATGAACAGGAGCGCAAATATAGTGAACACCCATCCTATGTGCGTGAGGCCACACCCGAAGTGGTTCGGGCTGTCAGCAAACGACTGGAGCGGCTCAGTTTTGTCATTTACAGTCAGTTGAATGAGACGAACGCCGACCGGGTGATTGCCGAACAAATTGCCCGTTTTCAGGCATGGGGCGGGTATGGCTTTGAGTGGAAGACGTATGACCATGACACGCCGCCCGATTTGCAGGCGCGGCTGGCGGCGCACGGTCTGGAAGGAGATGAACGGGAAGGGCTGCTGGTGTTGGACCTGAGCGATTGCCCGCCGGTTTATTTACAGCCAGTGACGGCCGATGTGCGCAAGATTGGCATTGAACAGGTGCGGGACGTGACGGCCGTGCAGGAGATCGTCTGGGGTGAAAACTTTGACTGGCTGGAAGAGCAATTGCAGGAAAACTTGGCCGCGCAGCCGGACTTCTGGAGCATTTATGTGGCCTATGTAGACAATAAACCGGTCTGCGCCGCCTGGAGCAACTTCCCCACCAACAGCCTGTTTGCCGGGTTGTGGGGTGGTTCGACGCTGCCGGGATACCGAAACAGGGGGTTGTATACGGCCGTCGTCGCCGCCCGCGCCCAGGAAGCGTTGCAGCGCGGCTACCGCTTTCTGACGGTAGACGCCAGCGACATGAGCCGCCCCATCTTGCTCAAACGCGGCTTCAAACTGCTGACGTATACCACGCCGTACACCTGGAAGAACCCGGATTTTGAGGGTAATCGGTAGTCGGTGATCAGTAATCGGTTTCGCCACCGATTACCTCCAAAGGCTGCTTGTTTGCCGTACAAAACAATGTTAATATGTACGTCAAACCAATTGTTGTAGGAGGCTTTTATGCAAGTTACAGAAAAGAAAAAGCTCACGTTACGAGTTGACGGCCGTCTCATTGAACGCGCCAAAGAGTATGCTTCCCAACATGATATGTCTGTCTCGCAACTGGTGGAGACGTTTTTACGTGAACTTGAAAGGCGGGAAAGGGTCACATCACAAACACCTGTTTTGGATCAATTAGCCGGTACTCTGCCCCAAGAGGCTAATGTAGCAGAGTATTATCAATACCTGGAACAAAAATATGGTGGTGACTAACGGTGCGTATACTCGTTGATCTCAATATTGTGATGGATGTGTTGTATCAACGATCACCACATTTTACGCTGGCGTCTCAGGTGTGGAAAGCGGTTGAAATTCATCAGGTTGAGGGCTTTCTGGCTGCCCACAGCATTACAACTTTGTTTTATCTGACTTCAAAACAAATTGGGTGGCAAATGGCTACGACGACACTCACCCAAGCTCTGACGGTCTTTTCGCTGACGGCCGTAGATGAAAATGTGATTCGTCAGGCACTGACTTTGGGTTGGAAAGATTTTGAAGATGCAGTGCAAATGGCTTCTGCCCTCAATGCGAACCTTGATTATATTGTGACCAGAAATCCACAAGATTTTGAAACCCACCCCGTCCCCGTTTTAACTCCTGCTGCTTTTCTAACCTTACTTCCCCCACCTCCTACACCGTGGGCACAACCGGCAGATGTTCATAACAGTCGTAGTTTCGTTGGTGAATGATACGGCCGTCCAAAAACTCCAAAAACATGGCCATGTGTGCCCGCAGCGTGGCTCCCGCCGGGACTGCACTAAACGGGATGGCCAGGTCACCTTCCCAAGCCACATCCAGCCCACGCCGTACACCTGGAATAAGCCTGATTTTCAGACCTGACAGGTTTTTAGTTGCTAGGGCGTGTTGACATTTCCTCTGGTACGGTGAATTGCGCCTACCTCTGGAAATGTCAACAGAACCTAGTTTACATAATGCACTTTTCGTATAAGGTTTTTTGACACCTGTCAGGTCAGAAAATCAACTCACTCGTTTGAGTTTGGGCAAGACCTGGGCCACAAATTGGAACTTGTTTGCCAGATTGCCGCCCGCTTCTAGCTGCTCGTGCAAGGTGGCCACCGTCAGGTCAAGGTCGAGGCTGGGGCAGCGGCTCAACCAGTTGTCAAAGGCTTGCAGGAAGGGCGTGCCCACTTTGAGGTCGTCCAAAACCTGCTGCACTTCGGCGGCCAATGCGCCATTCATATCTTTGACCACGATTTCCAGGCTTTGGCTGACGCTGTAGCCGGAACGCAGGGATGTTTCCATGACGTGCAGGAATTCGGGAATCTGGCTGGTAACAAGTTGGGTATGTGATTGTTCGTTCATAATTGGGTTTCACCTGTATTGGACGCATCCACGCCCACTTCCTGGAGACGGCGGCGATACTCCTCGCAGCCGACCTCCAACATGTAAATGGTATTGACGGTGCGCTCGATGACGGCCGTGTTGTGCCGTTGCGCCGTGTAGCCCCAATACTCGGCTAACCAGGCGATCTGGCGGGCGGTCTCATCGGCAATCTGGATACTGATTTGTTTCATATGACCATCCTTTTGATAACATACGTTTTTCGTATGATGTTGTGCATTATAGTGGATAATCGTATATTGTCAAGGGGCATTCAATCAAAACGGTACTACGGGCTATAGCCAATTTGTAGAGCCGACAAGATGATCAAAAAGTTTGTTGGGGGCAGTGTAAACTTCGTGGGCGCGTAATCCTGGTGAGGGCAGCCTGTTTACCGGGCAAGTTTACACACTCGGCAGAGGCTCATAACAATCGTAGTTGCGCTGGTGAATGATACGGCCGTCCACAAACTCCAAAAACATAGCAATATGCGCCCGCAATGTGGCCCCTGCCGGAAACGCGCCAAACGGGATTGCCAGATCGCCTTCCCAGGCCACTTCCAGCACAACCGTATCCCCGGCTTCGATAGCATTGAGGATGGTGTATTGCTGGCGGGTCAGGATTTGGGCACCCTGAGCAATGCCGGCGGCCATCACTTCCCGGTTGCGGTTGCTGCCGTGTGGGGCAATCAAATTGGGCAGTTCACGGAACTGAATCTCCTCATGCCAGTAGGGGAGGAATTGTTCGGCAACGGCCGTACGGTCATTAAACAGTTCAATGTATGCTTTGGCTCTATCCAGATTGCTGTTCATATTGCAACCTCAATAAAGTCAAAGATTACGCAGATTACGCAGATTATGAGCCATCTGCGAAATCTGCGTAATCTTTGATTAAGTTTCTACACCACGATGTTCACCAGCTTGCCGCGCACGACGATCACTTTACGTAGCTCTTTGCCGTCCAGCCAGCCCTGCGTTTTGTCCGAACTGAGGGCGATTTGTTTGACGGCTTCGTCGTCCAGGTCGGCGGGCACTTCCAGTTTGTCGCGCACACGGCCGTTCACCTGCACAATCAGCGTAATCGTATCCTCTTTGGCGACTTCGGCGTCCCACTGCGGCCAGGGCTGGTGGTGGATGCTGTCGGCGTGGCCGCGCTGCGCCCATAGCTCCTCGGTGATGTGCGGGGCAATGGGGGCCAGCAGCAGCAGCAGTGTGTCTACCGCTTCCTGCCAGGCAAACTGGCTGACGTTGGCGGCTTTACGGCCGTCGTTCAGCGCATTGCGCAGTTCCATGATGGCGGCGACGGCCGTGTTGAACGAAAAGCTCTCCATATCCTCAGACACCCGGCGGATGGTCTGGTGCGTTTTGCGGCGCAGATTTCGACTGGCGGTCTCGTCTTCCTGCTGTGGCTGATACCCATACCGCCCAATCTCCCATACATCATTCAACAAACGTTGTGGCCCTTTGATGCCGTCATAATTCCAGGGGCCACCCTGATCCCATTTGGCGAAGAACATCAGGTATGTGCGCACTGTGTCCGCGCCATATTTCTGCACCAGCGCATCGGGAGCCACCACATTGCCGCGTGATTTGGACATCTTCTCGCCATCTTCGCCCAGCACCATGCCCTGGTTATACAGGCGAATCATCGGCTCGCTAAAATTCACCAGACCCATCTCGCGCATCGCCATCGTGAAAAAGCGGGTGTAAATCAGGTGCATGGTGGCGTGTTCAATGCCGCCCGTGTACTGATCAACGGGTAGCCAGTAGGCGCCCTCTTCCGGGTCAAAGGGGTGCTGGTCGTCCAGTGGGCTGAGGTAGCGGTATTGGTACCAGCTGGAACACATGAAGGTGTCCATCGTATCCGTCTCGCGCAGGGCGGGCTGCCCACAAAGGGGACATTCGGTGTGGATAAATTCTTCATGAAATTTGAGCGGGCTTTCGCCGGTGGGCATAAATTCCACGTCCTCCGGCAGCAGAACGGGCAACTGTTCATCGGGCACGGCTACCGCGCCATGTTCCGGGCAATAGACCACCGGGATGGGCGCACCCCAGTACCGCTGGCGACTGATCAACCAATCACGCAGCCGGTAATTGACCGCCTCTTTGCCAATGCCTTTTTCTTCCAGCCAGGCGGTCACTTTGCCAATGGCCTCATTAACCGGCGTCCCCGTAAATTCACCCGAATTGACCAGATGCCCTTCATACTTGGACGTGTACGCCGCTTCCAATTCCCCGTCGGCGTCACTGCGGCCGGGCATCCGAATCACTTCCACGATCTCCAGGCCAAATTTGCGGGCAAACTCGAAGTCGCGCTCATCGTGGGCGGGCACGGCCATAATCGCCCCGGAGCCGTAGCTCATCAACACGTAGTCGGCAATCCAGATGGGGATGCGGGCCTGATTGACGGGATTGATGGCATACGCGCCGGTGAAGACGCCGGTTTTTTCGCGGTCGGCCGTTTCCCGGTCAATGTCGGTGAGGCGTTGCGCCTGCTGGATGTAGGTGTCTACGGTGGCTCGTTGTTCAGGTGTGGTAATTTTGTTCACCAGCGGATGTTCGGGAGCCAGCACCATGAAGGTCGCGCCCCACAACGTATCCGGCCGGGTGGTGAAAATTTCAATCGGGTCGCCCTGTTCGGTGTGAAAGGTCACATCTGCGCCGGTGGAACGGCCGATCCAATTCGTCTGCATCACCTTCACCCGCTCCGGCCACTCAATCTGGCTGAAATCGAGCAGTTCCTCGGCGTAATCGGTCGTCTTGAAAAACCACTGCTCCAAATCTTTTTTGATGACGGGCGTACCACACCGTTCGCAGTGGCGGTCCTCGCCCCACACCTGTTCGCGGGCCAGGGTGGTATTACAGTTGGGACAAAAATCTACGGCCGACAGCTTGCGATAGGCCAGCCCCAATTCCATCAGCTTCTTAAAGAACCACTGCGTCCATTTGTAATAGCCGGGGTCGGCGGAGACGGCTTCGCGTTCCCAATCAAACATCGCCCCCATGCTGCGCAGTTGGCCGCGCATCCGGTCAATGTTGGCGAATGTCCATTTGGCGGGGTGGGTGCGGTTTTTGATGGCCGCGTTTTCGGCCGGCAGACCGAAGGCGTCAAAGCCCATGGGGAACAGGACGTTGTACCCTTTCATGCGCATGTAGCGCGCCCGCGCATCGGACGGCGTCATGGCGTACCAGTGGCCGATGTGCAGGTCGCCGGACGGGTAGGGCAGCATGGTCAGGGCATAATGTTTCGGCCGTGACCGATCAATCACCTGCCGGTACAGCCCTGTCTCATCCCATTTCTGCTGCCACTTCACTTCAATTTCGTTTGGATTGTATTGGTTCATCTCATATCCTCTTTGGAAGTCAGCTTTTTAGCTCATTAACTTTTCAAATGCTTGTTGGATTTGGGGATCGATTTGTCCTAATTCGGTGATGAAATTTGCCAGCAATTTGCCAGAATCTACCCCTTTGTTTGGCAAAGGATTCATAGGGAAGGCATCAACAGAACGCTTGTTTAATTCTTGAGTCACGTGACTACGAAGTTTTGGGTAAAATTTCTGGTTTGCCTGTAGTTTTGTGCTTGCGTCGCCCGAATCAACTGGGGGAATTGAAGACTTAAGCTGATCAATTTCAGCAGTTGTAATACTCCATGTTTCTCCGATAAGACTATTTACTAGCGTTTGCCAGACAGTTGAGGAAACAGAATCTTCAATATCTTGTATTCCTACGAAAAAGCTGGTGATTCGAGAGAGTTCATCACGAGTAAATTCAAAACGCGCATCATTATCGAAAACGTAAACTATACAACTGTTGGTATCTTTCTTAAACCCATCCAATATATTTGTCAAAATCCGCTGGTTTTGCCTACGGTTATCTTTTCCGCGCAAATTGATTATTTGGATTCCATCTTCTATTAAAGAGTTGCCTGAGTAAATTCGGTACAAATGAGGTAATAGCTCGTATTCGGTTTCCCCTTCTACGACCAGAAACTTGTCGTAGAATAAAAAGTCACTGTTCTTAATCTGTAACGATTGGAAAATATCATCTACAGTCTCACATTTTGAAGTAATGGTATAACCATTTATTAGGTCAACTTTATTGATACTACTTAGCTGTGCCCGGTCAATAAAAACAGTTGAGTGTGTGGATATTAACGACTGAACATTTGTATGCGTGACCGTTTTAATAATGTCATAAAACTCACGCTGAGCTCTTGGGTAAAGGTGTGTTTCAGGTTCATCAAAACACCAAATGAATTTGGTATCCGTTACGCCTTCCGTAACGGAGTTCATAGCGTTCCATTTTGTTAACGCGAACCAAAGTTGTCTTTTTATGCCATCACCTTGTGAGTCAAGATGAACGTCACCATCAGAGTTGCTTTTGTTAATTAGCAGATCAGTGACAATGGTATTAACTTGAAAAGCCACATTGGCTTTAATGCTGTTAATGTTTGGTATGTCCGTTGCAAATTGTCTCGTGAAGTCATCAAGTGCTTGATTTACTATTGATTGAGCTTGTTCTGCTTGATGGTTTGCAAACTCTGATGCAAGCTTCAATTGTTGCTCAATCCGATTCTTGATTGCATCATTCGTAAATTGCGTTAGCTGTTCTAAAGTAATATTCCAGTCAAGATAACGATACTCAAGCCAAAAATTCTTGTCGATTTTGTACTCTACCCAATGATAAGCTATCTCAAACTTCGCATAGATTGCTCTTACCAATTCCAGATTAGTAAATCGCCCTCGTCTATTTTCGTTTTCGATTTCTTCATTTGTAATATTCAGATTCTTCTTTTGTTGAGTGAGAGCGGTATTGTTCGATTTATAATGAGTTGATGGTTCTTGGGTATCAGGAGTAAGCAAGAAATCCGAATGCTTTTGAGTTTCCTCATGGAATACCCTCCCCAACCAAAGGCAGTTGTCAGATGACTTTTCGATTGCCCAGAGTAGGTGGTTGGACAAATTAGAATCATCATTTAAATCAGAGGTTTCAAGCATGAATTTCCCAACGACAATGCATTCCTTTTGGGTGTATGGAAGGGAAGGTATGTTGCAACTAGAAAAAAGGTGATTGTAGTCTACACTTTCCAATCTTGTATTGGAGATGTCATCTTTTTTCTTGTCATCGCTTTTATAGTTGAATCTTGGCTTAGCCTCTAGCAACAAACCAACTGCTTGGAGAATAGTTGACTTTCCACAATCATTAATTCCAATCAATATATTTGGCGAGTTGTTTTGTAGTGAGAAATGCAATTTCTGACAGCTTCTATAATTGATTACCAACAGTTCAGATAAATACATTTACCAACCTCCCCTTCAACATCTTACCTTCGGCAAGTTCTTGACACCGCACGGATTGTTACAAGATTCAGATCAGCTTTTGTCATGGCGGACAGATCACCAGTTCATAGGTCTGCCCGGATTCGATTGGGAAACGTTGGGGTGGGTTGAGCGGACGGCCGTTGAGCGTCACGGCCGTGTCCCTATCCATCATCCCCAATTCCACCTCGGACAGGCCAATGCCCGGTATCGGCCGGGGCAATATCAAGATCATCACATTGCCGCGTATGATCAATCCGTAAGTGCCGGCGCCTGTAACCACCGGTAGATTGATACTACCGCCGGGCGGAATGGCCTCTGGCAGCGATAGGATTGTTTTCACCGGGTCTGGCGCGGGGATGGGCAGCGGGTTGGGGCACAGATTATAGACGGTCAGTTCTGGTTGTCGGCTACGTACAAGCAGTACCCCGGCAGCCATGATGCCCGCCAGAATCAGCAGCCCGATGAGAATTTTGACGACCAGGGGAAGCCCACCGCCGGTTGTGGCGACGGTTGTTGTGGTGAGGGTGGTGCGGGTCACGGCCGTGCGCCAGCCACTTTGCGCCATAGGCGGCAGCTTGCCAAACGGCGTCACCGAAACAATCTGATACTCATGCAGTTGGTACGGTAAGGGGAGGGCTATCAATTTACCCGCCTCTCCGGGCGGCAGCCCCACCAACACCTTCACGCTGCCCGCCGCCGTCGCCAGAATCATCACCTCATCCGCGGAAATGCCCAGCAGTTCTGCCAGCTTTTGTTTCAAATCCGGGCGGCTTTTGATCTTGTCGTTCGAGAGGACGACCTGCACTTTCTGGTTTGGCTGGCAGCTAGAAACCTGCGCCAGCAGCCCGGTCAGCCATTCATCGGGTCGCTGCTGGATCAACTCCGCCACCAGGCAGCCCATTTTGTTATGCCGCTGAAAGTAAACGATCAATTCCCGCGAGAATTCGCTTTTGGTGGCGTGGGGGAACTCTTCATAATCCAGCCCCAGGTCAAAACAGAGCGTTTTCATCTCGTCCAGACTAAAACGCTCGCTGAGGAATTCACGCAGTTTTGCCCGATCTTCGCTGTTGAGTTGCGACATAACGCCTCAATTGAGATTAGGAGACCAGGAGACTGAGAGATTAGGAGACCTCCCAATCTCCCAATCTCTTAGTCTCTCAATCTCAAACAAAAAAGCCCCATTTCGTTCAGAGACGAAAGGGGCTTCCGCGGTACCACTCTGTTTGATGGCTATAAAATCTGTGGACCTGAAGGGGCTCGAACCCTTGACCTCTACAATGCCATTGTAGCGCTCTCCCAGCTGAGCTACAGGCCCATGTGCAACGGGCTGGAATTTTACGCCAAAGCACCCTCTGATGCAATGGCAATCCAAATCAAATAACCATCCACTCAAGTACGTAACGGGTACGGCCGTCACCGGCTATTTGTCGGTAATCGGTTATCGGTGTTCGGTAATCGGTTGATCTACCGATTACTGATTACCGTTTACCGGTCACTGGTTTCACCGGCGCAGCTCACAGGCGAGTTCGGGACAAAATTGCGGCGATCCCAGCCACAGTCGCCACTCTCTGGATGTACGGGCGAGGCAGGTGGGTAAAATTTGGTCTTTCCAGACAAATTATCAACCACCTGCCTCGCCCCTACGGATTACCGTTCACCGATTACCAAATCCCTACTACTCCTGCTCACAGCTTTTTCTTTTCTGTTGTTAATTGCCAGTGGACCTGAGGAGATTCGAACTCCTGGCCTCTACAGTGCGATTGTAGCGCTCTCCCAGCTGAGCTACAGGCCCAATTTGCCGAAGCGGATGGGATATTAGCCCAGGGGGAGCGGGTTGTCAAGGTGGGATACGGCCGTTAAAATCCGTAAAGTGATTTGGAAAATCGCTTTACAATGGAGGTCAAATGCACAAATACAACATCACCCTCGAATACTGCGTCCCTTGAGACTACAGCGCCCGTGCCGTCCGTGTGGCGGACGAAATCCTCACCAATTACCAGCATATTATCGAACAATTTACCTTTATCACCGGTTCCGGTGGCGCGTTTGAGTTCAAAGTGGACGGCGAAATACTTTATTCCAAAAAAACGCTCAAACGACACGCCAACCCTGGCGAAATCCTGGAACTCTTCAAAGAATACATCGGCCCCGATGTAGAGCCATATCCCCGCGATTAGGAGGGGCGAGGCAGTTGGATGCAATTTTGTCTCGCCAGACAAATTTTACCCCAACTGCCTCGCCCCTACCGTTTACGTTATCCAATCCCGGTTATATTTATCCCAGTCCCGGTGGCGGTAGCTTCGCAAGCACTCTTTACACACCTGCGCCGAGTCCACTTCGCCGTTGCTGCGCCAACGCCAGCGCACCGTGCCCAGGTGGAAACGGCAGGTTGGCTGATAACAAACCGGGCAAACCTCGCCGTCGGCCAGCCCTTCGCCGCCATATTGCCGTCTGGCGATGGCGTCTTTGTTGCAGAGGTAACAATGTTTTACGGACATAAAGAATGAGATTGGGAGATTGAGAGATTGACTAATCTCCCAATCTCTCAATCACCTTTAGGATAATGATAAAACCCTTCCCCCGTTTTGCGCCCCAGTTTGCGGGCAGCTACCATGCGGCGCAGCAGAGGCGATGGCCGGTAGCGGTCTTCGCCCCATTCGCTGAAAAGGCCGGTGAGTGTGCCTAAGACGGTATCCAGGCCAATATAATCGCCCCATTCCAGCGGGCCAAAGGGGTAATTGGCCCCCAGTTTCATTGCCTTGTCAATGTCGGCGGCTGACGCCACTCCTTCCATCAGGGCACTGGCGGCTTCGTTGATCAGGCAGCAAACCACCCGCGCCCGCACCAACCCCGGCCCGTCGGTGACAATGACCGGTTCCTGGTGGAGATGCCGGGCAAAGGAAATGGCTTGCTGGAGTGAATCATTACTGGTTTGCAAGCCGGCCGCCAGCTCTACCACCCCTTGCCGCTGTAAAGGGGGCACCACGCCAAAGCCGACCACACGCTCCGGGCGGGGCACCCAGGCCGCTGCCTGTGTGGTGCTGGTAGCCAGCGCCGACGTGAGCAGTAGGGCATCGCGGGGGATGGAGGCGGCCAATGAAACGAGCAGCTCTTCTTTGGCGGCAGCCGATTCGTTGTGCAGTTCGATGGCAATATCGGCGTTGGCGGCGTCGGCCATGGCCCAGCCACTTTGCACGGCCGTATTAAAATCCTCCACCAGGTACAACACCACATCATACCCGGCCTGTGTACATAGTCGCCCAATCCCTTCGACAAACGGCCGTTCCCCGGCCACCACTACTTTCATTAACCACCCACTCCTCATCGGGCAAAGTTGCCCAAGTATACCTTACTCTGTGAGTTTGAGAATCTGTACGGCCGTGTTATCCTTACGCCGCCTCCTACAGGCGACCAACCTTTGGCAAATCGGGTATTTTATGACTGAACTACAGGCCATAACCGCACAACTTTATATGGTGGATGGCGCATTGCAAGAGGGCGCGATTCCCGGTTTGTTAGGCCAGCAGGCTGCCACCCGCCCGGCGCGCGGCCGTGAACGAGATTATCTTTTTGTGCATCTCACGTTGACCGGGAATATGGCCGATACGGCTGCCCTCAGCCAACACCTGCTCACCCTCATCAGCCAAAAGTATTACCAGACGGGCGGCAGCGTCACCGCCGCCTTGCGCGGTGCGGTGTTGGAAGCCAATCAACAATTGTTACGCCATAACCTCAGCGTCAAAGGGCCGGCGCGTGAAGGCGCTATTACCTGTTCCGTTTTCCACCAGGGGGAACTGTTCACCTTGCAGGCGGGCGAGTCGGTGGCCCTGTTGGGGCGTAACTTTGGCATCGAGCGGATGCCGCCCCGCCCGCCGGCGCAGTTGACGCCATTAGGGCGCAGCGCCAGCCTGGATATTCGTTACTTTCACCATCGGGTGCAGGCGGGGGACATGCTGCTGCTGGCCGACCCGCGCATCAGCCATTTGCCCACCGATGATTTTCAGACGGCGTTGGTGGAAAGCAGTGTTGAACCAGCGATGGCGGAACTGGCAAAGCTACTTGGCGGCGAGTCAGCCCGGCTGCTGCTGGTGGAATTCACCAGCGATGCCCCGCCAGAACTGCCGGATGTAACGCCGCCGCCAGCCGTCACCCCTTCCCTGGTTGCGGAACCGCAGCCGCGCCGCGAGGGGGCGGCTGCAGGAGCAGCGGTGGCAGCAACCGCTGCGGCAACTGCCGCCGCTGCCGAACGCAAACCCCAACCCAAACGCGCCCAACCGATACGCCAGCAGCCCGTTCCGCCAGCCAAAGATGGCCCGGTAGATCGGCAATCAATGGAACGACAGGCGCGCCAGGCGGGGGCGCAGGCGGCGCTGGGCGCATCTCGCTTTACCGCCTGGCTGGCCGATTTGCTGGCCCGGCTGCGCCCACCGCGCTCTGCTCCGGCGGAAGAACCGGTGAACTGGACGTTGGCGGCGGTGATTGCCATTGTCATCCCTTTGTTGGTAGCGGCCGTTGTCACCGGCGTATATGTCACCCGCGAGCAGTCCAGAGAGTTGGCCGAGATGAAGATGCAGATGGCGCAGGCGCTCTCATTGGCTGATGCGGCTGCATCAGACGCCGAGGCGCGGCAGCATTATGCGGCTGTGTTGGCGTTAGCCGAGCAGGTGAACAGGCAACTGCGCCCCGGTGAAGCAGAAGTGATGCGGATGCAGGCGGTTGCCCGGACACAGTTGGACCGATTGGAGGGGATCACTCGGCTGACGGCCGCGCCCCTTTACCAGTACAGCGAGGGCACCAACTTACAGGCAGTGGCGCTGCGGGAAGGTTCCAGTGGTGGCATTTTTACCCTCGACGGCGGCAGCGGTTCCGTCTATGAGCATGAAACAGACGAAAGTTATTTGAACCTGACCACAGCGACACCCACGCGCATCTTGTTCAGCACCCAGACCATTGGCAGCCACGTGGCGGGGCGGATGGTGGACTTTTTCTGGCGGCCCCAGGGTTTTGCTGTGCAGCGCGAAGGACTGGCGGTGCTGGATGCAGCCGGGGCGTTGCTTACCTACCAGCCCAGCCTGGCCAGCGCCTACGCCATATCGCTAGATCTGTCGGTGGATTGGGGAAATCCGGTGGCGGTGACTACTTTTGGCGAGCGGCTCTATATTCTGGATGACGGTGCGGGCCAAATCTGGCGCTATTTCCCAGATGGCGAAGGTTTTGTGGCCAATGTGGATGGGCGGACGGTGCCTCTTAACGAAGACGCTGACCTGGCCAATGCAGTGGATTTTGATATTTACAGTGAAGATGGCAGCCTGGTGATTGTGTATAACGACGGCCGTATTCGCTACTATGACACACGCAACGGCCGTGTGGAGTGGGATGAGAACATCTTGCTGGCCAATGGACTGGTGACGCCATTGGTGAACCCCACGTCAGTGGAAATTGTGGGGCGGGGCTTAAATGCGACGATCTATATTGCCGATGCGGGCAACGGCCGTATCGTCCAGGTCAGCCGCCCCACCGGGCAGGTGTTGGCCCAATACCGCGCCACCGGCGACCATGGCGCCGAACTGTTCACCGGCATGACCGACTTTGCCATTGCCGAACTGCCATTGCGGGTATTTGTGAGCAAAGGGGACACCCTGTACAGCGCCACACTACGGTAAAAAGGCAAAAAAAATGAGATGCCCCGTGAGCGGGCGCTCACAGAACATCTCTCGGGGGGGAGCCAATTACAAGTCTAGCAAACTTTTGAAATTGTGCAAATTTTTCATAAAAAGAAGCGGCCCAATTTTGGCACCTGACAAAATTGGGCCGCCATAAAAAGGGAACAACATGTCAGACGCCAAAAAAGATGAAATTTGGGAAAAGTTGACGCAGACACGGGCCACGTTACTCGATTATTTGCAGGGGCTAGAGGCAGAGCAGTGGGCGACGGCCGTGCAGTCCGAAGATGCCCAGTGGACGGTAGCCGACATCGTGCGCCATCTGGTCAGTGCGGAAAAGGGGATGATTGGCCTCATCGAGCAGTTCCAGCAAGGCAATGATCCGGTGCCCGCAGACTTTGACTTGGCGCGATATAACCAGCGCAGCGTACAAAAGAGCCAGGAGCTAACTCCCGCCGATTTGCTGGCGGCATTGGAAAATAACCACACCCGCTTGTTACAGGTGATTGATGGCTTATCCGCCGAAGATTGGCAAAAGAAAGGGCGTCACGGCTCCATGCGCATCCTGACCATTGAAGAAGTGTGCCATGTCATCGCCGGCCACGATATGACCCATCTGGCAGATATGCAAAAAGCACTCGCTTCCTAGACCCAAATGGTTTTGAGAAACCCTTTGGGTCTAGGTTACTCGGAATAATCATAAAAGCCACGACCGGTTTTGCGTCCGAGTCGGCCACTCTCCACCATGCGCTGCTGGATGGGGTGGGGGCGATATTTGGGATCATAGAAGGTGGCTTCGTAGACGGATTGGGTGACGGCGAAATTCACGTCACAGCCAATCAGGTCAATCAGTTCAAACGGCCCCATGCGGAAGCCCAATGATTTGATTAACGTATCTATGGTGGCGTGGTCGGCGGCGTTTTCACTCAGTAAACGGAATGCTTCGCCGTAAAACGGCCGTGCCACCCGATTGACGATAAAAGCGGGTGTGTCTTTGCAGGGGACGGCCGTTTTCCCCAACCGCTCCACATACGCCAAAGCCGCCGCCACAGTGGCCTGGCTGGTAAAATCTCCCCGTATCACCTCCACCAGCTTCATTACCTGCGCCGGGTTGAAAAAATGCAGCCCCACAAACCGATCTTGCCGCTGCGTGGCCGCCGCCAGCACATTAATACTCAAACTGGATGTATTGCTGGCAAAAACGGTGTGCGCCGGCGTGCTGCTTTCCAATTCGCCAAAAATTTGCCGTTTCAGGTCAATGATCTCCGGCGCGGCCTCAATCACCAGGTCAACCTGCGCCGCTTCCGCCAGGGAAGTGGTAAGTGTCAAAGCCGTTTTAGCCGCTTCGGCCGCCTCGGCTGCTATTTTCCCGCGCGCCACGCCCTGGTCAATGGATGCCTGAATGCCCGTTATTGCCTTGTACAGCACATCCTCGCTGATGTCATACAACACCACCCGGTACCCGGCCAACGCCGATGCCTGGGCAATGCCCGCCCCCATCGTACCCGTGCCAATGACAGCAATTTTATCCACGCCTACTCTCCCTTAAATTGCGCCTCGCGTTTTTCCAGGAAGGCGGTTACGCCTTCGGTAAAGTCGTGGCTGCGGGCCGCCAGTTCTTGCATGTGCGCTTCGTATTCCAGCGCCTCGTCCAGGCTCATGTCCCAGGCGCGGTTCATGGCCCGTTTGGCCAGGCCGTAAGCCAGTGTTGGCCCGGTAGCCATCGGTTTGGCCCAGGCCATCACATTTTCCATCAACTGCTCATGGGGGATGACCCGGTTGACAATGCCCCATTCCAATGCTTTGTCGGCCGGGATGCGGTCGGCGGTGACGGCCATCTCGTAGGTCCGTGCCTGGCCGATGATGCGGGGCAGCAGCCAGTTGGTGCCGCTGTCCGGCACCAGCCCAATGCGGCTAAAGGCGAGCATGAAGCTGGCTTTGTCGCTGGCCAGACGAATGTCTGTGGCCAGAGCTACGCCCACGCCGGCCCCCGCGGCCACCCCATTGATCGCACCGATGATCGGTTTTTCTGTGGCCAGCATTTGTTTGATCAGGCGATGGTAGCCATGCCGTAGATGTTGGCCAATTGAAAAATCGCCCTCTCGCGCCTGCACGTCGGATAAATCCTGGCCGGAAGAAAAGGCACGGCCGTTGCCCGTCAGCACCACGCACCTTATCCCCTTGTCTCGCCCACACTGCTTAAACGCATCGGTGCTTTCCCTAATCATCAGGTCATTAAAAGCGTTTAGCTTGTCGGGGCGGTTTAGCGTAATGGTGGCAATGCTATCCTGTGTTTCAAAAAGAATTGTCTCGTAACTCATGCGGCCTCCTGATTAGAATTATGAAGGATGAATTATGAATGATGAAGGAAGAGTGTGCTTTTCAGCGGGAATGGGGTGCATTATAAGCCGCGACCGTTTGATTGCCAATCTCCCCATTTCCCCATCATCCAATCTCGCGGAGTCCTCACCGCCAATCTCCACTGTGTTTCATTGCGAAACTTCTGCCACCCGTTCGGTGTTTCATCTTGAAACTGTTTTACGGCCGTACTTGCCACCTTTCCATTTTTCTATATTCTGTAGCCTGGAAGAGCTTGTAGAAGAAAATCGGGATGCCCACTGAAACCGATACCCACACAGTTGAACCGTTTCCCCCATTATTTTCAGGCATTGGCATCCTCCATTCAACCATTGTAATGTGATCGCGCTCGTGAACAGGTTCGTTCACTTTTGTTGGTAGTCCGTTTTGGCTGCCAGATTGATCCTGAGCGAACGTTTTTTGTCTCTACGGCAAAGGAGGTGATTGATTACTCTTGTCCATTCCATAGGTTTCCCATTTAGCTGGCAAAAAAGTGCATGATGTGGCGCGGCCTGGAAGGGATCGCACAGCGCCGGGCAGAATGGCCATCGGGCGCAGCCACGAATAAATAGGAGCTAGAAGCTCAAAACAGGAGAGGAAAAATGACAAGTCCATTTATGGGTGAATTGTTGGGGACGATGTTCCTGATCATTTTGGGTGATGGTGTGGTCGCCAATGTGTTGTTGGGTAAATCCAAAGGCAACGGCGGTGGCTGGATTGTGATAACCACAGGCTGGGCCTTCGCCGTGATGGTGGGTGTATTTGTCTCCCAGGCTTTTGGCAGCGGCCCGGCGCATATCAATCCGGCGGTGACAATTGGGTTTGCGGTAGCCGGTAGTTTCCCCTGGGCAGATGTACCTGGTTACATTGCGGCGCAGATCATTGGCGCGTTCTTGGGTGCGGTTATCGTCTTCCTGACCTACTTCAAGCATTGGGAAGAGACACCAGACCCCGGTCTGAAACTGGCTGTCTACTCCACCGGCCCGGCCGTACGCAATGTGGTTTGGAACAACATCACGGAAATCATTGGCACGATGGTGCTGGTGTTGGGCGTGGCCGCCATTTTCTCTGCTGGCGGCGGCACGGGCGGCAGCCCGGCGGCTGGGCTTGGCCCGTTCCTGGTGGCTGGCCTGGTGTGGGGCATCGGTCTGTCGCTCGGTGGCCCGACCGGGTATGCCATCAACCCGGCGCGTGATCTGGGGCCGCGTATTGCCCATCAAATTCTGCCCATTCCCGGCAAAGGGGATTCTGATTGGGGTTATGGCTGGATTCCGGTAGTCGGCCCCATCGTGGGTGGTATTTTGGCCGGGTTATTAATTATGGCCAGTGGTATTTAATCGAGTCCCGGTCGCTGGCAGCGTCTTGCCGCCAGCGACCGATTGTAAATGATGAGGAGCAAAACAGATGAAGAAACTTATCAATGCTGTAGATAACGTGGTCCGCGAGCAGTTGCAGGGCATGGCCATCGCTCATCCTGATCTGGTCAAGGTCCAGATTGACCCCCACTATGTGGTACGGGCCGATGCGCCGGTAAAAGGGAAAGTGGCCCTGGTCTCTGGCGGTGGCAGTGGCCATGAACCGATGCACGGCGGTTTTGTGGGCATGGGTATGTTGGACGGCGCCTGCCCCGGCGAAGTGTTCACTTCGCCCACGCCGGACCAGATGTATGAGTGCGCTAAAGCGGTAGATGGCGGCGCCGGTGTTTTGTTCATCGTCAAAAACTACACAGGTGACGTGCTGAACTTTGAAACGGCCGCCGAACTGGCTCATGCGGATGGCATTAAGGTGCAGAGTATCTTGATTGATGACGATGTGGCCGTGAAGGACAGTCTGTATACGGCCGGCCGTCGCGGCGTAGGCACCACCGTGCTGGCGGAAAAGATCGTTGGGGCGGCGGCAGAGGCCGGTTACAATCTGACGCAGTGTGCGGATTTGTGCCGCAAGGTGAACAGCTACGGCCGTTCCATGGGCATGGCGCTCACCTCCTGTACTGTCCCCGCCGCCGGTAAACCCACCTTCACCTTGGGTGACAACGAAATGGAAATCGGCATCGGCATTCATGGTGAACCCGGCCAACGGCGCATGGAAATGAAAACGGCCGACGAGATCACCGAGATGATGGCGCTGGAAATCATTACCGACAAAACCTACACCCGTACCGCTCGTGAATGGGACAACGACCAGGGTGCGTGGGTGGATGTGGAACTGGTGGATGAACCGTTAAAGGCCGGTGACCAGGTGATTGCCTTTGTCAACAGCATGGGCGGCACCCCCGTCTCTGAGTTGTACGCCATCTACCGCAAACTGGCCGAAGTGTGCCAGAGCCACGGCATTACCATTGCCCGCAACCTGATTGGGCCGTACATTACCTCATTGGAAATGCAGGGCTGTTCCATTACCCTGCTGAAAGCGGATGAGGAAATTTTGCGCTTCTGGGATGCACCGGTGAAGACGCCAGGTTTGCGTTGGGGTGTTTGAATCGGTAATCGGTAAACGGTAAAGGGTAATCAGTTCCATACCGATAACCGATAACCGATTACTGAAAACCGATTACTGAAAACCGATTACCGCGAGAGAAAACATGTCAGTAACCAGAGACCAAATTGTGACGTGGTTGGAGAAAACGGCCGTCGTCCTCACCGATAACAAGCAGTACCTCACCGACCTGGACGCCGCCATTGGCGATGCCGATCATGGCATCAACATGGCGCGGGGTTTTACCAAGGTGATGGAGAAATTGCCCACTGTGGCCGACAAAGACATTGGCAATATCCTCAAAACGGTGGGCATGACCCTCATATCCAGCGTGGGTGGGGCCAGTGGGCCGTTGTATGGCACGTTTTACATGCGGGCGGGCACGGCCGTAGCTGCCAAAGAAGAACTAAGCAATGCAGACCTGGCCGCCATGTTGCAGGCTGGCGTAGACGGTATCGTGCAGCGCGGTCGCGCCGAATTAGAGGACAAAACGATGATTGATGCCTGGTTCCCGGCCATGGCGGCCTTAAAAACGGCCGTAGACAACGGCGACTCCACCACCAACGCCCTGCAAAAAACGGTTGCCGCCGCCGAACAAGGCATGAAAGCAACCATCCCACTCAAAGCGCGCAAAGGCCGCGCCAGCTACCTGGGCGACCGCAGCATCGGCCACCAGGACCCCGGCGCGACATCAACCCACTTAATTCTGAATGCGTTATTGGAGACAGTGCAAGAGGGGAATTGAGTAATGAAGTAATTGGGTAATGATGTAATTACCCAATTACCCAGCTACCCAATTACCAAAAATAGGAGTTAGGAAAATGACCAAGTATGTAGCAGCCATTGATCAGGGTACCACCAGTACCCGCTGCATGATTTTTAACCATTCTGGCGAGCCGGTAGGCGCGCATCAGTTAGAACACGAACAAATTTACCCCAAACCCGGTTGGGTGGAACACGACCCCATGGAAATCTGGGCGCGCACCCAGGATGTGGTCAAAGGGGCCATGAAAGCTGCCGGTATTACCGCCGCTGACCTGGCGGCCGTGGGCATCACCAACCAGCGCGAAACCACCGTTGTCTGGGACAAAACCACCGGCAAACCGCTGTACAACGCCATCGTCTGGCAAGACACCCGCACCGACAAAATCTGCAAAGAGCTAGAAGGCAGCGTCGGTCAGAACCGTTTCCGCGACAAGGTGGGTTTGCCGTTGGCGACCTACTTCTCCGGCCCCAAAGTGAAATGGATGCTGGACAATGTGCCCGCAGTGCGCGCCGCGGCCGATAAGGGTAATGCGCTCTTTGGTAACATTGACACCTGGGTCATCTGGAACCTGACCGGCGGTACCCAGGGTGGCGTGCATGTAACCGACGTCAGCAATGCCAGCCGCACCATGTTGATGAACCTGGATGGGCTGCGCTGGTCAGAATCCATCACCAACACCATGGGTATCCCCACGTCTATGCTGCCGGAGATACGGCCGTCGTCCCAAGTCTACGGCTATACCACCGAAGATGGCCCCTTTGGTGGCAAAATCCCCGTCGCCGGCGACCTGGGCGACCAACAAGCCGCCACCGTGGGGCAGGCCTGCTTCAGCCCCGGCGAAGCCAAAAACACCTACGGCACCGGCTGCTTCATGATCCTCAACACCGGCACCAAAATTGTGCCCAGCAAGAGTGGTTTGTTGACCACCCTTTGCTACCAGTTTGGCGACGAACCGGCAGTCTATGCCCTGGAAGGCTCCATCGCCATTACCGGTGCGTTGGTACAATGGCTGCGTGACAATCTGGACTTCTTTGATTTCTCACCGCACATTGAAGATTACGCCAAATCGGTGGAAGATAACGGCGGCGTCTACTTTGTGCCCGCCTTCTCCGGCCTCTTTGCCCCGTATTGGCGCTCTGATGCGCGCGGTGTGATCGCCGGGCTGACTCGTTATGTCAAGAAAGGGCACATTGCCCGCGCCGCCCTGGAAGCGACCGCTTACCAGACCCGCGAAGTGCTGGATGCCATGAACGCCGACTCTGGCGTAGACCTGACGGCGTTGAAAGTGGATGGCGGCATGGTCTACAACGATCTGCTGATGCAGTTCCAGGCCGACGTGTTGGGTGTGCCGGTAGTGCGGCCGAAGGTAGCCGAGACCACCGCGTTGGGGGCGGCCTATGCCGCCGGTTATGCCGTTGGCTTCTGGCAAAGCACCGACGAAATGCGGCAAAACTGGGGTATGGACCACACCTGGGAACCCACCCCCGGCAGCCATGCCAGCACCGACCTGTTTACCCAATGGAAGAAAGCGGTCACACGCACGTTTGATTGGGTGGAATAACATCCTGAAGACCCTAAGGGTTTCAGAAAACCCTTAGGGTCTTTATTACCATTCCGGCATGCAGCCAAATAACTACCCAGTCCGGCGTGATATTCTAAAACAGTTCTGGTATGCCTTTATGAAAACGGGCCGGGTCGAGCCAATTGAAGGCTACGAACCGGACCCTCACGTTGTGCGTTCCTGGCAGCGTTGTGCGCTACGCACCGACCCACGCCAGTCACCACGCGCCGTGACGTTGCAAGAAGCGGCGCTGCAAACGACGCTTAAGACCCATGCTGATCTGTTGATGCAGTCACGGCCGTTTCTGGAAGACATCTACGAATTTTTTGAAGGTTCCTATTGCGCTATTGTATTTACCGATGGCGCCGGCTGCATTTTGGATATTGAAGGGGACAGTTCCATTGTGGCTCAGTCACAGATTCCCACCACCACGCGCGGCCGTATGGCCGATTCCCCCTGGCTGCCTGCCGGGCCGGTTTCCTTTGGCCTGCACCAGGGGGCGATCTGGTCGGAGAATTGTGTGGGCACCAATGGCTTTGGCATGGCGTTGGTCACGGCCGTGCCGGTGCAGGTGGTGGGCGCGGAACATTTCTACGCCATTTTTCACGAACTGGCAACTACGGCTGCGCCTATCCATGACGCCAACGGCCGTATCGTCAGCCTCATTGGTATTGTGGAACTGGCTACGGCCAATTCCCGCCACAGTCTGTCATTGGTCATGGCGGCGGCCCGCGCCATCAGTAACCTGTTGCAGGCCAACATGTATTTGCAAGAGGCCAACCACCGGCTGGCGGAAGTCAACGCCATTTTGGGGTCTATTCAAGAAGGGGTGCTGGCCTGGGATGCGGCGGGCAAAATCAACCATGTCAATGCCCATGCCGGCGAACTGCTGCGCATCAATCCGCAAACGGCCGTCGGTCTACCCCTCTCTACCGTACTGACGCTGCCGCCACCCTTAGACCAGGCCGTCATGGAAGCTACCGAAGTGAGCGATGTGGAAGTGGCCTTTGACGTCCCCAACCAGGGGACGGTGCAGGCATTGGTCAGCTTGCATATTTTGGCAAACGGCCGTGCCGCCCCCGATGGGTATATTTTGATGGTGCGCCCCATGGAGCAGGTGCGCCGTTTAGTCCACCAGCAAGTGGGCGCTAAGGCCACCTTGAAGTTAGACGATATTCCGGCGCAGACGGCCACCATGCGCGCCGTCATTCGCCAGGCGCGCACCGCCGCCCGCGGCCGCGCCCCGGTCTTGTTGAGCGGGGAAAGCGGCGTAGGCAAAAATCATCTGGCGCGGGCCATTCACAATGACGGCCCACGCGCCGATAAGCCGTTCATGGGCATTAACTGTAAGGCGATCCCCCATGAATTGATCATCAGTGAATTACTGGGCAGCGAGGCGGACGGCCGTCCCAGCAAATTTGAGCTGACCGACGGCGGTTCACTCATGCTCAACCAGATTGAGGCGCTCTCTTACGAAATGCAGTTTGCCCTGTTGCATGTCATCGAGACCGGCCACGTCATGCGCCTGGGCAGCACCCGTTTCATCCCTGTTGACGTGCGCATCATCGCCACCACCGGCGCAAATTTAGAACGGCTGGTAGCCGAAGGGGATTTCCTGCCCAATCTCTATTACCGGTTTGGTGTCTTTAACATTGCTGTGCCTCCCCTGCGCGAACGGCCCGATGATATACCGGCGCTCGCTTCCCGCTTTTTGACCCGTTTTACCCGCGCCAACGGCGGCGTAGCCGAGATTGGCGATGAGGCCATGGAAGTGATTTGCCGGTACCCCTGGCCGGGTAATGTGCGCGAACTGGAAAGTACGCTGGAACGCGCCCTGCATCACAGCGAAAATGGGGTGATAGGCGTGGCCGATCTGTCGGCTACCATTCGCAAAGGGCGCATTGTCACTGCCGCCTCCCCTCATGCCCAGCCCATCCTTTCGGTGGAAGAGGCAGAACGGGAAGCGATTTTGCAGGCCGGTTGGGTTTGCCAGGGACGGGTGTCGGAGATGTCGCAGCATTTGGGCATCGGCCGTACCACCCTCTGGCGCAAAATGAAACAGCTTAATCTGACGCCGGATTATTTTAAGCAAGTGAGTAATTGAAAAGACCCTAAGGGTTTTTGAAACCCTTAGGGTCTAACGGTCATCATGCGAACGATGGAAACGGAACTGTTGGTAATTGGCGGCGGCGCGACCGGGACGGGCGTCATTGCCGACCTGGCGCTGCGTGGCTTTCGCTGCGCCCTGGTGGAAAAGCGCGATCTGGCGCATGGTACCACCGGGCGCTATCACGGCCTGCTGCACAGCGGCGGGCGTTATGCTGTCAAAGACCCCAAAGCGGCCACCGAATGTATCGAGGAAAATATCATCCTGCGCCGCATCATGCCCCATTGCATTGAAGATACGGGCGGCTTTTTTGTGGTCACACCCTGGGACGATGACGCCTTTGGCGACCGTTTTATGCAAGGCTGCCGGGACACGGCCGTGCCCTGCGAAGAAATCTCCATCGCCCAAATGTTGCGTGAAGAGCCGCACCTGAATCCGCAAATTAGCCGCTGCTTCCGCGTGCCGGACGGCTCGGCCGACTCGTTTTTAGCCACACAGTCGGTGGCGGCGCTGGCGCAGGCGCATGGGGCGCAGATTTTGCATTACTACGAGGTGAAGCAGCTGATCCGCCAGGGCGACCGGGTGGTGGGGGCGCTGTGTTATGACCTGGTAAAAGACGAGGATGTAACCATTCAGGCTGACCTGGTGGTGAACGCCGCCGGAGCCTGGGCGGGCAAAATTGCCCACACGGCCGAGGTAGAAGTGAATGTGCGCGCAGGCAAAGGCACGATGATCGCCGCCAGCTATCGCATAGTGAATACGGTGGTGAACCGCTGCAAGATGCCGGCCGATGGCGACATTATTGTGCCCGTGCATACCGTTTCCATCATCGGCACTACAGATGAGGGGGTGCCCGACCCGGAACATTTTGCCATTGAGCCGTGGGAAGTGCAGTTGATGATGCAGGAAGCAGCCAAGATTGTGCCCGGCTGGCATGATTTACGGATGCTGCGCTGTTGGGGTGGGGTACGGCCGTTGTATCAAGAAACCAAAGTGGCCGACACCCGCGACGTGACCCGCGCTTACACGCTGCTGGATCATGAAACCCGCGATGGCGTGGCCGGATTTATCACCATTACCGGCGGCAAATGGACCACGTACCGGCAAATGGCGCAGGTGACGGTGGACCGGGTGTGCGAAAAGTTGGGCACGGTACGGCCGTGTACCACCCATGAAACCGTTGTGCCCAATCCATTTGAACAGGGGCACGGCCGTAAACACCATATGCTCGGCCAACGGCTGGCCGACGTGGAAAAAGCAGAGGCGTTCGGCCAGTTGATTTGTGAATGTGAACTGGCGACCCGCGCCGATGTGGAACACGCCATCACCCAGGGCGAGGCTAAAACCATTGACGACGTGCGCCGCGATGTGCGCGTGGGCATGGGGCCATGCCAGGGTGGGTTCTGCACCTACCGCGTGGCCGCCATCTGGCACGAACTAAAAAAGCCGCCCATCGAAGAGACCAATGTGACCCTGCGGGACTTTTTGCAGGAGCGGTGGAAAGGGCTGATGCCCATTCTCTGGGGGCCGCAGTTAAAACAAGAGCGGCTTGACGAGTTGATTTACCTGAGCGTTTTGAACGCCGACCATTTGCCCGGCCCGCGCGCTTCGCGGCTGGGGCCGGCGATGTATGAACCGGGCACCGCCTGGGAAAGCGAACATGCGCATGTCTAGAGTAATGCGTGACACGTGAAACGTGATGTCTCTCTGGTCACGTTTCACGTTTCACGCATCACCTGAATGTTATGACGAATGATGTTTTAGTGATTGGCGCCGGGTTAGCCGGATTGACCACCGCGTGGCAGGCAGCGGCACACGGCAAAGGTGTGCGGGTGATTGCCAAAGGGTGGGGGGCGACGCATTGGCACGCGGGTTGTGTGGATGTGTTGGGCTATTGGCCGGTGGAAAGTGACACGGCCGTGACCAATCCCGCTGCTGCCATTTCTGACCTGCTCGCTGCCAATCCGCAGCACCCGTATGCCCTGGTGGGTGTGGCACAGTTAGAAGCGGCGCTGCATGGCTTGAAGCAGTTGTGTGCTGATGCCGGTTATCCGCTGGTTGGGTCGCTGGCGAAAAATTGGCGGCTGCCAACGGCCGTGGGCGCGGCCCGCCCCACCTGCCTGGCCCCGGCCACGATGACCGCCGGTGATCTGGATGACAATGCGCCCATGCTGCTGGTGGGCTTCAAACAACTGCCGGACTTTTTTGCCAACGTGGCCGCCGACAATCTGGCGCAGCAGGGCATCCCGGCGCGGCACGTAACGCTGGATTTACCGACGTTGGCGGGGCGGAATTTTACAACAGCGGTACAACTGGCCCGCTTTATGCAGCAGGCCGAATTCCGGGCAAACGTGGTGCAGGCGGTGAAACCACATCTGGGCGACGCGGCGCGGGTGGGTTTTCCGGCGGTGTTGGGATTGGAAGAGGCCACGGCCGTGCATCAGGACATGCAGGCGCAATTGGGCCGTCCCGTTTTTGAGATTCCCGGTTTGCCGCCATCGGTGGCCGGGATACGGCTGCACCGCATCCTGAAAGCGGCCATTGAGAAAAACGGCGGGCGGGTGTATGACGGCATGGAGGCGATTGGGTTTGCGGCTGACGGGGGACTGGTGACGGCCGTACACACCGAAACCTCCGGCCGACCGCGCCAGCACCGGTATGAGCAAGTAGTGTTGGCGACGGGTGGCATCTTGGGCGGTGGCATCGTCACCAACCATGCTGGCGAGGTGTGTGAAGTGGTTTTTAAGCTGCCGCTGCACCACCCGGAAAACCGGCTGGAATGGTTCCGCCGTGACTTTTTGGATAAACAAGGCCACCCCATTTACCGCGCCGGCGTCAGCGTGAACGAGCAATTTCAGCCTATGAACGGCCGTGTTGTCTACCAAAACCTCTATGCCGCCGGTAACACCCTGGCCGGTGCTGATTCCATCATCGAACGCTCCTTTGATGGCGTGGCTTTGGCAACAGGGTATGTGGTAGGAAATCTGGTCAGTAATTGAGGAAATTCACCACGGATTTTACGGATGGAACGGATTTTGACGGATAACAAATCGAAAAAATCTGTGTTCATCCGCCCAATCCGTCCTATCCGTGGTTAATTCAAACATGGCAAACAACATTTGGGAAGCGCAACTGAATATCGAGGCCCATGCCCCCAAGCCGGTGGAGTTGACGCTGGATCACTGTATCAAGTGCAACATTTGTGTGACAGCTTGCCCGGTCACGGCCGTGACCGACCTCTTCCCTGGCCCCAAATATGTTGGCCCGCAGGCGGGCCGTTTCCGCCATGAACACCAGCCCAGCCCCGACCATTCGGTGGATTATTGTAATGGCTGCCGGGTGTGCAACATGGTTTGTCCGACGGGGGTGAAGATTGCGGAGATTAACGGCCGTGCCCGCGCCCACATCGTGCAGTCCGGGCAGGTGCCGCTGCGGCGCAAACTGCGCAATAACCTGATCGCCCGCCCGGAGTTGATGGGTAAGTTTGGGCAGCCGCTCGCCCCCATTGCCAACGTCTTGCTGCACAGCGGTTTTGGTCGCTTTTTTGCCAAACTGCTGCTGGACATTGCCCCTAATGCGCCGCTGCCGCGCTTCTCCGGCGAACGCTTCAGCCGTTGGGTGCACAAACGGCCAGATGCGGTACACAGCGCCCGCAAAGTTGTCTATTTTCACGGTTGCTCGACCGAGTATTTTGAAGCGCGGGTGGGCAAAGCGGCCGTGCAAGTGTTGGAAGCGAACGGCTTTGAGGTCATTGTACCGCCGCAAAACTGCTGTGGGCTGCCGTTGCTCTCCAACGGCGAATTTGCCGCCGCCCAAGCCTACCACGAGAGCAATATCCGCCACATGATTGATTATGTCAAGCAAGGCTATGTCATTGTGGGCACGTCCACCAGCTGCACCCTGACGCTCAAAGAAGAAGCGCCGGAAATGCTGGCTTACCACACACCCGACGCGCAGCTATTGACGGCCAACACTTTTGACATTCACGAATTCCTGCTGCATTTGCTGGACGCGGGCGAGTTAAAGACGGATGGCCTCAAGCCGATGCCGCTGACGCTGGCCTATCATCCACCCTGTCAATACCGCGCCCATCGGTTGGGTCGCCCCAGTTCGGAGATCATGGCGCTTATCCCCGACCTCACCATCATCGAAAGCCAGGCCGCCTGCTGCGGCGTGGGTGGCACCTATGGCTACAAAGCCGAAAAGTACGACATTACAATGGCGGTGGGGAAACCTTTATTTGATTTTGTACAGGAAGTCAACGGCCCCATTGCCGTGTGCGACAGCGAAACGTGCCGCTGGAATATCGCCGCCGCTACCGGCGTGCCGTTTGTGCATCCGATAGAATTATTGGCCGCTGCTTATGGATATGAACCAGAAGGGCCGCTACAAGAAGTGATGGGGAGATTGAGAGATTGAGAGATTGTCAATCTCCCAATCTCTCAATCTCCCCATCTCCAATTTCACTATGGTCAGCATTGTCATTGTTTCTCACAGTAAACAACTAGCCGCCGGGGTAGTGGAACTGGCCAGCCAGATGGTGCAGGGGCAGGTGGCGCTGGCGGCTGCCGGTGGATCGGACAACCCGGACAACCCCATTGGCACCGACGCCATGCAAATTCTGGCGGCCATTGACGCCGTTTACAGCGAAGATGGGGTGGTGGTGCTGATGGATTTGGGCAGCGCCATCCTCAGCACGGAGATGGCGGTGGAATTTTTGCCGGTGGAGCAGCGGGCGAATGTGCATTTGTGCGCCGCGCCATTGGTGGAGGGGGCGATTGCGGCCGTGGTGCAGGCGGCGGCAGGCAGCCCGGTGACAGACGTGATCCGTGAAGCGATGACGGCGCTGCTGCCCAAGCATAGCCAATTGGGGGTGGTGGATGAAGAACTGTCAATGGTCAATGGTCAATGGTCAATGGTCGGTGGGCAGTCGGTGAGTGTGGAACTGGCGATCCAGAACAAGCTGGGGCTACATGCCCGGCCGGCGGCGCGGTTTGTGAGCACGGCCGTACAGTTCAAAGCAGACATCACTGTGCAAAAAGGGGCGCTGATGGCCAGCGCCAAGAGCATGAACCAGGTGGCGATCTTGGGGGCGCGGCAGGGGGAGACGGTGACGGTGACGGCCGTTGGCCCCGATGCCGATGCGGCCATTGCCGCCCTGCAAGCGTTGGCCGCTGCCAACTTTGGCGATAAAGACGAAGACACGGCGACGCCTGCGGCCATCAGACCCAAGCCACCGGTTGGTGGATTGGGTGGTATTCCCGCCTCGCCGGGCATTGCCATCGGGCCGGCGTACCATTATCAGGTAGCGCCTCCTTTGGTGACGGCGCAGCAGGTGGAGGATGTGGCGGCGGAATGGCGGCGGTTGGACACGGCCGTAGCCGCCGCTCTGGTGGAAATTCAGGAATTGTACGCCGCCGCCCGGCAGCAAATGGGAGCGTTTGAGGCCGACATTTTCCAGGCGCACCAGTTGATGCTGCAAGACCCGGCTTTGCATCAAGACGCCCGGCAACGCATTACCACGACTAAGTTGAATGCGGCGGCTGCCTGGCAACAGGCCATCAATGCCGTTGCCGCCGCCTATGAAGCCATCCCGGATGAGGTGATGCGCACCCGCGCTGCCGACGCGCGTGACGTGGGGCAGCGGGTGCTGCGCCAGTTGACGGGCGTGGCCCGGCCATCCTTTGATTTCCCCAAACCGGTGGTTCTGCTGGCAACGGAACTGACGCCTTCGGATACGGCGCTGCTTGATCCGGCGCGGGTGTTGGGCATCATCACCGCGCGGGGCGGGGCCACCTCGCACAGCGCCATTTTGGCGCGGGGGTTGGGCATTCCGGCAGTGGTGGGCGCCGGCAATTTGGTGGCGCAGGTGAAGGATGGACAGGTGGTGGCGCTGGACGGCCGTACCGGGCAACTGTGGCTGAAACCGGGCAAGGCGACACTGGCCGATTTGCAGAAGCAGCGTGACGTCTGGCTGCAAGAGCGGCAGGCAGCGCGGGCATTGGCGCAAGAACCGGCACAAACGACGGACGGCCGTCGCCTGGAGATTGGGGCCAATATCGGTGGGCCGCAGGAAGCGGCTATCGCCGTGCAATTTGGCGCGGAAGGGGTGGGGCTGTTCCGCACCGAATTCCTCTTTTTAGACCGGGAAACAGCGCCGGATGAGGAGGAGCAGGTGGCGGCGTATGTGGCAGCGGCGGAAGGGTTGGTGGGACGTCCGTTGATCATTCGCACGTTGGATGTGGGCGGCGACAAACCATTACCGTACCTGGATTTGGGGCGCGAGGAGAATCCGTTTTTGGGCTGGCGTGGCATTCGTTTTTGCCTGGAGACGCCGCACATTTTCCGCCCCCAACTACGCGCCATTTTGCGGGCCAGCCACGGACACAATATCAAGCTCATGTTCCCCATGGTCAGCACCCTGGCCGAAGTGCGCGCCGCTAAAACAATCCTGGCCGAAGTGCAGGCGGAGTTGCAGCAGGCCAATATCCCCTTTGCCGCCGACATGGAAGTGGGGATCATGATTGAAGTGCCAGCGGCGGTAGCCATTGCCGATCAGTTGGCGCGGGAAGTGGACTTTTTCAGCATTGGCACGAATGATCTGACGCAATATGTGATGGCCGCCGACCGGGGTAATGCGAAGGTGGCGGCGCTGGCCAATGCGCTGCATCCGGCGGTGCTGCGGCTGATTAAACAAACGGTGCAGGCGGGCCATGCCGCCGGTATCTGGGTGGGGATGTGTGGTGAACTGGCGGGTAATGCCCTGGCGACGCCGCTGTTGGTGGGGTTGGGGCTGGATGAACTGAGCATGGCCGCACCCGCTATTCCGGCCGTGAAAACGGCCGTGCGCGGCACGACCATCGCTCAAGCAGAGGAATTAGCGCGGAGGGTGTTGGAATTGGAATCGGGAACGGCCGTGAGTGAATTATTATCGGGCTAGGGGGAGGGAGAGAGATTAGGAGATTGGTCAATCTCTCAATCTCCTAATCTCTAATCTCTAATTCAGGAAAAGAAGAGGCCATCATCCTCTTCGTCATCATCCTCGCCATCTTCGGCGATTTCTTCCACAAATTCGGCCAGGGGCAGGGAGACCCAGATGTGCAGCAATTCACCTTCGTCCACCTGCGAGAGGCGCAGCGAGACGACATCTACCTGTTGGCGCAGCCGCAGTTCATCGGGGAAGTCGAGTTTGACTTTACGGCCGTCTTTCCAGGCAGTTTTGCATCGCTGCATAATATCTTCGCCGTTGCCGGTGCGTAACTGGCATACGGCCACTATCGCATCTTCGGGGCCTTCGTGGATGGATTGCACCCAATCCTGGGGGGTGGGGTGAAACTCCGGGGTGGGGCCTTCGATGATGGTGATCAATTCAGGTTCTTCAATTGTTGACATGTTCCACCAATGTGTGAGATATGCGCCAATACTACTGCTAGAGAGGGGAGTTGGCAACCTTTTTATGGAGATTGGAGATTGGAGAATAGAGATTAGGAGATTAGGGGATTATGGGGACACAGGTTTATTGTTGATGCGCCGGGCACTACTTGTCAACGACATTACCTTGCCTGAATAAACGCGCCAACTCTATTCGGGAAGGCGTCTTTCTGACCTGGTAGGGGGGACGGCCGTACCGCTGACGGCCAAAACCTCCATTACGGTTTGTTTTTGCGTGTTATTATGACGGCCAGAAATAGCGAAAGAGGCTGCCTATGACCATCCAACACGTAACCTTACCCTTACCAGAATATCTCATCCACCTGAGTCTTAATAGAGATTGATAAATGAATTGACTTCTGCACCCCTACAAACCAGCGAATGGGGATGCGGTTGTGAGCGGCCACGATTACATAAGAGCCAGATTTAAGGGGTCGGCCAGGGCTTTGGCTCGTTTTTGCAGTCGCTCGCCCAGTTCTGGCTGGCCGTTGGCTGATTCAAACAAGGCCCATTGCCAGAGCGTCAGCGCCTGATCGCGGTGGGAGGCCACGCCGCCGCCGTTCAGGGCTTCAAAGACACGCAGGCTTTGGGCAAAACAAGCGGCAGAATCGAAACGGCCGTCCCCCACCTGCACCCATTGTTGATTCAGCGGCAGCGCCGTCAGCACCCGGCCCAACGTGCGCCAGGTCAGCCCAATGATTTCGGCGTCACCCAGGCGCAGTGCCAGGTCATGCGCCTGGCGCGCCATCTGTACTGCCTGGTCGTTTTCCTTTTTGCCCAGGTGCATGAGAGCCAGAAAAGCATAAAGTTCGGGCAACCGCCGCCAGCCAGCCATTAACCCTTCGTTTTCCGCAATCTGGCGCACATCCTGTAATATCTCTTCGGCGAGATCATAGTTACCCAGATTGACCAGTACCCGCCCCATACCGGCGTCGGCTTCCAAACGGCCGTAACGGAAGCCAATGCCGTTCGCCACTGACAAAGCCTGGCGGTAGAACGGGACCGCTGCATGGAAATTACCTCGCTGCCGTGCCGTCTCACCCAACTGGTAGAGTACCCAACCGGTTTCGATTTGAATGTCCAGGTTACGGAACAGTTTCAGCGCCGCCAAGAGGCTGGCAGTGGCGGCGTCAGACTGGCCCAACTGGTTTTGCAATTTACCCAGCGCATAATGGGTGGCGGCGGCGGCGTGCAGTTCATCCAGCGTGAGCAGCAAAGAAAGTTGTTGTTGTAACTGATAAATACCACGCTGCGCATCCTCATAACGGCCGTGACGAACACAAGTCAGGCACAACAAATACAGGCTTTGCGTCCGGGCCACAATCTCCTCTTGCCGGTCACTCAGGTGCAGCGCCCGCTCGATCACCGCCATGGCCTGGGGCAGGTCGCCCAGATAGAGGTACGCTTCCCCTTGCCGCAACAGGGCGCGAATTAGTTCCATCTCGGCGCCAATGAGCCAGGAAACCTGTTCTGCCTGTAGGGCGCTTTCCAGCATGGCCCGGAACTTGCCCTGATCATATTGGATGCCAGCCAGCCCGTTCCAGGCGCGCGCCTGAGCGCCCAGGTCGCCATCTTCCTCGGCGGTGAAACGCATGGTCATAAAGACCTGGGCCGCTTCCACCAACCGCGCCCGCATTTGCAGCAATTTGCCCAACTCTTCTTGTAGACGGAGCAGCCATTCGGCATAGTGCGACTGGTCGGCCAACAACGACAATGCTTTGCGGTAATAGTCAATCGCCAGTTCCGGGTCATAGGCGTGGTGGGCGCGTTGGGCGGCCATTTCATACAGTTCGGCGGCGGCTGTGCGCTCCCCGGCCATTTCATAATGCTCGGCAATTAGACCGGCATTTTCGGCAACGCGGTCGCCGCTTTGTTCGGCTAGCCAATCACCCGCCTGTTTGTGGTAGCCGGGGCGAAAGCGCAGCAGCACACTTTCATAGGCTACCTGATGCAAAATGGCATGTTTGAAAACATACGCCTGGGAACCGGCAAAACCGGAAACTTGCCGTTTGAAAATCATTTCCCGCTTTTCCAGCGCCTGTAGGGCGGCGTGGGTTTCTGATGGCATGGTGGAGGGCACGGCCGTTTCGTTCATGTGAATGACAGCGCTGTCCCAGAACAGGCGTCCCACCACGGCGGCGCGCTGCAAGGTGGCCCGTTCCAACTCTGACAGCCGGTCGAGCCGCGCCTGCAATACACCATTGATGTGTGGGGGTACACGCGCGGATGGAATCTGATTGCGGCGTACCTGCCACTCATCTTGCCCGGCAATGATTACCCCGTCTTCGATCAAAATTTTGATCATCTCTTCCACATACAGCGGATTGCCCTCGGCGCGGGAGACGATCAGGTCAGACAGGTCGGCCGGAATTTCCGGGACTTTGCGCAAAATCTCCAGAACCAGTTCCCGGCTCTGGCTTTCGTTCAGCGATTGCAAGTGGATGGCCTGGGTACCGCCTGGCTGCCCCATCAGTCTGGCGTGCCGCGCCAGCGGGTGGTCGCTGTCCAGCGAAATATCCACCGGGCGGGCGAGCATGATGAGCAGCAGCGGCATCTGGCGGCAGAGCGGCAGCAGGTACTCTAACAGTTCCAGCGAACCTTCATCAGCCCAGTGCAAATCTTCCAGAAAGAGAAGCGTGGCGGGGGCATTGGCTGTGATGCGCTGCAACAGGTCGCTGATATATTGGTAAGCCAGGTCGCGCAGTTGTGGTGTGGCGTCTTCATCGGTGTTGGCAGTGGCGGTTTCCGGCACGGCCGTTGGCCCCAAATCCAGCCCCAACAACTGGGCAATGGTGAAGGCGCGCTGGCGAGCGTCCTCCGTATCCCCTGGCTGGTGTTGCTCCATACCCTGAATCAGTTTTTGCCGCGCTACCGACGCCGGATCATTGTCCTGGATGCCAAAAAAGGTAGACAGCAAATTGCGGAACAAGGCATACGGTATCTGGCGCATGTGTTGGTAGGTGCGCCCTTTCAACTCCTGAACCGGTTCCGGCAAACTCTTGGCCCACAAGATAAACTCGTGCATCAGCCGTGATTTGCCCAACCCCGCCTCCCCGATAACGGTGATGGCTCGCCCGGTGCGGTTGCTAATCGCCAGTTGCAGCGTGGCTTTCAGCCCGGCAATTTCCGTATCGCGCCCGATCATGCGCGTTTCCACCCCTTCGACGCCGCGCCCTACACCGTAAAAAATGCGCGGTTTCACGCCCAGGGTCAAATAAACCTGAATTGGTTCGGTGCGCCCTTTGATCGGCACCGGCCCTAACGGTTCGACGTTGAACGTATCCCGTACCAGCAGGAAAGTGTCATGGGAGATGAGGATGCCACCCGGCGGGGCGGCGCGTTCCAGCCGGCTGGCAACATTGACGGTATCGCCGATGACGGTGTATTCGTCGCTGTCACCTACCCGGCCCAACATGGCCGGCCCGGTATTGATGCCCACCGAAAGGCGTAACGATTGCAGGTCTGGCAGTTGTGCCAGTATCTCCTCATCGAGGGAGCTTTTGAGTTCGGTGACAAAGTCGCTGAGGATGGCGCGCATTTGCAGTGCGGCCCGGACGGCCTGTTCGGGGTCATCTTCATGGGCGATGGGCACACCGAACAGCCCCATGATGGCGTCGCCGAGATGTTTGTCAATGACGCCGCCTTGTTGGGTAATGGCCCCATCCAGCCGCCGCCAGAGAGCGTTGATTAGATTGAGAACGGCCGTTTCCTGGGCGCCGCCGGTCACGCTGGTGAAGCCGGTCACTTTGGCAAAAATGACAGTGATCTGTTTGCGTTGGGCGTCACGGGATGGCGCCACATCCGGCGTCCGGCTGGCGGGACGCTGCGCCAGTTCTTGCAGCGCCACCAGGGTAGTATTGGTGACGCTGTCGCCTAAGATGGCCCGCCGGGATTCGATGGCGGCTATGGCTTTCTGGATTTGGGTACGGTCTGCCATGTAAGAGTAAATGTAATAATCGGTCCCGGTCAATTCAGTTCTGAATCAACTCCTGGTCATCAATTCCTGTATGTGATCGGCTTCTAACTGCCGGCCTAACTTCACCAACAAAACACGGGCTGCCTGGGCCAGCGGCGTGGCCTCGGCCACGTGGTCGCGGCGCATTTCCAACATGGCCCAGGCGCGTAGGGTATGGGCTTTTTCCAGATCACCAGCTACGCCCACTTCATTCAAAAGCTGGCGGCTGCGACTGTAACAAGCCACGGCGTCTACCGGCTTGTTGGCAATGATAGCCTCTTGATTCTTTTGTGGCACTTTTGCCAGGACGTTGCCCAAGACGCGCCAGGCTACGGCCGTTTCCAATTTTACTCGTTTGATGGGGCGCTGCTGCAAAGTCCGTTCGGCCACCAGCACCGCCTCACGCGCTTTTTTCTGGGCTTCGGCCAGGGCATGGTCTTCCAGGTCTATCTGGGCCAGACCGGCCAGAGATGTTACCCGGATGAGTGGTTTGTCTGTTTTGCGGGCCAGGCGGCGGGCGCGTTCAAACCAACGGCTGGCCTGGTTAATGTGTTCTTCTTGTTGGGCAATATCCTGTGCCGATTGGGGGGCATGGAGCGCCTGCGCCAGATGTAGCTGGCCCAGTTCGTTAGCCAGGTAGGCCAGATAAATCTGGTTTTGGCTGCGCTCTGCCAGCGATAATGCCCGGTGGTAGACCATTTCGGCGCGCTGGTAAGCTCCCTGTAAAAATAAGAGGTGGCCCAGGTTATAAAGGGAGAGGATGCCAGCAAACCGGTCGCCGGCGTTGCGGGCTGTTTCCAGGGCTTGTTGGTAATGGTTGACGGCCGTTGGCAAATCCCATTGTTCGCGGGCAATATGCCCCAACTGAATCTGCATGAGCGTCTGCCACATCGTTTCGCCAAAGGAAGCAAACATATCGCGGGCCAGCGCCGACATTTCGGTAGCCTGATCATAGCGACCCATTTCGCGCGCCAGATCACCAACAAAGGCGCGGCTAAAAGCGCGCCCTGGTGATGGCTCCAGGCTGCGACTTTGGGTATATACCTCGCGGGCCATGTCGGCGGCAACTTTGGTCTGCCCGGCAGCCAGGGCAATCCAGCCGCGGGCAGTTTGGGCAATGGTGGTAAAGGGCATATCGGGGTTGGTTTGGGCAATGGCTTCAATGGGGCGAACGCTTTCCAGGGCGTAACGCAGTTCGTCGGTGAGGAAGTGGCACAGGAATTCACCGCTGTAGGCGCGGGCAATTGCCATTTGCTCCAACCCGTCATTCTGGGCGGCAATCTGCTGCATTGCCTGGTAGGCGGCGATGGCTTCATCGAAGCGGGCCTGTTTGCGCAGGACGATGGCTTCTCCTTCCAGCAGTTTGAGGCGTGTCGTCTGGTGGGGGGCGGTTTCGGGCAGGAGTTCCAGCGCGCGGCGGTAGTAGTAGGTGGCAGTTTCCAGGGCCAGGTCAAGGCGGGCCTGGTTGGCGGCACGGCCGTACCAGTCGGCGGCGCGGTTGGTGTCTCCAGCCTGGTGCAGATGGTAGGCAATCAGGCGCAGCAGCCGGGTGGTTGTGGGCAGCGATTGGCTGGCCATCCAGTCAGCCGCCAGGGCATGGTAGGCGGCGGCCGTTTGTGGAGCAATAGCGGCATAAATGGCCTGGGAGATACGGTCGTGGCGAAAATGGTATTGATGGGTGTTGGGCACGGCCGTGCCTAACGCCCGGCTGATCCATTCTTGTTCGACAAGTGCCTGCAACTCTTTCTCCAGGTTAACCGCACCAATTGACAGGTCATCTGCTCCCACTGCCAACAAGCCGGCGTCCCAAAAAGTGGCGCCAAAAACAGCCGCTAACTGCAAAATCTGGCGCTGCGTGGCCGGTAGTTTGTCTAGTTGCCCGCGCCACAAATTGGGCACGGTGGGAGGAGACGGCAGTTCTAGCAGCCGCCCCATGTTGGCCTGCCAGCGCATCTCGTTTTCTTCCAGGACGCCTTCGGCCAGGAGGAGATTGACCATCTCGACCAGGTCGAAGGGGCTGCCGGCGGCGGCGCTGCCAATCACGTCCATGAGGCGCATCGGCATGGCATCTAGCTTTTGCAGCAGGTCTGTCAGCAGGTGGCGCGTATCAATAAGGGACAGGGGTGGTAGTTGAATTTCATGCCGTTCGGTTGTTTCCACCATTCGCCAGGACGGCCGTTTGTCGAAAAGGGAGGGGCGGGTCAGGCAGATGATGAGCAGAGGCAAATCACGCCCCATTTGCATCAGGTAATCCAGAAAGTCATAGGAGCCTTCGTCGGCAGCATGGAAATTTTCCAGGAAGACGACGGTAGCGGCATGATGTTGGGCGACGGCCGTGAACCAATAAACCAGGTCTTCAAATCCGGCGCCGCGAATGTCGTGCTGCCCGCCACGAGGATCAAGCGACGCTTCCCAATACAGCGTCAGCGGTTTGGTAATGGCTTTTTGCGGCGTTGTTTCTTCACTCTCAAAGCCTAATAGCTGGATGATGCGTTCAACGGCCACTTTCGCCCGGTCGAGGTCATAATCCATCTCCCGCAACAGGTTGCGCGCCAATTTTTCTCTGGCAACAGCCGGGCTGTGTTGTGGGTGAATATCATACTTGTGGCCCAGCAAGGAATGGAGTAGACCGTAGGGTTTTTTGTTAATCTCCGTGCTGCCCTCCCCCTTCATCACACAGACGGATTCTGGCAACAGGCTGATGAGGCGTTCAAATTCGTAAGCCAGCCGCGACTTGCCTGCGCCGGCTTCGCCGACGATGGTAATGATTTGCGCCAGGTTGTTATCAATTGCCATTTGTAATGCTTGTTGCAGGACGCTTAGTTCATCTCCACGCCCCACAAAGCGGGTGCTGCTGGCATAGCCCCGGCCAGACATGACAAAGGCTGGTTGGGGAATTTCGCGCCGCACCGTAAAAACGGGGTAGGAGGGGTGATTCTGACTCAGATGCAGGGGTGGTTGTTCATCTGCTTCAAAGAGTGTATGAACGCACTCATATAGTTCGCCCGAAATCAAGACGCCGCCGACGGGCGCGGCCTGTTCCAGTTTGCTGGCAATGGCAACGGTATCCCCGACGGCCGTGATCTCATCGGCGCTGCCTACCTGTCCAAAATAAACGGGGCCAATATGCACCCCTACCCGCATCTGAATTCGGCGGTCGGTGCGGAACGGCCCGGTGGGTCCGGCCTGCCGTTCATTAAACATGGATAGTTCCCACTGCATGTCCAGCGCGGCCAAAATAGCGTGCCGGGCGTCCCCTTCTTCGGCCTGGGGCAGCCCAAACAAGGCAATCACACCATCCCCCAGGTGTTTGTCTATGACCCCACCCCAATTCACAATGACCCGGTCGAGTTTTCGCCAGACAGCATTGATGGCGTCACGTACTTCCTCCGCGTCTAAAAATTCAGACATGGAAGTAAAGCCGGACATATCGGCCACCAACACGCAGATATTCTCATGCTGTTGCATGGTAGGGGGGGCTTGCACAGCGGCTAACTTCTCTTGCAAGGCCAGTAAAGCAATATCTACGATTTCGTTCTCGAATAAAACCCCGCGCTGGGACTCAAGGGCGACGATGGCTTCTTCAAGTTCAGTTTGAGTAGACACAATCAATTCAACTTTGGGTGAGAAGATTAACTTCGCCCATTATATGACGTAAAAGCTAATCCGGCGATGTGACATAAGGTGGATATAGGGAACTATATTGACAAAGGTCACAAACTGACAATTTGCCCTTTGGTTGCAAGTGGCAAGTTGCATGTCGCAGGTCTATGTTGCCAGAGCGACTTGCCACATGCAACCTGCTACCGTATGAAGTACAGGTTTCTGTCCCTTGGTGGATATACATCATCTGGTGTCATTGGCCTCCTGGTGGCTTGTGATCGTTATGGCTGCATCACGCGGTGGTTTGTCTACCTGATCTAACCATTCACTGACAATGTGTACCCCCAGAACGGGCGCATAGATGTTGCGAGTGGTGGCGATGTCGGCGTGCCCCAGGTATTCCTGCACGACCTCCAGAGGCATCCCTTCGCGCAGGAGTTGGGTGGCGCGAAAGTGGCGGAAGTCATGCGCAGAGAGGCTGGCTTCCAGCCCCAGAGCGATCACGGCTTTCTTGACGATGTTATGGGCGGCGGTGATGGAGAGACGGGCGCTTTGGGCGTTGCGGCTGTGGGCCACAAATAGTGCCGGATTGTTATCGGTGCGCTCGTTCAAGTAGACCTGCAAGGCGTGTTGGGCATACGGCCGTATGTGAATGGTGCGCGGTTTGTTTCCTTTGCCGGTGACGGTGGCATGGCTGGCACGGCCGTGCCCCACATGGGCGCGATTCAAGCGTACCACTTCCGAAATGCGGGCGGCGGTGGCATATAGTGTATGCACCAGGGCGCGGTCGCGCAGCAAGGAAAGGCGGCGATTATACCGGTCGTTTTCCGGGGGCAGTGGTAGATTGTCGTAATACAGAATGATTTGGGGAATCTCTTGCCGGGCCTGATCCTGGTCAATGACCGCCTCCGCCGGGTTGCGCTCCACCTGCCGCCGCGCCATTTGTTGTTGGAGCTTGCCCAACTGCACGCCGGTGGGGAGGTGGTCTTGCCCGTCCAGATAGAGCAGATAACCCATGACGGCCGAGGTGTAGGTGGTGGCGGTGGCGCGGGCGCGGTGCGCCAGCAGCCAGTTGCGAAAGTTGAGCACTTCAGCCGTCGTCAGCGCAGCCGGCGAAAGGGGCCAGGGGTCGCTAAGTGTATATCCGGCACGGCCGTGATGCTGTAACCAGTCGGCAAAAAGGCGCAGCCCACTGCGGTAGGTGCTTTCGGTTTTGGCGCTTCTGACGCCTGCTTCAAATAAGAAGCCTCGTTCCTCTTGCCATGCCATTTCGTCTGGCAAGGGGCGACCGGAGATGGGCAATGTTGTGGCTTTCCCGCTCAACATGGCGGTAATAGTAACACACGGCCGTCAGCCTTTCTATAGCGATCCTGGAAATAGCGGTTTTATCAGTTATTAAATTGCTGCTACTTTGTACGCGATCTATACAAAATAGTGACAAAACAGATGGGCTGTGCTATCTTATGTCATATCATGTCTTTTTTACAATACGCAATCATGTGTTGCCTTTTCCATTTATTGAGGTTTACGAATGGATGATCAAATAAACAGCTATAACTTAAAAGCCGTTGTGATGGAAACCGGTCTGAAGCCGGTAACGCTGCGCGCCTGGGAACGGCGGTATGGACTGCCAGAGCCAAAACGCACCGCCGGCAAACACCGGCTCTACTCGCAGCGCGATATTGATATGCTCAAGTGGCTGCTGGCGCGCCAGAGGGAGGGAATTTCCATCAGTCAGGCTGTCACCATCTGGCGCAATATGGAGGCGGATGGTCAAGACCCCCTCGTGGCGGCCTCTCCGGTTTCTGGTTTTGCGGCCACAGCCACATTGCCGGAAGCCATTGGCGAGCAACTGGCAGAGCTACGCCAGGCCTGGGTAGATGCCTGTCGTGCGTTTGACGAGGGACGTATTGACCAGATAATGACCCAGGCATTTTCCCGTTTCCCAACAGAGGTTGTCTGTCTGGAGATACTGCAAAAGGGGTTGGCGACGATTGGCCTTGGGTGGTATGAAGGGAATGTCACCGTGCAGCAGGAGCATTTTGCGTCTGCTCAGGCGCTGCGCCGGTTAGAGATGCTGGTGGCGGCGCAGCCACCAGCCACCCGCTCAGAGCGCATTTTGGTGGGTTGTGCGCCAAAAGATACCCATACTTTTAGTTCACTAATGTTAACTTTTCTGCTGCGGCGTTTTGGCTGGGATGTGATTTATCTGGGCGCTGATGTGCCCACGGAGCAATTGGCGGAGACGATACAGGTGACGGAACCGGACCTGGTTATTTTTACGGCGCAACAGTTGTTTACGGCCGTGTCCCTTCTTAACATCTCCCACATTCTGCAAGAACACGGTATAACCTTTGCCTTTGGCGGCCTGGTTTTTGTCAATATGCCCACGCTGGTAGACCATATTCCCGGCTACTTCCTGGGGGCCACATTGGTGGATGCTCCCCGGCAGGTGCAGCGTATATTTGCCCAAGATTTGCAGCCTATTGAACCTTTACCCTTACCCCAGGCGTATCAGATGGGCGCGGTAGAGTTTGATCAGCGCCGGGCACGTATTGAGGCGGCCGTTTGGAGTGAACTGGAAGCCAGCGGTTTGCCCACCTATTTCTTGTCCGAAATTAACAACTATTTTGGCCGGGATATTAGCGCCGCCCTGAAACTGGGTGATATTGAACTATTGAACAGCAATCTTGATTGGTTGCTGGCTTTGTTAGCCAATCATGGTTGGCCGCAACAGTGGCTTACCATATATTTACAGGCGTATGATAAAGCAGCAGCCGCTCATTTGCCTACAGCGGAGCATCCGCTGCGGCAATGGTTACGCCACATGAGCACCATCGAAGATAACATGGATGACGCCATATACGAAGGGAGGTAATCAAATGGCAAGAGAGTTTCGAGAATTTTTGAATCGAGGCAATGTGATTGATCTGGCAGTTGCCGTTATCCTGGGGGCTGCGTTCACGGCCATCATCAATTCATTGGTCAATGATATCATAATGCCGATTATTGGTGTTTTGTTAGGTGGACTGGACTTCGCCACACTTTCGGTGCAGGTAGGCGAGGCCGTCATTGCCTATGGCAATTTCATTCAGGCGATTATTAACTTTGTGATTATTGCCTTTGTTATCTTCATGATTGTGCGGTATTACAACCGGCTGGCTCGACAAAAAGAAACAGCACCAGCAGCGCCGCCGTCGCCACCAGAGGATGTACTACTGCTCCGTGAGATTCGGGATTTGTTGAAGAAGTAAAAAAAGGGTGTACCAATCTGGTACACCCTTTTGGTTAGTGTGTATTGTGTTCTTCGCGGCGCGCCCTGGCTTCGGCGGCGATTTTTTCTTGCATGTGGGAAGGGACACGGCCGTAATTCTGGAACACCATGCTAAACACCCCCCGCCCCTGGGTCATGGAGCGCAAGTCGGCGGAGTAGGCTTGCATTTCGGCCAGCGGCACTTCCGCCCGGACAATGCTCTTGGTCCCATCCTGATCCATCCCCAGCACCCGCGCCCGGCGCGTGTTCAGGTCGCCCATAATGTCTCCCATATTGTCTGAGGGGACGGTGATAGTGACCATGTAAATTGGCTCTAACATGATCGGGCCAGCTTCCATCATCGCTTTCTTAAAACCTTCGCGCCCGGCGGTTTGGAAGGCGATTTCTTTGGAATCAACCGGGTGTTCTTTTCCATCATAGACAATGGCCTTGACGCCAACCACCGGATACCCGGCAATTGGCCCGGCGTCTAGCGCCTGGCGGCACCCCTTTTCCGTCGCGGCTACAAACGGCGCCGAAATAGACCCACCAAAAATCTCGGAAGCAAACTCAAAACCGGCGTCATCGTCTAACGATTCCACGCGCAAGAAAACACGGGCATACTGGCCGGCGCCGCCCGTTTGTTTCTTGTGGGTGTATTCAGCCTGCGCGGTGCGGGTGATTGTCTCCCGGTAGGGGATTAGCGGCACACTGGTGGTCATGTTGACGCCAAATTTTTGCTGCGCTTTTTTAACGGCAATTTCCAGATGGGTATTGCCCATACCCGCCAGTATGGTTTCGTGGGTGGCCTGCTCTGTGTGCCAGTGCAGGGTCAGGTCTTCGCTAACCAGCCGGTTAAGTGACTGGCTGAGTTTGGCCACATCGGACTGGCTGACGGGGTGAATGGCGACCTGAGCAATGGGCGGTGGCTGCTGAATGGCTTCAAGTTTGAGCTTGCGACCACGATCACACAGGGTGTCGTTGGTGCCTGTTTCGCCCAGTTTTACCACAGCGCCGATGTCGCCAGCGTGCAAACGGGGGATGGGGATTTGCTCCTTGCCGCGCAGCAGTTGCAGCGAACCAACACGCACTTCGCTGTCGGCGTTGGCGTCCCAGACGCGGCTGTCGGATTCCACAACGCCGCCATAGACGCGCAAATAGCTCATCTTGCCATAAGGGTCTTCGCGGGTTTTGAAGACAAATGCGGCCAGGGGGGAACTATCGCTAACGGGGTGTTCGACGGTATCGCCATTGGCGGCTACGGCCGTGAATGGCCCCACTTCATCCGGCGCCGGAAACAGCCGCATGATGGCGTTTAATACCGGCACAACGGCAATACCGGCTTGTGGTGCACTATATAACACCGGCACACACAAACCCTGCTGCATTGCCAGTTTCAGGCCGCGCACAATATCCTCATCTGGCAGCGTGTCTTCTTCAAAATACTTCTCCATCAAAGCGTCATCGCCTTCGGCGGCAGCTTCAATGACGGCCATGTGGGCTGCTTCGGCTGCTTCCACCATATCCGGTGGGATGGGGCTACGTTCATCTTTGTCGCCCAGGCGGGCTTCCATGGAGAGCAGGTCTACCACCCCTTTGAACGAGGGGCCTTCACCGATGGGTAACTGCAACGGCACAAAGTTCCCTTTCAGATTGTCGCGGACGCTGTTCAGAGCGCGTTGTGCGCGCACATTGTCACGGTCCATCTTGTTGATGACAATCACACGGGGCAGGTTTTGTTGTTCGGCGGCGTGCCAGACCAACTCGGTGCCCACTTCCACGCCAGCGACGGCCTCGACAAGAACGAGAGCGCCCTCTACCACGCGCAGGGCGGCGTTTACTTCGCCGATAAAATCGGCAAAACCGGGTGTGTCCAGAATGTTCAGTTTATGGTCACGCCATTCGATGGGGGCAATGGCAGCCGCTACAGAACTGTTGCGGGCCATTTCTTCTTCTTCAAAGTCCATAACGGCCGTGCCATTTTGCACATTGCCCATGCGCGTTGTCGCCCCTGTGTTGAACAGTGCCCGTTCCACAAAGGTCGTCTTGCCCGCGCCGTTATGAGAGATGAGAGCTACGTTGCGAATCTGACTTGTCTTATACTCTTTCATGCGCTAAGAACCTCTTAAATTTTTGTTTTTTATGGTTTGTTTGGGTAGGTGGTCTTTCTCCGTCGCTTTCTCCGTCGGCTGGCGGATTGTAGACCAAAGGAGGGGGGTTGTCAAAACGGGACACACCGGAATTTGTGGTATAGATTGTCGCTCAGGGGTTGTAAAAAACTATTTCGCACTTCCCCCCGTTCACCTGCACCCAGTCACCCGTTTGCAACCGCGCGGTGGCATTGCCCGTGCCCACCACCGCCGGAATGCCCAGTTCGCGGGCGACAATGGCGGCATGGGACAGCGGCGCGCCCACATCGGTGATGACCGCGCTCGCTTTGGGGAAAAGGGGCGTCCAGCCAATATTCGTCGTCGCCGTCACCAGGATTTCGCCCGGTTGCAGCAGGTGGCCCTGCTCCGGCGCGTCCAGGCGGCGCACTTTTTAGCAGGGCGCGCAGCACCGTCCAACGCAAAAACGGGATGAGCGACAGTGTCACATTCTCCGGCAAATAGCCAAAAAATTCGCGCATTTGTATTTGGGTGCGGCTATGGCTGTAGCCCAGGGCGTGGAACATGGAAGCGGCCAGGCTGGCATTCATATAAAAACGGGCGCTGATATTGCCAAACAGTGGGTGCCAGCCGGGCAGGGGAATGGTGAACGCTTCACGGCCGTAAATTTGCAGCAGCGACCACGTCATGGGTGTCATCACATCGGGCACGGCTTCGCCAAAATTGGCGTTGGTCCACAGATAGTTTCCGCGCAGACTATCATTCCATTCGCCCGTTGCCGGGTTATAGGGCTGCATGGTGGTAATGGGGCGGGCTTGCAGCAGGTAAACTTGGCCCCGGCTACCGCCCATTCAATGTCTTGCGGGCCGTGCCGATCATGTTCCATTCGAGAGTCATGTTAATTTCCTTGTTCAGCCGCTACCACACACCGGGCAGCCGCCGATGGCGGCTTTTGCACGTAGTCAGAATACGCGGCTTAGTTAATCACGGCCGTGTTCGCCCACACCCGCCCCGCATCCGTCAACAACAAATGCCCGTTTTGCCGTACCACCAGCGCATCCCGCACCGCCCGCTGCACCACCTTCGTGGCAAACTCCGGCGGCCAGCGCAAATGGTAAATCAAATGATCCACGCGACACTCCTCCGCATACTCCGGCTGCCCTTCATGGTTCAGCAAATGGATAGTGAGCATCGTCTCCGCAAAGCGCCACTTTTGCTGTTGTTGCTGCCGCGCTCTGGCAACCAGCCCGCGCTGTGGCGAGAAGAGAAAGGCCAGCCCAAACAGCAGGCCCAACATCATCACCATCGCCCCGCCGATGTTCGTGTCCAGCGTCCGCGCCACCCAGTAACCAGAGATACCACCCACCATACCTACGGCCACGCTCAGCGCCAACAGATAGGGTAGCCGATTGGTGAGCAAATACGCTGTGGCCGGGGGGACAATCATCAAGGCAATCACCAGGATAGAACCCACAGCGTCAAATGCACCAACGGCCGTGACCGACACCATACCCATCAGCCCATAATGAATCAGCGCCGGTGAAAACCCCAACGCCGCCGCCAATCCCGCGTCAAATGTCGCCAGTTTTAGCTCCTTATAAAACAGCCCAATCAGCAGCAAATTCAGCAGCAAGATCACACCCATCACCACCAAAGTGCGCGGCCCCAAATCAATGCCCATCACAATGGCCCGCTCAAACGGGGCAAACGCCAGATCCCCCTGAAAAACCGTGTGCTGATCCAGATGCACATTACGGGCATACACCGAAATCAAAATAATCGCCAGGCTAAACAGCGCCGGGAATACCAGGCCAATGGCCGCATCCTCCTTCACCAGCCGCGTCTTGTTCAACAGTTCCACCAGACTCACCGTCAACACCCCCACCACCGCCGCCCCCAGCATCAGCAAGGGGTGTCCCAACTCACCCACCACAAAAAAAGCCAGCACAATGCCCAACAGCACCGTATGGCTGATGGCGTCACTCATCATCGCCATGTGCCGCAGCACCAGGAACGCACCCGGCAGCGCACAGGCCGCCGCCACTACGGCCGCAATCAGTTGAATTTCAATTTGAGGTTGGCTCATCAGATGCTCCATAAACAGCCAGCGCGGATTCATTATCCGTTGGCCGCGATTCATCGTTTAGTTCCGGTGCCAATTGTTGAGCGGTTTGCAGGCCAACGGCCGTTAACGCCCACTTCCCATTCCCGCTATATTCCGTCAACCCCTGTCGCGCCAACACCTTCAGCGTGTGTTCCACACCGCCCTGGTTGGCGTTCATCGCCCGCAGCACCTCAATCGAATGTGGATGTTGCGGATTGCCGTGCTGCCGCCCCAGCACATACAAATCATGCAAAATAGCATCCGCCCGCAGCTGGCGGCGGTTGCGCCGGTGGCGCACCCAGCCCCACACCAGCCCCCGATTGGGCGCAAGCAGTATGGAACCAAAGGCGATCAGACTGATAATCAGCACAATGACCGGGCCGGTAGATAGCCCTGGCCGTGTGCTGCTGACAATGGCCCCGGCCACGCCGTTGATCGCGCCAAAAAAAGCGGCCGTCAACGCCATCACCCAGAGCCGGTTGGTCCATTGGCGGGCGGCCGCCGCCGGAGCCACCACCATTGCACTCATCAAAATAACGCCCACCGCTTGCAGCCCAATCACAACCGCAATCACCAGTTGTGTGGTCAGCGCCACTTCCAGCGCCCGAACCGGCAGTCCCAGGCTGGCGGCATAATCCGGGTCAAAGCTAATGAGCTTGAACTCTTTCCAAAATAGTCCTAATGTGATCAATGCCAGCGCTCCCACCACTGCCATAAGGATGACGTCACCTTGCAACATGGCTGCCGCCTGCCCAAAGAGGAAGCGGTCTAGCCCTGCCTGCCGGGCGTCGGCCAGGCGCTGGGTGAAGGTGAGCAGCACAATGCCTACGCCAAAAAAGACGGAGAGGGCAATACCCAGAGCAGTGTCTTCCTTCAAATGACTATAGCGGATGATGACCAGCACAACGATGGTTGCCAGCCAGCCGGCAATCAATGCCCCAATCAGCAGGCCCAGGGGAGCGCGACTGCGGGTGAGCAAAAAGGCGATGACGACACCGGGTAAGGCAGCGTGAGAGATGGCGTCGCCAAGCAGGCTTTGTTTGCGCAGCAGGGCGAATGTGCCTAAAGTGCCAGAAACAATGCCAATCACGGCCGTGCCCAAAGCCACCGTCCGCAAGGTATAGTCAAATAACAAATCGTGTAAAAGGGTTGCCAGATCCATAATGCCTGTCGGCCGTAAGCCGTAAACCGTCATCCGTAAACCTATTACAGTTCACGGATGATGGATGACGAGTTACACATTCCCATTCGCGGCCAAAAACGCCACCCGCCCGCCATAGGTCAGGCGCAGATTTTCTTCCGTAAAGACTTCATTCACGGGGCCGCTGGCAATGCGGCGCACGTTCAGCAGCGTGACCCAATCAAAATACTCCGGCACCGTTTGTAAATCGTGGTGGACAACGATCACCGTTTTCCCGGCAGCGCGTAACGTTTGCAGCAGGGCCACAATGGCCTTTTCAGTGGTTGCATCTACGCCCTGAAACGGTTCATCCATCAGGTAAATCTGGGCATCCTGGGCCAATGCCCGCGCCAGAAAAACACGCTGCTGCTGCCCGCCGGAAAGCTGGCTGATTTGCCGCTGGCTGAAGGCGGCCATGCCCACTTTTTCCAGTGCGTCTTGGGCCATCGCTTTTTCCGTTTTGCCTGGCCGTTTCAGCCAGCCCAGTTTGCCATATTGCCCCATCATCACCACATCCTGTACGTCGGTGGGAAAGTCCCAATCCACGCTGCCACGTTGGGGTACGTAACCGACCAGTTTGCGCTGTTCGCTGTAGGCACGGCCGTAAATCTGCACCTGCCCCGCTGCCGTTTTCACCAACCCCAACACCGCCTTGATCAGTGTGGTTTTGCCCGCGCCATTTGGCCCCACAATCGCCATCAAAATGCCCGCCGGGGCGTCCAGGTCAATATCCCACAAGACTGGTTTATCTTTATAAGCTACCGTCAAATCGGTGATCGTGAGCGCGTTTGTTTCTGTTCGTTTAATTTCTGTTTGCATGGTGTACTCAATAAAGAGATTAAAGATTGGGTAATCTCCAATCTCCAGCCTCTATTCCCTTAATCAATCAAATCAATCACTCTCCCAACGCCTCGGCCAACGTCCGGGCATTGTGGCGCAACATGCCGGTGTAGGTAGCCGCTTCATGCTCTTCTTCACCCAGCGCATCAGAAAACAACTCGCCGCCAATGACCACCTCAAAACCCTGGGCACGCACCGCTGCCTGCACTGCTTCTATCGTCCCCGGCGGTACCGAGCTTTCGATAAAAATGGCCGGTATTTGCCGCTCGACAATGAAGTCGGCCAATGCCTGGACATCTTGCGTACCGGCCTCCGATTCTGTGCTGATGCCCTGCAAACCGCGCTCTTCCAACCCATAACGCCGGGCAAAGTAGCCAAAGGCGTCATGCGCCGTAATCATTACGCGCTTGTCGGCCGGGATGCGGGCTATTTGCTCCTGGGCGTAAGCATCGGCCGTGTCAATTTCCGCCATATACTTTTCCGCATTTTCGCGGTAAACGGCCGTGTTAGCCGGGTCTGCTTCGATCAGGGTATCGCGGATGATTTCGACGGCCGTTTTGAAGAGCGCAGGGTCGTTCCAAAAGTGCGGGTCGTAGGGCGTATTGGCGTCCCAGGTGAGTAATTGAGCTTCCGGCAATTCATCGCCAAGCGCCACTACCACCTTGCTTTGGGCCATTTGCTCCATGATGCGGGCCATTTGCGCTTCCAGATGCAACCCGTTGTAAAAAATTACATCAGCTTCACTGAAAGTGGTGACGTTGCCTTCGGTGGGGACGTAGAGGTGCGGATCAATGCCGGGACCGAGCAAACCGGTGACGTCGGCGGCCTCCCCGGCCACATTGCGCACGGCGTCGGCTATCTGGCCGGTGGTGGCCACAATTTGCAAACGGCCGTCTTCCTCTGCTGCCGCGCCACCACCACAAGCAGCTAACAACATGATGCCCACAACCAGCAGGTTACCTATCCACATGTTCACAGTTCGCATGATATTTACTCCAACGCATAAAATTTTTAGATATGTCTAAAATTATAGCGACGATGTGATGAGCGTCAAGTAATTTGTTTAACAGTTGTAGATTTTAGTTTTGGGACAGGGTTTTGATGTGGCTGAGCATGGCGCTGATGCCGTTGAGTCGCTGCCCGGAAAGGACCTGCTGCAAACCCATTTGCAGATGGAACATATCGGGCACGGCCGTGACCTCATCCGGTGTACTGCCCGCCAATCCCTCCTGCAATACAGCGGCAAACCCACGCACGGTAGGGGCTTCGGGGGGGATGTCGAAGTGGAAATGGAGACGGCCGTCTTCTTTTTCGGGGTAAATAAAAACAGGCGTCATACATTCATGTACCTGATCCATCTCTCCCTGTTTGCCTTGTAGCCAGGCCGGTAGGGGAGGCAACTTTTCTGCATATTCCAACAGCAACTCTAGCTTTTCCTGCCCTTCGCAGTAGCTAAAATCCTCGACGATCTCCTGGAGTCTCAGGGGTAGCTCGTTCATTTGTTCACCTCATGCCATAATATGACAACTATTGTAGGCCAGCTACGGCCGTGTGCAAACCAATTCACCAATTACCGATCAATGACCTTCGACCTCTTTAGCCCAGCTTTCAAACGTGACCCCTTCGCCGCCTTTGCCCGGATGCGGCAGGAAGCGCCCATTTACGCGCACGTTTCGCCCGGCGGCGCCACCACCTGGTACATCACCCGTTATGAGGATGTGCTGGCGGTACTCAAGGATAATGACCATTTTGTGAAGGATGTGCGGAACACAAAGGAAAATAAACCGGCTGCACCTGCTCGCCCTACGCTCCATCAACTGATTAACCAGAATATGCTCTTTGCCGATCCGCCCGACCATACCCGGCTGCGGGCGCTGGTGAGCCAGGCTTTTACGCCGCGCCGCGTGGAGCAAACCGCGCCGCGCATCCAGGCCACCGCAGACGAATTGCTCGACCGGGTAGCCGCCAGGGGGCAAATGGAGTTGATCGCCGATTATGCCCTGCCATTGCCTCTGGTAGTTATCTGCGAAATGCTGGGTATAGCGGCGGCGGATCAGGCAGATGTGGCCGACTGGTCGCAGGCGATCATCTCGCCGGGTGGGCGCGGGTTGGGGCGGCGGGCGCGTAACCAGAAGATGCGGGCGCTGGTGGCTTATTTTGAACGGATGTTTGCCGAACGCCGCCGTTGGCCGCAGGATGATCTGGTGACGGCGCTGGTGCAAGCCAGAATGGAAGCGGGCGACCGGTTGAGTGAAGCGGAGCTTTCCAGCATGGTGGCGCTGCTGTTGGTGACGGGGTTTGAGACGACGGTGAACCTGATCGGCAATGGGGTGCTGGCGCTGCTGCTACACCCGGCGCAGTTGACCAGGCTGCGGGCGAATGAAGGGGGGTGGGATACGGCCGTTGAAGAACTCCTGCGTTACGACGGCCCCGTGGAAACCTCCACCACCCGTTGGGTGCGGGCCGATTTCACCTTCAAAGGGCACCGGATGCGGCGCGGTGACGTGGTGCGCGTTTCTCTGGCTTCGGCCAACCGGGACCCCGCCCAATTCACCGATCCCGATGAACTAGACCTGGCCCGCGCCGATAACAAACATCTGGCCTTCGGGCATGGCATCCATTACTGCCTGGGTGCGCCGTTGGCCCGCCTGGAAGGGCAGATTGGATTGCAAACACTGTTTGGTCGTTTTCCCACGCTACGGCTGGCAGTACCGCCGGAAGAACTGGTTTGGCGACCGGGCGTCTTGTTTCGTGGCTTGACAAAATTGCCACTACAGTTTGATTGAGTGGATGACCCACTCTCTAATCTCGAATATGCTATACTTTCACCAGGAGAAATACCTATGGCAACGATGACAAAATCACCGGCGAAGACATTGTTATCGGCCGCGGATCTATATGAACTGCCTGATCATGGCGGCCGGATAGAATTGGTCAAAGGAGAACTCACGCCCATGTCCCCGGCAAGCACACAACATGGAAAAATCGCCTTGAGATTAGGCGCAATTATCTGGAATTATGTGGAGGCGCATAATCTGGGAGAGGTGTACGCTGCGGAAACGGGCTTCACAATTACAGAAGATCCGGACACGGTACGTGCGCCGGATGTTTCTTTTGTGGCCCGCAGCCGCATTCCGCCAGAGGGTGAACCACCGGGTTTTTGGGCCATTGCGCCTGATTTAGTGGTTGAGGTGTTGTCGCCCTTTGATGTGGCCAGCAAGGTGCAGCAGAAGATTACCGAATATTTGCAGGCTGGCGTCCGCCTGGTGTGGCTTGTTGACCCAGAGACGCAAACGGTCACGGTATATAAATCATTGGCCGAAGCTCACATTTTGCTGCGCCAGGATGTATTGATGGGGGATGAGGTCTTGCCGGGGTTTTCGCTGCCTCTGGCTAAGTTGTTCCGCCAGTAAATGTCTGATTGGCGATATCAATCGTGCTGCCGGGCAGGAAGTTGGATTTCAGGTAGGTGAGGGATTGTGCCCGGTCTGCGCCGCCTTCGTTGGTGCGTAAAAGTTGTTGGCAGTAAACGGCAATGTCTTCGATGATGCGTTCGCTGCGATAGTAGGCCAGGGCGGTAAAGCTGACTTCTGTGGGGCCGTAGCCCTGATAAAATAGCGTTTCTTCGTCGGCCGGGGCACGGCCGTTGCCAAACAACCCTGCCCCGGCAAACATCAAATCCCGCTCTTTGGGCGCAAACAGCAGCGTGTCCCAGTCCACCACGTAAAACGCCTGGTCGTTAATCAGTACGTTCCCGGCGTGCATGTCGGCATGGCACAGCGTAAAAGCGGGCATCTCTGCCGGCAACGCCTGGGCTAACTGATCGGTTCGTGTAACCAATTTGGTAATTTGTGACCGTTTGCTTTGCAAAAAGGCGGCGCAATCACGGGCGACGGGGTCAGCATACACGGCCGTCACCCACTCCGCCAACGCCTGCCGCACCACATGTCGCCATTGGGGTGAAAAGGTTTCACGCCGGATGTGGTTGGTGAGGGTGGGGGGTAAGGCGACGGACTGAATGTGCCGCACGGCCGTGCCCAATTCGCGCCAGTGGTCGTCTGTTAACGGCCGTTCATACCCGTTCTGCCCATCCACAAATGGATAGAGAATAGTCCGGAACTGTTCCAGATTGGCCCAAAGCTGACCTGTTTTGGTGGCTAACGGCGGGATGATGTGCCTGAGACCATTGCTGTGCAGAAAGTGCGGCAGCAAGACCGACGTTTCATCAAAGACACCAGAGCGGAGTTTGAAGAAATAGGGCGTGTTGCCGGGGGTGGTCAGGCGGTAGACGGCCGTGTTTTCATCCGCCCCCAACGGCAAAAAAACAATCTCCACGGCCGTCAGACCATAAGCCTCTTGCACACAGGCCACAATTTTATCATCGGGGAGGTTGGGTTTTTCGAGCATGGGGGATGTGAGGAGATCAAGAGACTGAGAGATTGGGAGATTGTTTCGTCTCCTAACCTCTCAATCCCTCAATCTCCACTCTTCTTCACCGTCGCCCGCCACTGGCCCAAACTGTGCAGGTACTCGGTGGATTGATGGCGAAAGTAGGTGTCGTACAGTTCGGCATAATGGCCGCCTTGAGCCATCAACCCTTCGTGGCTGCCCTGCTCGATAATGCGTCCCTTTTGCAGCACCACAATCCGGTCGGCGGCGCGCACGGTGGAGAGCCGGTGAGCGATGATGATGGAGGTGCGCCGGCCCATGATCAGGTTGAGCGCCTGCTGGATTTGCGATTCGGTGAAGGGGTCTACGCTGGCGGTGGCCTCGTCCAGGATGAAGATGCGCGGGTCTTGCACCAGGACACGAGTGAGCGCCACCAACTGCCGCTGCCCCAACGAGAGGCGGCTGCCCCGTTCGCCCACGTCACTGAGCAGCCCTTCCGGTAACGTTTCCAGCCATTCGCCGCCGCCAATTTGCCCGGCCATGGCTTCAATCTCGGCGTCAGTGGCCTCAGGACGGCCGTAGCGGATATTCTCCGCCACTGTCCCGGCAAACAAAAACGGCACCTGGGACACAATCCCCAACTGGCGGCGGTATTCATGCAGGTTCAACGAGCGGATGTCACGGCCGTCAATGCAAATCTGCCCGCTCTGAAACTCATAAAAGCGGGCGGTCAGTTTGATAATGCTGGACTTGCCCGCGCCGGTATGCCCTACCAGGGCCACGCTCTCGCCGGGAGCAATGGTCAGCGAAAAATCGTCCAACACCTGCTCCTGCGCCGAGTAGCGGAAGGAGACGTTTTGAAAGGTGATCTCGCCGCGCAAAGGGGGGACGGGCTGCTTATCGGTTTGGGTCACGGCCGTTTCCACATCCATCAGCGCAAACACCCGTTCCATGGCCGACAGCCCGGCCTGGAACTGGCTCCAAAAAGCGGACAGATTGGTCACGGGGAACCAGAAGCGGTCTACGGTGCTAATGAACAAGTACCAGGCGGCGGCGCTGATCGCCCCGGCGACGGCTGCCAGACCACCAAAATAGATGATCACGGCCGTGCCCACCCCCGCCAGGGCATTCAACACCGGGAAAATGTTCGCCAGCACAAAACCGCGCCGCACGTTAATGTCATACGCCTGCTGGTTGATGACGCCAAACTCCTCATAAATCGCCTGCTCCTGGCGGAAATTTTTGGCGACGCGAATGCCCGTCACCGCTTCTTGAATGGATTTATTAACCTCGCCCATGGCCCGTGTGCCCTGCCGCGTGGTACGCCGCGCCAGCCCGCGAAAGCCCAACGCCACCAGGGTGACAAACGGGGCCATAATCAACACCGCCAGCGTCAGCTTCCATTCGATGGTAAACAAAATGGCGATCAGGATGATGGCGACTGCCAGTTGATTGAGTACGTCGGCGCTGAGCAGCAGCACTTCACCAAACTCTTGTGTATCGCTGGTGATGCGGCTGACCACCCGCCCCGAACTGAATTCGTCGTAAAACGACATGTCCTGCCGGGCGGCGGCGGCAAAGGCATCCTGGCGCATAGCCAGCACCACATCTTGCACCACTTCCACCATTAGTAGACGACGTACCCAGTTAAAAGCCCAGATGGCAATACCCAGCACAAACACCGCCCCCACCAGCAGCGGCCCCCAGGGGCTGTTCGTGGTGGTGGTCATCAGGTCAACGGCCCAGGCCACCAGAATGGGCACGGCCGCATTCGCCGCCGCAATCAGCGTCAGCGCGATGACGATGATGATGATTTTGCGCCGGTAGGGCCGGAAATAAGACCCCATCCGCCGCACCAACTCCCGGTCACTATACTGGCGGTCATACGCCTCCGCCTCAAGCCCGCGGGTGATTGCTGCCATTCTTTACTCCGTAATCGGTAACTGGGTAATTGGGTAATTGTTCACCCCTTCACCCTTTCACCTGCTCACCCTCACTCTATAAACGGCCAGCCCGGCCAGCCCCCCCAACAGGGTGGAGGCCAGGCCGGCCCAGGCGCCGAGGGTAACAAACACGGCCGTGCCCGGCAAACCCAACAGCACATACACGTAAAATAGCAGGCCACCCACCATGCCCCACAGCGGCCAACCAATTTGCTGCGCCGGTTCCATGTGCAAACGACGACTGCCGACAACGGCCATGACCGCCACACACATCAGCCCCACCGACATCGCCGCCAGCGTCAACAGTTCCGATAGCTCAATCTGAATGACCGGCTCGACGGTGTTGGGTGGCTGCGGTGTCAGCGTGGGCGCCAGGGTCAATGTGGGTGAGGGTGTGAGGGTGCTGGTGGGCGAGGGCGTCGCCGTGGGTGAGGGTGTGTTGGTCGGCGCAGGTGTGGGGTCAATGATGCGCACCTGCGCTTCTCCCTGGGCACTGTTGCTCACCGTAATGTCCAATTCCTGCGAAATCAGGGCGTTACCGGCGGTGACGCCAATGCGAAATTTACCCCCCTCCGTGCGCGTTTCCAGCACATAATCCCACTGCGCCAGCCCATTGCGCGTGGGCGCCTCCGCCAGAATGCTGCGCCCGCCGCCGACGCGATCCCACTCAATAAAACGGACAATGGTGTTGTCCGGCACCGGGTTGCCATTGCTGTCCACAATCACCCCGGCTTGCAGCCGCAGCGAGTCGCCCACTGAAACGGGCAACGGGTCGGCTTCGGCCGTAGATTCAATCACCTGGTCGCCGGCAATGTAGCGCAGCGGAATGATCTGGTTGGGATCTGGCTGGGTACGTGTGGTCACATTGAAACCCACCGCATCTATGCTCACCGGCGGCACCCCCCGTGGCGATAACTCCTGATAAAGGGCGCGCACCGAAGCGTCAATGGCTGCGGCTGTTTTGCTGTACAGCCCATAATAGGCGCTTAACTGGCTGATTTCTGTAGTGTCCAGAAAATGGGGGGTGTTGTAGGCAAAGACGATGATGTTTTGGCTGCGCGTCAGGTCTGGCCGCTGCGCCAGATAGAGGCGCAATGCCTGGGATTGGGCGTCATCGGCCAACAGGGCAAAGATGACCCATTCAGCGGCGCGGAGCGATTCCTGAACCTGATAACCGGGGGGCGGCGTGGCGGTGGGAAAGGGTACGGCCGTACCCGCTTCCGGCGTTAATTCTTCTTCGGGCAGGCTGGGGGGCAGGGTCGGCGTAATGGGCACGGTATTATAGATAATCGGCCCCGGCCCGGCTGCCAGGAAAGTGGACAGATCGGCAAAGGAGTAACTGGTAATCTGTTCGGGGCGCGCCTGCCCGCTGGCCTGCGGGCCATATAGCGCCAAAATCCGGTCTTGAATGGCCGTCAGGCCAATGTAAGGCTGCGGCGGACAGGTGGAGCATTGTTGCCCCAGCCGCATATCGGTAAAGATGACAATCTGCTCGTTGGGGCCGGGTGGGCGCAGCCGTTCCGCCAACACGTCGGCGCTGGGGGCGATGAGGGTGAGGCCGTTTTGGGTCACGTCCGTCATTGCCGTGGTGTGGGTGGTGGGTGGCGCGACGTCCGTGTCTGCCAGCAGCACATTTTCGGGCGTGAAATCCCCCTCATACAGGCGAAGTTTGAGTTGCAGGATGCGCAGCACGGCCGTGTCCACTTGCGCCTGAAAAGCGGCGTCTGTTTCGTACCGTTCCTGGAACCAGCGAATGGTATCTTGCATATTCGCCAGTTGCGCCGCATAGGGCGCGTCGCCCAGGGCAAAGTTGTCCAGGTAGAGCAGATCATTGCCGGCCAGAAAAGCATCTTTGGCAATGACCCGGTGCGGGAATTCCTGCGCCGTATCGTCGTAAAAGCGAGCAATGGCCCGCGCCCCCAGGCTGCCAGACACGATCACGCCGCCGTTTTGCCGCCAGCCGCTAAAACCTGGTCGCTGCATCAGCGCCGCCAACGCCTGCGGGTCCAGGCTGACCGGATTGGTGGCGGCGCTGACATTACCCTGAAAACCCTGGTAACGAATGTGGGTGGTCATCAGCCCGTCGGCGGTTTGGGCCGGGTTAGCGGCGCCGCCGGTCACGGCTACAAAAGGTACCAGTTCAGCCCGTTCCAGGTCGGCCAGCCCTTTTTGCACGGTGGGAATTTCTTCTTGCAGCGGGCGGTCGCTGGCGCCAAAACCGGGGAAATGGCGGGCAATGACGGCGATACGGCCGTTGCTGCCTTCATGCACCCCGGCGGTATACGCCTGCCCCATCAAGCCCACCCAAAATGGGTCGCCGCCAAAGGAACGTACACCGAGATCGTTGCCGCCATTGGCCGGTTTCTCTAACACATCCAGCACCGGCCCTAGCAGCATATTGATACCGACGCTGGTTAACTCTTGTCCCACCACCTGGCCCACGCTTTGGGCGCTGCCGGGCCGCCAGGTTGCGCCAACCGTCATGTTACTTGGCGTCTCCGTCAACCCATTGAAAAGGTGCGTATGGGGATACCCATTCCCTTCTTGATTCAGGGCGATCAGGAGAGGGATGCCTGAATCGTCTTCATTTTCCCCTAACAAATTGAGATCGATGGTAGCGGTGGCGGTGAAGGCGGGTGTGTCGCGCAAGGCCAATGATTGCAACTGGTTGGTGAGGATGGCTACCTGGGTGGGGGCATTGGCGACACGGCCGTAGCCGGTGATATTGTCGTTTTTGCGGTCTAATACCACGCCGCCGACGTGATAGTTCACAATCAAATCGGCGATGGCGCTCTCCGGCAAGACCTGATCGCCGGCAAACGTCACCAGGAATAGCTGCCCCACCCGCTCTGCCACGCTCATCTCTGCCCACAGCCGCAGCGCTTCGGCTGCCGGGTCTGGCGTGGGTGTGGGGGTAGCATCCTGGGCGGCGGGCGTGACCTGTGCCGCCGTCACCGGAGCAGCCAGCAGAGTAACGGCCGTGACCAACAACAAAATTAACCAGAATCGTCTCATCAACAACCCAGCGCCAAAAGAAGAAAATGATGGGTTCGTAGTAGGCGATTTATCGCCCAGAGAAGGCGATAAATCGCCTACTACGAACGGTTTTTATACCAGACAGTCTGGGGCAAGCGGCGTTTTTCTGCCCGGTCTGGTCTCCCTGATGTGAATTTGATTATAGCGTAGATTGTCACGCCTATCACCTGTGTTAAAATCGCCCGATTCTAAACTGGCATACCTGCAACTTGCAACCTGCAACCTGCCACAGGAAACATTATGTCCGACCGGATGAGAAATATATTAGCTCTCATGCTCCTGGTGTTGTTGGCCGCCAGCGCCTTCGTGGCCGGCTATTTCACCAATGATTTTGTGGAAATGCAGTACGACACGCCGGTGGCGGCGGCCAATGAAGGCGACTTCCGGCTCTTTGGCGAGGCGTGGGGATATGTGGAATCCAGCTTTTTAGGCGATTTGCCCTCGTCTCAGCAAGTGACCTATGCCGCCATTCGCGGGGCGATGGGGCTGCTCAACGATCCCTATACCTTTTTTGTGGAACCGGTGGCGCGGGAGCAGGAACGCCAGTCGTTGCAGGGCACCTACGGCGGTATTGGCGCCTCTCTGACGCGCCCGGAAGAAGGGGGCGACATCATCCTGGAGCCAATCCCCGGCAACCCGGCGGAGATAGCGGGCATTGAAACGGGGGATGTGCTGCTGGCGGTTGACGGCCGTGCTATCACCCCAGACATGACCGTGCAAGAAGTCGCCGACCTGATTCGCGGCGAGAAAGGGACGGTGGTGGTCTTGACGGTGCGGCACGTGGGCACAACGGAACCGATTGAAATTGAAGTGGAACGGGGCGACATTCTCATCCCTTCGGTGGCCTACCGTTTGCTGGCCGAAGACAACAGTATTGGTTATATCCAACTGACGCGCTTTAGCGGCGAAAGCGAAAACGAAATCACGCAGGCTATTACCGATTTGCAGGCACAAGGCGCAGAAAAGTTAATCCTGGATTTGCGCAGTAATGGTGGTGGGCTGTTGGATGCGGCCGTAGACCTGGCCGACCTCTTTCTGACCGACGGGCCTATTTTGTACCAACAAACACGCGGTGAAGACGAGAAGGTGTTTAACGCCACGGCCGAGACCATAGCGCCGGACATGCCGCTGGTGGTGCTGGTGGATGGCGGCAGCGCCAGTTCTTCGGAGATTTTGGCGGGGGCGCTGCAAGACCGTGGCCGGGCCATTCTGGTGGGCAGCGGCCCCACCTTTGGCAAAGGTTCGGTGCAATTGGTCTATGACTTGAGCGATGGCTCGTCGGTGCATGTGACTGCCTCGCGCTGGTTCACCCCCAACCGCCGCCAGCTTGACCAGCAGGGCATCCAGCCCGATGTGTTGGTGACGGTGACACAAGAGGATATTGACAACGGCCGTGACGCCGTCCTCAACCAGGCCATTCAGGAATTACAGAAGTAGGAACAAAGGATATGTCTACAGATTCAAACGAAAAACAAACAAACAAAACGCTCATCATCGTCCTGGTGGTATTGGGGGTGGCGCTGGCGCTGGGGTCGGCCGGTGGTGGTTATGTGGTCGGGCGCGCCTCTGCCACCCCGGAAACGATCACCCAGACCATTACCGAAACTATCACCGAGACAATCACAGAAACGATCACCGAGACGGTGACGGAAATGGTGGAGGTGACGCGCCAGGTGGAAGTGACCCGTGAGGTGGTAGCGCCGGCCGAGAGTGTCGCTGGCGATACCACCGAAAGCAGTGCTGCGCCTACGGCCGTGCCCCCCGGCAATCCTGAGGACATTACCTTCGACGTGTTCTATGAAACGTGGCAGTTGGTGGAGCAGCAGTATGATGGCGATGTGCCACCTAATGAGGATGTACTGTACGCCGCCATCGAAGGCTCGCTGCGCACGTTGGGCGACGAATTTACCCGTTTTGTCCGGCCAGACGTGGCCGAACGGATGCGCCAGGATGCCGCCGGTGCGGTAGAAGGTATTGGCGCTTTTGTGCGCGAGAACGAACAGGGGCAGTTTGAGATTGTGCGCCCCATTCCCGGCCAACCTGCCGAAAAAGCGGGGCTGCTACCCGGCGACATCATTGTCGGCGTGGATGGGCGCTCGATGGAAGGGGTTTCGTTTGATGAGGTGATTTTGTTGGTGCGAGGGCCACGTGGCACTGAGGTGACGCTGTTGGTGCAGCGTGAGGGGGAAGACGAGCCGCTGGAATTTACCATTACCCGTGTCCGCTTTGAAATCCCCACCGTCGAGTACCGCATGTTGGAGAATGACATTGCCTATATCCACCTGCAAGAGTTTAACCAGACGGCCGTGCAAAAAACAGCGGAGGCGTTGGAAGAACTGCTGGCCCAAAATCCGCGGGCGCTCATCTTTGATTTGCGTGATAATCCGGGCGGTTTCCTCAACCAGTCGGTGGCGGTGGCTGACCTGTTCTTGCCTACCAACGTGGTGCTGTTTGAGCGCAATCGCAATGGGCTAGACCAGACTTTCAACGCCGATGATGGCGACCTGGGTGAGAGCATTCCGCTGGTGGTGCTGGTCAATCCCGGCAGCGCCAGCGCCTCAGAAATTGTGGCCGGGGCGTTGCAGGATCACGGCCGTGCCATCCTCATTGGCGAAACCACCTTTGGCAAAGGCTCGGTGCAGCAGGTTCACGAACTGTCGGATGGGTCTGAACTGCGTGTGACCATTGCCCGCTGGTATACCCCCGCTAACAACTCCATTGACAAAGAAGGCGTCACCCCGGACATTGAAGTCCCCATGGAATTTGGCGCCGAAGAAGACATTCAGTTACAGCGGGCGATTGAGTACATTTTGGAAGGAAGGTAATCAGTAAACGGTAATCGGTGATCGGCAAACGGTTCACTGATTACCGATCACTGATTACCGTTTACCGCTATGAAGGTAGTTGGCAAGAAAATCGTCGCCCAAAACAAACGGGCTAACTTTGAATATGAACTACTGACGAAGTATGAGGCCGGGTTGGTGCTGCAAGGGACGGAGATCAAATCCATTCGCAATAACCAGGTGAGCTTGCAGCGCAGCTACATCCAGGCGCGGGACGGCGAGTTGTGGCTGGTGGAGGCGCATATTGCCGAGTACAAACACGGCAACCGTGAAAATCATGACCCGGTACGGCCGCGTAAACTGCTGCTGAAACGGCGGGAGATCAGCCATATTCTGGATAGCTTGCAGCAAAAGGGCCTCACCTGTGTGCCCACCATGTTGTATCTGAAAGACGGCCGTGCCAAAATCGAAATCGCCCTGGCGCGGGGCAAAAGATTGCATGACAAACGTGACTCCCTCGCCAAACGTGACTCCGAACGCCAGGTGGAACGCGCTCTGCGCGAGAAATATCGGTAGGGGCGGCTCTTGTACCCGCCCAGTCGAGGGCGAGCCTGCTCAGTCGAGGGCGACCACAAGGGTCGCCCCTACGTGTGGATTTCGGTTTACGGATTACGGCCGTCATATTCCGCCGAAGCCAGACGAATACACGCCGCCACCACCGTCATCGCCTGTTCCACTTCGGCGACGGGGGGGCGGCTGGGGGCCAGGCGGATGTTGCGGTTGTGGGGGTCACGGCCGTAGGGATACGTGGCCCCCGCCGGTGTCAGCGAGACGCCGGCCTCGTTTGCCAGCGTCACCACCCGGTCGGCCACCGGGCGCGCCGTGTCCAGGCTGACAAAGTAACCGCCCTTTGGCTCCGTCCAGGTTGCCAGGCCAGAATCCCCCAATTCCTGGGATAACACGCGATATACAGCTTCAAACTTGGGCCGCAACAGGTTGGCATGTTCCTGCATCAGGCCGGGCAGACCACCAGGGTACGTCTGCAAAAAGCGCACATGGCGGTACTGCTCCACCTTGTTTGGGCCAATGGATTGGGCGCCCATCAGGGCAGTGATGTACTTGACATTGGCGACGCTGGTGGCAAAAAAGCCCACACCCGCCCCGGCGAAGGTGATTTTGGAAGTGGAACCATACACGTATACCCGGTCGGGATGCCCGGCGGCGGCGCACAGGCGCAGCAGGTTGGGCGGGGCGGGATAGTCGTCGGTGAGGTGGTGGACGCGATAGGCGTCGTCGGCCAGGATGGTGAAGTCGGGCACGGCCGTGACCATGCCTGCTAACCGCTGCGCTACCTCGTTGGTAATTGTCTCGCCGGTGGGGTTGCTGTAGGTGGGCACAAAAAAGATACCTTTGATGGTTGGGTCGCTTTTGGCCAGCCGTTCCACGGCGTCCATGTCTGGGCCATCGGGCGTCATCGCCACCGTCACCATATCAATGCCCAACTTTTCCAGCAGGAAAAAGTGGCGATCATAACCGGGCACAGTCACAATCATTTTGGGCTTTTCTTGTGCCCACGGCCGTGGGCTGTCTTTTAGGCCGCGCAGCATAGCCCACATCAACGTATTCGCCATCAGTTCCAGGCTGGCGTTATTCCACACCACCATCTCTTCCGGCTGCGCATCCAGCATGGCGGCAAAGAGGGCGCGCGCCTCCGGCAGCCCGGCCACGCCGCCCGGATAGTTGCGAATGTCTATGCCGCCCGGCGTCACCAGCGTGTCCTCGTTGACAATGGTCAACATCTCATTGGAAAGGTCAAAATCGGCATCGCTGGGTTGGCCGCGCTGCATATTTAGCTTCAGCCCCATCTTTTTGTAGGCGTCATACTGTTTTTGGTAGGTGTGCAAATCTATCACTTTTATCTCTCCAGTCAGGATAATATACCGGACATGATGACAGAGTGGCATCTGATAAGGTGACAAAAAGCCAGGGGTTGACCTTTATCACTATTGCCATTCAGCGTCTTGCCAGCATATGGTAAAATTACCGATTTTTTGGATTACAAGTTGAACTTGATGTTGATGATGTCTCCGTCCTGGACGTGGTAGGTCTTGCCTTCCTGGCGCATTTTGCCGGCGGCGCGTACCTGGTGCATGTCACCCAGGGCGATCAGGTCATCATAATGCACCGTTTCGGCGCGGATGAAGCCTTTGGCCAGGTCGGTATGGATGGCGGCGGCAGCGTCTACGGCCGTCGCTCCTCGCCCAATCGTCCACGCCCGCACCTCATCTTCCCCCACCGTGAAAAAGGATTGCAGCCCCATCAGGTCATAACTCAGCCGGATGATTTTGTCCAGGCTCAGTTCGGTGACGCCATACTCCTCCATGAACATCGCCAGCGATTCCTCGTCGCCAGCGGCGCTGAGCTGCGCCAGTTCCATTTCCAGCTTGCCGCGCAAATTGGTGACGACGGTATGGGGAACATCGTAGGTCAGCGCCACTTCTGACTGGTCGTCGCCGATGTTAAAGATGAGCACGATGGGTTTGAGCGTCAGCAGGCCGTAGCCACGCAGGGATTTCAGTTGTTCATCGCTGAGGGGTAGGGTGCGCAACGGCCGTTCCGCCGCCAACGTCTCATTCATCTGCTGAAATAGGGCCAGTTCTGCCTCCGCTTCCGCCCGGTTCTTAAACGCGCCACGCTGCAAGCCGCCTTCCAGCTTTTCCAGACGCCGCTCCACTGCCCCCAGATCATTGAGGATAAATTCCGTGTCTAGCGCCGCCAGATCACGGACAGCATCCACACGGCCGTCGGGATGCGGATGCAGGTCGCTTTCAAAAGCGCGGACGACATGCACAAAACCGTCCAACCCGGACAGATGGTTGAGCAGTTCACCGGACAGCCCACCGCCTTCGGTGGCCCCCTTTTTCAGCCCGGCAATGTCGGTATAGGTGATGCGGGCATACGTAGTCTTTTTGGGGTTGAACATGCCGCTAAGCACATCTACCCGCGCATCATGCACATCTACAACGGCCGTGAGCACATCAAACCGCCCGCCCATACTTTGACCCACCGGCGCATTCCCCTTTGTCAACGCATTAAAAATCGTCGTCTTGCCTGCCCCTGGCAGGCCAATGATGCCTAATTTCATGGTAATCCTTTTAAGTATAAGTTGTTCTGTTGGTGGCAATTTGCCGGTCGCCAGAGTCTACCACCTGCCACCTGCCAGAACCCGGCGATTGAAATCGCGGCTACAAGCAGCAAAGCCCACCTTCGTGGGCTGTATGACAGTCGGCGAAGGCCAACTTTGCTGCCACCTGCCTCGTATCACTCCGCTCGCTCCAACTTCCAATCATCAAAAAACCAGCCATTGTTCATCAGTGCAAAACGGGCGCGGATGCCAATGCCCAGGCGCACGGTGGCCGGTTCGTTGAGCGTAAACGTAGAGGCGACCTGGTTCCATACGCCAAAAGCGGGCATCAGCCAGGGGCCATCGCCGTGGGGGCCAATCATGCGAATTTCACCGGCAAAAGGGTCATCGGAAAAAATTTTGCGGTTGCCATCATACGCCATCACCAGATCAGGGTAAGCGCGGATGGTCAACCGGTAGTCGCCTGCCGGCAGGCTGACATCTTGAAGCAGTCGGAAGCTAATCGGGCCATTGCCTTTGAAAATCTTGATGGTGTATTGACCATCCTGGATGAACAGGCTGCGTTCACTTTCGGGCAATTGGGTGTGAGGTAAAACACGGGTCTCCGGGCGATACCATTGATCCCATACCTGTGTACCAAACCCAGTACGACCCTCTTCCCATTCCAGCGTCCATTGATGAGGTAACTGCAATTCGGGTAAACCGTGCATATGATACCATCCCTCTTCAAACGAAGGATTGAGCAGGTATTGGCCGCTAAAAACGGGGGTAGGTGGTAGTTCCACTGGGGGCGGCAGGTTGGTGGGTGGTGGCGTGGGTGTATCGGTGGATGAAGAGGTGGGTGGTTCGGTGGGCACGGCCGTTGCCGTATGGGTGGGTAGAATGCGTGTGGTGGTGGGTACGGCCGTGTGCGACCGTGACGCCTTGAGCGGGGGTATTTCCATGCTGGTGGTGGGGATAGGCGTCGAGGTGGGCGGCAGAACCAGTGCCTCGCCAGGCATAGGGGAGATGGCCGCGAGTAAGGCCAGTGCGGTGGCCGTGTTCACTGCCGCCTGGGCACGCATCATCTCGGCCGTCCCTGCATGGCCCCCTCCCGCAACATTCACCACTGGCAGGCGAAGACCAGGCTGGCAGGCCACCAACAACTCCAGAAAAACCAACCACATAACAAGTTTTGCCTGTCTACCACTTAAGAACGTGTGAGAAATGCTGACCCTGATCATGCGATGCAATCGAGTAAGAGGCCGCCACATGACTACAGTTTCACCAATTCCACGACCACAAACGTCAACATACTCAGCACCAGGCCAATCAAGAAAGAAACGTAAGCGATACGGATAAAACGATACTTTTTTCGCCCCATATAGATGCCCATTTCGTAAATATCGCGCAGCATCGCCTCGTATGCCCGGTCGGGGTCATGCAAGATGGGGTCCAGTTCAGTCACCCATTCACTGTATTCCAGGTGGCTAAACGTGCCAAAAAAGAGCAAATTGGTGTGGGGGTCACGTAAATCAGGCTTTGTGCTCAAATTCAGCTTTGGCATTACCGCATATGCGGCGGCAATAATTGTTACCAGCGACCCGGCAATCAAGACCGTCACCGGCCAGCGCAGATAGGGGTCTTCCAGGTAGCGAATAGAAATGGTAACGATGACTGAGGCCAGGGTAAACATCATGCTGGCTTTCAAATCGGCCATCTGGCTCAATTGGGCATGATACGCCCGCGTCTGGCGAAACATCTGATCCAGATGCCCAGACGGGACGATTGGCCGTAATCCCTTGTATTGCTCTTTGTCCGCCTGTGGTGCGCCTGCCTTAAAGGCGCCCGCCTCTGAGGCGCCATTATCTTTAACCTCTATCATCATAACCTCCAATACAATCCGACCGTCTCCGGTTATTGCTTGCCGCACACCAGAAAGTATAATCCCATTTTATGATTGTGTCATTCAAACACAAGGGGCTTGAAAAGTTCTTTGAAGCTGGCAGTGTGGTGAGCTATTACTTTCGAGTTTGTTGACGGCAAGGCCTATATTGTGAATTACGAGGATTATCACTGATGAGTATGTACGATCCACCCCACCCAGGGGTATTTATCCGGGAAGTGTACCTGGAAGAATTAAAAATCAGCTCTCGCGCTGTGGCTGCAAAGTTGAAGGTATCTCATTAGTTCAGCCGCAACCGCCTTACGCCATCACCCATTCTCAAAATCTTCTCTCTTGCTTATGCCCGCTTATGATGTCCCTCTAACCATCATCGTGCCCACACGCAACGAGGCGGCCAACATCGCACCCCTGCTCACCCGGTTGGCGGCGGCGCTGGGCGACACCCCCTTTAGCGTCCTGTTTGTGGACGACAGCACGGATGATACAGCGCAAGTCATTGCGGACACGGCCGTGACCTTCCCCTTCCCCATCCACGTTATCGCCCGCCCGCCGCAGCAGCGTAACGGGCTGAGCGGGGCGGTGGTGGATGGCTTCCGCGCTGCCCAGGGGGAGTGGTTGTGTGTCATGGATGCCGACTTGCAGCACCCGCCGGAGATGATCCCGGTGCTGTTGGCGCGGGCGCAGGAAGCGGGCGCGGATGTGGTGGTGGGCAGTCGCAAGGCGGGGCGCTGGGGGCCGTTGGGTCTCAGCCGCAAACGGGCGCTCACTTCCCAGGCGCTTACGCTGCTGGCGCGTATGTGGTTCCCCCGCCTGCTCAAAAATGTCTCCGACCCGCTGACCGGGCTGTTCCTGGTGCAGCGGCGCGCCATTGACATAGAGGCGCTGCGCCCGGATGGGTTCAAAATTTTGCTGGAGGTTCTCATTCGTTGTCCGGGGCTGCGGGTGTCGGAGTGCCATTTTGATTTTGCCAACCGCCACGAAGGAGATAGCAAAGCTGATTTCCGCGAAGGGATGCGCTTTTTTCGTCATTTGCTGCGGCTGCGGGCGACGGCGAACCAGTCGTTCCCCCGCTTGATCCTGGTGGCGGCGGGCAGTGTGGTGTTGGACACGGCCGTGTTCCTCCTCCTGGTGCAATTCATCCCCTATTGGCTGGCGGCCATTCTCGCCGCCGAACTGTTTATCTGGCTGCGTTTTGCCGTGACGGAGCGGTGGGTGTTGGGTGGTGGCCATCCCGTAGCCGACTGGCCCTCCTGGCGGCGTTTCTGGCTGCGCAACCAGCTTTCGCTGCTGCTGGTGCGGTTGCCGCTGCTGGTGCTCTTCATTCAGGTGTGGCAATGGCCGTTGGCGTGGGCGGGGCTGACGGCCGTGCTCATTGAAGGCGGCGCGCGTTACCTGGTGTCCGAACAGTGGGTCTTTTCGCGGGGCGGCCTGACCATGTGGCAGCCCGGCCTGTTTCGTTATGATCTGCATGGCTTCTTGCAGCTGGAATCGCAGGTGCGGCTGCCGGAACTGGCCTGGTTTGAAACGGCGCTGCCGCTGCCCCATGTGGACATGGCCTTGCGTGTAGACCGCCTGGGCACACCCAGCCCGCAGCCGGGGGCCATTACCTATGACGAGCGGCTGAGCCGTTTTGGATTTGGCGTCGCCATTATGCCCGGCGACTATACCGAGATTGTTATTTCCCCGGCATTGGCCCATGCGCCGTATGCCTTGTATAAATCAGTGCTGGAACCGGCGCTGCGTTGGGCGCTGGCCCGCCGCGACTGCGCTTTAGTGTATGGCAGTTGTGTGGCCGACGCGGGGCAGGCGCAGTTGATTGTGCCCGCCGCAGAGCGGGGCAAGACGGAAATGGCGCTGCAAGGGGTGATGGCGGGCAGCCACTTTCTGGCGGATGATTTTGTGATACTGGGGCCGGACGGCCGTGTCTACGCCTTTCCCAAACCGGTGACGGTGACGCGGGACGTTCTGCGCGCCCTGGGGTCACACCTGGCGCTCTCACGTGGGCAGCGTGGGCGGCTGTGGCTGCAAAATTTGTTCTATTCGCAGGGGGGTCGGCAAACAGGCATTCAATTGAGCCAGCGCCGCTGGCCCGCCGCCACGTTTAACATCTATTTGCAGCGATTACTGCCGCCGCCCAAAATAGCCATCACTCGCCTGCTGCCCCAGGTGGAAATTGACCCGTCGGCGCGGTTGACGGCCGTATACGCCCTGGCTGCCGATGGACAGTCACTTACCGCCTTGTCTGGCGTGGCGGCGGCGGGTTGGCTGCACCAGCGCACCCAGGCCGCCCAGGGTTTCCCGCCCTACGCTCTGTTGACGGAACAGCTAAACGAATGGCATGGCGCGGACGGCCGTGCCCTGGAGCAGCGCATTATTAATGAGGCGTTATCCGTGATGCGTGATGCGTGAGCCGTGATCCAACGGTTCACGCATCACGCATCACGCATCAAAAAATGGACTACCGCAAACCCGTTACCTTTGGCGAAAATTGGTCGGCCAGCCGCTATAAAGTGCTGCCTTATTTTGCCGTGGAGAAACAGGTGATGCAGCAGCCGGGATCACAGCGGATTCTGGATTTGGGCTGTGCGGCGGGGTGGAATATGAGCCGATTCCGGCAGTACGGCCGTGCCCCCTTTGGCATTGATGTGGTTCCCGAACGGGTGGCGCTGGCGGCGTTTCATGGCCCGGTGGCCCTTGCCTCTGGTCTGGCGCTGCCCTTCGCCGACGCTGCCTTCGATGTCATCTATATCCAACACGTGCTGCACCACATTGGCGACGTGACCCAGGCATTGCGCGAAGTGCGCCGTTGCCTGAAACCGGGTGGGACGCTCTTTTTGGTGGAAACGGTGGAGGATAATCCGGTGATTCGCTACGGCCGTCGCCTCTACCCGCGCTGGTTGGGAGATGAAATCAATGCCCCCTTTTACTTTGCCGAACTGCAACAGCAATTGGCAGAGGAGGGCTTTCGGGTAGAGCAGGCCAGGCAATACAGCGTCCTCTTCTGGCTGTGGGAGATTTTGCCCGACCATCTGCCGTTCATGGAGAAACTCACCCCCCTGGTTGTGCCCCTGGAGCAGCTTTTGATCAAGCTGTTTCGCCGCCAATCGGCCCACGCCTATTTTGTTGCCATATCCGGCCAAATTTAGAATTGTTACGGCCGTTCTTCTCCATTCGCTCTTTACTCCCATTCGCTAATATAATCTGCTTGTCTAGATCGTGAGGTGAGACATGAATCAGCAAGAGTTATTTGTCATCATTGAACGTGATGAAGACGGATCTACATTGGGGAAGCGCCACAACTTCGTGCCTGTTAAAGCCAGGAACGAACCATTGATGATCGGCAGACATTGTTGTTGGTCGGGTTATATCCCCAGGCGTGAGGGTAGTAGTTTTTCATGGCGCTGTATCACTTTGTCTGGCTAGGTTCTAAACGCGCCAAAAAGAATGGCGTAACCGAGAAGGGGTGGCGGCTGGATATGGCCGCCCGCGCCGGGCTACCGGTGCCTAATGGTGGCATTTTGCTGGATAATTTTTATTGGCTGGCGATGCATGAAGAGGTGATACAAATAGTTGACGGCCGTTCCCCCCTCATCTCCCCTCCCGCCCTCTTTGACCTCCTCTACACGGCCGTGCGTTTCCCCCAATTGGATAAACCGTGCCTCATTCGCCCGCTGTTTACCGGTGTAGACACGGCCGTATCCCCCCAATTTGCCGTGCCTATGGCCGACCCCGTCGCCCTGGCCGCGGCCCTGGGTCAACTCTGGCAGGCGGCGCCGCCTGATGAAACCACCCGCCACGATTTGCTGGTGCAGGAGATGGTAGCGATAGAGGTGGAGGGTACGGCCGTGACCATTTCCGGCCATCCCACCGATGCTGTTGCCTATCTAGACAAAACCATTGACCTGCCACAACTAATCGGTTGGCAGCGCCCCGCCCCCGCTTTACCCGGCCATCTGCGCCGCCTACAGCAGCTTTTACGGGGTGTGCGCCGTACCTTTGGCAGCGGTGTGTGGCAGGTGCAGTGGATGGACGACGGCCGTGTCTGCTGGCTGCTGCACATACTGAACAACTCGACTCCTGCTTGAAACACAACAATTCTCATTTGAATCGCCATCACCTATGAATGAATTCATAGGCTGATACAAAAAACGTGCTAAAGCACGTTATAAGCGGCGCACATCAAGGCACGTTAGCGCGTTTTTCATAACAGATTTCCAGTCGGCGGCGTTGGCCGCTTGAAACAGCTATTGTTTAACGGCCTCAGATAAGCCTGAACTGCCGGTTTTTTTCTTTTCGCCATTCGATAATGGACAAAATATATACAATTTCTTGACAAATAGGTGCACATGTTGTATAGTTTGTGTAGTTGCCTGGCAGGTTGGTTAAATAAAACGTTAAGGCTAGAATCGTTGTGTGTCCCGGATCATCAATACACACTAAGCCTCTTTTATCCACCCATCACTGTCCAGACCGGCAAAAACACTTTATTGGTAAACACAACACTGTTTATTATACAGATTTGAGGAGGGAAAGTGATGACTATAACCGCTACCTGGGAAAGCCGTCTTCTGGCACAAGCCTATGCGCCGTTGGAGAACCTTGTCACCAGCGAAGCCATCGCCGTGCATGACTCCTTATTGCACAAGGCGTATGTTCATGCCACGGCCGTCACCGCCCAGCACAGCCGCACCTTTTACACCTCCTCCGCCCTGCTGCCCGCCGCCGAACGGCGCGCCATCCGCGCCCTCTATGCCTTCTGCCGCGTCAGCGATGACCTGATTGATCGCCAGCAGGAAAACCGCGCCCACCAGTTCAGGCAGTGGCGGCAGCACGCCCTCAGCAGCAACCCACCGGAAGATGACCTGACGGCCGTAGCCTGGGCCGATGCCCGCACCCGTTACGCCATCCCCCGGCTCTACGCCGAACAACTGCTGGATGGCGTCGCCCGCGACCTCAGCTTTGCCCGCTACGAAACCTTCGCCGACCTGGCCGATTACTGCTACGGCGTCGCTTCCACCGTCGGATTGATGTCCATGCACATCACCGGCTTCAGCAGCCACGAGGCCATTCCCTATGCCGTAAAATTGGGCGTGGCGCTGCAACTGACCAACATTTTGCGTGATGTGGCCGAAGATTGGGACAACGGCCGTTGTTACCTGCCCCAGGACGAACTGGCCGCCTTTGGTCTGACGGAAGCGGACATTGCCGAAAAGCACAACGGCCGTCGCTGGCAAGAATTCATGCGTTTCCAAATTGCCCGCACCCGCGACCTGTATGCCCAGGCCATGCCCGGAATCAATATGCTCAGCGCCAACGGCCGTTTCGCCGTCGCCGCCGCCGCCGAACTTTACCGCGCCATCCTGGATGACATTGAAGCCCACAACTACGATGTCTTCACCCGGCGCGCGCATCTGAACGGCCGTGCCAAACTGCAAAAACTCCCTGGCATCTGGTGGCGCGCCCGCTGGCGAGGGTATACCAATTAACAATCGTAGGGGCGAGGCAGTCGGGAATAATGATTATCGGAGCTAAGAAATAAGCCACCCGACTGCCTCGCCCTTACTTATACAATCCATACAAGGAGCCATTTTCCCCAATGAAACAAAACAACAAAGTTATTATCATCGGCAGCGGCTTTGGCGGGCTGGGCGCGGCGGCGCGCCTGGCCGCCCGCGGCTACCAGGTAGATGTTTTTGAAAAGCTAGATAAACCCGGCGGCCGCGGTTACGTCTTTGAAAAAGAAGGGTTCAAATTCGACGCCGGCCCCACCGTCATCACCGCTCCCTTCATGTTTGACGACATCTTCGCCCTGGCCGGCCGCCGCCGCGAAGATTACGTGCAATTTGTGCAATGCAACCCCTTCTACCGCATCTTTAACCATGAGGGTCGCTGCTTTGACTACAACGACGACCACCAATTCATCCTCTCCGAGATTGAGCAATGGAACCCGGCCGATAAAATCGGCTACGAACGATTCATGTCCACCACCAAAGCCATCTTTGAAAAAGGGTTCATCGAACTGGCGGACAAACCATTCCTGCATATCACCGATATGCTGCGGGTCATTCCCGACCTGGTGAAACTGCAATCCTACAAAACCGTGTACAATTATGCCGCTCAATTTGTGGAAAACGAATTCCTGCGCCGCTGCTTCTCCTTTCATCCGCTGCTGGTAGGCGGCAACCCGTTTGATACCACCTCCATTTACGCCATGATCCACTACCTGGAGCGCGAATGGGGCATTCACTATGCCCTGGGTGGCACGGGGTCAGTGGTCAATGCCCTGGTGGAACTGACGGAAGAGCTAGGCGGCCGTTTTCACTACAACGCCCCGGTGCAGGAAATCCTGGTGGAAGGCAAACGTGTCACCGGCATCCGGCTGATGGACGGCGCCGTCCACCACGCCGACCACATCATCTCCAACGCCGACGTGGCCTTCACCTATATGAATCTCATCCCGGCCAAACACCGCAGCCTGCGCAACAGCGACACGCGCTGGAAAAAGCTCACCCGCTACAGCAACTCTCTCTTCGTGATTTATTTTGGCACGAAGCGGCGCTACACCAATGGTAAACTGGTGCATCACAACATTATCCTGGGTGAACGCTACCGCGACCTGCTGCGTGACATCTTCCACAACAAAGTGTTGGCCGACGATTTTTCGCTCTACCTGCATATGCCCACCCTCACCGATCCCACGATGGCTCCGGAAGGGTGTGAGGCGTTCTACGTGCTGTCGCCCGTACCCCATCTGGGCGCGGATGTGGATTGGACGACGATGGCCAAACCGTACCGCGACGCCATCATGCAATTCCTGGAAGATAACTATCTGCCCGATTTGCAAGAAAACATCGTCGTCGAGCATCACATTGACCCGCTGCACTTTCAAAATAATCTGAACAGCTACCTGGGTTCGGCCTTTTCGGTGGAGCCGGTACTCACGCAATCGGCCTGGTTCCGGCCCCATAACCGGTCGGAGGATTTTGCCAATCTTTACTTTGTGGGGGCGGGCACCCATCCGGGCGCCGGTTTGCCGGGTGTACTCTCTTCGTCTAAGATCGCCGAAGAGTTGATTGTCGGTGATACAGACCCTCAGGGTTTTTGAAACCCTTAGGGTCTTTGCAGGCCAAATGGACACAAAACCTCTCCCGGTAGCGGATGAAAAATTAGGGTTGGAAGTGCTGAAACGGCTGGCGCGGGAACGTTCGCTGCTGGTGGCGCTGGAGATGATGCATGAGCATGTCGGCGACGCTTTCCAGATTACGCTGCCCGGTTTTCAGCCGGCGGTTTTGGTCGGGCCGGAGACGAACCGCTTCGTCCTGGTTTCGGATCGAGACCAGTTTTTGTGGCGGAACGAGAAGGACCCGGTTTGCAAACTGCTGCGGCAGGGGATATTGGTGCAGGATGGGGAGGCTCACGGCCGTCTGCGCGCCATCATGGAACCGGTGCTGCAACGGCCGTCCATCATCCCCCATATCCCCACCATCCGCCGCTATACCGACGAACTCACCGCCCAATGGGCTGACGGCGGCACGGTAGATATGCTGGTGGAGATGCGTCGCCTGGCCTTGCTCATTCTGCTGGGGGCCACCTTCAACGTGGATATGTGGCCTGACCTGGAACGCATGTGGATGCCCATCCTCAAAACGATCAAATACATCTCCCCCGGTATGTGGATCATCTGGCCCGATCTGCCCCGCCCCGGCTTCAAAAAAGCGTTGCAGGCGATGGATGAGTATTTGTATGGCCTGATTGCGCAGCGGCGAGAGGAGATGGGGAGAGGGGAGATTGGAGATTGGGAGATTGGGAGATTGGCGGCGACCTCATCACCCCATCACCCCATCACCCCCTCACCTGCTCACCCTGCGATGCCTTCATCGCCCACCTCCTCACCTGATCTCCTCACTGCCCTCATCCAGGCCGGGCTGGACGATGGCCTGATCCGTGACCAACTGCTGACCATGCTCATCGCCGGGCACGACACCAGCACCGCTTCGCTAACCTGGACGCTTTATTTGCTGGCGCAGCACCCGGAACAGATGATGACGGCCGTCGCCGAAGTTGACGCCGTCGTCGGCCAGGACGATCCCGGTGAAAGCCACCTGAACCGGTTGGAATTTCTGGACATGGCCTTCAAAGAGGCGCTGCGGCTCTATCCGCCCATTCACGTGGGCAACCGCATGGCGGCTGCTGACCTGGATGTGACCGGTTATGAAGTGCAGGCCGGAACGCGCGTGATGTACTCCATTTACCTGGCGCACCGGGACAAAAAACATTGGGAAAACCCGGAACAATTCTGCCCCCATCGCTTCGATAAAACTGCGCGTAGTCAGCGACCGCCGCTGACCTATGTGCCCTTTGGCGGCGGCCCGCGCAACTGCATTGGCGCCACTTTTGCTCAGATTGAGGCCAAAATTGTGCTGGCCCGCATCTTACAAAAATTCACTCTGACCCTCGTCCCCGGCCAAAAGATCAAACCGTACATGGGCGCCACGCTGGAACCAAAGCCGGGGGTGAAGATTGTAATCGGTTATCGGTAATCGGTTATCCGACCACCGATTACCGTTCACCGATTACCGATTACCGACCATGACTTACCACGACTTCACCATGGCCCTGTTTACTTTTGCCGCTATCCCCCTGGCGCTGCGGGGGGAGTGGCTATACCGGCAGATGCCGGTGTTGGCGCCTTGTTCGGAGGTGGCTGATGGGCAACGGCCGTATCCCTCCCTTTCCATCATCATTCCCGCCCGCAACGAGGCGGCCAATTTACACCGCCTCTTGCCCACGCTCAAGGCGCAGCGTTACCCCGGCCAACTGGAAATCCTGGTGGTGGATGATAATTCGGAAGACAACACGGCCGTTGTCGCCGACTATTATGGCGTTTGTGTGCGGCGATTGAACGGTCTACCGCCGGGCTGGTTGGGTAAACCAAACGCGCTGCACCAGGGGGTGTTGGCTGCGCGGGGCGATTGGCTGCTTTTTACCGATGCGGATATGGAACACCACCCGGATAGTGCGGCTACGGCCGTCCATCATGCCCTGACTAACAACTTAGACGGCCTGAGCATCTTTCCCCGGCAGGCGACTCGTGGGCGGATTGACCGGGCGGCATTGATGGTGGGGTTCGCCGGGCTGTTTGCCGGGCAGCGCCCCCACAGCGCTACCCTGAACGGGCAGTACATTCTGCTGCGCCGGGATGTGTATGAAAAAAGTGGGGGGATGACGGCCGTGCGCGACGAAATGCTGGAAGACCTGGCCCTGGGCGTCCATTTACAGCAGCAGGGCTACCGCGTGCCCATGCTGCGCGGTGAGGAGTTAGCCACGGTGTATATGTATGAAAGCCTGGCCCATATGTGGCGCGGCTTTTCCCGGCTGGGGTCCGGTTCGCTGAAGTATTCCGGCGCGGGCGCATTTGGTACCGCCTTTTTTGTTACCGGGGCCATGATGCCGCTGCTGGCCCCCTTGTTTATCTTGTCAGGGTTGGTAAACCGGCGCTGGCTGGCGCTGACCTGGCTGCTGACCGTGCCCGGTTTTCTCACCTGGGGGCGGCGGTTTGGCGGCGGGGTGAATGCCCTGCTGGCCCCGCTGGGGGCGACCATTGTGCAGGCGGCTGCCTGTTGGGGTTTGCTCACCCGCCTGTTGGGGCGGGGGATTCAGTGGAAAAATCGGTTGGTGCGGTGAATGGAAGAGGGAGATTAGGAGATTAAGAGATTAGGAGATTTAATCTCCTAATCTCCAATCTCTTAATCTCAAAGGGAAAATCAATGACCTATTTTGGCTTTTTAGCGATTTTTTTGGTGATACCCATTTTGATTCTGGTAGGGATGGAGGTATGGGATAAACGACACGGCCGTACCCTCCCCCCTATGTTGCAATCGTGGCCGCCATATGCGGCCATTGCCCTGCACGTGCTGGTAGCGGTGGTTTACACCACACCCTGGGACAATTACCTGGTGGCTACCCGCGTCTGGTGGTATGACCCGGCGCTGGTGACGGGTATTGTCATCGGCTGGGTGCCCATTGAGGAGTATACCTTTTTTGTGCTGCAACCCATTTTGGGTGGGCTGTGGCTGCTGTTTCTGGCGCGGCGGTTACAGGGGGTGGCAAAAACGGAGGCGTTACGGCCGTCCCTGCGCTGGTGGTCGGTGGGTGTATTGGCGGTGTTGTGGGTCATATCGGTAATCATCCTGGTGGTGCGCTGGCAGCCGGGCACCTATTTGGGGCTGGAACTGGCCTGGGCGCTGCTGCCCATTATGCTGCAAGTGGGGTTTGGCGCGGACATCTTGTGGCGCTACCGCCGGCTCGTCTTCTGGACAATTGTGCCCCTGGTGCTTTACCTAAGCGCCGCCGACGCCCTGGCCATCGGGTGGGGCACCTGGACGATTGACCCGGCGCAGTCCACCGGCATTTTGCTTGGCGGCATCCTGCCCATCGAAGAGATGCTCTTCTTCCTGCTCACCAACGTCCTGATCGCCTTTGGCGTCACCCTGCTCCTGGCCGAAGAAAGCCATGAGCGGCTGCGCGCTCTACGCAGTTTGTTGCAACGTACTGTTTCGGCGTGATACGTGAAACGTGATGCGTGAGGGTTTGGTTACGCATCACTGCTCACTGCCCACTGCTCATGCCTTCTCTCCTCTGGATCCCCTTTTCGTTCCTCTGCGGGGCGCTGCCCATGTCCGTGTGGGTGGGCAAATTGGCGTTGGGGGTGGACATTCGCCAGTTTGGTGACGGCAATCCGGGGGCGACGAACGTATTCCGCGCCGGCGGCAAGGGGTGGGGGATTGTGGCGCTGCTGCTCGACTTTTTGAAGGGGGCGCTGCCGGTGGCGCTGGCGAATTTTGGCTGGCAACTAGAGGGGTGGGGGCTGACGGCCGTCGCCATTGCCCCCATTGCCGGACATGCGTTTTCGCCGTTTTTAGGCTGGCATGGCGGCAAAGCCCTGGCAGTGACATTTGGCGTCTGGACGGGACTGTCGCTGTTTGTGGTACCCATCCTGTTGGGGTTATTGTTTGCAGTGTGGTTGTTTACCGTGCGCCCGGAGGGGTGGGCGGTGCTGCTCGGCTGCCTCTGTTTGCTGCCCGGCCTGCTGCTGCTGGATGCGCCTGTTTCCTGGTTGGGGACGTGGGCGGGGATGACGGCCGTGCTGGTCATCTCCCATCGCGCGGACTTGGGTGGATGGCCGGTGCTGAGAAAAAGAAGAGATTGAGAGATTGGGAGATTGTCCAATCTCTCAATCTCCCAATCTCAAAATACCGCATCTTCCGCCAGAACAGCACCATTTTTGACACGGCCGTTTACCGGCGGCGCTTCGGCTTCAAATTCTCCCAACGGCAGGCCGGCTTCGCGGCGGATCAGATATTCCAGTTCATCCAGAATGCCCGGATTCTCCACCAGGAACACCTTCGCATTTTCTCGGCCTTGCCCCAACAACGTATCGCCATAGCGAAAATAGGCGCCGCGTTTGTCAATCAGGCTATATTGCACCCCCAGGTCAACCACATCCCCCACGAAAGAAATTCCCTGGTTGTACATGATGTCAAATTCACATTCAGCAAAGGGAGCGGCTACTTTATTCTTCTTGATTTTGACCTTGGTGCGGTTGCCCACCACTTCTGCGCCGGCCTTAATAGCTTCCGTGCGGCGAATATCAATGCGGACGGAGGCGTAAAATTTGAGGGCGTTGCCGCCGCTGGTGGTCTCCGGGTTGCCAAACATGACGCCGATTTTAGAGCGAAGCTGGTTGGTAAAAATGACGACGGTGTTGGTCTGTTTGATGGCCCCGGACAGTTTGCGCAGCGCCTGGGACATGAGCCGCGCCTGCAAACCAACGTGCGCGTCACCCATTTCCCCTTCAATTTCGGCGCGGGGTACCAGCGCCGCCACCGAGTCTACCACCACCACGTCCATGGTACCGGAGCGAATGAGGGCTTCGGCAATTTCCAACGCCTGCTCGCCCGTGTCCGGCTGGGAGACGTAGAGGTCGTTCACGTCTACGCCGCAGCGTTCGGCGTAATTGGGGTCGAGAGCGTGTTCCATGTCCACAAAGGCGCAGACGCCGCCGCGCTTTTGGGCTTCGGCGATGATGTGCTGGCAGAGGGTGGTCTTGCCGGATGATTCCGGCCCATAAATTTCCACCACGCGGCCACGCGGTACGCCGCCCACACCTAAAGCAATGTCCAGCGCCAATGAACCGGTAGGAATAGATTCAACGTGCATATGCTGTGCTTCACCCAATCGCATAATAGTGCCTTCGCCAAACCGTTTGGTGAGGGTCTCTAATGTTTTTTCCAGGGCTGCGTCACGGCCGTCGCCAGACCCATTTGTTTTTGCCATGAGATTGTCTCCTTATTGGCTTTTTACTTGCGGTAAGAATGGCGAAATTCTAGCACGAATGTTCTAATTCGTCAATGGTGAAAAGTGGATTTTGGAACATGCGTTCGGTTTATCGTGGCGAATCGGCAGCAGAGGGTGACGCATGATACATGAAGTCTTGCTGTTCACGCATCACGCCTCACTCGTTACTCGTCACTCGTCAGCAACCCTTCCTGGTATATGCGGCGGACGGTGCTTTCAATGTCCGGCTCGCGCACGGAAAGGTCGCGGATGCGGTATTGACTGGATAACCGCCCAATCAGTTCCGAGGCGCTGATGGTCTGGCGCTCAAATTCATAGGTGGCACGCAGGTCGTGGTATTGGGTGAGGGTAGCGCCGGGTACTGCCATCTCCGGGTAAGGCTCGGCAAAATCCACCACCAGTTCTCGCTTGCCGCCAAAGCGGTCTTGCAGAGTTTGTAAACGGCCGTCATAAAGCAAACGGCCGTGATCGATAATCATCACCCGTGAGCAAAGGCGTTCCACGTCGGCCATGTCGTGGGTGGTGAGCAGGATGGTGACCCCGCGGGCGCTGTTGATGTGCCGCACAAATTCGCGGATGCGTTCTTTGGCGACCACGTCCAGGCCAATGGTCGGCTCGTCCAGAAAAAGCAGGTCGGGGTCGTGCAGCAGCGCGGCGCAAATGTCGGCCCGCATCCGCTGTCCCAATGACAGCGAGCGGACGGGCGTGTTCAGAAAAGGCTCCATTTCCAGCAGGCTGGTGAACTCGTGCAGGTTCTGACGGTAGCGGTCAGGGGGAATGCGGTAGATGTGCCGCAGCAATTCCAACGATTCGATAACGGGTAGGTCCCACCACAGGGTGGTGCGCTGGCCGAAAACAGCGCCAATACGCTGCACGTAAAGTCGGCGCTGCTGGTGGGGGACACGGCCGTTGACCACCACTTCTCCGCCCGTTGGTGTTAGCAGCCCGGTCAGCATCTTGATGGTGGTAGATTTACCCGCCCCGTTTGGCCCCAGGTAGCCCACCAGTTCACCCCTGGCGACGGTAAAGTCAATGTTGTCTACCGCTTTCACCAGGGTGAATTCGCGGGTGGTCAGGTTACGCAATGTGCCCAACATCCCCCGATAATGTTTGCTAACCTTAAACTCTTTACGTAGATTTTTGACGGTGATGATGCTCATAGTAATCCCCTTAAGTACCGGTACTTTGATAGCGGCGAATGCCAAAATGCCAGAAGCGCAGCGCCAGCAGCAGCAAACCTATACCCACCACCGGCGAGAGGAAGGGAGCAAACGGCGGCGCTTCGGCCAATTCGGGCCTGTCTAAAAAATAAAGTGACGGGTAGTAGCTCAGAAAGATGACGGGCACGACAAAGGTAAAAAAGCGGCGAATCCAGTCGGGATAAATGGTCATGGGGTAGTCAATGGTAAAACTGCTGCCGTAGGTGAGGATGTTCATTACTTCAATGGAGTCTACCGTCCAGAAGGTGATGGTCGCGCCGATGATAAACAGCCCGCCAAAAAACAAAAAGAGGCTGAAGATGACGAGGGGCAGGTAGGCCACCTTCAGCGGCGTCCAGATGATCGGGTTGGCTTGCAGGGCAAAGGCGAAGATGGCCAGCCCCAGGGCGATTTTGCCCAGGCGGCGCAGTGTAAATTCCGACCCCATGACCTGTGCCGTGATGTTGACGGGGCGCAGCAAAAGCTGGTCGAATGTGCCCCGGCGGACGTGCTGCCCAAAGACGGGTGGGTCAAACCCGGCAAAGATCATGTCCATGAAGCCAAAGGCGGTTTCACTCATGCCATATAAAAAGGCGACTTCGGCCAGGGTCCAACCCTGGATGCCGCCAAAGCGGTTGAGTACCAGGGCCACAGAACCAAATTCAACGGCGACGATAACGGCCGTACTCAACGTCTCCAGCACAAAGGCGGTGCGGTACTGCATCTGGCTGCGTATTTGCACGCTCATTAAGCGCCGGTAGAGGGTGAGGGTATGCCACATGGTCGGTAATCGGTAATCAGTAATTGGTAATCAGTTAGCCGCCGAGGATGACCAGGCGTTTAACGGCCGTGCGCAATGTCACGTGCGCCAGGCTAAACAGCAGCAACACCCACAGCAGTTGGATGCACAGCGTTTGCCACAAAGCGGGGCCGGTAAGCTGGCCTGTGTAAATTTCTACAATCACATTCAAGGCGTAAGGGAACGGCGTCAGGTAAGCGATTTGCTGCACCCAGGCGGGGAAAAAGGCCAGCGGCATCAGGAAACCGGAAAAGAACCAGCTGATCGTAAAACCAAAACGGCCGATTCCCCGCGCATTGGGCGACCAAAAGGCGCTGAGATTGAGCAAAAAGCGAAAGCCGAAGCTGATGAGCAAGGCCAGAATGAGGGAAACGGCTACGGCCGTGGCCTGGGCCACACTCGTCGGATGTACCATGTCGAAAAAGAGGCTGTACAGCGCCATGATGACAACGCCGCGCAGCAGCAGCGCCACCATCGCCCGACCCACGTCCCGCGCCAGCCAAAAGCTCACAAAACCCATCGGTTTGAGCAGGTCGGTGGCAATTTCGCCGCTGTGGACGGCGTTCATCAGGTCATACCAGCCAAAGAGACTGAGGTAAGCGATGATAGCCTGGGTGAGGGCCATATAGGTGAAGAGTTCGGCACGACCGTAGCCCTCAATACTTTCCTGCTCACCTAAAATTGCCAGCAGCACCGAAACACGCAAGATGCCAAAAAAGAAGTTTGTGACCAGCCCGGCCACGGCCGCGGCCCGGTAGGTGAGGTGGCGCTGGAAAGAGCGGACGGTGAATTCCCAAAAAAGTCGCATGGTTTGATACAGGTATTGAGAAGGGCAGGGCGCGATTCTGCCCGTAGGGAAGTGAAAAGTCAAGGAATAACGAGTAAAGCCAACCTGAATTTTACCTGAGGAATGTTGCGGGGGGGAACGGCCGTTGCTAAAGTTATCATCATAAACCCGGCATCGGTGATGGAGCCAGCCTTTTCAAGGTCCCATTCACTATTGACAAAGCAGTCTCTAATCTTGATTTCTGCGCTGAGTAGACTAAAGTACGGTTGACTAAAGTACGGCTGAAGTTTTGCCGAAAATCGGTTAAAGTTTCCGCTGTGTTTGGCCGGGGCGTCCGGGTGTGGATTGTTTGTGATTTATTGGAAAAACAAAATTTTGAGGAGAAGTTTATCTCTACCGGAGCATACCTATGTCAACACGTCTGAAACTAGCCAGCATTGCCACCCGTCTTTTTTCCCCCCCGTTTAACACCCATTTACCCATTATCACCCCCCAACAAGAATTCATTGGCAACCATAGCGACCAGCCTTATTATCCAGCTGCCCCTGGCCCGGTGGTGATTGATATGCCAGCACGGGTCAGACCGGTGGACACGGCTACCCTTTCCAACTATTTGCGCATTGGCCGTACCTATCATCCGTTGTGCCGCCACGCTTTCATTGAGCAGCGCATGACCGGCTATTATCATTATGAGCAGCGGGTAGAATACAGCACGTGCGCGGTGGCGGCGGCTTATGCCGGCGCGTTTGGCCCCCAATCCATTGAACGCCCCGACTTTTCGTACAGCATGGCCCTGTGGCGGCTCAGCCAGAAGGTGGGATATGATCTGAATACACTCATCGTAAATGGCCCCACTGGCCGTCGCCAGTCCGTTGCCGAAGAAATGATGCAATTGGTAGACATAAACCACTGGAGTCGTGAAGGTCTGGTAGAATGGCTGGAAAGTCTTGGTTTATGAGGTGTAAGATTGGGAAACTGTGGGAGTTCCCAATTTCCAGAGTGCAGGCAGATGAATCGTTTACACATTGCCATGTTTACCAATACCTACCTGCCGTTTACCAACGGCATTACCCGTTCCATCAACAGTTTTCGGCAGGCGTTGGAAGGGGAGTTGGGGCACAATGTGTTCATCTTTGCCCAGGGGGCGGATGATTACGAGGAGCCTGAGCCGTTTATCTTTCGCTACCCATCGCTGGAAATTCCTTTTCAGAAGTACCCACTCACCATCCCCGTCTCCCGTTTTGTAGACCGGCTGCTGCCCCGGCTGAAGCTGAATGTGATTCACGCCCACCACCCCGCCCCATTAGGCACAGAAGCGGCTCGCCATGCTAAAAACCTGGACTTGCCACTGGTGTTTACGCACCATACGTATTACCAGGAGTACAGTCACTACATCGGGCTGCCGGAAGAAACATCGCGGCGGGTGATTGAACGGTGGATTGCCGATTATATGGCCCAGTGCCAGCACATTATCGCCCCCAGCCCGAGCATCAAACAGATGATTGAGACGACCTATGGCATCCATGACCGGCTGACGGTGATTCCAACGGGGATTGACACACGGCCGTATACCGCCGCCGACGGCCGTGCCTTCCGCCAACAACTTGACTGGGGCGACGATACCATCCTCATCTCCGTCGGCCGTATGGCCGAAGAGAAAAACTGGCCCACATTGTTAGAGGCTGCACAGATCATGTTTTCGCAGCGCCCAGGCGTGCGCCTGGTTCTGCTGGGTGATGGCCCGGCGCGGCATGACCTGGAAAAACAGGCCAAAGAATTGGGTATTGCGGATCGGGTCACGTTTACCGGCAACGTTCCCTTTGACGATGTACCCAAATACCTGAAAGCGGCCGATCTCTTCTGTTTTGCCTCTGTGACGGAAACGCAGGGATTGGTAACGCTGGAAGCGATGGCCGCCGGGCTGCCGGTGGTGGCGGTGGACGCCACCGGCACATCTGACGCCGTTGACCATGAAGTGGAAGGGCTGTTGACACCCAATGACAGCGCGGCGCTGGCGGCAGCCATCGAGCGCGTGTTAGATGATCAGGAGTTGTATGCGCGATTGCAGGCAGCAACGGCCGTCAAAGCCGCCCAATTCGACATCATCACCCTTGCGCAACAACTGGTGGACGTCTACCAACAAGCTGTCGCCGACAAACGAGACGGCCGTGCCATTCAGATGGACGAGAAAAAGTCCATCTTCAACGTGGACTGGAAAAAACCGTTGGCTATTCTTGAAGAAAAAATCGCGGAACTATTGTAGGGCGATTTTCCAAATCGCCTTACGAGTGCAGTTCAGCCAGGAGGGATTGAATAGAATCCACCTGGGTGGTCTGGCTGTTTTGGGTAAGCTGCCAGTGGGTATGACCTTCTCCATTCATCACTCGCACCTGCACCCCTGACCCATTTGGCCCCTGGTGGACTTGAAACCCTTCCCGCTCTAGCGCCCGTCTGGCCCATATCGCCCCCAACCCTTCGCCCACCAGGTCAATATGCCCCGTTTCCGGTCGCCGGATTTTGAATGAGCCGGTGTGCGGGTCAAAGCTAATACCGGCGCTGTAAAAGGCGCGTTCAAACGCCCCGCTCAGCACCAAGTCCTCTGGCGTGCCCACCTGCAATGGCCCATTCTCCGGCATCAGCCAGATGGTATCGGCCATGCGCAGCGCCAGGTCCAGGTCATGGGTAGATAGCAAAATCGCCCGCTGCTGCTCATGCGCCAACCGGCGCAAGATGCCCATGATCTCTACCCGGCGCGGCAAGTCCAGAAAGGCGGTTGGTTCGTCCAACAGCATGATCTGGGGTTCCTGCGCCAGGGCGCGGGCGATCATCACCTTTTGCCGCTCGCCATCGCTGAGTTCATGCACAAACCGAGGGGCCAAATGGGCAGCAGACACGGCCGTCAGCGCCCCCTGCACCACGGCTTCATCACCGGCCGTCAGTTTCCCCGTCCAACTGGTATAGGGATGCCGCCCCAAGGCCACCAGCGCATACGCCGTCAACAGGCCCACCTGCACCCGCTCCGTCAACACCACGCTGATTTGCCGGGCGATGGTTTTGGCGTCCAGCCGGTGAATGTCTTGTTGGCCGAGAGTGACTGTGCCGCGCAACGGCCGTTGCATCCCTGCCACCGTTCGCAGCAACGTAGACTTCCCGGCCCCATTCGGCCCCAGCAAGCACACCAATTCCCCCTTTTGCAAGGAGGCGTTTACACCTTCAGCCACCACGCTGGTTGCGCCATTCTTCTTATACCCAATCGCCAGATTATCCGTTTGCAGAATTGATTTCATCATTTCCATCTCAGAGCGGAGGATAACAGTTTTGCTGTCATCCGCTGCCCGCCATTGCCACCCCCCGCCGCAAAACGACCCACATCACCACCGGTACGCCGATGAGCGCCATGACCGCGTTGAGTGGCAGCGTGAGTTGGCTGCCTGGTAGTTGCGCAATCAGGTCGGCAATCAGCGCAATCATTCCCCCTAGCAAAATGCAGGTAGGAATGAGAATGCGGTGGTCGGAGGTGTGAAAGAGGGCGCGGCACAGGTGGGGCACGGCCACATCCAGGAAGATGATGGGGCCACAAAAGACGGTGACGGTAGCGGAGAGCACGGCCGTGCCCACCACCACCCACCAGCGCGCCCGGCGTGTATCTAATCCCACTGTCTGGGCATAATTTTCGCCCAACAGCAGCGCGTTCAGCGATTTTGCCAATGCCCCGGCCAACAGCAGCCCGGCTAAAATGATGGGCAGCATCACCCGCAATTGGCTCCAGGTCACGCCGCCAAAACTGCCATACGTCCAGGAAATGTATGCCTGGATGCGTTCAGGAATGGCGAAGTAGAGCAAGACGCTGACCAATGCGCTGACGCCATAGCTAAACAGCAGCCCCACAATGAGTAGCGTCATCGTCTCCACGCGGCGGGCGAAGGCCAGCACCAGCCCCAGCGCCAACCCAGCCCCCAGGCTGGCAGCCACCACAATGCCAAAGTCGCCGGGCACACCCAGCCCGGCCAGTAAATTGGCCCCCACCACACCGGTTGCCAGCACCACCAGGGCTACGCCCAGGCTGGCCCCGGCATTCACGCCCAACACTGATGGCCCGGCCAACGGATTGCGGAACAACGTTTGCATTTGTAACCCGCTGACAGAGAGCGCGGCGCCGGCGAGCACGGCCGTGATCGCCTTCGGCAAACGAAACTGCCACACAATCGTCGTCCAGGTGGCCCGCACCGGTTCGCCGCCTGCCAGAATGGTCAGGATGTCCGGCAGCGGAATCTGCACCGACCCCAACGTCAGGCTGAGCAAAAAGCAGCCCACCAGCCCGGCCAGTAACAACAGCACGGCCGCCGGGCGAATGCCCAGGCGCGGCCAGGTGGGGAGGGTGGTGGTTTCAGTCATGTCGGTAATCGGTAATCGGTAGTTGGTAATCGGTGATCTGACTGATTACCGATTACCGTTCACCGATTACCTCTATTCTACAAGGCGGTAATACACAAACTCATGCTCCGGCAGCAGTTCCGGGTGGAAAATTTTGATCAGGTCGGCCAGGACCCATTGCGGATTGGCCGCGCCGCCTTCGTAATAGTCGTTGCCGCCGTTGGCATTGGTGCGGGCGTCGTTGTTGTAGACGTTACCGTTTTGGAAGGCGGCAAATTCGCCAAACCGTTCATCAGTGGCAGACAGGTCGGCCAGCGAAAAGACAAAACCGAGATTAAGCCAGTAATCGGCGGCCTGCGCTTTGTCAAAAACAGACTCGAAGTCCAGGAAGAGTGTGGTATCGGTTGGGTCATCGGCCCAGAGGTAGGTTGCGCCGGCGTCGGCCAGCAGTTGGGCGATATAGCTCTGCCCACCGGCCATGTACCAGGTACCCTCATAGGGGGTGTTGAGCAGAACGGTGGGTTGGGTCACGGCCGTTGCCGCCAGTTCTGCCAGTTCGTCATATTCGGTCACAATGCCATCAAACCAGGTTGTCGCCGCCGCTTCCTGATTGAAAAAGGCGGCTAAAAACTTCACCCATTCCGCCTGCCCCAGAGGGTTAGTATCCAGATAATCAGAATTGATGACGACGGTGATGCCCGCTTCTTCCAGTTTAGGTTGGGCGTCAAAGTCGGCCGAGCCGCTGGCATAGGTCATCACCACATCCGGGTCTAAATCCAACACCTGCTCCACGTTCACCTGCGCCCCAAAACCGACTTCGGCCACCTGCCCGGTCTCAATGCGGGCGCGGATTTCCGGGGTGCTGGCAAAAGCCAGGCTGTCCAGCCCCACCAGTTTTTCCACCGCGTTCAGAGTGGGCAGATGGGGCAGGTAGGTGGTGGACATCGCCACCAGGCTGTTGATGGGCACTTCGATGGTCACGGCGTTCGCAAAGCCGGCGGGCACGGCCGTGCCGCATTGCACCAGCAGATACGTGGCGACCTCTTCCGCACCGGGGTAGGGTGAATGGACGGTGACAACTTTGTAATTGGGGAAGTATTCAATGGTAAACCCATCGCTGTGGCTGACTTCAGCTTTTTCGGGGAAGTAGTCTACGCCTTCGGCATAACCTTCCACACAGCCATCGGTGAAGTTGGCGGTGGGGGCGACCACGGCGGCGGTTGGTTCGGCGGTGGCGGTGGGCACGGCCGTCGCGGTGGTTGCCGGTACGTCGGTTGGCGCTTCAGTGGGCGCGGTGGTAGGTGCGGTGGTAGGCGGCACGGCCGTTGCCGCCTCCTCCGGCTGCGATTGCCCGCCACAGGCGACCAATACGAGTAATAACACGAGAACACTAAATACTTTTTTGTTCACAAACGTTCTCCTTCCTTGAAACATAAGGTTGGGCACGGCCGTTCGTAGAAATGTTTGTAGCAGGCAATTCATTGCCGTCAAAAGGCGATGAATCGCCTACTACGAACGAGAACAGGGGCAGGAGACGTTCACCAATAAAAAAGCCCACCAAAACGGTGGGCCAGATGAATCAAAAACTGTCATGTGGCCCGCTGTCCCTTTGTCCACGAAGGTCATGCGAGCAAAAGAACCGGGCAGGCAGTCGGACTTAGAAAAGGTCAATGGCTAATGATCAAGAGCTAATGAAAAGATCGTTTACCACTGGCTACTGACCATTGAACATTCATTACCGTTGCGGGACAGTGCCGGATTCGTAGTTGGCAGATTCTTATCTGCCAGCCACCCACCGGGCTTCCCCTGACAGGTTCTTAAGCTGGTTGGGTTGTTAATGTGAGAGGATGATAACGTGTTGGGGTACGGCCGTCAAATGGTGTTCAAGTTCAGTTGTCGGGGTCTGTCTGAGAGCGTGTTGCAAAAATCAGCAGCCGCGAGTCATTATAGCATAAGCAACGGCCGTCAGGCAGCACCGTGTCAACGCCCGGTCATGTATAGGCCTGCGT
>JACTMP010000065.1 GCA_014584575.1 Chloroflexota bacterium
GCACCCTCTTTCAGCGCATTTGGTTGGATTTAGAGGGGTACAAACGATTTGTTTGACCCCCACATATGCTGTCAACCACATGAATTCCCAAAGAACCATCCTTTCCGCGTATTTCTCCTCAAAGCCAATACCATTGTCGGTGATGAACAACTGGCAATGGGCACGGCCGTTTTGCTCAATGGTTTCCGCTGTGATTCGTATGCACGGCGGCCTGTCTGGCTGCCGGTATTTCAGCCCATTACTGAGCAAATTTTGTAGCAGTTGGCGCATTTGGGTGGGGTCAGCCTCAATCGTCGGCAGCCGGCCCACCAATACGTCTGCTTCACTCTGCTGAACCTGCACTTCCAGATCAGACAATACCCCCTGTACCACTTCATTCAAGTCCACCGGACAAAAAGGCTGCGCCTCCGTCGTCACACGGGAATAGGTTAGCAAGTCTGTGATCAGCCGCTGCATGCGCGCCGCCGCCTGGGTCATCCGCTCCAGATAATCTTGCGCCGGGGCGTCCAGTGTATGCCCATACCGCGTTTGCAACCGGTTGCCAAACGATTGAATTTTGCGCAGAGGCTCTTGCAAGTCATGGGAAGCCACATAGGCAAACTCTTGCAGGGCGCTGTTGCTGCGCTCCAGTTCACGGGTGTAGGTTGCCAGCAGCATCTCAGCCTGTTTGCGGCGGGTAACGTCCTGAACGGACAACAGGTAACAGTCCACCCCATTGATCTCCAACTTTTCGGCCGTCAGAATACCGGCGCCCTCCTCACCTGTTTTGTGGCGAAAGCGAATCTCATAATCCCGAATGCGGCCCCCCTGGCGCAGAGAAGACAGAACGGACTGTTGTTCGCTGACATCCACCCACATATTTAACTCACGGGATGTATGCCCGATCAACTCTTCACGGCCGTAACCGCTCAGTTGGATGAAAGCTTCATTGACATCTTGAAAATGCCCACTGTCAGCCCGCTGGATGCCCATGGCAATAGGGATGGTATGAAACGCTTTGCGGAACTGCTCTTCAGAGGCACGCAACGCATCTTCCATCTGTTTGCGTTCCGTGATGTCTATAGCCAGGCCGCCCAGCAGGGGTGGGCTATCACCCTGACGAATGACAAATTTGTGCGTGCGATAGGTGCGCATCTCGCCGTTCTGGTCAGGAAGCTGGCGTTCTACCACGATGGCGCCCTGCTGCATGGCCTGTTGGTCATCGGCGGCGGCCTGCGCCGCCAACAGTGGGTGCAGATAAGCGGCGGTGGTTTTTCCCTGCCACTCGTCGGTGATCATGGTGTGCTGCATGGCGCTGTTGGCATATTTCAGACGGCCTTGTGCATCCTTAATAAACGCCAGCGCCGGGGTTTGCTCCATGAAGATAGCAAAAAGCTGTTCACTCATGGTCAGCGCCACCTGCTGCTGCATAAGTTGGGCGCTTAACCGGTCACGCAGTGCTTTCAATTCGCGGGTGAGGTCGCTGATCCAGCCGCCCACGCCGCCCACGATTATGAGCGCCACTGTCCCTAATAGTTGTCCGCTTACGGCCGTTGGGTCTAACCCCACCAGGCTGACGAGCGCATAATTAGCGGCGCTCAGAGCTAAAGAAGAAAACAGACCAGCCAGCCAGCCATAACGCCAGGCAATCAAAAACACGGGAATGACCAGCAGCGCACCTGGCGGCCCGGAATAGGCAAATAACAGGGAAAATAGCAACACATATAGAATTAGACTGACGGCCGTCCAGACCAGCCAGCGCCAGTTTGTTTGCAGCCATTTAGGCATGGTACTTATTCCTTTGGTGCGATACTGGTTACACGTCTGGTCGAATTATAGAGCAATTGGGGGCGCTGTGGAGGGGAGGAACGGCCGTGATAAACAAAAAGCCTGTGCGAACCTTCTGGTTCGCACAGGCTTTTTGTCTGCTGCCATCAAGTAAAATCAGTGGATCAAAGCAGAGTTCGCATCCTCAGATGCGAATCGGTGGGCATCTGAGGATGCCCACTCCTCCCATTTCGATCTACTGAGAATGAACGATTAAGCGGCAGGTTCTTCCGGGGCGGCGAAATGATCGCGCAGTTTGGCTTCGTCTTCAGCAGACAGCGAGGTCTGGAGAATGGTGGGGTTGAAACCCTGCAAACCTTCCAAAACCTTGTCCGAGGTGGCGCTGCGCACCAGCAGGAACAGGGCAGACTGGCCTGGCTGAATGGTATCGCCCACTTCTTTGATGAATTTATCATCCACCCCGATATCGGTGAATTTGCCGCCAATGGCGCCACCAATGGCGCCGGCAACCATACCCAGCCAGGGGGCGAAGAAGAGCAAACCAATCAACATGCCCCAGAAAGCGCCGCCCAAGGCGCCCGCACCCACCAGGCTGGTGGCCTGGCTGACTTTGGCTTTGCCATCCTGACGGCGCACCACCACCGCTGCATCTTCCAACTCAATAATATGCTGCTTCTGCATCCCTACCAAAGCATCCCGCATTTTGAACGCATCGGTCTCGTTATCAAAAGCAAAGACAAACAAGTTACTCATTTTTACCTCCATAAAAAGTGAATTTGATCTTATTTTCTTCAACTTCGCTAAACGGTCAACTACTTGCACAGATTACTGACCAAAATAAGCACTATACTCATCTTTGCTGGTGCAGCAAGTGACAAACAGCCGGAGATCAGTGGAAAATGGTCACTAGGCAGGGGGGAAACACGGCCGTACCATCTTTCAATGACCCACTGTTTCCACTTCACGCCAATTCACAATTTCCCCAACAACTCACAAGCGAAGGAGGTTCTGAAATGTCTTACCGGCACGTTTTGCTCTTTGTCTTGCTGTTGTTCAGCCTCATGGCCGTCAGTTGTACCGGGCCTCAGGGTGAGGCGGGGCCGGTGGGTCCCGCCGGCCCCGCCGGACCATTAGGGCCGGTTGGCCCCGCCGGGCAAGACGCCAGCGCCAGCCAGACCTTTGTCGGCGCGGCGCAGTGTGGCTCTTGCCACGAGGAAATATACGCCCGCTTTGCCCTGACCGGCCACGCCAACGCCCTGTCTGCCGTCAATAATCAACCCCCTGTTTTTCCTTACAACGACATCACCAACGGCCTGCCCGAACCACCGACCGGTTACACCTGGGCGGACGTCAGCTACGTCATTGGCGGTTTTGGCTGGATGGCCCGTTTTGTAGACGCCAATGGGTATGTGATCACCGGCGAGGCCGCCCAGTACAACTTTGCCAATGAAAACCTGGAGTTAGCGGCCGGCTGGGCCGCTTTTCATCCCGGTGAACAGGTGGCCTTTGACTGCGCCCGCTGCCACACCACCGGCTACGCCCCCCAGGGTCGCCAGGGCAACCGGGAAGGCATTGACGGCACGTGGGTTTACGAAGGGGTGCAGTGTGAAAAATGCCATGGTCCCGGCAGCCGCCACGCCGAAGACCCGCAGGGTGTGCGCATGGTCGTGGATCGCAGCGCCCAACTGTGCGGGCAATGCCATGTGCGCGACGACAAGGCAACGATGGATGCCAGCGACGGGTTCGCTGAACACAACCAGCAATTCAGCGATTTGTACAACTCGAAACATTTCGCCCTGGATTGCGTGACCTGCCATGACCCCCACGCCAGCGCCCGTTTTGCCGATGAGCAGCTTAACCCCAACAAGGGCATCGGCCAGGTTTGCCAGGCGTGTCATTGGGAACAAGAGGCAGTGCAAAATGTGAGCAGACACGGCCGTGTCACCTGCCTCCAATGCCACATGCCCTTCCTGGCGAAATCGGCCGTCGGCGACCTGAACAGCTTTACGGCCGATATTCGCGCCCACCAGTTTGCCATCAACCCGGACCCCGCCGCGCCGCAATTTAGCGAAGACGGCGCCCAGGTGATGCCCTACCTGACGCTGACCTATGTGTGCGGCCAATGCCACAATAATGACTTTGCCGACGTGAAAGAGCCGGCCGAAATGGAGGCTGCCGCCAGGGGCTACCACACCTGGATACCACCCACTGCCACGCCCACACCGACGCCAGAGGCTACGGCCGTGCCTGAACCCACCCCCACGCCCCAGTCTTAGTAGTGAAGACCTTAAGGGTTTTGGAAACCCTTAAGGTCTCTCCGGGAGAGAATCATGCGCAGATTATTTTCCGCCATCAAGCACTTTTTCCTACCGCCGCCCGGCAGTTCCATCTGGCTGCGGCTGCTGCCCTTTGTGGTATTGGGCATGATCACCATCGTCTTCGCCTATGGCAGCGTCGAAGCCTGGACCTACACCAACTCCTCCCAATTTTGCGGCACCACCTGCCACACCATGCCGCCCGAATACAGCGCCTACCAACGCTCGCCCCACGCCCGTGTGCAGTGTGTGGAATGTCACATCGGCCGTGACGTGTTCACCACCCAGTTCACCCGCAAAGCCGGCGATCTGCGCCACGTAGTGCTGACCATCACCCAGGATTACGAATTCCCCATCCACAGCCGGGCCATGCGCCCCGCCCGCGACACCTGCGAAAAATGCCACTTCCCCGAAAAATTCTCCGATGACAGCCTGCGCGAAATCCATCAATATGCCGAAGATGAAAATAATACGCCAGAAAACACCTATCTCATCCTGAAAACAGGCGGCGGCGCCAGCCGCGAGGGGTTGGGGCGGGGCATCCATTGGCACATTGAAAACGAGGTGTATTACCTGGCAACGGATGAATTGGAACAAAACATTCCCTACGTGCGGGTGGTGGATCAGGACGGCAGCATCCGGGAATACTACGACATTAGCTCTGGCTTTACGCCCGACGACGTCGCCGGAACGACGCTGGCGCGTATGGACTGCCTGAACTGCCACAACCGCATCACGCACAAAATCGCCAACCCCAGTGACGCCGTCAACGAGGCCATGCGCAAGAACCTGATTGCCCGCGATTTACCTTTTATGCGCCAGCAAGCCTTTACCGTGCTGAGCGCCGACTACGAGAGTGATGAAGCCGCCTATGCCGGTATTGCCAGCCTGGAAGATTTTTATGCAGCAACCTACCCGGACGTTTATGCCGAACGCGCCGCAGACATTCAAACGGCCGTGACCACGCTGCAAGAAATTTATAGCCAATCCGTATTCCGTGAACAAAAAATAGATTGGGACACGCATCCTAACAATCTGGGGCATATCAATGATCCCGGCTGCTTCCGCTGCCACGATGGCAAACATCTGACGGGCAGCGAAGAGGCCATTCGCCTGGAATGTAACTTGTGCCACTCCATTCCGGCCCAGGTAGACAATAACGCCCTGGTAACAACCATCGAATTACCACGTGGGCCGGAGCCGCCATCCCATACCCACACCGGTTGGATTACGCTGCATGGCAAAGCGATTGATAGTTCTTGCGCGGCCTGCCATGTACCGGCCGACCCCACGGTAGATTACACCACCCTGACAGAAAAGCCCCCTGTAGATGGCTCGTTTTGTGGCAACAGCGCCTGCCATGCCAATGAATGGGTGTTTGCCGGTTTTGGCGCGGAAGAATTGCAACCGGTCTTGGAGCGGCAGGCATATATTTTGCTGCACACCAGCCCCTATCTGCTGGAAGGGGCGCCTCGGACGTATGAAGGCACATTCCGGGCGATGTTTAACGGCCGTTGCACCTACTGCCACAGCGGACTCAATGCCGAAGGTGGCCTTGACCTGAGCAGCTACATGAGCATGTTGGCAGGGGGGAAAAACGGCCCGGCGCTAGTTCCTGGCGACCCGGCGGCCAGTCTGATCATCCAGAAACAATCCGGCCCGCGTGACCATTTCGGGCAGGTGCTGGATGATGAACGGGAAGCGTTGACTGCCTGGATAACATCAGGCGCGCCGGAGAAATAAACAAAAAGATGACAGTCACTTGTGGGTGACTGTCATCTTTTTTATTTTGGGTTATTCAGTTGTTGGGGGTTACGGCCGTGTCAGCCCACTGGTATCGCCGCCCATCACTTCAATGGAGTCGTACAAAATCTGTAACACATACAACGCATTATGCGCAAATGCGCCAGGGTCTTTCTGTGCATACTGGTAATTGTACGCCGCTCGCAGCAGGTTCGGCGTCCAGGTGTTAAACCCGGCATCACCCTCGCTGACGGTGCCATCACCATCAGCGTCGCCAAAGAAGTAGGGATAGGCATGGGAATCATACAGAATAGGCAGTGAGCCGGGCGTGTTGGCTGTATACGCCTGCATGGCGGCATACAGCAGCTCGGTCATGGTGGCAATTTCACCGGCCATTCCTTCAGCTACGTCACCGTCGCCATCCCAATCCGTGGTGTTGTCCTCATCGCGGATGTTCACCAGGTCAGCCTGCGTACTGACGTTTTCGTGGCAGTCGGCACACTCAGTAACCACCACTTCCAACGCATGAGTATCATGGCACTCCACGCAAGAGTCAAACCGGCCCACATGTTCATTCCGACCTACGTATTCTTTATCCGCAAACTGGTAAGCGCCTTGCGCCTCGTTTCCGAACAAGGTCGCCCCAGCGGCAAAGTAGTGGATGTTCTGGAAGCGAATTCCTTCCGCTATTTCGTCACCGGGCAGATCACCTAAAGCACGGTCTACGCTGGTGGTAGATGAACGCCCCTGATGGCAGTTGATACAGAGATTACTCTCCATACCGGCTACATCATCTTCGGCCTCAGCCATTGTCAAGGTTGCGCCGCTGGGGAAGGTCACATCTTCCACTTCGTAACGGGTAAAGGTGGTCAGGTCATTGTGGCAGGTAGCGCAGTTCAGCCCGTTAGACGGATGCTGGTTGATACTGACGCCTTGTTCGATGAAGAGCGGCAGCCCGGCGGCCGAATGGCACTTGCTGCATGAACCTGGCACTTCGCCTTCGGCATCCCAATGACGGAACGCTTCTTCCGAACCGGCAAAGTGACCATGGTCAATGCGGCGCATGGCACTCATGTCAACGGGGGTAGCAAGAGCCTGGTTCAGGTCTTCGATGGAGTCATACAGCAGTTGAATGGTGTATTTGCCACCGTGCGCAAACTCGCCAGGGTCTTTCAAAGACATCTGGTAGTTGTAAGCAGCTTTGGCCAGACGTGGCGTCCAGGTCGCAAACCGTTCATCCCCTTCACTGACCTCACCATTCCCATCGGTGTCGGTAAAGAAGTAAGGATAACTGGCACTGCTATAGACGAGGGGTGCACCGGCAACTTCAGTGGCATACGCCTGCATAGCCTGATACAACACAGCTTGCAGCCCTTCAATCTCGGCCATAATGCCTTCTTCCATGTCACCGTTGCCGTTGTAGTCCACCAGCGAACCAAACATGCGAATGCTGGCCAGGTCTTCGGGGCTATCTAAACCTTGATGACATTCCGTGCAGGTGTCAAACTTCACTTCCAGCGTATGCGGATTGTGGCAGTCAACACAGGTATCCACCCCTTCCACGTGGTCAAACTTGGAATCATAGGCTTTGCCCTCATATTCATAACCACCCATAGCAATGGTGCCATATTGTGTGGCCGCTGCCGGGTAGTAATGGATATTGGTAAAACCTAAATCCTCGCTGACTGTGTCCAGGTCGGCAGCCGGATCAAGCCCGGCACTCTCGATGCTCTGGTTGACGCTGACGGTGGAGGCGCGCCCTTGATGGCAGGTCATACAACGCGCTTCTGGCCCCAGGCCGGTCACTTCGGCCCCGGAGGGGAAGGTGACGGTGCTGAGTCCCATGGTGGCATCATTGTGGCAGGCCTGGCATTGAACGACTTCGCCCACGGGCACGGCCGCTTCCACAGACCCAAAGGCGCTGCCATCAGCGCCCACAAAGTCCATGAAACCGGTGGTGCTGTGGCACTTGGCGCAGTTGGCCGGTACTTCTGCCGGGTCATCTTCATCCCAGTGGGTGAAGGCGGCCGCTTCGGCGTTGGCATGTGGGGAGTTTGCCCATTGTTCCTCGAAAGGTACAACGGCTATCGCCGATACTGGCATTTCCGGTTCCACCATCACCTCGACGATGCGGGTGACTTCTACCGGCACCTCCACTTCCACTGTTTCTGCCGGCACCTGCACTTCCACCGGCACTTCGACAATGCGCGTCACTTCTATCGTTTCCGGCTCTTGGGAGCAGGCGACGACACCGATGGAGAACAACAGTAAAGACCCGACGATAAGGCAAATGCGTCTGAATTTCGGGTGTGTCATTAAGAAATTCCTCCTTTTTTAGGAATTTTTCCGGTCTATCCGGGTGTGTGCCTGCCACGGAATAGACACGGAATTAAGTAAAGCTGGCTGAGTAGTGCCAGGCACAGGGCAGAACGGTTTGGTTCTACCAGCTACCTACCGCCCTGTGCCTGACACTCCTTGAGTCGAATTTACGGCACGGCCGTTGCCAGGGGCACAAACACCTCTCTCGTCGGCACCACCGTGATGAGCGCCGTCTCTTCAAAGGTAAACGCCCACACCAATACCGCCAGGATAATGCTGCCCACGATCACGCTGGTCACGGTGAAAATAATGCGCCGCCGCCGCAGAATGGGGGCCGGCACTTCCGGCCAGGGTGTCTCACCGCTTTCCAGCCGTTCCAGTTCTATCGCATGTTCTTCTTCCATCTGGTGACGGGGCAGTTTGCCCGTCCACATGCTGGGATTCCAATGTTTGATCATCACATTGTAAAAATGCCAGATGACAATGGAGATCACCGCCAGCAGCGCCTCATAGCTGTGGGCTGCTTTAGCCGCGGGAATAATCGAGCCGGGCAGGATATTGGTAGTGGCAATGGGATTCCACAGCATGAAACCGGTGATGGCCATCACGGCCGTACCCCACACCACCGCCCAAAACTCCAGCTTCTCGCCAAAGTTAAATTTGCGCATTTTGGGATGCTCTTCTTGCAGCCCCACGTTGTACTTCACGTACCCCACCAGGTCTTGCGCATCTTTCAGGTCTGGCATCATGCGGTTTCGCTCCCGCCGCACATAGAGGCGGTAAGTGCTGGTGAACAGGTGGTAGACAGACCCCAACACCAGCAAAAAGGCGGCGTAGCGGTGAATGAGGCGCACCGTTTCAATGCCACCCATGGCGATGATCATGCTTTGCGCCAGTTCATTCTGCGCGTACCGCTGCGGCAGCCCGGTAACGGCCAACACAGTAAAACTGACGAGCAAGATAATATGCTCAATGCGCGCCCCAATGCGGAAACGTTCGTATTGTTGCTGCTGTTCTTTTGCGGTCATAACTTTTCCAATAGAGATTAGAGATTAGAGATTAGAGATTGGAGAATCTCCGATCTCTAATCTCCAATCTCCTATTTACGTCTTCGCCTCCGCACACGGCCGTACACATCCACCACCACCAGGAAGCCAAAAAATGCGACCGTGACCGGGATGACAATGCTGTAAAACAGTTCTACCAGGTAAACCAGCGTATTGTTTTGCAGCGATGGTTTGTAATGGCTGGTCCAACTGTCCGGGAAATTCTCGGTTGCGTTGGGGTGGCACTGCTGACAGGTGGCTAACAAGTTGGCCTTGATCCCGGCATCGGGATCATCAGGCGCTTTGATATTGTGAATACCGTGACAATCATAACAAACGGCCGCGTTGAGCTGCGCCCCTTCCTGGCCTTCGTGAGCAAACAGCAGCGCCGTGGTACCGTGAAAGTCGGCCACATAGGTAGCAAAAACATCGGTGGAAATATCATACTGCGCCATCAGCTCTTCATCCGCATGGCAGTCGGCGCACAGATTGGGTGAATTGATGCGGAATTCCGGCGTGGTCGGGTCTTGAATATCATGCACGCCATGGCAGTTCACACAAGACGGCACATCCGGGTTGGCCTCTTCAATGAGCGCCTCGCCATGCACACTGTGGGCGTATTCGTCGAAGATGCTGCTATGGCACTGGCGGCAGGTTTCGTTGATGCGTGACCGGGGTTCATCTGGCACAGGCATATCATGGGCGCTGTGGCAGTCGGTGCAAAGCGCCGCCTCCAGGTTGCCTTCCATCAATGCGGCGCTGTGAACGCTGGTGAGGGCTTTGGAGAACTGGTCTTCGTGGCAGCGCTGGCACAGATTATTCTGGTTCAGGCTGTATTGGCGGGCGCTGACTTCGGTCACTGGCTCATGCGGGAAGGTATAATCTTGATGGCAGTCCGTACAGAGCAGTTCATCCCATTCATTGCTGGCGCCATGCACGGAATCATGCAGCCCGGCCTCGTCAATGGTAATGGAAACCACGTCACCATTGGCAAAAGTCATTGTCTGGTCGGGCTGGCTGTGGCAGCTCAGGCAGTAGGCGTTGTCTATTTCTTGGGCAGCAAACAAACCGGCTTGGATCACGGCCGTAGCGCCCGCCGCTGTCACCTCTACCCCCTGCTGCTCATGGCAGGCCGTACAGTTTTCCACATTGGCCCCCGTGTGCCAGCTTGCCGCCGGCTGCACATCGTGGCCGCCATGGCAGTCGGTGCAGACCACCGGATTTTCACTGCTGGGGCCGGGGTGGCTCGTTAAATGGGGCTGCACATGGCAGCGCTCACAGGCCGACGAATTCATGATCTCGTAGTCACGTACACTCGGGGCCGTAAACGGCACATGGGGATACTGGTAATTGTTAGGCGGCTGGTGGCACTCCTGGCAGGCCAGCGGCGACGCCGACATATTGCCATGCACCGAAGCCGCCAGTGTCGCCGCATCTATCTGTACGCTCAATTCTTCACCGGAGGGAAAAGTGATGGTCTCGTCGGTATCGGTATGGCACAACAAACAGGCATTGCTGTCAAACGGGGGATGGCTGTCCGGCGGTTCGGTTTGCCACAAAGCGGTGGAAGGGGGCACGGCCGTTTCCGGCCCCCTATTTTCACCACGAGCTAAGAGGGTGGGCACGGCCGTGAACCAGGCCCCCACCAACAAACATAGCCCCGCCAGGGCTACCGCGCCGGTAATCCTGGCCTTACTCATCCACCACCTTCTTCTCCACCACCTTCCGCCGGTTCTGGGGCTGGCGTCGGCGTCGGTTCAGGCGCCGGTGGGTTATGGTAGCCGGTCGCCGCACTCACCAATTCCTCGTCGGTCTGATTTGATGCAAAAGAATTGGACGAACTATTGTGGCAGCTACGACAGGTGTATTCCAAAGATAGCCCATAACCGGCAACCGTCCCATCCTCATTAAACTGATTCACCAGCGTCGGGTTGATCGTTACCAAATGCGTGCGCATGTCGCCGGTAAATTGCGCCGGGTCAGCCACCGCACTCTGGATCACCCGCGGCATATGGCAACTTATACACTCTGCACGGCGGTGAATCTCATTTTCGCGGTTAGCGGCCACATCCAGGTGGCAGCTTTCGCAGGCAACCTGCATCGTGCTCAGCCCGGCTTCCCGCAGCTGCACCACACCGGTATGTGGTTCATGGCACAACACACAATCCATCACCGCATGTTTGCCCTGGAAAAAGTCCTCGTACCCTTCGTGGTGCTGGATGAAACCATTGTCGGCGACAATAACGGCCGTGTCACCGGGCAGATGGCAGGCACTGCACGCCTGCGCGTCCCGGTCAATGGGCATTTGCCAGACGATGGGCGAATTGACGTGCAAACTGCCCGGCCCATGGCAGGCTTCACACTGCACACCACTTTGCACCCAGGTGCCGCTAAGTCCTGACAGATTGTCTTGATTCCCAATGGGGGAAAAACCGGTGGTGTGGCAACCGGCGCAGTTATAGGGTAACTCTTCACCGTTATGGGAAGCTACCCAGTCGCCCCCCAGACCTAGTTCACGATTAGGCAAATTGTATTGCGCCGCATCGCCGGTGATCACAAAACCATCCTGACCAATAAACCGCGCCTTCCAGTTATAGCCACCAATGACGTAGCTAATATCGTCCCAGGTATAACCGGCGGGAGGATCGGGCACGGCCGTAAAAGGATAAGTTGGTGGCTGTCCATCAACAACCGCATTCAAAGGGTAAGCGTGACCACTGTTTTGGAATACATCATAGATTTCCTGGTGACAGCGAGCGCACGCCTCACTGCCCACAAAGGCTGGCGGCGTAAAACTGAGGCCATCTAAACCGGCGGGGCCGGGTAGACCTTGCGCGCCGGGGCGGCCTTCGGGGCCGGGCGGGCCTTGTGGGCCGGCAGGGCCTTGTGGGCCGGCAGGCCCTTGTGTTGGTTGGCAGGCAGTGAGGACAAAGGATACGGCCGTGACCAACAATACCAGAATGACCAGCCAGTGCTTCTGCTTCATTACAATCTTCCTCCCAAGGAACGGCTATCATGGCGATACCCATTCACAGTGATGTGCACTAACCTTGCCAAAGTATAGTTGTTCAAGAATAACTCACCAATGACAGATGTCATTAGCCGAGGGTGACAAAGAGATGATAGTCCATGTTTCCCATTAGTGCCAGAAAATGACGAGAGATGTTACATGCCGAATGATGCGGTAGAATTGATTGGCGGACGATGTTGAATGAGAGGTAGCAGGACTGGAAAATTCAGTATCAGTAGACCACTATGAGCGGAGTGGGCATCCTCAGAACCCGTCCTGAGCTTACCGAAGGATGCACACGGTTCGCATCCTCAGATGCGAACTCCGCTTCCCTGAGTTATATGAACCGACAGGTATGGAACACCGCACCTCATGGCCCACCGGCACTGATCACCTCACCAGAGGTGGAGTGGGACATGGAAACGCGCCTGGATCAGGCGGAGGAGACGGAAGAAGAAAGCTTGTGGCGCGTCATCATCCACAATGATGACGTGACGCCCATGGAATTTGTGGTGATGATTTTGCAGCGTATCTTTGAACTGTTACCGTTGCAAGCGGAACACGTGATGTTTGTGGCCCATTACACCGGCCTGGCTTACGTTTGCACCCTGCCATTAAGCGAAGCGAAATCTCGCGTGGGCAAAGCCCACTTTGCTGCCCAATTAGAGGGGTATCCCCTACGTTTTACCATTGAACCGGAGTAGGGGCGAGGCAGTTGGGCATCACCTTGTCTTGCCAGACTAATCTTGCCCCAACTGCCTCGCCACACATTATTTCACAGCACAGGAGTTTTATTGAAATGGAATTACACATGAAACAGGCCGGGCCAAATGGCCGGGCGATCATTGAACGAGATTTAGGCGCGTTGTCACCATCCTACACCCGCGAATATGGGTTGGTGGTGGATCGCGCCGAGGGGTCTGAAGTGTGGGACGTAGACGGCCGTCGTTACATAGATTTTATGGCCGGTATTGGCGTCGTCAACGTGGGGCATCGCCATCCCCGTGTCGTGGAGGCGGTGAAGGAGCAGATTGACAAATTCTGGCACATTTGCCTGAGCGACTTTTATTACCCCAACGCCGTCGAACTGGCCGAAAAATTGCAAGCCACCGCGCCCATGTCTGACGAGACGCGCGTCTTTTTCAGCAACTCCGGCACCGAGGCTGTAGAAGCGGCCATCAAACTGGCAATGTATAAGACGGGGCGCACCCGGTTTGTGGGCTTTTTAGGCGGGTTTCACGGCCGTACCCTGGGCGCCCTCTCCTTCACCGCCAGCAAAGCGGTGCAGCGCGCCAACTACCTCTCCGGCGTCAAGGTGTACCACGTGCCCTATCCCAACCCCTACCGCCCCATCATCGTGCAGCAGCCCGGTGAACTGTATGGCGACGCCGTTATCAACTTCCTGGAAGAGCAACTCTTCCGCACCACCATCGCCCCACATGACGTAGCCGCCGTGATGATCGAACCCATTCAGGGTGAAGGTGGCTATATTGTGCCCGCGCCCCACTTCATGCCCCGCCTGCGCGAATTGTGTGACCGCTACGGCATTTTGCTCATTGTAGACGAGGTACAGAGCGGCGTCGGCCGTACCGGAAAGTGGTGGGCGACGGAACATGAAGAGGTAGAACCAGACATCGTCTGTTTTGCCAAAGGCATTGCCAGCGGCCTGCCGTTGGGCGGCATCATCGCCCGCAAAGAGGTAATGGATTGGAAACCGGGCGCACACGGCAGCACCTTTGGCGGTAATCCCATCGCCATCGCCGCCGCCGTGGCCACCCTGACCACCATTGAGCAAGAAGGGCTGCTCAACCAGGCGGCCCAAACCGGCCAATTTATCCAGGATGCCCTGGTGGAAATGGAAAGCCGCCACCCCAGCATCGGCGAGGTGCGCGGTCGCGGCCTGATGATTGGCGCGGAGTTTGTAAAGGGCCGCGAAACGAAAGAGCGTGCCGTAGAACTGCGTAACCACGTCATTCACAGCGCCTTCCAAAAAGGGCTGCTGCTGCTGCCCTGCGGCACCAATACCATCCGCTTTATCCCGCCGCTGAACATTTCGCGGGGGCTGGTGGAAGAGGGATTGCACATTTTGGAAACGGCCGTGACCGAAGCAGAAGCGCGGTTTTTGTGATGCGTGATGCGTGATGCGTGAGACTTCTCCGGTCACGCATCACGTATCACGCATCACGCCCTACCCAACGAGGTAAACGTGAGCGAAAAAATTGCAGCATTAAAACAAAAACTGGCCGGCGGCGTGACGCCGGCCATGGCCACACCCGTGCTGGCCGATGGGTATACAGTAAACACGGCCGTCATCCCCACGCTGGCTGACTTTCTGATTCAGGCCGGGGTGCGGGGGTTGTTTGTGGGCGGCACCACCGGCGAAGGGGTGCTGCTGACGGAGACAGAGCGGATGCGGCTGCATGAGGCCGCACTGGCGGCGGCCAACGGCCGTGTGCCCGTCATCCTGCATAGTGGCACCAACCGGCTGGACACGGCCGTGACCCTGGCCCGCCACGCGGCGGAAATCGGGGCCGACGCCATCGCCGTCGTCACACCTTATTTTTATGGGATGGATGATGATGGGTTGGCGGCCTATTTTGAAGCGGTAGCAACGGCCGTGCCGGACATGCCCCTCATCCTGTATGACATTCCGCAAATGGCGACCAACGGCATCTCCCCGGAACTGTTTGCCCGGTTAGGGGAAAGCATCCCGTCGCTGGCGGGTATCAAATGCAGCCGGCCAGATGCCCAGATTATTCGCCGCCATATCGTGGCCGCGCCGGAACGGGCCATGGTGCTGGTGGGCAATGAAGCTATCGCGCTAGGGTCGCTGGTGATGGGGGCAGATGGGATCATCAGTGGGCTGTGTACGGCCGTGCCTGAACCCTTTGTCGCCCTCACCCGTGCTTTTTTCACCGGCGACCTGGCCGAAGCGCAGCGCCAGCACCGGCTGATCAACCGGCTGCTGCCCTGCCTGCCCGCCGGGGCGCGCATTGGCGGCATCAAACAAATTCTGACGGAACGGGGTATTGACGTGGGTACGGCCGTGCCCCCCCGCGCCATGCCGGCTAACCCAATATGGCCTGCGATGGCGGAGATATTGAGATCGTGATGCGTGATGCGTGAGAACTTTCCAATCACGCATCACGCATCACGCCAAACTTATGAAACTCCTCCTCTTCGATATTGACGGCACACTCATCCGCAGCCAGGGCGCGGGGCGGGAAACGCTCGCGTATGCCCTGGAGCAGGTCTTTGGCGCCAGCGGGCCACTGAACGACTACCACATGAGTGGCAAAACGGACCCGCGCATTGTGATGGATTTGATGACGGCCGTTGGCTTCGCCACCGACGAGATCACCGCCAAACTGCCCCTGGTGTATGAGCAGATGGCCGCCAGAGGGCGCGAGATTTTCCCCCATCGGGAGATGCACCCCTGCCCCGGCGTGCCGGAGCTATTGGCCGCTTTACAGCAGCATGATGGCGCACTGTTGGGCTTGTTAACCGGCAATGCTCATCTGACCGCGCCGCTGAAATTAACCGCCGCCGGGATAGACCCGGTGCAGTTCAAAGTGGGCGTTTATGGTTCAGACGCCCTGGATCGCAATCAGTTACCCACTATTGGGATCGAACGGGCAAACCAGTTGACCGGATACGAATTCAGTGGTTACAATACGGTCATCATTGGCGACACCCCTGCAGACATATTATGTGCCCGGGCCGGAAAAGTAACGGCCGTTGCGGTAGCCAGTGGATGGCATTCCGCGGCGACACTGGCTCAATACCAGCCCGACCATCTCTTCGAAAACCTGACAGATACGCAAACGGTAATAGACATTTTGCTGGCAAAGTAGGGCAGCCGGCACACCCGCTTACCAGAACAGGATTGTACATGGCTCAAACCCAAGCACAACGCACCGTTGCCGGTATTGCTCTCAGTAACGAAAAACCCACCAGACTGACTTACGACGAGTTGTACACCTGGGTAATCTGGCAATTTCCCCGTCCTCTCAATGGTGGGCTGGTAGGCGCCGTGCATCCGCCAATGCCCCAACATGGTTGGATTCCTGCCATCCTCTTCGCCGGCAAAAAACACCTTGACATCTACGCCCATCTCGACGAACCATACCCCACCCCCGAATCCGCCGCCGACTATTTCCACACCCAAAACAACAATAAATAGGCCGGGTGACCCGTGTACTCAATGAGATTTTGCGGAAATCTGGGCAATTGGGTTGAAATTTTAGAAAAATCCGGTAGACTTCCCATTCGCGCCTGAAAGCGCCATCAAATTTCAAAGCTGAATGAGATTGGGAGATTAGGAGACGGGCGTATGATCGTTGCTTAATCTCCCAATCTGTTGTACACCAACCATCATTAAGAGGATTGATCATGGCCCGAAAGTGTAAAATTAGCGGCAAAGGCCCTTTGGCCGGTAACAATGTTTCCTTCTCCCAGAAGAAAACGCGGCGGCGCTTTTTGCCCAACTTGCAAACGAAAAAGATTTATATACCGGAGCTAGACCGCACCGTCAGCATTCGCATGTCGGCGCGGGCGCTGCGCACCGTGGATAAAATCGGCTTGATGACTTATTTGAACAAGGAGGGGCTAAAGCTCCAGGATGTGCTTTAGTCCGCTGACAAGAGGAGTAAGAACCGATGGCTAAGAAAAAAGATATTCGCGGCGTTATCAAGTTGCGCAGCACCGAAAGTACGCACGTCTATTACACCATGAAAAACCGCCGTAACACGCCCAACCGCATTGAACTGCGCAAATTTGACCCTGTCCTACGCCGCCATGTGCTCTACCGGGAAACGCGGTAGCCGGTAATCGGTAATCGGTGGTCGGGCTTCGGAATCTGAGGGTCAGGCAATTCGATTAAACGTTGATTGAACGTGAGCCTGCCAGCATTGTTGGCAGGCTTTTTGTTTATGCCCTGTTGTGGTATAAAATATCAATTATGAGCGAGCGAACGATACGTGGTGTCAGCCATCAACCGGCCTGTCCCTGCCTGCAACTGGTGGATGTTTCGGTGGCGTATGCGGGGGGGCCACACGGCCGTACCGCCCGTAACGGCCGTGACCTGGCCCTGCAACACATCACCTTCCAGGTAGAAAGCGGGCATCGTGTGGCCGTCGTTGGTCCCAATGGCGCCGGCAAAAGTACCCTGCTGCACCTGATCGCCGGCACCATCCAACCAACCAGCGGGCAGGTGCAGATTTTTGGCTCCGGACCGGGCAAACATATTTGCATCGCCTATGTGCCGCAGCGCAGCCAGATTGATTGGTCATTTCCGGTGACGGCAACGGATGTGGTGATGATGGGGCGCGCCGGGCAAATTGGGCTGTTGCGACGGCCGTCTCGCCAGGACAAACAGATCGTCGAAGAAAGTCTGGCGCGGGTGAACGCCCTATCGCTGGCGCACAAACAAATCGGCGAACTATCTGGGGGGCAGCAACAGCGCATTTTTATCGCCCGCGCCCTGGCCCAGGAAGCGGAATTGCTGCTGCTGGACGAGCCGCTCGCCGGGCTGGACATCCCCAGCCAGGAAGCGATTTTTGCCATTTTGGATTCGTTACGGCCGTCGGGCGTCACCATCCTCATGGCCACCCACGACCTGGCGCTGGCGGCCGAACATTTCGACCAAATCATGCTGTTGAACCAGGCAATGGTCGCTTTTGGGGAACCAACGGCCGTGCTCACCCCGGAAAACCTGGTACACGCCTATGGCGGGCGGATGCCGGCGATCATGCCCACAGCCGCCCCCCTGTTGGTCACACTCTGATGCTCGATTGGCTGCAAGAACCATTGCAATACGCTTTCATTGTACGGGCGCTGTTGGCGGCGATCATGGTCGGTATTGTCTGCCCGGTCATCGGCACATACATCGTCTTGCGCGGCATGGCGTTTTTGGGTGACGCCCTGGCGCACATTATTTTGCCGGGGGTGGTGGTTGCCTATTTGCTCGGTTGGCCGCTGGCGTTGGGGGCGCTGGCCATCGGCATCGGCGCGGCCATCGGCATCGGCGCGCTGACCGAGCGGCGGGTATTAAAGGAAGATACGGCCATTGGCGTCATTTTGGCCGGGTTGTTTGCGTTGGGGGTGGCGCTGCTCTCGGCTACTGGCAATTATGCCGTTGACTTGACCCATTTTTTGTTTGGCAATTTGTTAGGCGTAACGGCAGCCGATTTGCGCCTCACCTTTTTGCTGGCGCTGGCGGTGCTGCTGACCATTGGCCTGTTGTTTAAGGAGTTTATGGTTATATCCTTTGACCCGATGCTGGCGATCACGCTGCGGCTGCCGGAGCGGTTTTTGCGTTACCTGCTGCTGGTTTTGCTGGCGGTAACTATTGTCATCTCGCTGCAAGTAGTGGGCATCGCCCTGATGCTGGCGATGTTGGTGACGCCGGCGGCTACCGCCTCCTTGCTCACCCGCCGCCTGCGTGCAATGATGGTTTGGGCGGCGGCGATTGGCGTTTTTTCCGGCGTCACCGGGGTATACCTTTCCTTTTATCTGGATATTGCTTCTGGCCCGGCGGTGGTGTTGGTGGCTACGGCCGTGTTCATTCTCACCTTTATTTTTGCCCCGCATCGGGGGATTGTCTGGCAACACAGTTGAAATACGAAATCGGAAGTCCGAAGTCGGACCTCGGACTTCGGATAGGTGCTATATGACAAACGAACGGCATAACTTTTTTGCAGAACGATTACATCAACATGGCTACCGGTTGACGCCGGCGCGGCAGGCGGTGATTGCCACCTTGTTATCCACCGGCGGCCATCTCAGCGCCGATACGTTGGCGGAAGCGGTGCATGAAACAGCGCCCCAGGTGGGCCGCATGACGGTTTACCGTACTTTAGATTTGCTGAGTGAATTAGGATTAGTGCGCCCGGTGTATCAGGGCACGGGCGCGGCTCACTATGTGCTGATTGACAGCGGCCATCACCATCATCTGGTGTGCGCCGGATGTGACACAGTGATTGAGTTTGATGAATGTGTGGTGGCGGAAATTGAACGGGTGGTGGCCGAACGTTTTGAATTTGAGGTGTGGGGGCACCTGGTGGAGTTTTACGGCCGTTGCGCCAACTGCCGAGATTCGTAAAAACTTAATCCGTAAGCCGAAACTTGTCGGCTTACGGATTACGGATCAGGAAGTCCCGATTACGGTTATTGTCTAACCGGCAAAGTCGTGATAGGTACACTCAGGGCCACAAACTGCGCTTGAATCCAACCCTCTTGACCATTGCTCAAAACGACAAAGACCCAGGTGCTATCGGCCGTGCGACCTGTGGCGGTAACAGCCAGACCGGAATAAACGGTGCCGGTGATCTGGCAGGTCAGGTTCGGACAGGCGCGTAAACTGGCCGTATTGCCCGGATTTACCGCTGGCGGCACGACCGGTGGGGCCGGCGCTATGGGTTGGCCGGGCACAGGGCCAGCCAATGAGGGCAACAAACCCACGTTCAGACTGGTGCTGATATAACCGGCGTTGACCCATCCTTCCTGGCCATCGCTGGCACGGATGTACAGCCAGGCATTGTCGCTGGTACGACCAATCAGGGTAGCGGCGGAACCATAGGAGGCTACTGTGACCACACTACCGCTGACGCCGGGGGTGCTGCGCACATTCAGGTTGCCCGCCACCACCGTGCCGGTACCGGTCTGGGAAGTGACCGGCAAGTTACTCAGGCTGGAAGTGGTGACCAGATAACGGCCGTTGACCCACCCCTGCACATTATCCGCTTTGGCTACCTGAACCCAGGTGGTATCCAGATTTCGCCCATACAACCAGAGCAACTGCCCGCTGTCTACCGTGCTGACGCGCACATAGCCGACGCCAGGGCCAGAACGGATATTGAGGGAGCCGATGTTGATGGTGGCGGTGTTGGGCACGGCCGTAGGACCAACCGGCGTCGGCGTCATCGTCGGCCCAACCGGGGTGGAAGTGGGGACACCGGGCACAGGCGTGGACACCGAACTATCTACCACCGGCAGCAGGGAAATGGAAGCGTTGGGGGTAATATACCGGGCGTTCACCCAGCCACGCACATTCGCGGCCGTCTGAATAAAGAGCCAGGTGGAGTCCGCATTTCGACCCAGCAAAATCACCACATCGCCAAAATAAACGGCTGCAATGACATTGTATTGCACACCAGGGCCAGAGCGAATGTTCAAAGCGCCTGTGTTAACCACGCCGGAAATGTTGCCCAGACTAGCAGGAGTCGGCGTGGCGGTGGCGGTGCCGGGGAGCGGCGTGGCGGTGGGGACAGGTGTGGTGCTAACGGCCGTCAGGTCAAACAGGTTAATGGTATACGTCAACACCTGCGGCCGCATCCAACCCACAATGTTATTGGGTGTGCGCACAAATACCCAACTGGCGTCGGCGTTTCGGCCAATGAGTGTGACTACCTGGTTTAAGGAGACCACATCTACAATGCTCGCCTGCGCATCAGCATTGGCATGGACGGTGGCGGAACTGGCATTGACAATGGCCGGGGCAGTCAACTGCGCCGGAGTGTCAAACGCCATGACCTGGCTGACCAGGAACAGCCCCGATAACAATACCAGGGCTATGAGCCATAATTTACGGGAAGCTAATTTTGTTCTCATATCTTGAACCTCCTTCAGAGAGCAAGATGACATAAAATCACTTTACATAGTATAGACCATATCAGGGTGTTTCTGCAAGTAGAGATTATGTAAAAGAAAAAGGTCAAAGAGAGAGGGACAAACTCGCATGTCGGTCTGCCAGCCGGTATAATTTTCGCCTGGGATACATCATTGGAGATTAGAGATTGGAGATTTGAAGAGTTATCAATCTCCAATCTCTAATCTCCAGTCTTATGTTGATAGGAGTTATCTATGGAAACAAAACCGCGCATACTGATTGCCAAGCCGGGGCTGGACGGACATGATCGCGGCGCGAAGGTCGTGGCGCGGGCGCTGCGGGATGCAGGCATGGAAGTCATTTACACCGGGCTGCGCCAGACGCCGGAGATGATCGTGGAAGCGGCGCTGCAAGAGGATGCGGATGCCATTGGCCTGAGCATTCTCTCTGGGGCGCATCTGCCGCTGGTGGAGCGCATTATGGAACTGTTGGGCGAAAATGAGATGGATGATGTGCCCGTTTTTCTGGGCGGCATCATTCCGCCAGGTGACATTCCCACCCTGCAAGAGATGGGCGTGGCCGGTATCTTTGGCCCTGGCGCCAGCACTGAGGATATTGTCCACTTTATCAACGACACGTTGGCAGCTACACAAGAGGAACGGGCGGCGTGAAAGAGTTGATCGCGGGGGTATTAGACGGCCGTACCCGTGCCATTGCCCGTCTGCTCACCCTGGTGGAAAACAGTGAAACGGCCGCGGAAACGGCCGTGACTGCCCTCTACCCCCACACCGGGCAGGCGCATGTCATCGGCGTCACCGGCCCCCCTGGTTCCGGCAAAAGCACCCTGGTCAATGAAATCGCCCGGTGGCTACGGCAGCAAGCGTATCGCGTGGGCATTATTGCCGTTGATCCCAGCAGCCCGTTTACCGGCGGCGCCCTTTTGGGCGACCGGGTGCGGATGCGCGATCTGGCGGGCGACAGCGGCGTTTTCATTCGCAGCATGGCCTCACGCGGCAGCCTGGGTGGGTTGGCTCAGGCAACCTGGGCGGCGATCAAGGTATTAGACGCTGCTGGCTATGAGAAGATATTGGTAGAGACGGTGGGTGCAGGACAGGCGGAAGTGGATATTGCCCGCGCCGCGCACACCACGCTGGTAGTGGAAGCGCCGGGCATGGGGGATGATGTGCAGGCGTTTAAGGCGGGCATTTTGGAAATTGCCGATATTTTGGTGGTGAACAAGGCTGACCGCCCCGGCAGCGAGCGGGTGGTGCGTTCATTGGAACTGATGCTGCACCTGGGGCCGATGGGCGGCACGCGGCATCACGGCCGTATGCTGGAAACCCCTACCCCGACCACCAATGGGGCCAGCGGCGGCTGGCAAATTCCGGTGCTGCCCGCGGCCGCCAGCGAAGGCCGGGGTGTGGCCGAATTGGTAGCCCTTATTCAGCAACACCTGGCCCACTTGCAGACGAGTGGGGAGTGGCAAAAACGAGAGCAGGAACGCTGCCGCCACGAACTGCACCAGCTTTTACAGATACGGCTGCTGGCCCGCTTAGACACGGCCGTTTCCCGGAGTGAACAGGACGCGCTGGTGACGGCCGTTGCTGCCAGAGAGATTGACCCGTATACGGCCGTGCGGGAAATTTTTGACGAGTTGTATGCAAGAGATTAGAGATTGGAGATTGGAGATTGGCGAGTAGGCAGCCCCAATCTCTACTCCCCAATCTCCATTTCCAAACTGATTATGAGCGATATGGTAGCCTACGGCGGCATTAAACTATTTGCCGGTTCCGGGAATCCCGAATTAGCCCAGAGAATTGCGGCTTATCTGAACATTCCCCTGAGTAGTTGGGACATCATTCAGTTTCCCAATGAGAACCTGTTTGTTAAGCTGCATGGCAGCGTGCGTGGGCAGGATGTGTTTATTATCCAGAGCCACAGCCGCCCCATTCACCAGAATATCATGGAGATGCTGATCGCCATTGATTGTGTGAAGCGAGATTCGGCGGGGCGGGTCACGGCCGTGATCCCCTATATGGCCTACGCACAAAGTGACAAGAAAGACCAGCCCCGTGTGCCGATCTCCGCCCGGCTGCTGGCCGATATGATTGAAATTGCCGGCGCTGACCGCTGGATTACCATTGACCTGCACGCCGAGCAAATTCAGGGCTTTTACAAAATCCCCGGCGATTCCCTGACTGCCTTTCACATTCTCACCGACTATTTCAACGCCAAGCAACTGGATGGGGTGGTAGTTACGCCAGACCTGGGTTTTGCCAAACGGGGCCGCAATTTTGCGGCTACGCTGGATTTGCCATTGGCGTTTGTGGAAAAGCGGCGCGCCGGGAACGAAACCGGGCGCGAGGCGCTCAGCCTGATTGGCACTGTGGAAAACAAGGATGTCATCATCGTAGATGACCTGGTGGATACGGCCGGTTCGATGGGCGAGGCAGTGCAACTGGTAAAATCACGCGGAGCGCGCGATGTCTACATCACTTTCACCCACCCCGTGTTGTCAGACCCGGCCACAGAGCGGCTGCGCGCTCTGCCGGTGAAGGAGATCGTCACCACCGACACGCTGCCCATTTCACCCGAAAAGAAACTGCCCAATATGACCATCCTTACAGTTGCCCCCCTGTTGGGCGAGGTGATCATTCGCTCGCACGAAGGGCGCAGTGTGGGAGAATTGTTTAACGAGTGATCCGCCCATATACTTGCGGCAAATAGACAATTTGCGCCAGGATAAGAGGAATAACAGATGCCCATACCTACCCCTTTTCACACACGGACGGCGCCGCTGGTCGAGAGTTTTGACTGGCGTGACTGGTCTGGTTTTCTGGCCGCCAGCCTGTATGAACCGAGCCATGAGCGTGAGTATTACGCCATTCGCAACAGCGCCGGGCTGATTGATGTCTCGCCTTTGTTCAAATATGAAATCACCGGCCCGGATGCGGCGCGGCTGGTTGACCGGGTGATGACGCGCAACATCGCTAAATGTGCGGTGGGGCAAGTGATGTATTCCCCCTGGTGTGATGAAGAGGGGCAGGTGATTGACGATGGCACAGTAGCCCGGCTGGATGACAACCATTTTCGCATCACGGCCGCCGACCCCAGTTTGCGTTGGTTTGAGGATGTGGGGTATGGCCTGAAGGCGCAGGTGGTGAATGTGAGCGACAACCTGGCGGCGGTGGCGCTGCAAGGGCCATTGAGTCGGGCTATTTTGCAGCAAGTCGTTACCGGGCTGGATGTGGGGAAATTGAGATATTTTAGATTAGGGCAGGGGCAGATTGACGGCCGTGCTGTCACCATCACCCGCACCGGCTATACCGGCGATCTGGGGTATGAATTGTGGCTGGGTCCGGCGGAGGCAACGGCCGTGTGGGACATACTCGTAGAGGCAGGCCAACAATATGGCCTGCTGCCCGCCGGGATGCTGGCGCTGGATGTGGCCCGCATTGAAGCCGGGCTGCTGCTGGCCGATGTGGATTACAAATCGTCGCTCAAAGCGGTCATCCCCGACCAGTTGTCATCACCATATGAACTGGGGCTGGGCTGGGCGGTGGCCCTGGACGGGGCCGATTTTATCGGCAAACGGGCGCTGCTGAAGGAAAAAGCGACCGGTTCAGAGTGGACGTTTGTGGGCGTACAGGCGGATTGGCTGGATTTGGAGCGGCTGTTTGGGGCCAAGGATTTGCCGCCAAAAGTGGCCGGACGCGCCTCGCGCACGGCCGTGCCGCTCTATAAAAATGGTAAACAAGTGGGGCAAATCACCAGCCACACCTTTTCCCCCATTTTGAAGGAATACATCGGTATTGGCACAGTCTATACACCCTACGGCTCAATTGGCGCCACCCTGGAAATGGAATTCACCATCGAATACCAGCGCCAGCGGGCGAAGGCAACAGTCGTCAAGACGCCGTTTTTTGATCCAGAGCGGAAAAAGCGGTAATCGGTAATCAGTGAGCGGTAATCAGTGGGTCTACTGATAACCGTTTACCGATTACCGATTACCGATAACCGATTACCGGAAGGTAACAATGACCAACGAACACTTTTTTATCACTGGCGTCATGGGCTGCATTGGGGCCTGGGTAGCGCGGAATCTGGTGCAGGCGGGGGTACGGCTGACGGCATTTGACCTGAGCGAGGGCCGTCACCGCCTGGAACTGATCATGACGCCCGCCGAAATTGCGCAAATCACCTTTGTGCGTGGGGATATTACAGATTTGGAAACGATTCGCACGGCCGTGACCGAGGCCAACCCCACCCACCTCATCCATCTGGCGGCGCTGCAAGTCCCCTTTTGCCGGGCGAACCCGCCGTTGGGGGCCGCCGTGAATGTGACCGGCACGGTGAATGTATTTGAGACGGCCAGACAGGTTGGTTTGGAGAAGGTGGTATACGCCAGCAGTGTGGCGGTGTACGGCCGTAAAGAACTGTACCCCACTCGCCTGTTGCCGCATGACGCGCCATTGCACCCACAAACCTTGTACGGCGTCTACAAAAAGGCCAATGAGGGCACGGCCCGCATTTACTGGCAGGATGCGGGGCTGGCAAGTGTGGGTTTACGGCCGTTTACCGTCTATGGCCCTGGCCGTGATCAGGGCGTCACATCCACCCCCACCCAGGCCATGTTGGCAGCTGCCAGAGGAGAGGCATATCACATCAGTTTCGGCGGCTATAACGGCTTTCAATACGCCGATGACATTGCCAAATTGTTCATTCAGGCGGCGCGCACGCCATTTCAGGGAGCGGATGTGTTTAACATCAAGGGGGCGGTGGCGCATATGCGGGAGGTGGTGGCGGCGATTGAAGCGGCAGAACCAACGGCGCACGGCCGTATTACTTATGAAGAAAGCGCTTTGCCCTTCCCCGATGGGCAGGATGACGCCGCTTTACGGGCCTGGTTAGGCGACATCCCGGATACGCCTTTAACCGAGGGGGTCGCCAATACCATCAAGCATTTTCGTGAGGCTTTTCGGCACTCATAATAAAGCGAGTGGTACAGGGTGGGGGACCCACACCGGCTATGAAACAATTTTCGGCTACCAGGTTGACCGGGCGCTGCTGGAATTGCTGCTGAATCACCGCATCACCGATGTGTTACCGCCAGGTTGGCTTATTACCGGTTTCGATCTAATACCAGTTCCACCAGTTCCAACATCTCGTCGCGGATTTTCGAATCAGGCAGTTCATCCAGGGCGGTGCGGGCGCGGACGGCCGTTTCTTCTGCTTGCAACCGGGCGATTTCCACCGCGCCGGATTCCCGCAGTTGGGCCATCATGCGGGCAATGGGGTCATCGGGCAGTTCGGCTACGGCCACTTCTGCTTCCAAAACATCACCGTGGCCGCCGTTTTGGGCCATCATCACCCCACGATTTTGGGCCAGGTCTAATCCGGCCGGTTTGCCCATCTCTTCCGGGTCACCAATGATGTCCAGAATGTCATCCACAATCTGAAAGGTGAGGCCCAGGTTGTAGGCATAGGCGGCTAACGCTTCTATACTTTTCTCATCACCACCGCCGATCATGGCGCCCATGCGCGCCGCCGCTTCAAACAGGCTGGCCGTCTTGCGGCTGATGATGGTTTTGTACGTTTCCCGATCCATCGTGCCCGCTTTGGCGGCGATGGCTTGCAGCGTTTCTCCTTCCACCAGTTTGATGCAGGCGTCGGCCATGATGACGTTATATTCCGGGCCGTAGGGGGCCATCATTTCATACACTTTGGTGAACAGGTAGTCACCGGCCAGCAGGGCAAAAGTGCGCCCCCATTTGGCGTGGACGGTGATTTTGCCGCGCCGGGTGAGGCTGTGGTCGTTAATATCGTCGTGAACCAGGGTAGCCGTATGCACCATCTCCACGGCCGCCGCCATGGGCACCACTTCGCGCACATCCTGACCACCAACGGCCAGGTAAGCGAGCAGGCCGAGTTGAGGACGCAGCCGCTTGCCGCCGGACGTGATGATATGCAGTCCAGCATCCGTGAGCAGTTCCACATCGCTGTGTACAACGTCGCGGAGTTGTGCTTCAACGGCCGTCAGTCCGTCTTGAATTAAATCTTTAACCATAATTGAAACACCTCGTTCACAACTTTCAATTTTTTTTGAACGCATTGATGAGATTATAGAATACACGGAGGGGCAGGTCAAGCCGATTGTGAAAGAAATCTCAATCAAAAGTCCAGTTGCCTTGCCAGGAAGCCTTAGCGGATAATCCCCACTATGTTCATTGTTTGTAGGTGCGGCTTATGAACCTTAACTTTTTAATTCGGTAATAAGCACCTGTCATTCCGAGCGAAGTCTTCGAAGCGAGGAATCCCTACGCCTCGATTATTCTATGTGAATGGGATTCCTCGGAAGACCTCGGAATGACATTTCGCGGATTGCCGATTTATTTTGTTAACTTTCATAAGCCGCTCATCCACTGAAGTGGTTACTACGAACTCAAGGCAAGTCGTCGGGCAGGATGATATAGGATATTAGCCGATTGGCAATGTTTTTTTAAGAGTGGGGTATAACGATTCATGGAGTTATTAAAAGAGAGAATCCTGGCGGAAGGGAAAAATTTGGGGCGTGGTATCCTCAAAATTGACAGCTTTTTGAACCATCAAATTGATGCGGCGCTGATGGCGGTGATAGGAGCGGAGATTGCGCGGGAGTTTGCCGGGGCACGGCCGTCGCGTATTCTCACCGCCGAAGTCAGTGGCCTCATCCCGGCGGCCATGGTCGGTCACGCACTGGGCAATATCCCGGTGGTCTATGCCCGCAAACACAAGCCGATCACCATGATGGAACCGGTTTACATTGAAACCGCCCCCAGCCACACCAAAGGGCACGAAGTCTCATTGATGGTATCACCGGAATTTATTCATGCCGGGGATCGCATTCTGATTGTGGATGACTTTCTGGCAACCGGACGCACCATTGACGCCCTATGCCGTATTGTGCAAAACGCCGGCGCCGAACTGGTGGGCATTGCCGCTGTGGTAGAAAAAACGTTTGAAGGTGGCCGCGCCGCGCTCACCGCCTGGGGTGTGCCCATCTACGCGGCGGCGACGATTGTGGATATGAGTGAAGGAAAAATTGTAATGGCGTGATACGTGATGCGTGATGCGTGACATCTATTTCACGCATCACGTATCACGCATCACGTGTCGTGGAGAAAAATGGCGCACGATACGATTGTTATTCTCGATTTTGGCTCGCAGTTTTCGCAGTTGATTACGCGGCGGGTGCGCGAGGCCGGGGTGTATAGCGAGTTGGTCTCCTGGAAAACCCCGGCGGAAAAGGTGCTGGCGCTGAACCCCAAGGGGATCATCCTCAGTGGCGGGCCGAACAGTGTGTATGAGGCGGGTGCGCCTACGCTGCCACGTTATGTGCTGGAAAGCGGCCTGCCGGTGCTGGGCATTTGTTACGGGATGCAGTTGTTGGCCCATAACCTGGGCGGCCAGGTGGCTGCCAGCCAAAAGCGGGAGTATGGGCCGGCGGAATTGGTGGTGGATGTGTTGGATAATGCTTTGTTTAGAGATTGGAGATTGGGAGATTGGGAGATTGGAGAGATAGGCAATCTCCGATCTCCAATCTCCAATCTCAACCAGGTCTGGATGAGCCACGGCGACAAGGTGGAGCAGTTGCCGCCCGGCTTCCGGCCGTTGGCTCATTCGGACAATTCGCCATTGGCGGCGGCGGCGGATGTGGGGCGGCAGTATTATGCAGTGCAGTTCCACCCGGAAGTGGCGCACACGCCACAGGGCAGTACCCTGCTGCGCAATTTTGTGGTGGAGATTTGTGGCTGTGCGCTGGATTGGACGCCGGCTAGTTTTATTGAGGAGCAGGTGGGGGTGATACGGGCGCAGGTTGGCGACGGCCGTGTCGTCCTGGGCCTCAGCGGCGGCGTAGATTCGGCTGTGGCGGCGGCGCTCATTCACCGGGCCATTGGCGACCAGTTAACCTGCATTTTTGTGGATCATGGGCTGCTGCGGCTGGGCGAGGCACTGCAAGTGGTGGAGACGTTTGAGCGGGAACAGGGAATGCACCTGATTGCCGTTCACGCCATTGAGGAATATCTGGAGGCGCTGGCGGGGGTGACTGACCCGGAGCAAAAGCGCAGGATCATTGGCGAGAAGTTTGTGCGTATTTTTGAGCGGGAGGCGGGCAAGTTGGGCCAGATTGATTTTCTGGCGCAGGGCACCATTTACCCGGATGTGATTGAGAGCGCAGGCAAGGATAAGAAGGATGCGCATGTGATCAAGACGCATCATAACGTGGGCGGGCTGCCGGAGGATATGGATTTTGAACTGGTAGAACCGCTGCGATTGTTGTTTAAGGATGAGGTGCGGCAGTTGGGCGTGGCCTTGGGGTTGCCGGAGAGTCTGGTGTGGCGGCAGCCGTTTCCGGGGCCGGGGCTGGCGATTCGCTGCCTGGGGGAAGTGACCTGGGAGCGGTTGGAGCGGCTGCGGCTGGCGGATGCGATTTTTGTGGAGGAACTGCGGGGGGCGGAGATGTTGAAAGTGGGCACGCAGCAGGCGTTTGCGGTGCTGCTGCCGGTGAAGAGTGTGGGGGTGATGGGCGACGGCCGTACTTACCAGGAAGTGATTGCGCTGCGGGCGGTGACGACGGAGGATTTTATGACCGCCGATTGGGCGCGGCTGCCCTATGAATTGCTGGCGCGGGTCAGCCGCCGCATTGTGAACGAGGTGCCGGGCGTGAACCGGGTTGTCTACGACATCACCTCCAAACCGCCGGGCACGATTGAGTGGGAATGATCCGTAGGGGTGAGGCAGGTGGGGAATACTTTGTCTCGCAAGACCAATTGCTACCCAACTGCCTCGCCCGTACAACGAATACAACGGGTTACGGCCGTGCTGCGTATTGACCGGCAGTTTATTCAACCAATTACTGTTTACCGATAACCGATTACTGATAACCGATTATCGGAACAAGGAGGCGACTTATGGATTACGGACAAATTCTCAGCCGTAGCTGGCGGATTACGTGGAATAACAAGTTCTTGTGGGTGTTGGGTTTTCTGGCGGCGCTGACGCGCGTGAGCAGCAACACCAGCAGTTACCAGACCAATTCATCAGAAATGACGCCGGAAGCAGTGGAGCAGATGATGCAGGGGATAGCGCTGTTGGTAGGGTTGGGCTGCTTCTTCTTGATGATCGGGCTGGTGGTGTGGCTGCTCAGTCTGGCGGCAAAAGGGGGGTTGATCACGGCCGTGTCCCGCATTGACAACGGTGAAAAGGTGACATTGGGCGAAGCGTTCAGCGCCGGTCTGTCCCGCATCCTCACCCTGGTGGGCATGAACATCCTGCTCTACCTGCCCATCTTCCTCATCGTCATTGTGAGTGTGGTGGGGGCTATCACGCTCCTGGCCGGTTCGGGCATTACCCTTGCTTCCTTTGCCGACGAGCCTTCGGCCGCCGGTGAGGCCATAGCAGCCACACTTGGCTTCATTTTCTTCTGCTTCTGTGGGCTGATTTGTGGCCTGATATTGTTGGGCATCTTCCTGCAATTTATCAATGCTTTTGCTTACCGGGGCATCATGCTGCGTGACCTGGGGGCGATAGCCAGCCTGTCGCATGGCTGGCAGGTGTTCCGCAGCAACTTTGTGGAAGTACTGCTGCTCTCCGTGCTGTTTTTTGTGATCAGCATTGGTTTTGGCATGGCAGTGGCGGTAGTTTTAGCGCCTTTGGCGTTGATCCTGTTTGTGCCCATGATGGCGATGGCTTCCAGTGGCAGCACAATGGGCGCGGCCGAAATTTTCCTGTTGACGGGCGGGGCTTTGTGCCTGGGCATCCTGGGCGCAGCGCTGGCCTCTGTGTTGACCACCTGGCAATCGGCGGCGTTTACGCTGGCGTATGAAGAGTGGACGGGAGCGGGTAACAAGCTGGCAAAAATGGAAGAGATGTAATTTGGTAATCGGTAATCGGTGAACGGTAATCGGTGAACGGTAATCAGAACTCTATAGACCGATCACCGATAACTGATTACCGATTACCCTATCTTCAGATGATAGACATCGGCGCACTATTCTCCCAATCGTTGCAACTGGTGTGGCGGCGCAAGTTTTTGTGGCTGCTGGGTCTGCTGATGGGGGTTAATGGGCTGGTGTTTAGTCTGTTACGGCCGTTCCTGCGCGCCGCTATCCCCCCAGAATGGCTCTCCCTCTATGCCTGGATGGAGAAACTGCAAAGCGGCAGTTTCCAATTGCCGGCCCTCAATCTGACCACGGCCGAATTGTGGCGCTATATACTCTTGGGATCGGTGGGGCTGTTTGTCTATGTGGTGCTGTTTTGGGTGATTGTGACGGTGGCGGAGGGGGCGCTCATCGGTGCGGCGATTGAGGAGAGTGCGGCACGGCCGTCTCGCCTGGCACACTCAATACGCCTGGGGCTGGGCTACCTGCCCCGTTTTGCGGCCATTGACGCGGCCGTTTTCCTGCCCATCTTTTTGCTGGCGTTGTTGATGATGGCGGTGGCCCTGGCCGATACCCTCTTCCTGGCTTACCTGACTTTAGAAACAGAGGCGACGGCGACAACGGCCGTGACCATCTATGTGGTGGGCTGGCTGTGTGTGTTGGGGTTGGGTTGCTGCATTCCGCCACTGACCCTGGTCCTCATCTGGTACCGCACCCTGGCCTTCCGCGATGCGGCCCTATTGGGGCATGGCGTGCGCGAAGCAATGCGACACACACGCCAGGTCATCCGCCAACATTTTGGCGAATTATTGGCGTTGGCCGTGCTGCTGTATGGCTTGAGCTACGTGCTTGGCTGGTTATTTAGCCTGCTGACGCTGCCGGTGCTGGCGCTCACGGCCGTGCCCCTGGCCGCCGGCTCTTCTTCGCTGGCCGGAATCCTGGCGGCCGGTTTGAATCTGTTGGTCTCCCTGTTGGTGGCGCTGCTGAAGGGGGTGGTTCATGCGTTCACGGCCGTCGCCTGGACGCTGGCATATCGGGAGTTGAGCCGTCATCCGTGAATCGTAATCCGTGAGCCGTAAGCCGATGTGGGTGAACGGCCGTTACGCTCTCAGAGTGTGATAAGTCGTCTGAATATCCAGACGGCCGTGATCACGATGGTCGGATAAAAAGCCCATTTATTATTCCAGAAGTTGCCAGCCAACCAGGGTAAATCCTTCGGGGAGATCATCGCGTACAACTTCCCATTCACCGGTTTCAGAATGAATAAAAATGATGCTGTTTTCACTTTGCGTTAAATACCCTTCGGGAAGCCATAAGCCATTGGCGGATATGGTGGGTATCTCCAGAAAAGTGGCCGAAATGGTTAAATCATCATTCAGTTGTGCAAGCAGAATATGATTGTCGTCTAGAGTGTGAATTGCAAAGCGGTCATCAGGTGAAGCAATTATAGATAGGGAGAAAGAAGAAAGTGGGATAGTCAAATTATATCCTTCCATATCTATCTTACTGAGCAAGGTGATTCTTGTGGTCTCATACTCGTACAGTTCCCAGGTGCTATAAGACTTTCTTTCTCCTGATTCCGCATCCAATACATTGTTTTGAAATCCCAAAATAAAGTTGTTTGTTTGCCCTAGCCAATGTATTGTAAGGTACCGTCCATCAGCATCATATTTAGGGTCTGGCTGCTCTGATAGAATCGGTAAAATTGGATTTGATGAGCGAATAGGAGCAATAAACCAGTTTGCATCAAATGGTATATAGCCCAAAGCGCAGGGCGATTTAAAAGTAACCAGTTCATTTGTTAGTGGTAAGTTTAATTCGCAAATACTATGTTGTTGCCAATAGGGCGTTTCGTCTATATGGTCAAGTCTCCTTGACGATAAAACCTCCCATTTATTGTTGCCAGAGTGGACCAAAGTGGTTAAGTCCCAAATCACCTCTTCTTCTTGCTGGCAGCTTTCTGTATAGAAACAAGGCACCTTTATTTCTGGAAAACTAATTAAGGTTGAATCTGCTGACCAGGCTACCTCATTGATCCAGGTATCATTATTGAACAAAAAATCAGAAAATCGTTGCTCTATGTCAAAGATCACCACTGCCGTGCTCGTTATCCATCTATCCTGCCATGAAGGCCCCCCCATCAAGACCGCCAATTTACTTCCATCGGGAGACCAGGACAGAAATTGATGGCTTATATCTCCAATGAATGACAGAGGCAATATGACATCTTCAGCTAAGACAGCTTCCTCATATGTGACGAGATCGATCACTCGTACCTTGTTTTCACCCAAATACACAGCTAAACGCAGCCCGTCAGGAGATAGATAATACCGCTCATTTCTAGCGAAGGTCATTATCTTTTGGGGAGCACTGGCTTGTATTGGCAATAGATACAGCTCAAATCCCTCTGGCGTATATCGCTCAAATATTGCCACCTGTTGGAAATTGGGAGTGGCAGAATGTTGGGGTTGTTTGTCACAACCGGTAAAAACTACAGATAGCCAGCAAATGAAGATTATCCAACCGCGCATACTGCTGCAATGCCCAACCTCACTGAGGCACAATAATAACGGCCGTAGCCCATGCTCCCACCGGGCGACATCTGTCTGTTTAGCGTACATGCTGACATTATATACCACCCACCACCCAATCGCGTTACGGCCGTGTTTAGGGTGATTGCATACTCAATTCCCGGCGATTGAAATCGCGGCTACAAACAGCAAAGCCCACCTTCGTGGGCTGGTATCCACCGGGTTTTAGTCGGCGAAGGCCGACTTTGCCTTTTGTTGGTGCAGATTTATCTGCCTTTTCAGGGAGTATGCAATCGCCCTACGGCCGTGTCCCTTTCTTGACGTTTCCCTCTCTCTCTTGTACAGTAACTTTGTACAACAACGACGAGGTGCAAAATGACTATTCAAGTGACATATTCCCAGGCGCGGGAAAACCTGGCCCAACTTTGGGATGAAGTTGTGCAAAACCAGGAAACGATCATTATCACGCGGCGGGGGGCCAAAGATGTTGCGCTTATATCCGCTGCCGAACTGGCCAGCCTGGAAGAAACCGCTTACCTGCTGCGCTCACCTAAAAATGCCGAACGGCTGTTAACGGCCCTGTCACGCTCACGCGCAGGGGAAGGAAGCGTCCAAACCGTAGCTGATCTGCGCGCTGAGGTGGGCATTGACGACGAAACAGAATAGATGGCGACTGAGCGCAAAGCGCGGGACGCGGTGTTTTTCCCGGAATTTCGAGAAGATTTGCAATACTGGGTGAAGACGGATCGAAAAACAGCCTTGCATGTGCTGGATTTGGTGGAAGCCATCCTGCGCGATCCGTTCACCGGTATTGGCAAACCGGAACCGCTCAAACACCTTCTGGCTGGGGCGTGGTCCAGGCGGTTGACACGTGAACACCGCCTTGTTTATGTGGTGAAAGCGGATCGTATTGAGTTCCTGCAAGCAAGGTACCATTATTAAAGGCCAAAACAAAACCAACGGACGGCCGTCCCACCCCACCAACCAATCGCGTCACGGCCGTGCATCCATCCACTTATTCGCTTCTCCCATCTACTCCACTGGCTAAACAAATAGGTACTGCCGGGTACAGTTGCCAAACGACACCGCGCTGCCATATGGTTTGTAGCGCAAACTAATTGTTGACAAAGACTCTCTGATGATTTATACTGAAAACAAGTTTGCATTGCAAACCTATATCAAGATATGGAGGTCAACAGTGAAAAACTTTGAATATCCTCAACGAATTTACCAGGTGACCCGCTACTATGATCATTTGCAAGGATTATGCCTGGTCCCTTTCGGTGTACTGCTTTTACTGGTGGCTGTATGGAAAGCAGGATGGTGGCCCTGGTTTGATAAATGGCAGCCTCTTTCGGGAATGCTCTTCCTGGGCCTGACAATGCTCCTCGTCTGGCGGATCAGGCTTTATTACCGCTACACCTTTGGTCATGTACACCAGTTGCCTGGCAGCCGACGGAACGGCAACATCCTGGCTATTTTGTTTCTAGGTGGATTGTATCTGATTGGGCTGGCTGAGTATCAGTGGCAATGGCCTGTGAGCGGCACCGGGTTGTTTACGGCCGTTGTGCTGGTTATTTACTACTTCCAGACTGGCAGCTTTCGCCCGCACTACCTGGTATTAGCAGCTCTCATGCTTATTGTTAGCTTGCTACCGCTGTTTGGTGTTTTGCAGGCGGCACAGGTTTACTTGTGGGGGCCTGATGGCGCGATAGGTGTGGCACTCTTCGGCTTTATCTGGCTGGTAGGGGGATTGGTAGATCATGGCTTCTTAAGCCGAACTCTACCGCGCACCGGGGAGTCAGCGGAATAAGCCAGCTACGTGGCGCTTACTGGGAGATGTATGCAAGTGAAAGAATTAACATACATACACTTTGTCGTCAGAAGCTATCTAAAGGGGGCCTTATGACCGCTCTCTTTGAAGATATTGCTGCTTTAGACAAGCTCATCCATGAGCCGGCCCGGTTGGCCATTCTCACAGCCTTATCGGCTTGCCAGAGTGCGGACTTTTTGTTTTTGATGCGCCTGACGGGATTATCAAAAGGAAATTTGTCCAGCCACCTTTCCAAACTGGAGCAGGCGGGTCTGGTGCAAATCAGGAAGGGATTTATCGGCAAAAAGCCCCATACAGAGGTGGCGTTAACGGAAAACGGCCGTGCCGCCATCGAGCACCATTGGCAACGGTTAGACCATTTGCGTAGCGGCGCCCGGTCGTGGCAACCTGACGAGTGAAAACCGCTGAGCAAGAGCAGATGATCACCCCACCAATCAATTGCCTCACGGCCGCCCTTCCCCAGTATATTGATGAGGAGAAGCAATCACAGTAGTGGCGACAGCGCCATCCTGTTGCTTTCCCGCGCCTCATCCATACAATTGCAGTATGACCAATCAACCTCTTCCGCCAGCCATCGCCCAAATTGCCCCCGATGGCCGCCTTACCCCCCGCCAGAAGCGCCGCCTGCTCATTGACATGAGCCTTCGCAAACAAAAACCCGGCACCGGCAGCAGCCATGCCTTTATGCTGAGGAGAACGGCTATGAATCCCTGGCCTGACTTACGCCAAATTCTCAAGGATTTCCAGTGGGTGATTGTTGGCGGCGTGGCAACACGCGCCTACATGCCAGAGCGTGCCACCAACGATATAGACATTTTGGTGCGGCAGGCAGATGGGCAGCGGGTGATGACGGCTCTCCAAGAAGCAGGTTATCAAGCGGTAACAGAACTGGCTGTACCCGGCTTCTTGTTAGAATCACCAGAAGGGGTTGAATTAGATGTCTTGTTTGGGGATTATGAGTGGCTGGCGGAAGCCCTGGCAAAACCGGAATATGACCCGGCTGGCTACCCGGTTTTAGGTTTGCCTTACCTGGTCTTGATGAAAATGGAGACGGGACGCGGCCGTGACTTTGGCGACGTGACAACCATGTTGGGCTGGGCCAATGAAAAACAGCTAACCAGCGTCCGGGATGTCATCGCCAGATACAGCGCCCAAGACTTGAATGATCTGGAATCACTCATTTTCATCGGCCAACAAGAACGGCAAATGCTTGAAAGCAAGAAGAAACTCTAACCGGTCATGAATTGGCGATTAGGTGTAGATACGGGCGGCACATTTACCGATTTTGTCTGGGTGGATGGTAGTGGTCATGTACAAATCCACAAACAACTCAGCACCCCCCATGACCCATCGGCCGCCATTTTGCAGGGGATAGAGGTGCTGCGTGTGCCAGAGGGCACGGCCGTAGTGCATGGCAGCACCGTGGCCACCAACGCCCTGCTGGAACGACGTGGCGCACGTACCGCCCTGATCACCACCAAAGGGTTTGCCGATGTGCTGGAAATCGGCCGTCAAAATCGGCCCGACATTTACGCCCTCGTGCCCCAAAAGCCACCCCCGCTCGTGCCCCGCGCCTGGCGTTTTGAACTGGATGAACGCATCACCGCCCAGGGAGAGGTGCTGCGCCCCCTCAATCCCGACGACCTGCTTCCCATCCTGACCAAACTGGCCGCAGAACAAATCGAATCGGTAGCAGTATGTTTACTCTTCTCCTTTCTATATCCAGACCATGAGCAACAAATCCAACAGGCAATCTCCCAATCTCCCCAACCGCAGGTTGGCAATCTCCCAATCTCCAATCTTCCTATCTCCCTCTCTTCTGACATCCTGCCCGAATACCGCGAATACGAGCGCACCGCAACCACAGTGATCAACGCCTACGTGGCCCCCTTGATGAGCCGATATCTGGGGCGATTGGCGGAGGGGTTGGGGGCACGGCCGTTGACCATCATGCAGAGCAACGGCGGCGTCATCAGCGCGGCGATGGCCGGGCAGCAGGCGGCGCGCACGGCCCTCTCCGGCCCGGCGGGCGGTGTGGTGGGGGCGCATTATGTGGCCGCCCAGGCCGGTTTTAGTGACCTGATCACCTTTGATATGGGCGGCACGAGTACGGATGTGGCCTTGTGTCAAGGCCGTGTCCCTACCACCACCAACGGCCACATTGCCGGGATGCCTTTGCGCCTGCCCCTCATTGACATCCACACCGTCGGCGCGGGCGGCGGCAGCCTGGCCCACGTGGATGCGGGCGGCGCACTGCACGTTGGCCCGCAGAGCGCGGGGGCAGACCCCGGCCCGGCGTGTTATGGGAGGGGGATTGGAGATTGGAGAATAGAGATTAAAGACGCTGCCCAATCTCCCAATCTCCCCAACCGCAGGTTGGCAATCTCCCAATCTCGTGCAACAGTTACCGATGCCAATCTGGTGTTGGGGCGGTTGGATGCGGATCATTTCCTGGGGGGGACGATGCGACTGGATGTGGAAGCGGCGCGGGCGGCACTGGCCGAATTGGCGAGTGTGATGGGTGTAGCGTCGGTGGAGGCGGCGGCCTGGGGGGTGATTCAGGTGGCAAATGCCAATATGGAACGGGCCATCCGCCACATCTCGGTGGAGCGGGGGTATGACCCGCGCCTGTTTACGCTGCTGCCGTTTGGCGGTGCGGGGCCGCTACACGCCTGCGAACTGGCCGCCAATTTACACATCCCCCGTGTTTTCATCCCACCGTCGCCGGGTGTGCTATCGGCGTTGGGCATGTTGGTGGCTGCGCCGACGAAGAATTATTCGCGGACTGTGATGCAAGAGATTGGGAGATTGGGAGATTGGGAGATAGGAGATTGGTTGGGCGAGGTGTTTGCTGATTTGGAGGAACGCGCTACCGGTGAGATGGCAGCCGAAGGGCATAACAACGTGACTCTACAGCATGCCCTGGACATGCGCTACAAAGGCCAATCCCACGAACTCACCATCCCCATTAACCGATTACCGACCACCGATTACCGATTACCGATTACCGACCTCTTCCACACTGCCCACCAGACGCGCTACGGCTACCACCAGCCGGAGGCGGCGGTGGAGGTGGTGACCATTCGGCTCACGGCCGTAGCCCCCGTCACCCCACCCCCTTTGCCGCAATATCCCCTGGCTGAATCGGATGCTGCCGCCGCATTGGTCGGCGAAAAAGAGGTCTGGTTTAACCAGCAGCCTGTCCTCACTCGTTTGTATGACCGGGCCAGACTGCGCCCCGGCCACCAATTCCCCGGCCCGGCCATCGTATTCCAATATGACACTACCACCGTTGTGCCGCCGGAATGGGACACGGCCGTTGACAGCTATGGCAATCTGTTATTGACCAAAAACCCGTCGTAGGGGCGAGGCGGTTGGGACTAATTTGGGGATTTAACCAGGGTCTTGTCACCAACCGCCTCGCCCCGTTGCAGTTGGGACTAATTTAGGGATTTAACCAGGGTCTTGTCACCAACCGCCTCGCCCCGTTGCGGTTGGGACTAATTTGGGGATTTAACCAGGGTCTTGTCACCAACCGCCTCGCCCCGATGCGGTTGGGATGTGCGGATTGGTGGTGAACAAAGAGGGCGAGGCAACCGGGGATAAGGTGTTTTATTAAGGGCAACGTATTGCCCGGTTGCCTCGCCCCTACGATTGAAAACCGTGAATGTAGGCATAACAAACCGCTTCCGTAGCCCACCCCCGTTTGCCCACCCCCTGCCTATCCTCTACAATGCCCGCCACATGATTGAATCAACCGATTCGCCCGATATGAATACGCAGCCGGTGGTCACGGCCGCGGAACCGCCGCCCCTTACCCCGCCAAAAAACCTGGGTGAAGACAGAGGTCTGGTCAAGGCAGCAGCCGTGCTGGCGGTGGGCAACATCGCCAGCCGGGTGTTAGGGTTGGTGCGGGAAATCGTCAAGTCCAACCTGTACGGCACCTCGCCGCTGCTGGCCGCGTTCACGGTAGCCACGCTGGCTCCCATGACCCTGTTCAACCTGATCAGCGGCGGCGAAATGGTCAGCTCCAGCCTGGTGCCGGTGTTTAGCGATTATGCCAGCCGCGAAAAACGGGCGGAACTGTGGCGCGTGGGCAGCGCGGTGCTGTCGCTGGCGACCTTTGTCCTCTGCCTGATTGTGGTATTGGTGGAGGTGTTTGCCGAGCAGGTAGCCTGGCTGGCCGGGGCACGCAATTTCAGTGATCCGGCGTTGTTTCAGGTGACGGTGGATTTGATGCGGCTGGCAACCCCGGCCGTTTTGCTTTTGAGTATTGCCAGCGTGTTATCCGGCCTGTTGTTTGCCCTCAAACGCTTCACCTTTCCGGCGTTTACCAGTGCGGTGTTTAATGGGGCCATTGTGGTAGTAGCTCTGCTGCGGCCAGACCAGATTACCAGCCTGGTGTGGGGCATGTTGTTGGGGTCGGCTTTGCAAATTGCCATTCAACTGCCGGGGCTGCGCGACGGCCGTTTCCATTGGCGTCTCGATTGGCGGCATCCGGCAGTACGGCGCATCGTCATTCTGTACACGCCCATCCTGGCCGGGCTGGTGGTGAACCAGATTGCCATCTGGATCAGCTACCGGCTGGCGATTTTGACGGGTGATAACAGCGTCACCTACATGACGTATGCCACCACGCTCTACCAATTTCCTCTGGGGCTGGTGGTGACGGCCTTGTCCCTGGCTACGCTGCCCACGCTGTCACAAATTGCATCTTCGATTCACACGGCCGTTGACCCGCAAACGGCCACTGCCAGGGTGGAAGAGTTCAAAGCGACGCTGGCCGGAGGGATTCGGCTGGTGGTGGCGCTGCTCTTACCGGCGGGGGCGGGGCTGTTTGCGTTAGCCCCGTTTATCATTGTGCTGCTGCTGGAACACGGCCGTTTCACCGCCGCTGACTCCGAGATCACCACCCATGTCCTGCGTTTCTACCTGTTGGGGCTGGCCTTTGCGGGCATTGACCAGATGTTGGTCTTTGCGTCCTATGCGCGGCAGGATACGTGGCGGCCGGCATTGGCGGGGGTGTTGGCGATTGGGGTGTATACGGCAACGGCCGTGTTACTCCTCCCTTCCATGGGCCTCTACAGCTTGATGATTGCCGACGCCGTGAAACATATCGTGCATACCCTGATCATGCTCTGGTTTTTGCAGCGGCAGTTGGGTGGGCTGCATGGGTATGGCATCACCCGGCTGGCAGTGAAGACGATTTTTGCAGCGGCCGTGACCGGCGCGCTGGCGCTGGCGGTGGGCAATGTGGCCGCCGGATTCTTGCCAATGGATCAATTTGACGGCCGTTTGCTTATTGTGCTGTTGGGCAGCGCCGCCGGTTTAGCCGCCTATGCGGGCATGGTGCTGCTGCTGGACATCCCGGAAGCGCGGGCACTTTACAACATGGCGGCCGGTAAATTGCGCCGCCGCTAAAATTTTGCAACCATGCCGCTTTCCGGTATAACTTGCCCGCAGTTCATAAACTGACATTTGGATGAGGAGTGGCAATTTGGTCATTCCAATCTCCAATCTCTAATCTCCAATCTCTCAACTGAAAGGAAACGGCCGTGTCAGAACCACAATTCCAGCTAGTCATTCGCAAAGGGCCACAAGTGGGCCAGGTCTTTCACCTGGACGCCCATTCGCTCATCATTGGCCGCGACCCGATGAGCGACATCACCATCAACGACCCGGAAATCTCTCGCCAGCACGCCCGCCTCACCCAGACGGAAGAGGGTTTTCAAATTGAAGACCTGGGCAGCACCAATGGCACGTTTGTGAATGGGCAGCGCCTGGGTAGCGAACCATTTGCTCTGCAACCAGGGCAGGCGGTCAACATGGGCAGCGGCGTGCGGCTGGTGTATGAGATAGCCGGGACGCTGGAATCAGATGTAAGTACGATGGTAGATGAGACCCCCCTCTGGGCAGCCGCATCAGCCGCGCCCCCGCTGGCAGAAACAGAATCACCAGCGGCCCAGCCAGACCCACCGCCCGCCTATGCCGCACCGCCAACGTATCCTTCTTACCAGTATTCCGCTTCCCCTCCACCCTATCAGTCCGCGCCGGAGCCAACCTATCCCCCGTTGGTACCGCCCGGCGAGCCACCCAACAAGAACCGCCGTAACATGACCATTGTAGCGGTGGTGCTGTTGTTATTGTGCTGTTGTTGTACGTTTATTGGGTTTATGTATCAATGGGGCGGTGACTGGCTGCTGCAATATCTGGGCATCTTCTAAAAGAAAGACCGGGCAAAAGCCCGGTCTTTCTTTTATTTCTCGACGATCTCGCCTTCGATGATGTGGATGTTGTCGGCAACGGCCGTCTCCTTTTCCACCTCCATCTCTTCAATGGGACTATACCCATCCGCGATCCGAATCTGGTTCAGGTGTTTGACCACCACATGCTGCGGCGCCAGTTCGATAAACACCTTGGCCCCCACCAGCAGCACCGTGATATCGTCTAACGGCACCGAGGGCAGCAAATCTAGCGGCCAGATCACGTAAAAAACGGCCAGAAACGGCAAAAACTTCAAATAAAAAGGCACTTCCCGGTCAAACAAAAGACGCAACACAAGCCGTGCTTGCTGCCACGCCTCTCGCCAGAAACCGGGATCGCGGCGGTCTGTAGATAAAGCTGATGCTGTTGTATTCATTGGTTCCATCTCATTATTTTCTTGACTCATTGCCAATAACACTCCCACATACGTGTTTTGTTGTTGCCAGTTGCAACAATAACGCTAACCCACCGGCCCCGGCAAAGATTCTCATCTCCCATTACAAACCACAGACCCTCATCGTGCGCTCACCTCATCATCTTCACGGCCGTGCATAATTGGTCAGTTGTGGCAATACGTCCCTAATTTCATAATTGCGCCAGTGTTCAAAGGAACCTGCAGTGAAGATGGTGAAACCCATCACATACGGGTCTTTGCGCACTTCGGCGTCATACCAGGCCATCTGGTTAACAAACGCCTCAATCCCATTGCGTCCCCAGCCGTGTTCAACGGCATAGGCCTGAAAATCAGCCCACCCATAACCTGCTGGGCCGGGCCGGTTGCCTATGATGCCGTCAATCCCCGCTTCTGTGATAGCCAGGGGGATCACCAATCCCGCCGGTTCCAGGAATTCCCGGTAATACCAGCGATAGCGCAGTGTGAGCGAGCCGCGATCCGCATAATATGGGTACCCAGGCAGGGCGCTGCCATAGCCATAATTGATAACCGGCGCGCTGTATTCATGCAGCGTCAGGATCGCGCCATATTGCATGGCCGTTTCGATGGCTGGAATGAACAGGGCAAACTCGTTCATCTCCGGTACACCGGCGGCAAAACCGCCAATAGCCGCGCCCAGTCCTTGCCGCGCCATTTCGCGCACCCTTTCCTGTTCAAAACGGGCATACCAGCTCATATTCTCCAAGCCGGGGTCTGGTTCATTCCACCCTTCCCAATAATCTACCGCCGGATTGGCCCGGTACTTGATTAAGTTTTCATGGACGTATTTGCGGGCTTCCTCTTCGGGCACACCACGATATTGCTGATTCGGATTGTCCACACGGCCGATGACGATGGTGCGCGGTGACAATTCTTTCGTTACGGCCGCCAGGCCAAAATCATCTACCAGCTTAATCACATTTGGCTGCGTTTGCCGGATAAATTCCTCAATGTGAGAGCTGTTGGGGCGAATGACATGGATGCTTAATTTGCTTTTGTGTGGGCTAATGGTAAATGGGTAATTGTATCTGGCCGACTGAGCGCCAGGGCCGGGCGTGCGCGTGGGGGAAGGCGTAAACGTTGGCGAAGGGGTATAAGTTGGAGAAGGGGTAGGGGTGTGTGAGGGGATGGGCGGGGTGATGCTGGGTGTGCTGGATGGGCCAACTTGCCAGGTCTGATTATGATTTAGGGCAGGATCAACGGTGGCGCCGGGCGGCAGTGGCGTAAATGTGGGCGGAACAGTGGGAATGAGTGTCGGTGGCGCGACGGCTAACAACAGGGCAGAGACGCGAGTGGGGGGTATCAAAGCGGGAGTGGCGCAAGCGGTTACGGCCGTGACAATGAAAACAAACAGTACCAGACGCACGCTGAGCATGATTGCGTGAGTGATAAGATGGCGCGTTAATAAACATTTTGGCTGCATGGGCAGGATGATAACATCCTGTTTAGCCTTATGTCAATTTTGGCAGTTAGTACCCGGGTCTTATGCAATTCTCAATTTGGCAAAACCCGGCGATTAAAATCGCGGCTATAAGCAGCAAAGCCGACCTTCGTCGGCTAAGACCAGTCGGCGAAGGCCGACTTCGCCTTTTGTTGGTGCAGATTTATCTGCCGCCGGGCAAATTGAGAATTGCTGGATTTCCATATGTTTGATTGCCTCATTGGGGGTGGGTGTTACAATTTGCGCACTATGACTGCCTTATTACTCTTCAAATTGATTGTGGTCGTCCTGTTTTTGCTGATGTTTTTGCGACGGCCGTCCCTGGCCTGGGGCGTTGGTCTGGTTACGGTGACAACGGCCGTGCTGCTGGACACCATCATGGGCACCTTTGATCGGGCGGCGCTCCTGGCCGAGTTGGGCTTTTTCTTTTACTTCATTGCCGGGGCCATCATTGGTGGCGGCATTTTCTGGTTGTTAGCCGTTTTATGGCCTCATCTGCCCAAAACGGCAGCGGCAACCGCTCCCGCTGTAGTCGCGCAAATCGGCGCTGTGCCGGCTGCCGGCGCCGCCGAATCCGGCCCGGCTGTGCCCTCAGCGAATGGTCAGCCGGAACCGCTGCCGCTGCTGGAAGCGGCCACCAATCCCGATGAGGCTGCCTACGATGTGGCCGCGTTGCTGTCTGATGTTCAGAACCGCTTTGGCCGGGAAGATGTGCTGGATTTGATGTTTGACCTGGAAATCCCGGAAACGGCCGTCGTCTCCCTGAACCAAAATTTGCAGACGTTGGCGCATGAAGTGGTGGCCTATGCCATCCGCAACGGGCAAACGGCGCAGTTGGCGCTGGCGATTGAACGCATCCTGACGCCGCCGCCGCCGGAAATGCTGCCCCGCCTGGAAAAACTGACCCCCGTTTCCCCCCGCGCCAGTTTGCGCTATTACCTGTTGGCGCATTTTAATCTGGAAAAGCTGCAACAAATGGCGGCGCGGCTGGGCATTGATTGGGAGCAGCTAGAAGGGGCGGAAAAACGGGGCAAGGTGCGGGAACTGCTGCAATATCTTTACCGGCGCAACCGGGTGGATGAACTGCTGGATTTGATGCGTGAGGGGACAGAGGAAACGGCTACTTCGGCTGTGCTCAGTACAAGCGTATCCTCGCCAGAAACAAGCACATGATCCGTAAAATGTGGCTGGTTGTCTGGGTGTTGCTCAGTGTGACGGTCACGGCCGTAGCCGCGCAGGACGCTTTACGCCTTTCCCTCAGCCGCGACTTTGGCGCCGGTTTTGGCGCGGAAATTCAGGGCCGTTTTTCCATGCGCGTGGAAGGGCCGGACGACCTGGAGCGGGTGTTGTTCTTCATTGACGAGACCCAGGTGGCCGAACAAACAACGCCCCCCTTTCGCTATCAGTTCAACACGGGCAATTTCCCCCCTGGCACTCATGTGATGCGGGCGGTGGGGATTACGGCCGACGGCCGTGAACTCACCTCCAATACCATCATCCGCACCTTTATTACCAGCAGCGAATCCAACCGGCGGTTAGTCACCACCATCGCGCCGGTTATCGGCCTGGTGATTGCTGTCAGCCTGTTCTCGTGGTGGGTAGCCAGCCGGGGACAGAAAGCATCCGGGCAGTCGGCCATCAACGGCCCCTTTGGTGGCTCCATTTGCCCCAAATGCCACAAACCATTTGCCCGCCATTGGTGGGGATTGAATGTGGTCGTGGGCAAGTTTGACCGCTGCCCCCATTGCCACAAATGGAGCATCGTGCAGCGTACCCACCCCGACCTGTTGCAAGCCAGCTATGAAGCGATGCTCCAGGCCGAAAAAGGGGCAACAGACGCTTCAACACCATCTCCCGCCGACCAAGAAAAAAGCTTCCGCAAACAGTTAGACGACTCCCGTTTTGACAACTAAATCGCCCCCCTGTCACCCCCTCACCGTGTCACCAAGTCATCTGTAGTACCCCCGGTTTACCCCCCCAGTACCAGAGTAGTTCTGGCGTCATGGTGACATTCTCCCATTGTCCAGTACCCCCCATTTCCCCTATTCTATACACAACAAACTGACTTGCTTTTCAACTCGTTTTCCTCCTCCTTCCTGGCTCCGAGGCCCCCACCTCGGAGCCTCTTTTTTTGCCCAGGCACTACTCAAGATCGGCAGCGACGGCCGTCTCCTCTTCCCTTTTCTCCCTCTGAAAAATCGCCCCCAAAACAAACAGGATCATGCCCAAATGAATCATCATATCGCCCACGTTAAATATGCCCACCCGCCAGGGCGTCTGGATAAAATCTAGCACCTCGCCCAGCCAGATACGGTCTACCAGATTGCCCAATGCGCCACCCACCAGAATGGCTAAACCCGCCCGCGCCAACCATTGCTCACGTGGCAGACGATGAATGTAAATCACCATCGCCGCCAGCACACCCAACGTCAGCCAGCCCACCAACGGACCAATGCCTTGAAATAGACCAAAGGCAATGCCCCGGTTATGCGTTTCCACCAGCGTAAACAGGGCATTAAACCGGGTCGGCCCATGTTCGGCCAGATACGCGGCCGCCCACCACTTGCCCAGGCGGTCGGCCAGAAATGCCAGGGGGATGAGCAGGTAGATCATACTGCATCCCCGGAATTCTCGGTTTCCGAGGGTTGGGATTTGGCGGCCAGTTCGGCCAGTTCGGCCGCTTCATACTCCGCCTGCGTCAGGAACTTGCCGCCGGTCAGTTCATAGCTGGTGACGTTGTAATGGCCATCCAGGTACACGGCCGTTTCCATGCGCCGGAAACATTTACTGTCCACCACCGTCTTGTGCCAGACATAACCGCCATCATCGTTGAGTAAGTCATGCTGTTTATCGGCCCGCACCCGCACCCGTTTGCCGCAGTTGCCACACTGGAAGTAGAAATAGATACCGGTCTTGTCTACATATTCCCCGGCGGCTTTTTTCTCGCCACCGCCCAACAACTTCTTCAAGAATCCCATCACTTTCTCCTGCTTGAGTATTCGTTACGGTTCGCGTAAACTTCCGCCAATAGGTGGGCAAGAATGTACCAGAAGTTTGAATGGGATACCAAATGTCCTTGCGGGTTCTGACTTACAACATATTGGATGGGGGACACGGCCGTGAACCGCTAATCCTCGAAGTGCTACAAACTCACCAACCGGATGTGATCTTCCTGCAAGAGCTATTCAGCCCAACCCTTGCCCATGATCTGGCACAAAGCCTGGATATGCACTACTTTTTTGCCAGAGGCAATTCTCGCCGACATCTGGCGTTGTTGAGTCGGTTACCCATTCTGGAAAACCACAATTATCATCCTTCACCAGCTATCCATCGTGCCATTTTGTACGCTAAATTAGCTGGCCCCTTTTCTGAACCCCTACACGTTTTTGGCGTTCATCTGGCAGCTTCGCCCTTCTTCATGATGGAAGGGTGGCGGTTATGGGAAGTCAAAACCTTATTGCAGCTTGTTAATCTGCTGCGGTCAGAACCCTGTTTGATCGCCGGTGACTTTAATGCCTTTTCCCCTCAAGATAAAATCGTCACAACCCAATGGCCGCGATGGTTGAGATGGTTGCTGGCTTTACAGGGTGGGTGGCTGCCGCGCCGGGTTATCCAGAGAATGCTCAATGCAGGATTGATTGATAGCTTCCGTTCATTGCATCCTGAGGAAAGCGGATGCACCTTACCCCCACCTGACCCAAGCGTCCGGTTGGACTACATCTTTGTCAACAACAGCTTGCACACCCATTTGCAGAAATGCGTGGTTGTCCATGACCCACCTGCCGTCCTATCCGCCTCCGATCATTTCCCTGTGTTAGCTGAATTTCACGAAATTCCACCCTCTGACGATCTCCAGGTTTTGCCGAACACTTTCCAGACTTAATACAAAACGGCAAAGTTTTCGAATGCCCGCTCTGCCAGGTTTTTGTCTCCTGCGAACCGGGCACGCGAAAGACCTTCTTCCTGGTTAAAGCGCCCTGAGGCGTAGATGTTGAAATCCAGGGTGTCCATTTCAATCGTGGCTTCGGAGTTGCCCGACCCAATTTGCCATGTACCGCCGGCAATGCCTGTCAGCGCCAGCGTGAAAGCGCGCCCGTTTAACTTCTTTTGCAGAACATGTGCCAGATCACGGACGACTAATTCGTTGATACGGCCGTCATGCTCCCGCGTTTGTTCAAAATGACGACCTGTCGCCCGGCAGATGTCCAGGCGATGCATCCAGGTGTCGCGGCTGTGAATCACCCACATCAGGTGGCGTAAACCGAGCCTGCCGGGAACAGGATGCGGTATCGCTGCCCACTTAACCAGGCGAAAACCATAGGCCCAATTGTGGCTGGCCTTTTCACCGGCCTGTCTCAATTCTGTAATTAACTCAGCGGACGTCATATTGGCCCGTTCGGCCAGTTGCAGCGTGTTGATGGTATCTTCAATCAGTTGGCCTGGTTTGGCCTTGGGCCTGGCGGTTAACTGGTGGATCATTTCCCGATAGCTGACGCCGCTGGCAAACCCGCCGGCCTGATGCGCCACCATATCACGCACATTCCATTCCGTGCAGGCTGTGGGTTTGTGCCAATCTTCGGCATCCAGAGATTCGACCAGATGGACGAAGCGACGAAGCGCGGTTTGCATTAGCTCGTAGGCTTCATCGGCGGTGACATAGGGAATACGTTCGGCGGCAATTGGGGTTGAAGGGAAAATGGCGAGATTCATGGTTATTCACTCTCCTGTATGGGTATGACTTTATTCAGAATGGATAAAACAATGGGCAGCAATGAACCAAATCGCCCCTGCCCAATGGGGAGATGTGGTTCGTTGGCCAGGTGCATGGCGGTGATCCCATGGGCAATGGCGATCACCAGGTTGACGATTTGTTCACTGGACAGATCCGTTTCGACTTCATTTTTTAACTGTTCGACACGGCCGTAAGACTGGTTGAGCAATCCAAAACTCAATTCCAGGCTTTCCGCCGAGGGGACAAAACCAGGCACCGGCCGCTCAAAACAAAGCTGGTAAAGCTCAGGATTCTCCATGGCGAAAGACATGTAACCTTCTATAACCATGCGGAGTTCATCCTGCCAACCTGTGGACGCCTCCATTAACCTTCTGTTGTGTTCACCAAAAAGCGTGAATCCCAGGCAAAACAGCGCATCATAGATGTCCATCTTCCCAGAAAAGTAGTTATAGAGAGAGGGGGCACGCATACCCATGCGCCGGGCCAGTTCCTGCATGGAAAGGGCGGCGACGCCTTCCTCCCGCATGATGGCCCGTGCAGTATCCAGAATTGCCTGAACAGTAGCATCATGATTCTGTTGTCGCCGGGCGGAGGCAAATGATTTTTTCATAGATTATCTAATAGTGTTAGTTTTTTATAATACTATTAGTTTTTCTCGCATTTGTCAACACCCGAAATGGACAATAATCGTTATCTACACGTTTGCCCGCTCAGCTTATACTCACCTCGTTCGCCCAATCTGGCCGCTTGTGTTACACTGCCGCCATCTTATGCAAACTAGAACTGGCTGAGAGTGCGACTTGGCTGTGTTTAACCAAGGAGACTTTCAGTGAGTGATTTTGAGACTTTCAACCTGCATCCGCGCATTGCGGCTGGCATCCAATCCGCGGGGTACACCACCCCGACCCCCATTCAAATTCAGGCAATTCCCCCCATTTTGCAGGGCAAAGACATTTTAGGTCTGGCGCAAACGGGCACCGGCAAAACGGCCGCCTTCGTGCTGCCCATTCTGCAACGGCTGATGCAAGGGCCACGCGGCCACGTGCGCGCCCTGGTGGTGGCCCCCACCCGTGAACTGGCCGACCAGATCAACGACTCGTTTGAACAATTGGGGCAGCAGACAAAAACACGCAGCACGGCCGTGTACGGCGGCGTCGGTGTCAACCCCCAAATTCAACGGCTCAAACAGGGTGTGGAAGTGGTGGTCGCCTGCCCCGGCCGGCTGCTCGACCACATCAACCAGAAAACCATAGACCTCTCCCGGCTGGAAGTGCTGGTGCTGGACGAAGCCGACCGCATGTGCGACATGGGCTTTTTACCGGACATTCGCAAATTGCTCAAACACCTGCCCACACAGCGGCAAACTCTCTTCTTTTCCGCCACCATGCCCGATGATATTCGCCGCCTCAGCCACGACATCCTCAAAAATCCGGTGACGGTGCAAATTGGGCTGGCCAAACCGGCGGTCACCGTTTCCCACGCCCTTTATCCGGTGCCACAGCACCTCAAAACGGGGCTGCTGCTGGCGCTGCTGCGCCACATGGACACGGAATCCGTGTTGATTTTTACCCGCACCAAACACCGCGCCCGGCGCGTGGCCGAGCAGATCAACCGTGCCGGGTACAAAGCGGCGGCGCTGCAAGGCAATATGTCCCAAAACCGGCGGCAGGAAGCCATGGATGGTTTCCGCTCCGGCCAATACAAAATCATGGTGGCTACGGACATTGCGGCACGGGGAATTGACGTCTCCCAAATCTCGCACGTCGTCAATTATGACATGCCAGACACGGCCGATGCCTACACCCACCGCATCGGCCGCACCGGGCGCGCCGCCAAAACAGGCGACGCTTTTACGTTTGTCACCTCCGAAGATACAGACATGATTAGAGCCATTGAGCGCGTCTTGGGTGAAAAACTGGAACGGCGCACCCTGCCCGATTTTGACCCGCCCACCACGCCAGTCCCGTTCGCCCCGGCCAGCGCAACCGACCGGCAACCGTCCAACTAATCGCCGACAGAAGGTGAAAGTAGGGAGTGGGGCACGGCCGTAACCTCTTCCGCCCACATGTAATGACAATGTGGTGACATTCGTTACTCCCAACCACCGGCATTGTTCCTTACGATACGCACATCGCGTGTGGATCAACCCTGCGAACATTCGCTTCCACAGGGTAAAGGAACATCAATTTGGCAGCCGGCGACATTTTTGCAGCGCCAGTAAGCGGCAACTTTCTGTTGTATGCGCCCCTGCATCATGTCTTAGCGTTTGTCAACCCACCGGCATACCGGCAAATCTGGCAAGGATTACAGGGAGAAGGGGAGGCAGCGGTAGCCATACAGCCGTTACTTTCCCAACTCACCACCTGCCCGCCACCACCCCCCACAGCCCGTACCGGCCCCCTACAAACCCCTTTATTCCTGGGCATCATCCCCACGCGCGGCTGCAACATGGGCTGCCGTTACTGCGACTTTGCTGCTCCCAAACAAACCAGCCCCGTCATGTCATTGGCGTTGGCGCGCACGGCCGTAGACGCCTATCTGAACTTAATCGCAGCCAGCGACGAGCGCCACGCTAATATTCACTTCTTTGGCGGCGAACCATTTTTTGCCGCCGACGTGGTTCATTTTGTAGTCAACTATGCCGCCGGCCGCGCCGCCCAGGCCGGCATGAGTGTCCACTTTGAAGCCACGACCAATGGCCTTTACAGCCCTACCCGCTGCCAATGGATTGCCGATCATTTCCATACCGTCGTCCTATCACTCGATGGCCCCGCCGATATTCAAAACACACAGCGCCCTGGCATCAACGGGCAGCCGCTTTTTGAAATTGTCGCCCGTAACGCCCGAATCCTCTCCGGCGGCAGCGCCGAATTGATCATCCGCGCCTGTGTAACGGCAGAGACAGTAGCACACCTGCTGGAAATCGCCCGTTGGATCGCCGCCGAAGTTAGCCCCCGTGCCGTCTGTTTTGAAAGCCTTACCCCCTCCGCACTGTCAGAAGCCGCCGGATTCCACCCGCCAGACCCCTGGCAATTTGCCCGCCACTTTCACCAGGCCGCGCAAATTCTGGCCGCCGCCGGTATCCAGACTGTCCTGTCTACGGCCGATACCAGCGCCATACGACATACGTTTTGCCCCGTGGGCCAGGACGCGCTTATCGTCACGCCGGACGGCCGTGTGAATGCCTGTTATTTGCTGGCAGAAGAGTGGCAGCAGCAGGGTTTGAATTTATCTCTGGGGCAATTAACGGCCGGCGCGGAGCAATTTGACCTGGACATGACGGCCGTCCACCAAATCCGCCAGTTACCCATGCGGCCCAAACCCCGCTGCGCCCACTGCCTCTGCCGTTACCACTGTGCCGGTGGCTGCCATGTGAATCATGCCGGTGGTGACGGCCGTTACGATGATCTCTGCATCCAGACCCGCCTCGTCACCATTACCGGCTTGTTGGCCCAATTGGGCTTGCACGACGTTATCGCCGCCTGGCACGCCGATGACCGTCTGATGCAGCAAACAGCCTGGCAGCCAGATGACCGTTTGCTGGCTCAGTCCTGGAATTTATGATGCGTGAGATTGCTCTTGTCACGCATCACGCACTTGGAAACAATGATCACATCAAACCCACCCCAAACCTATTACTGCCCACCGCACATCTACTGGGCATATGACGCTGCCTGCACTTTAGTTGTGAACGAGCAGACCGGGCAGGCACATAGGTTGTTTGGGCAAGAAGCGGCCGTTTGGGACTGGCTCATATTGGGGTATCCGTTTGCCAGGTTGGTGCAGTTCATCGCCGCCTATGCAAACCTGCCTACGCCTCAGGCCGAACGCTGTCTGCGCCGCCTACTGGCTGCCTGGCAGACAGACGGTCTGCTGCAAGAGGAGGGGCATCATGGCTAACCTGGCCATCAGCAATGTTTGTAACCTCAACTGCCCTTACTGTTTTGCGGCTGCGTATATGAGCCGGGAGAATGGGGCGGCACGGCCGTTCATCACCATTGACGCATTTCAGCAGCGGCTGGATTTTTTGGAACGCTCCCACATTTCCCAGGTACGGCTGATTGGCGGTGAGCCGACGCTGCACCCCCAATTCACTATCCTGGTAGAACTGGCGCGGCAGCGCGGATTCACCATTCTCGTTTTTACACACGGGTTGGTGCGGGCACGGCCGTTGGCCTGCCTCACCGCCCTCTCCCCGGACGACTGTCTGGTGCTGGTCAACATGAACGCCACCCGTTCCGGTTGCGAACCAGACGCCGCCGAAACTGCCCAACGCGAAGCCGTCATCCGGCAGTTAGGACCGCGCGCCTTATTGGGATTCAACATTTACCGGCCCCAGTTTGACCTGCAACCGCTGCTGGCCCTCATCCAAAAAGCCAATTGTCGCCCCGCCATCCGCCTGGGATTGGCCCAACCCATCCTGAACGGGGACAATGCCTGCCTGCACCCCAAACAATACCCCGCCGTTGGTCGCCAGCTTGCCCAATTTGCCCGACACGCCGCTGCAGTCGGCGTCCGGTTGGAATTTGACTGCGGTTTTGTGCGCTGCATGTTCGGCGATGAAGAATTAGCCCTGCTCCAGGAAAGGGGCGCTGACGTGGCCTGGCGCTGCAATCCCATCCTGGACATCAGTCTGGATGGGCGCGCCATTCATTGTTTTCCACTGACAGGGCGAGTGGAAACGGCCGTTGCCGCTCAAGACGCCCCTACTCTACGCCAACAACTTACCACCCAGACCCAGGCCTATCGCCTGGTCGGAATCTACCGGGAATGTTCCTTTTGCCCCTACAAACAACAAGGCGCGCCACAAGGCGCCTGTACCGGCGGCTGCCTGGCCCAAACCATGCGCCGCTTTCGCCATCAAGACCTGCAATTTGTGTTACCCGCCCCAACTGTAGGGCAGGTTTCTAACCTGCCCTACGAGGAGAATAGAGATGACAGATAAAGATTTAGCCCCTGACGAACCAACCGAATCAGAAGAACCCCAGGTATTTGCCGTCAGCCGCGCCGGGAACGGCGTGCAATTTAGCCGGCGTAATTTTATTGAACTGGCAGCCGCTTCCGCCGCCATCGTCACTGTCACTGGCTGCGGTTCCGGCAGCGCCGACGCCACACCCAGGCGGGTGGAAATTGAAGTAACAGCCACACCAAGCCATACCCCCACGGCTTCTCGTACCCCCAGCCCTACCCGCACCCCCAGCCCTACCCGCACCCCCAGCCCAACTCGGACGCCCACGCGCACGCCCACCCGCACCCCAACCAACACGCGCACCCCCACACCTACATCACCGCCATTAGCGCAAGTCACGGTCAATATGACCAGCATCAATGTGCGTGAAGGTCCCGGTACGGTCTACCCCATCATTGGTACGGCCAAACTAAACGACACCTTTGCCGTTCTCGGCCGTAACCAGGATGGTTCCTGGTTCCAGGTGCAGTATAGGCCTAATCAAATTGGCTGGATTGGGGCATCGGTGCTTGATTTTGACTTTGATGTGGACGATGTATCGCTGGCGCAAGGGATTCCCACGCCACCACCCGCGCCACCCACGACGGCTGCACAGCCGGGCATTCCCAACAGCACCGTAAAACCAGGGGAAACGGCCATTGAATATACTATTGAAGACGTCACCTATACCTTGCCCTGCGGCTCGCCCATACCACCTGGCGCTGTATGTGTGTGCAATTGCGTCACAGCCCCACCCGTTTGCAGTTGTGTGGGGCATGTTTGCACCTGTGACACGGTATGTACCTGTGACACCATTTGCACCTGCCAGAATCATGGGCATTACTGGTATCCAAATTAAGATTTGGTTAGTGGTTGGCGGCAGGTGGCTGGTAAAAACATCAGCAACCAGCAACTTACGAACAGGCGCTATTTTCAGGATAAAACAATGGAACTGTATATCATTCCGGCAGATGAGAGCAAGGCAAACAAATTCATTATCTACCGGCCACTGCTGGGGCTGGCTTTTGTGGGCAACCAGGCCATGGCCAACCTGGCGCAGCACATAGCCCGGCAGGATGAAGCGGGGGATGGGGCGGCAAACGGCCGTCACCCCACTGCTCTCTCCTTCCTGCGCCAGATCGGTTTTATGGAAGCTGACCCGCCTGCGCCAGGCGCGCCAGACAGCACCTTTGCCCCCACCATGGCCGTGCTGCTGATGACCAACCAATGCCAGTTGCGCTGCACCTATTGTTATGCCGCCGCCGGTGAGTGGCCCCAGGCGGAACTCATACCGGCACAGGGGTTTGCCGCTATTGACGCCGTATGTGAAAACGCCCGCCAGCTGGGCCAGCCGCAGTTTGAAATCTCCTTTCATGGCGGCGGTGAACCCACGCTGGCCTGGCCGGTGCTGCAACAATGCGTAGCCTATGCCCGGCAAAAACCACTGCCATCACGTATTACCCTGACCTCCAACGGCGTCTGGTCGGCCCGGCAGCGGCAGTGGATTTTCCAGCATTTAGACGGTCTGACGCTTTCCTGGGATGGCACGCCGCAAACCCAGGACCGGCAACGGCCGTTTGCCTCCGGGCGCGGTTCGGCCGACATTGTGCAGCGTCTCATCACCGAACTGGACCGTGCCCGTTTCCCCTACGGCATCCGTCTGACGGCCGCTGCTCCCTGGCCCACCTTTGTAGACGGCGTCCGTTTTATTTGCGAGCAGACCAACTGCCAGAGTCTGCAGGTAGAGCCGGCGTTTAACACGGCGCGGGGTGGGCACGGCCGTCCGGAAGCGGCCGATTGCCAGGCATTTGTAGACGCCTTTATGGCCGCGCTGGAGGTTGCGCAGCAGCACGGCCGTCGTCTGATGTATTCCGGCGCGCGTTTGGGGCTGGTCACGTCCTCCTTTTGCACCGCCCCCTACAATGCCCTCATCGTCGGGCCTGGCGGCGCTTTGGTAAGCTGTTATGAGGTGACGGCCGTGACCCACCCCCTGGCCGCCCTGTCCGCCATCGGCCGTTATGTCGGGGAGGAAATACACATCCATGAACCGGTGCGCCAGCAGTTGCACAGCCTCATGGCCGAACGCCGCCGCACCTGCCAGGATTGTTTCTGTTACTGGTCTTGTGCCGGTGATTGTTATACCCGCGCCTTCCAGAGCGGGCCAGACGGCCACCTGAAACGGGGCGCGCGCTGCACGATGAACCAGGCCATCACCCGCCGTATGTTGCTCAACGGCATTGCCGACGGCGGCGGCGTCTGGCGTCGCCCGGCGGCTATTGCCCGCCAGGACGGTGAGCATGCCTGAAATAGTGTTTGAATTTTCGCGGCGGGACCTGTTGCGCCTGATTCAAGCCGAAATGCAGGTGTATGAGGACGAAACGAAGGGCATTCCCGGCTACCGGCTGGCCGACCTGGGCCAGGCGCCTGATGCGTATCTGGCGCAGATCATACCCGTCATCCTGCCAGATTGCCGCATTTCAGTGGATCAGGGTTTGGTGTGTGGGCAACTGCCGGAATGGGCAAAGCCGATGCCGCTCTTTTCGCTGGACACGGCCGTGACCCAGGCATTTAACTTGTTCAACGGCCGTAACGACCTGGGAACCATCGGCCTACAACTGGCGCAAGACTTAGACTGGCCGGAAGCACAGTCATTTGCTCTGGCGCGCGTCCTGTTTCTTCACCTGGTCCAACGGCGTGTTTGCCTGCCGAAGTGAATCAGGGAATCGAGTAATTGGCGGCTCATTTACCCAATTACTCAATTACATCAAAGATGTGGCTAATCAACCAGGAACATCAGCTACCGATTTTTTGGCAGGAGGGTGATGCGTACAGCCTGTTTTATGCGCCCGGTTATCTGGTGGTGGCTGCCCAGACGCTGGCAGCCGGTTTGTGGCAAGATTTGCAGCAGCCGGAACCACATACACCTACCGCCAGGAGATTGCACCAGTGGGCGGAAACGGCCGTCCGTGCCCGACAAGCAGCCCTCACCACCCCCTTTGCGCCCGTTTGCCTGACACTTTATTTACATACTCAGTGCAATTTGGGCTGCCCATATTGTTACGCCGATCCCTCACCCCGCCCCACGCCTCGCCTGGAAGTAACGGCCGTTTACGCTGCCGCCCGCCTGGTGGCCGAAAATTGTTGCCAGCAACAACGCCCCTTCACCCTGGTTTGTCATGGCGGCGGCGAACCAACCCTGAACCAGCTCCATCTGGCGCAAGTTTTGGCCGGGGTACAGGCCGTTGCCGCCGCTGCCGGGCTTTCACTTTTCCGATACATAGCCACCAATGGCGTCATGCCCACGGCCAAAGCATACTGGCTGGCGCAGCAGTTTGACCTGGTGGGTCTTTCGTGTGATGGGCCGGCCGCCATTCAGTCCCGGCAACGGCCGTTGGTCAACGGTCAGGGCAGCACCCCCTACGTGGAACGCACGGCCCGCATTTTGCACGAACATCAGACGCCCCTGCACGTCCGCGTTACCATCACTCCCTTCTCTGTGAGGCAACAGGTGGAAATCGCTGAATACATATGCCGCCGGCTACAACCTGAGGAAATCCACGTGGAACCCGTTTATCACGCCGGCCGGGCCCAGACGGCCGTGTTGCCAGACACCAATCAGTTTGTAGACCATTTTTTGCAGGCGCAGCAGGTAGCTGCCACTTATGGTGCGCGTTGGCTCACGTCGGGCAGTCGTTTGCAGGAGATACACGGCCCCTACTGCCACCTGTTCCGCGATGTGTTGCACCTGGTCCCCGGCGGTGCGGCTACAGCCTGCTTCAAGACAGGCGCCTCTCCACAAGCCGGGCAGCAAGGGTTACAGATTGGGCAAATGGGGGACGGCCGTTTCTCCCTTAACCGGCCACGCATCACCGCCCTGCGCCAGCAATTGCACCCGCTGCCGCCTTCCTGCCGCGACTGCTTCAACCAGTACCACTGCGCCCGCGACTGCCCGGATAGCTGCCCACTGGAGGATGGGGAAACGGCCGTGCCCTCCTTCCGCTGCCAGGTGCAAAAAAAGCTGGCTCAGGCGCAACTAACACAAATGGGCGTTGCCCTATGGGCAAAAGCGCGAGTACAAGATGGGATAGCAGAGGGTAGAGTGATGACGGAGATTATGAGATTATGAGATTGGGGGGTTGAATATCCCAATATATCAATCTGCCAATCTCCATCCATTCCATGAAAGAGCAACTATTTCAAGAGTATTACCGGAATGCGCCAACGGCCGTGAACGTGCCCCAAATCCGTGAACAATGGCTGGCGCTGGCGCCACCCTACGACGTGGATCACTGGCTGCTGCCCCTGCCGGTGTGGGGCCAGCGCCCCTATGACCACACCGGCGCTGAAGCCTGGCAAACCCTGCGTGCTGACCTGGCCGTTGCCCCATCTGACCGTCCCTTTTGTATTTATCTGCACATCCCATTTTGCTCCAGCAAGTGCCATTTCTGCGACTGTTACTCCTTCAAACTGGGAGGGTATCGGGCTGAACACATCCAGAATTATGTTAACCGCCTGTGCGATGAACTGCGGCTGTGGAGCCGACAAGGCAACCTGAGCCGGCGCCCAGTTTCCACTGTGCATATGGGCGGCGGCACACCCACCTTCCTGGGGGAAGCAGCATTGGCCCAAATTGTCGGCTGTTGCCACGCCCATTTTGCCATTACTGAGGATACCGAGTGGGCGTTGGAATCTACGGTGGAAAGTTTGACGCCGGGCATGATAGCTACGATGCACCGGTCAGGTTATCGTCGTTTGCACCTGGGTGTGCAAAGCCTGGAAGAGCCGGTGCGGGCGGCCATTGGCCGCCGCCGGCCGGTGGCCGAACTACTAGACAGGGTTGAACAAACGCTGGCTCTGGGCTGGGTAGTGTCTGTTGACCTGGTGTGTGGCCTGCCAGGGCAAACATTGGCCGGTTTTGTGGCCGGTATCCAAACGCTCGCCGCGGTCGGGGTTAACGGCTTTTCCCTCTACGAACTGCTCATTTACCCGCAAAACCAGAAATGGGCGGAATCGTCGGGGCTGGCGCGGCGCAGCCATGTGCCCAACTATTTTATGTTTCAGGCTGGGGCCAGCGTGTTGGCCGGAAATGGCTTTGGTCGCAGCCTGTTCAACCATTGGGCCGACGGCCGTGACCAGAACATCTACTTTACTTTTCCCACACGCGGCGAAGATTGCCTGGCGGTGGGTACAATTGCCGATGGCGTGATGGGCGACTACCATTACCGCCATCCCCGTTATGCGGCGTATATGCGCCAATGCGGGCCGGAACAGCCGGGCTTGCAAGGGGGGCTGCGGCGCACGGCCGTAGAAAGTGCGCTGCTGCCGGTGCGCACGGCCGTTTTATCCGGCGCCATTCCGCAGCAACTGGCGCTGGCATTGCAATCTGTTCCGGTGAACGGCCAATCTCTCCTCCACCATTGGCAGCAGCAAAGACTGATCCAGCCAGACACCGCCGACGGCTTTGTGCTGACGGCTAATGGTGGCTGGTTTGCCGGGAACATGGTGCGTCAATGGCAATTTTTAGCCGAACAGGCTAATCAAATGACAGATCCTGCCAGATTATGTTAAACTCCCCGTATAGCGGCGGATAATGAAGCATTTTGGAAAGCAGTCGAAACGGCCACCGACCCCACGGCGTATCGGCCGGCGCGCCACACGGCCAACGCCTACACCCACCGCATCGGCCGCACCGGGCGCGCCGCCAAAACAGGCGGCGCTTTTACGTTTGTCACCTCCGAAGATACAGACATGATTAGAGCCATTGAGCGCGTCTTGGGTGAAAAACTGGAACGGCGCACCCTGCCCGATTTTGAGCCACGCCCTCCTCGCTCCTCACCGCCAGGAGACAAACATCGGGTCAATAAGCACCGGGCAAAAGCTGGAAATACAGCCGGTCGTCACCCGGCAAAACCGATTGGTTCGTCCCGACCAACCCCCATAAAATCCACCACGTAAGAGGGGCAAAGCTACCGGGTTTTTCAGGCGCCCTCCACGGTGACGGCATTAACGCCGGTCACGTCAGGCGAAATGGCAACCACACATAACAATTGTCGTAGCGACATTCCCAGGTGTCGCCGCCATCGGTTGGCATGTAAAACTACAACATGAGAAAAGGTGACAATCCTCACCTCGGATTTGTGCCAATGCCTACTGTTTACACCCTGTGAAAGCGTCTATTGTGCTAATCTAGTAGAGGTAAATGGTAATCGGTGATCGGTCATCAGTGGAGATCACCGATTACCGTTTACCGATTACTGGTACATGCAAACCATCACTTCCTTCTTCCAACACAACATCATCGTTGTGTACTTCTTCTACGGGCTGGCGTTTTTCTGCCTGGGGCTGATAGTCTGGCTGGAGTCGCGGCGGGCGTCTACGCTGCGGCTGGCGCGGGCGTTGGGATTTCTGGCTGCATTTGGCATTTTGCATGGGCTACACGAATGGTTTGAGATGTTCCAACGGCTGGCAGCGGCCGGGGCCACCGACATCCCCGCCTGGCTGCTTTCCGACGAACTGCGGTTGGGGCACCTGGTCATCTCCTTTATTTGCCTGGTCATCTTTGGTGTGCAGTTGATTTTTGCCACCCGCACCAATCACAAACGCGAACGGCCGTTGGCCTATGGCGTGGCGGCAACATTAACGGCCGTCTGGCTCATCAGCGTCCTCATCACCCAATGGCTGTATCAACCGGCGCATGAAGAATTTTTAACGGCCGTAGACGTTCTGGCGCGTTACACATTGGCAATCCCTGGGGCCGTCCTGGCCGCCTGGGCCATTGTGCTGGAACAACGCACCTTCCGCGCCAACGACCTGCACGAAACCAGCCGCGATCTGTTGCGGGCGGCCGTTGCCTTACTGCTATATGGTCTGGTAGGGCAAATTTTCACCGCACCCAGTTTCTTCTTTCCGGCCAATATGGTGAACAACGAACTGTTTTTACAATGGTTTGGCATCCCGGTGCAGTTGTTCCGCGCTGTTATGGCCGCCCTCATCGCCTTTTTTGTCATCCGGGCGCTGCGCGCCTTTGAAACCGAACGGCAGCGCAACCTGGCGCGGGCCAACGAGGAGCGGCTGGCAGCGCAGCGGCAGGCATTGGCCGTGCAGGAACAGTCCCGCCAGGAGATGGAACTGTTGAACCGGGAATTGCAAACGGCCGTACAAGACCTCTCCCTCCTCTTCACCCTCTCCCGCACATTGGCCGCCACCCTGGACAAAAAGACCCTGCTCGCCCAGGCCATCAACCAGATCAGCGCCAGCCTGCCCCGGTTTACGCGGGGCATCATTGTGCTGCGCCAAAATCCGGGCCGTCCCTTGGAATGTGCCGCCTGCCCCGGCCACCTGGACTGCCAGGCCAACCAGCCCTGCGTGCAGGCCCGCGCCATCACCCGTGAAATTGAGGCGACGGCCGTGCCCATCTGCGCCAATAACAACCAATTGATTTCCCTACCCCAAAACACCCTGCCCCAGGATGACACCATCCTGGCCGTTAATGGCGAGAGCGCCATTGGCTGGCCACTGTCGGTGGAAGAGCGGGTGATCGGCAGCCTGGTGCTGCACATCCAGCCAGAGGTAACGGCGCTCACCGGGCGCGACCTCTCTCTGCTCGGCACCGTTGCCGGGCTGCTCAGTATTGCCATTGAAAACGCTACCCGCTACGAGGAAAGTCAGGCGCGGGAAGCGCTGCGCGGCGAACTACTGCATCAGGTTGTCTCTGTGCAAGAACGGGAACGGCAGCGCATTGCCCGCGACCTGCACGACGGCGCCGGGCAGGCGTTGACGGCATTGGGATTAGGTTTTGCGGCGGTGTCTGAAACGGTAAAACGCGATCCCACCCTGGCGGCGCAACAACTGGTAGAATTGAAACAAATGAGTACGCAGGCGCTCACCGATTTACGCGATTTGATCCGGGATTTACGGCCGTCCCTTCTGGATGACCTCGGCCTGGTGCCTGCCCTGCAAAATCAGGTACAGACCTTCCAGGCGCACAGCGGCGTCAATGCCCGGTTCACCGTTCACGGCCGTGTCCGCCGCCTGCCGCCCGATATGGAAACCATCGTTTTCCGCATCGCCCAGGAAGCATTGACCAACATCACCAAACACGCTGCTGCCGAAAATGTGACCGTTACCCTCACCTTTGTCCCGGAGATGGTGCAAATGCAAATCCGGGATGACGGCCGTGGCTTTCAACCCGACGATATTTTCACCGCCGCTCAACCCCGCCGCGCCTGGGGACTGCTGGGCATCCAGGAGCGGGTCGCCCTCGTCGGTGGCAGTTGCCAGATTCACTCGATACCTGGTCAGGGTACGGCCGTTGATGTCACCATTCCCCTGCCGGAAGAGGGTAATCGCTTATCAGTCAACGGTAATCGGTCGTCGGTAGACCCCTCACCGATTACCGATCACCGATTACCGATAACCCCTTAACACCATGACAACACCCATCCGCCTCCTCCTCGTTGATGACCACGCCGTTGTCCGTTCCGGCTTGCGCATGTTGCTGCAAGCGCAACCGGACATGCGCATCGTCGGCGAGGCGGAATCGGGCGCAGAGGCCATCCACCAGGTGCGGCTGCACCGGCCCGATGTGGTCTTGATGGATATTCAAATGCCGGACATGAACGGGATTGAGGCCACGCGGGAAATTAAAAGGATGTCGGCGAGTACGGCCGTGCTCGCCCTGACCATGCACGAAGACGACCAATACTTCTTTGAAATGCTGCGCGCCGGTGCTTCCGGCTACGTGCCCAAACGCGCCGCCCCGGACGAACTGGTCAGCGCCATCCGCACCGTCAGCCAGGGGCAGGTCTTCCTATACCCCTCGCTGGCCGCGCGGCTGGTGCAAAGCTACCTGGGCCAGCCCACCGCCACTGACGCCCCACCCGCCGAAGAACTCACCCCCCGTGAACAGGAAGTCCTGACCCTCATCGCCGAAGGGTTGACCAACCCCGAAATCGCCGACAAACTGGTCATCAGCGCCAAAACGGTAGACCGCCACCGCGAAAACATCATGCGCAAACTGAACCTGCACAGCCGCGTAGACCTGGTGAAATATGCCATTAAAGAGGGGTTGATTGGGCTGGAGGATTAAGACGTAATCCGTAAAACGTAACCCGTAAACCGATTACGGTTCACGGGTTACGGTTCACGGATTACGCTCTTTTGAAACGATGTCTGGCAGCCGGCGCAGCAGAAGTAGTAGGTTTCGCCTTCGTGGGTAAAGGTGTAGCGGGCAGTGGCGATCTCTACGGTCATGCCGCAGATGGGGTCAATGGCGGTGGTTGTTTTTGTATCAAGGGCGATGGGCACGGCCGTTACCGGTTGTAACATAGCCAGTTCAATCACCTCGTCACTTTTACTTTCGCCGCCACACCCACAGGAGCACGTCTCTTCTTCTGCCTCTTCAACGGCCGTCTCTTCTACAACCGTTGCCTCAACGGCCGTCTCCCCCTTAAACAACGCCAGATCGAGCAATTCCGCACTGCGCCGCCGCTGCACAATCTCGGCCATAATGCTCAGGGCGATCTCATCGCCGCGCCGCGCCTGAATGTCCAGCCCGGCGGGCGCTTTCAGCGGCAGCAGTTCCGTCTCCGTGATCCCCTGCATCCGTAAATAATCACATACTGCCTCGGCACGCTTCGGGCTGGCGACCAGCCCCACATAGGTTGGCTGCGCGGGCAGAATTTTTGCCAGCGCCAGTTCGTCGTAATTGCCATGGGTAGCGATAACGATGTAGGTGTACGGCCGTAACTGCCCCACCACCTCGTCCAGACTGGTCAGCACCACATCCGCACCAGACACCGCTTCACCAGCGCCGTCCAAGTCCACCGCTACCACCTGATAATTCATCGCCTTGCCCAGCGTGACCAATGCCTGCGCCACCGGCAGCGCCCCCACCACAAGCAAACGCGGGCGAGGCTGCTGCGGTTCCAGGTAAATCTCCAGTGTGCCGCCGCTAAAACAGGTCATCGGCAAATCGAGCAAGCCATCACGCGCTTCCTGGGCTTCCGGCTCCGTAGACAGGCGAATTAGACGGGCTTCATCCGCCCGTAGCGCGTTCAACGCCTCCTTCACCACCGTCGGCTGGGCGCAGCTACCGCCAATCCAGCCATGCATCACGCCATCAGCGGTGATAATCGCCTTGTCGCCCGGTTTACCGGATGTGGGTTTTTCGGAGCGGACGACTACGGCCGTGACAAACGGCACCCCCGCCTGCACCAACTCATGCGCCTTCGCAAAAAAATCGTCGTACATTGTTCACTCCTAATTTTGCCTAAGTCTGTGCGTTTAACTTTGAGGCAATCACATGGCCCACTCGATGCCAATAGTCATTACTTAACCCGGTTGCCGCCGGATGCATAGTCATGACGAAAACCGACGTGCCATTACTGCCGACATAGAACTTCCCCTCATCAATCGGCGAAAAGTCAACACCAGAGATTGTCTGCCACTGTTCACGGTAGCTAAAACTGTAAAAGAGCACAACTTTCGGGCGATACTGTTTAATGCGTTGTTGCAGGTGTTTTATACGGCCATCGCGCAAAGTCCGGCGGTAAGTATCTCGATCCGCCAGATAAGGCAATTCCGAATAATCTCCATAAATCCAGTGGCGGGTTGATGGGGAGGGTAACGGTAATAGCTCCAACAGACAGGTATCACCATCCATACGGCCTAAGCAATCACGTTGGTAGTCACGTATCTGGTTTACCGTCGGCGAGTATCCCTTCATAGCCAAAATAACCCGAATGAGTTTTCCCCACGATGGTTGAATTTTCGGCCGTTCACTAAAAAGTGACGTGACGCCAATAGCGAGGTGATATTCAGCCACATCTTCCAGTTCTCGTCCCCCTCTTTCCTTCCATGTATTCAGCCTACGCTCAATACCAGCAAAAGAGTTCCCCCCTCCTTCTTCCATACCTACAAACCAGTAATCGCCCAGGTAATTACCATAGCCGTAAAACCGGCCCATGAAATCTTCCAAAAGGGCAGAATCAAGACGACGACTCTTGATTTCAATTACCGCGTCCAAAATCTCTTGCCCAATATCCCGTTCAGGTTCGTTCATTCCGACGCCCAATTACCAAATTACCCAGTTACCTCATCCACAAAGGCGCTCAACAGGGAGTTAAACGCCTCCGGCGCTTCCACCTGTGGCGTATGCCCTGACCCTTCAATCATCTGCACCGCGCCGCGCCACAGAGTGGGCATTTCCAGGGCGCTGATGTAGGCGGCGTTTACCAACTGCTCCTGCGCGCCGTGCAAAATGGCCAACGGCCGTGTCAAACCCTTCACAATCGCCACCTCATCCTGATACCCGTCCGGGGCAATGCTGGCGGCCAGCGTCGCCCGCGCCCGGCCATCGGTGCGGGCTATGTCGGCGATAGACGGGGCCAGGTCGAGCGGCGAATCCGGGGCCAGGCAGGCGGCGGCAAACCCGGCCATCTGCTCCGCCGTCAACGTTTCGGCAAAGGCCGCGCCCATCGCCGGGTTGGGGAAAAAGGCGTTGGCCATATCCGGCGGGAACGCCAGCGGCGGCGTGCCAAAAATGACAAAGCCGGCCGCATTCGGCAACAGGTTGTGCGCTTCCAAAACGATATGCCCACCCAGACTCCAGCCAGCGAATACCCCATTTTCCACACCCAACTGCCGCGCCACCTCGGCTAACACCGCCGCATAACCCGGCATGTGGTAGGTTTTAGCCGGATCCGCTGCCGGTTCGGAACGGCCGTGCCCCGGCAAATCCATGGCCACCACCCGGTACTTCTGCCCAAAATCACCCGTCAACTGCACCTTGAACGTCTCGCTGGACGCCGAATTACCGTGAATCAGCATCACGGCCGTGCCCATCCCCCCACTCTCATAACACGCCACCCGCTGCCCACCCGCCTCAATCATTCTCGCTTCCATCATTACCAAACCTCCTCTGAAAATAATCCGCGAAGAACGCGAAGACACGCGAAGCTAAAAAAATCCGCGTCATCCGCGTTCGTCCGCGTCCCATTTTCATTCATCGTGGTGGGCTGCTGCCCATGTTGAACTGCTCTGAAAAAAAACATTGTCCTCAATCAGCAGAAGTCTCCCAGGAATACGAAGAAAAAACCTCGCGTAACACCTCTGGTCGTTTATCTGCAACTACAAGCAATGAAGCGGCTGCGCCCGAGGGTTTCCGCCGTCCTTGTTCCCACTCCTGTAACGTGCGTACTGATACCCCCAATAATTGCGCAAACTCCGCCTGGCTCATATTCACCTTCTGGCGGATTTCCACAATCGCAGGCACAGGTACCGTAAAACGTCGGCCGCCACCAGCCTTGATTTCCAACACCGCATCTAAAATCTCTTGTCCAATATCCCGTTCAGATTCGTTCATGCCAAAGCCTCCACAAACGAGGAACTTGTCAAACTATAGGAACTCAAGATGGTTCTGGAAATCATCGCGGCTAAACACATCAGCAAACTCTTTTAACCGCCGAATACATTCCCCCATACTTAATTTGTCTTGATGGACATAGATAATACCCCAGTGAAGTTTAGCTTGAGTCTGATACTCTTGTGCCAGACGAATAAAATCTGTGTCATGCGTAAATACAACCATCTGGTTGTGGATGGCATAATTTAACTGTTGTTGATCAGTCAGGCCTAAATTCCCTGAATCTCTAGCAGAAGTTGCGTTTACACCCCTACGTTGCAAACCCGCTACTACAGCCACCGGCACACTCTCATTGGTGTAAATTTTGAGAGCCATCTTTAAGGCAACTTGGACGGATACAGTTGGCTTAATTCAGCCACAGTTTGCTCATCAGCAAGAATATCTGCATCTAAAGCCGCCTGGTTTTCATAATAATAAGAAAGTGCATCATGTACCTGTGCCAGTGTGAGATGGGGGTGAGCATCTATGATTTGATCGGCCGTCCAGCCAAGACGTTCATACTCAATAGCCACTTGTGTCACCTTAATGCGTGTTCCCACAATGACCGGTTTGCCACCACCAACACCTGGCCTGCGCTCCACATAAGGATGACGAACTTGATTTACTGGTGATAGGGTTGCTGTACTCATATAACACTCCGTTAATCAGTTTACAAGGTATGATAGCAGATTACGCAGATTTTTATCTGCGTAATCTGTGATATTCCCCTACTCTGTCACACCAGCATCCCGAAGTGCTTGCCACACCTTCTCCGGCGTAATTGGAATATCAATGTGGCGCACGCCCAAATGCCAGAGCGCGTCCACCACCGCATTGGCAATGGCTGGCGGCGCGCCCACCGTTGGCGACTCGCCCACGCCTTTCGCGCCAATCGGATGGTGTGGCGAAGGGGTGATGGTGTGGCCGGTTTCCCATTTGGGGGATTCTACGGCCGTTGGCAGCAAATAATCCGCCAACGTGCCCGTCAAACATTGCCCATTCTCGTCATACACAATCTCCTCGTACAACGCCGGGGCCAGCCCCATCGTCAGCCCGCCGTGAATCTGCCCTTCCACCACCAACGGATTGATGATGTTGCCGCAATCATCCACCGCTACAAAACGGCGCACCTTCACCTCACCCGTGCCGCTGTCCACATCCACCACCGCAATGTAGCTGCCAAACGGGAAGGTCAGGTTCGGCGGGTCATAATAATCGGTCGCTTCCAGCCCCGCTTCCATCCCCTGCGGATGATTGGTGTAAGCGGCAAAAGCGATCTCCTGAATCGTTTTGGCCTGTTCCGGCGAACCCTTTACCTGCCACTTGTTCACATCCCATTCCAGGTCATCCTCGTTCACTTCCAGCAGGTGGGCGGCAATTTTCTTCGCTTTCGCCTTGATTTTGCGGGACGCCATCGCCGCTGCGGCCCCGGCCGTCGGTGTGGAGCGGCTGGCATACGTCCCCAAACCATACGGCGCGGTATCGGTGTCGCCTTCTTCCACCTCAATGTCATTGGCGGGCAGGCCCAACTCCTCGGCGATAATCTGGGCGTAGGTCGTTTCATGCCCCTGCCCTTGTGACTTGGTACCAAAGCGGGCAATCGCCTTTCCGGTGGGGTGGATGCGGATTTCGGCCGAATCAAACATCTTGATCCCCAAAATGTCATAATCCCGCGACGGCCCCGCGCCCACCACTTCCGTAAAGCTGGAAATGCCAATGCCCATCAATTCGCCCCGCGCCCGTTTTTCCGCCTGTTCGCGGCGCAGTTCCTCGTAGCCGATCATGTCCATTGCCTTGCGAAGGGCGGCGTGGTAATTGCCACTGTCATACTCCCAGCCGGTTGGCGACTTGTAGGGGAAGGCGTCCGCTTTGATGAAGTTGTTCATGCGGAATTCGGCCGGGTCTACATTCAAATCGTGGGCCATCATGTCCGCCATGCGCTCAATCATCTGCACCGCTTCCGTGACGCGGAAGGAGCAGCGATAGGCCACGCCGCCCGGCGGTTTGTTGGTGTACACGGCGTCAAAGTTGACGTGCGCCGCCTGCAAATCATACGAGCCGGTGCATATGCTGAACAGCCCGGCGGGGAATTTGGACGGATTGGCAGCCGCGTCGGCACAGCCATGATCGGCCAGCCCATTCACTCGCAAGCCCACAATTTTGCCGTTGGCATCAGCCGCCAGTTCCGCTTCCAGGTGGTAGTCGCGGGCAAAACTGTCGGCCTGCAAATTCTCGCTGCGGTCTTCAATCCATTTCACCGGCTTACCGATGAGCAGGCTGGCCACGGCGCAGACCACATAGCCGGGATAAACAGGCACTTTGCCGCCAAAACCACCGCCAATGTCCGGCGAAATAACCTGAATCTTTTGCTCTGGCAGGCCGCTGACCAGAGCAAAGACAGTACGAATGGCGTGTGGGGCCTGGGTGGTCATGTAGAGCTGCATTTTGCCGGTGGCCGGGTTGTAATTGGCAACCATGCCACACGTTTCAATGGAGGCCACGTGGATGCGGGGGATGTACATGTATTGCTTGACCACATGGGCGGCGTTGGCAAAAACGGCATCGGTGGCCGCCTGGTCGCCCACTTCCCAATGCCAGATGCGGTTGGTCTTCAATTCCTTGTCGTCGCGGATGATAACCTCATCGTCCAGCGCCTTGTACGGGTCTACGACCACATCCAGCGGTTCATAATCCACCACCACCTGCTCTACGGCGTCGGCGGCGATGTAGCGGCTGGTGGCGATGACACAGGCCACTTCCTGGGCGTAGTAGACTACTTTTTCGGTGGGCAACACCATTTGCGTGTCGGACATCAGCGTGGGCATCCAGTGGAGGCCGTGCGCGGCCAAATCTTTGCCGGTGATGACGGCCAATACGCCGGGCATGGCCAGGGCGGCGCTGGCGTCTATGTTCAGGATTTTGGCGTGGGCGTAGGGGCTGCGCACAATGTCCATGTAGAGCATTCCGGGCAGTTTGATGTCGTCTACGTAGTTGCCTTTGCCCTGGATGAAGCGGGGGTCTTCCTTGCGCTTCATGCGGTGGCCCATGCCACAGATTTCCGGCGGGGTAGTCACGCGCACTTCTTCGGTGGTGGCGACTACGGCCGAACTGCCGGCAGGCGCATCATGTTTGTTCTCAAAGCGGTCGGCGACGTGTTTGGGTTTGGCGGGATCGTGAAAGGTGGTCATGCGGGTACCTCCTCGGCCGCCTGCATTTTGGCGGCCGCATATTGAATGGCCTCGACAATTTTGTTGTAGCCGGTGCAGCGGCACAGATTCCCGGAGATGCCCCAGCGGATTTCTTCTTCGGTGGGGCTGGGATTTTTAGCCAGCAGGTGTTTGGCGCTCATGATCATGCCGGGGGTGCAGTAGCCACATTGCAGGCCGTGTTTTTCCCAGAACCCTTCTTGCAGCGGGTGCAAGGTGGCCCCGTTGGCCACGCCTTCGATGGTTTCCACTACGCCCCCGTTGGCCTGAACAGCAAAGAGGGTGCAGCTTTTGACGGTACGGCCGTTCAACATCACCGTACACGCCCCACAACTCGTGGTATCACAGCCAATGTGTGTGCCCGTCAGGTCTAAATCTTCCCGGATGAAGTGGACGAGCAATGTGCGTGCTTCTACTTCCTTCGTCACTTCTGCTCCGTTTACGGTTAATGTAATCGTATGTTTGCTCATTTTTATCCTCCTTGTGCCCGTTCGATTGCCTGGCGAATGGCTCGTTTGGTGACAACGCGCGTTAAATCCCGTTTATAAGCGACAGACCCCCGCAAATCGGGCGATGGGTCACAGGCAGCGGCAGCCGCCTGCCCGGCCGCTTCCAACACCTCGTCCGTGATCTGTTTGCCGATGAGCGCCTGTTCCGCGGCGGTGGCCCGCATGGGTACGGCGCTGACGTTGGTGAGGCCAATGCGGGCGGCGGTGCAGGTGTTACCGCTCATGGTGAGTTGTACGGCCGTCGCCGAGATCGCATAATCGCCCACCTTCCGCTCCACTTTGTAATACGCGCCGCCGCTGCCGGGGCCGGGGGTGGGGATGCGGATTTCGGTCAGGATTTCATTGTCGGCCAGTGAATTTTCAAACAGGTCAACAAAAAAGTCATCAATGGCAATGGCGCGCGTGCCGTTGGGGCCGAGGGCGATCAGTTCGGCGTTGTAGGCCAGCATTACCGCCGGGTGGTCGTTGGCCGGGTCGGCGTGGGCCAGATTGCCGCCGACGGTGGCCCGGTTGCGCACCACCGGGTCGGCAATGACGCGGGCGGCGTCGGCCAACAGATGGTACTTGCCCTGCACCAGCGCCGACTCTTCCAGGTCGGATTCACGGGTGAGCGCGCCGATCAGCAGATGGCCATCGTCCTCGCGGATGTATTCCAGCCCTTCGATGGTGTTAATGTCAATGAGGACTTCGGGCAGCGCCAACCGGAAGCGCATGGCGGGGATAAGACTTTGCCCCCCGGCTATGATTTTGGCATCATAGCCGTGCTGCTCCAACAGCCCAACCGCTTCTTGTAATGTGCGCGGCGAATAATAATCAAATTCACCTGGGATCATGGGAACCTCCTTTTGGAAATTAGGAATTATGAATTAGGAATTATGAACCAAACCTGTGCTGCGGCCGGTCTCCAGACCGTGCCGCCCTGACTGGCGCGGTCTGGAGACCGGCCAGAACCAGTAAAAACGGCCGTGACGAGTGACGGCCGTGACCTACCGAAATATCAAATACAAAATCAACAACACCAGCAGCACCACACCACCGATAACCAGCGGGCGGTATTTGGGCGGCACCAGGTCGCCGGCCACATCTTTGGCCACATTCATGGCTACCGATGTTTGTGAGGGTGGGGTGTAGGTGGGAATTTCTACCTGGGCGGCGGCGGCCGCGGCTTCTTCTTCCGATGCACCGGCAGCAGTGGCGGCGGCGCGGGCAGCGACCTGCACTTTTAGATATTCGTTCAGCCCGTCCAGGCTTTGCCGGATGATGGATTTGGCCGAGGTGTCTAGCAGACGCTGACCGACGCTGGCGATACGGCCGCCCACCTGGGCATCGCCGTGATAGGCGATGTGGGTGCGCTCGCCGTCCGGGGTCAATTTCAGGCTGCCCACAGCCTTCACAAAACCGGGTGCGCCTTTGCCGTCTACGGTCATGGTGTAGCTTTCCGGGGCGATAATGTCGGTCAGCTTGATGTTGCCCTTAAATTTGCCCTGCACCGGCCCCACTTTGACGTTCAGATTACCTTCGTACTCGTTTTCGCCTACGGCCGTGAACCCTTCACCCCCCGGCATGGCACTGGACAACACGTCCGGGTCTTGCAACGCCTGCCACACCAAATCCTGCGGGGCGTCAAACGTATATTCTCCTTCAACAATCATCCATTTCTCCTTTTTAAAATGGGACGCAGATTAGCGCGGATGACGCGGATAAACCTGACGCACAAAAATCAGCGTTCATCCGCGTTCATCCGCGTTCTGATTATCATTTCTGGCCGTACCGAACGATGCTGCCCTAACTTGCCCAGGTGGTGCGAGAGTTTGGTGAGGCTTTGCAGGTTGTGGACGGGCAGGAAGTCGTCAATATGGGGCAGGGCGGCGGCCATGCCCTCCACCAATGGCTGATAACCGGCCCGCCCCAGCAGCGGGTTGAGCCAGATGAGGCGGTGGCTGCGCGCCTGCAAATAACGCATTTCCTGGCGCAGCACAGAGACATCACCGCGCTCCCAGCCATCGCTGACGATGAGCACAACTGCGCCACGCCGTAATACGCGGCGGCCCCACTGCCGGTTGAAAGTGCGCAAACTCTCACCAATGCGCGTACCGCCTGACCAATCCACCACATCCCCGGCAGCCTCGTCTACGGCGCGGTCAATGTTTTTCAGCTTGAGTTGGTGGGTGATGCGCGTCAGCCGGGTGCCAAAAACAAAACATTCCACCTGACCGAAGCTGTGGGAGACGCTGTAGAAAAATTGCAGCAGCAGACGGCCGTACTTCTCCATCGAACCACTCACATCGGCAATGAGGACGAGGGGGCGCTGCTTGATTTTGCGACTTTGCCATGACAGTTGTAGCGGGACACCACCGGTACGCACGGCCGTGCGCATCACCTGGCGCAGCCGCAGCGTGTTGCCGTTTTTGTCCGGCACACGGCGGCGCGTCTGCCGTTGGATGGCCTGCCAGCGCATCTCTTGTATCAGCCGTTTGATCGTCTGCAATTCCTCCGGCGACATCTCCGAAAACAGCTTTTGTTGCAGCAGTTCGGCATGGCTGTAGCTCTCGCTTTTGTCTACCACCTCCACTTCCTGGTCGGCCTGCTGTGCCTTGTAAGCCATGTAAGTGACGATGTTGAACTGCTGGTTTTGCCGTTTGTGGCGGGGGGCAATAGGCGCTTTTTGGGGTTGTGTACGGCCGTGGCCCGGATTGCGCCAGAATTGGTTAAAAATGGCGTCAAACAGGTTCATCTGCTCACGCCGTGTCACCAACAAACAGCGGGCGGCGTGGTGCACCTGCTCCCGGCTGCCAATGTCCACCAGCGTCAATGCCTGCGCCAACTCCACATTCTGCTGCGGCGAAATGGCAAAACCGGCCTGACGCAACAGGTTGGTGAAGAGGAGGAGGTTTTCCAGGAAAGTGGTCATTATTTGAAATCATCAAAGATTTCGCAGATTACGCAGATAAAAAAATCGGTGAAATCTGCGTAATCTTTGATTTTTACTCTTCTTGACGGACAGTCTCTAACTGGGCGACGATGTTGGCTACCGCCTGCCCGCGCAGTTTGTCTACGTCGTCTTGATATTTGAGGATGATACCGAGTGTGGCATTGATGACGGCCGTGTCCAACACCTGCGTATTCAAATGCCCCAACGCCTCCGCCCAATCGAGCGTTTCGGCCACGCCAGGCAATTTGTACAGCTCTTCGCGGCGCACCGCCTGAATAAAATCCACCACCTGCCCGGCCAACTGTTCGGCAATGCCCGGCACTTTCAACCGCACAATTTCCAGCTCCTTTTCGCGGGAAGGGTAATCAATCCAGGTGTAGACACAGCGCCGTTTCAGCGCGTCGTGGATTTCGCGGGTGCGGTTGGAGGTGATGATGACGATGGGTTTATAGTCGGCTTGCAGTGTGCCCATTTCCGGGATGGTGATCTGGAAATCGGAGAGCAGTTCTAGCAGGAAACTCTCAAACTCCTCGTCGGCGCGGTCCAGTTCATCAATGAGCAGCACGGGGGATTGGTTGTGGGCGTGGTCAATGGCTTGCAGCAACGGCCGTTTCAGCAAAAACTCTTCCGTAAAAATATCCCGTGTAGCCGGGGCCGTCCCGTTCACATGCTGCCGCGCCTGAATTTCCAACAGTTGCCGGGGATAATTCCACTCATACACCGCCTGGTTAATGTCCAGCCCCTCATAACATTGCAGCCGAATGAGCGGTGCGGCAAAAGCGCGGCTGAGGACTTTGGCCACTTCCGTCTTGCCCACGCCCGGCTCCCCTTCCAGAAAAAGCGCCTTGCCCATCTTCAGCGCCAGAAAGAGGCTGGTGCCCAGCCCCACGTCGGCAATATAAGCATGATGAGCCAACAGAGCGGCCATCTGGTCTACGGTATCAGGGGAATATGGGATGCGAATCGGGTCATTCACACCCCCGATGCTACTTCACTCCGCCCCCACGCCAAGAGCCAACCGGGTCAACTTCCCCACCCAACAGGGCCAACTTTGCCCCTACCCTCTGTCATTCCGACGAGTCTTCGAGGAGGAATCCCTACCAATTGACACGACGTAGAGATTCCTCGGAAGACCTCGGAATGACAGGTTGACTTCAAGCTCATATAAAACAGATAATTTGGCAAACCGTGTTACCTGGCAAGGAGAAGAACGTTGTCGCAAAAAAAGTTATGCTTCATTCTATTTCTGTTTCTGTGGCTGAGCGGATGTCGTTCTTCAACTGCTCCCATGCCTGGATCAACGGCGGCTTTTACCCTCACCGTCTTTGCCGCTTCTTCTTTAACCGATGCCTTCACAGAAATAGGCGCATTGTTTGAAAAGCAGTATCCCGGCAGCACCGTGCGCTTCAATTTTGGCGCATCGTCTGACCTGGCGACCCAACTGGCCGAAGGCGCACCCGGCGATGTGTTCGCCTCCGCCAACACCAGACAGATGGAAAACGCGGTCGCGGCTGGCCGAATTGCCGGCGAGCCAGCCAATTTCCTGACCAACAGTCTGGTATTGATTGTGCCCGCCGATAACCCGGCGGGCCTGGAAACGCTGGCCGATTTAGCCAATGAGGGGGTCAAGTTTGTCACCGCCGCGCCTGATGTGCCCATTCGCGGCTTCACAGACCAGATGTTGGACAATGCGGCTGCCGATCCGGCATATGGGGAAGAGTTTAAAACGGCCGTGCTCGCCAACATCGTTTCCGAAGAAGCCAACGTGCGCCAACTGGCCGCCAAAGTCGTTTTGGGTGAAGCCGATGCCGGTGTGGTTTATAAGTCAGATGTAACGCCGGACATCGCCGACCAGGTACAGGTCATTGAAATTCCTGAATCGCTGAACGTGGTTGCCGTCTACCCCATCGCCCCCATCAATGATTCCGCCAGCCCGGAAACAGCCCAGGCGTTTGTAGACCTGGTGTTGAGCGACGAAGGCCAGGCCATCCTGTCAAAGTGGGGTTTCGGCCCACGTCCATAGCAATAAAAATCAGAGATTAGAGATTGGAGATTGGTTCAATCTCCAATCTCTAATCTCCAATCTCCTTTTTTTGTGGATTTTACCGCCGACCTGAACGAGAATTGGATTTTATGATGAAATCCGATTCTCTTTTTTTCCGCCGTTTTCATTGGCCCGACGGCCGTGTCGTCATTGCCAGTATGGCAGCGGTGATGTTTTTCTTTTTGACGGTGCCGCTGTTGGCGATGGCGCTGCGGGCAGTGCGGGATTTGAGTGGGATCGAGTCGTTGTACGGCCGTGCCGTGGGCAACGCCGTCACCCTGAGCCTGTTCACCACCCTCATTTCCGTCACCATCGTCCTGCTGTTTGGCACGCCGCTGGCTTACGTGCTGGCTCGTTATCACTTTCGCGGCAAACGGGTGATCAACATTTTTGTGGAACTGCCCATCATCCTGCCGCCGGTGGTGGCCGGGTTTGGGCTGTTGATGGCTTTTGGGCGGCGTGGGCTGTTCGGGCCAACCCTGGAGTTAGTTGGCGTCTCGTTACCGTTTACGACGACGGCCGTGATCCTGGCCCAAATCTTCGTCGCCGCCCCCTTTTTCATCCGCACCGTGCAGGTTCGTTTCAGCGCCATCCCCCGTGACCTGCTGGAAGCAGCCAGCATAGATGGTGCTTCTACTGGCGAAATTTTCCGGCACATCGCCCTGCCACTCAGCACACCGGCCATGCTGGCTGGGCTGGTGCTTTGTTGGGCGCGGGCGTTGGGTGAATTTGGGGCCACCATTCTTTTCGCCGGGAGTTTGCAAGGTCGCACCCAAACCATGCCCTTGTTGGTATATGGGGCGCTGGAACGCAACTTGAACGACGCTTTATGGAGCAGCCTGCTCCTGATTGGCATGGCCTTGTTCGCCCTGCTGCTCGTCCATTGGATAGCCCGCCAGGTGGAAATAGACCCGCTGATAGAAGCTGAAGGAGAATGATAGGATGGTTCGGCGCTACACAAGTCCCTGGCGCACCGCTTCGGCGGCGGCCTGGGCGCGGGTTTGCACGTGGAGGGTCTCAAAAATCTGGCGCAGTTTGCGTTTGACGGTAGTCTGGCTCATGTACAGCGTTTCGCCGATTTCGGTGTTGCTCGCCCCCTGCACCAGCAGGCGCAAAATGGCGATCTCTTCGTCGTCCAGGGCCGGTAGCGAACCGGGGGCGGCGGCGGGCCGGGCCGGCGGTGCCGGTTCGGTCAGAGCGCGGCGAATGACCTGCTCTGTCACCTGCGAACTGAGTACCTTTTCGCCGCGATGTACGGCGCGAATGGCACTCACCAGTTGGTCATCGGAGACGCTTTTCAGCACGTAGCCATACGCCCCGGAGCGCAACGCCGTCATCACGTACTCTTCATCGTCAAACGATGTGAGCATGAGCACACGGGCGGCCGGCTGTTGGCGTAAGATGGCGTTGAGCGTTTCCAACCCCGACTCCCCCGGCATCCGAATATCGAGCAAGATCACGTCCGGCTGGGCTGTTTGCGCCAGTTCACGGCCGTCTACCCCATTGTCCGCCTCCCCCACCAAAACAAACTCACGGTAATTGGAGAGCAAACTGGCAATGCCCTGGCGCACAATGGGATGGTCGTCAATGATGATGATGCGAATGGGAGTCATTGGTTGTAGAGATTGGGAGATTGGGAGATTGGGAGATTGGCAATCTCCCAATCTCTCAATTTCTCAATCTCCTCATGGGTTGAGGGAGTGATTTGTCCAACCACCTCACCAATCGGCACAGTCAACGTCACCGTTGTGCCCTGGCCGAGGGTTGTGTCAATGAGCAGGCTGCCGCCCAGGCTTTCGGCGCGTTCTTGCATACCTAGCAGCCCCAGGTGACCGCTGTTGTTCCGCTGCACGGCCGTCAGGTCAAAACCACGGCCGTTATCCACCACCGCCAGCCGCAAACAGTCCGGGGCAAAGACCAGCGCCACCTCCGTTTGACTGGCCTGAGCATGTACCGACGCATTTTGCAGCGCCTCCTGCATCAGCCGGTAGACGCTGATTTCCATGCGCGAGGGCAACCGTATTGGCTCGCCCTGCACCGTCACCAGGCACGGCAGGCCCGTATATTGCTCATACCGCTCGGCATAACGCCGAACCGCCGGAGCCAGCCCCAGCGCATCCAACGTTGGCGGTCGTAAATCGTGGATGACGTTTTTAATCTCTGCTTCTACCCGGTGCAGGATGTTTTGCACCGTTTCCAGCGAATTTTCGGCCAGGGCCAGATCGCCATTGCCCAGCCGTTTGTGCGCCGATTTTAATTCCAACAGCGCGCCAATCAACAACTGGTTGGTGCCGTCGTGCATGTCCTGGGCAATACGCTGCCGCTCCCGCTCCTGCACATCCACCGTTTCCGAGAGCAGCGTTTGCAACTGCGCCGCCTTCACCGCCAGTGTCTCTTTAGCCTCTTCCAACTGGCGGGTGCGCCGCTGCACTTTTTGCTCCAATGCCTCATTATTCGCCTGCAACTGCTCATACAACTGCGCATTGCGAATGACTATCGCTACCTGCGCCGCATAGGTGAGCAGCAGTTGTTCGTGGTCATCTTCATAGGGCTTGGGCCGGTTCGCCAGCCCGATCATGCCAATCGGTTCATCCTGGATGCGCAGCGGCACACCCAAAAATGTACCCACAGGCGGATGGCCGGGCGGCTGGCCCACCCGGTTAGGTTCGGCGGCGGCGTCTACAGAGCGCACCGCCCGGTTTTCCAGCACGGAGCGGGCAAAAATGTTGGGGCGGAGGGGGATGAGGTGGTTGTGATGGTAAAAACTGCTGCTGGGGTTGAAGCCTTGAATAGCGACGACATCGAGAGCTTTGCCGTGTACGGCCGTCAGCCCAATAAACCCAAACTGCGACCCGGTTAATTCCAGGCAATGACGCAGCGCCGTATCCAGCACCGATTCTAAACTACGCAGCGCCGACAGCTCCACCGCCATCTGATAGAGCGCCTGCAACCTTTCCACTTGTGCGCCATTTACCTGAGTCATTGCGCCTTCCATCATAATGAACTTTGCCGTTCGGTCAACGTTTCCGTTACTCTTCCGGCATCAGCCAACGGAGCAGGGCGAAAAACAGGATGGCGGCGCTGAGGCCAAAGAGGAGGGGGCGTAGCTGCTCCCAGGTGTAAAACCATCCAGCCACCGGTCTGACCGGCGCCTGAGCGCCCTCAGCGACCAATGCCTGATAAACGGGCAGCGGTGTGAAATCTGGCTCTAACAGGCGAAAGTAATACCAGGAATCACCCATTTCGGTGTCAGACGGCCGTTTCAAGAACCAATATGCGCTCACCCCCACCCAGGGCCACTCGGCCTGTATGCGTTCATACGCTTCTACCGCGTATTGTGCCTGCTGTGCCTCCGTCACCCGGCCAAAGTGCGCTTCGATTCCTTCTGGAACCACGTTCCACCCCATTTCGCTAATCCAGATTGGTTTGGCGGCGTCGTCATTGCGCACCATCAGGTCACGGATGAGCAAATGGTGGGGAAAGTTGATAACGGTTGGCCGCAACCGCCGGTCGGCTGCGCCTGACCATAAACCGTAACCTTGAGCAGACATGATATCGAAACAGTTGGCTGCACCGGCATTGTACATGCGCTGCAAAAATACCAGGTCATTCACATTAGCCGGGCTAAGTTCCACCGTAGGCGTCAGTGCACCGGCCAGGACAACGGCCGTAGGGTCTACCCTCTTCACCGCTTCATATGCCCGGCACAACAAATCGGTATACTGTTCCGGGTTGACCGGTTGGTGATGGCCCCATTCACCGTTGCCATTGGGTTCGTTCCAAATCTGGTAGTAATGGATGCGTCCTTTGTAGCGGGTGGCGACGGCCGTGACAAAATCCACAAAATCCTGGTAATCATCCGGCGGCGCCAGGGCGCCGGTCTGCTCTTCTGGCAGCGCCCGTGACCAGGCCGGTGGGTTGCTTAACCGGGCAATCATTTCAATATCGTAATCCTCAGCCAGTTGCACAATGTGGTCATATTTCAACCAGGCATCAACGCCATTGGGATCATTGCGCCTGTCTATAAAATCTCCCTTGCCATGAACTTCAATATCTTCCCAGGTGAACTCCTGGCGGATGAAGGCAAAACCGGCCTGCCGGGCCAGTTCCAGGCTGCGGGCGCGTTTGGCTTCTTCGACTTCAATTTGCAGAAAGGTATTGACGCCACGGGGGGAAACGGCCGTATGGGTGATGGCGGCGTCCGGGGCGAGCATAGGCTGGGGGCGCACGGCCGTGTTCAGCCACTGCAGCGCCCCCCGCAGTTGTCCGGCCAACTCCGCCTCGCCGGTCAGATCATAGAGCGATGTGGCCGCCGGCAACAAGGAAACCAGCAATCCTACCGCAGCTAACACCAGTACCAGCCGCCAGATGTTTTGTCTTGTATGCCACATGAGTATGGATTATAGCCCGGCGTTTGAAATCGCGGCTACCAGCGACAGATATGTTTACCCCCTCTTCCTTTTTGTTATAATGCTGCCCATCATGCCCGAAATTGAATCCTTGCCGGAAGGCGCTTCCTTACAACGTCATAATCTCAACCACCAGGCGGTTGAGGATTACCTGAAAACGATTTACATGCTGGCGCAGGATGAATCGCCGGTTTCCACATCGCGCATTGCCGAGGCGCGCGGTGTCAAACCGGCGTCAGCCACCAGCATGATCCAGCGGCTGGCAAAATTTAAGCTGGTCAATTATGAAAAGCATTACGGCGTCACACTCACCGACGCCGGGGAGAAGGTGGCGCTGGAAGTCATACGCCATCATCGGCTGATTGAGCTTTATCTGATTGAAGCGTTGGGGTTCACCTGGGATGAGGTACATGAACAGGCCGACATTTTAGAGCATGTCATCAGCGAGAAGTTAGAGGAACGCATTGCTGCGGCGTTGAATCACCCCAAGTTTGACCCCCACGGCGACCCCATCCCCGGCAAAGATGGCGCGATGGCCTGGGTGGATGCACGGCCGTTAACCTTTCACACCCTAGGCGACCATCTCATCATTACGCGCATCCTGGATGACAGCAACGCCGAACTGCTGCGTTACCTGGCCGAACTGGGACTCATTCCCGGCGCCCACATTCGCATCGTGGCAGTAGCCCCTTTTGCCGGGCCAATCACATTAGAGGTTGGCGGCGAGACAAAAGTCATTGGGCAAAAAGCCGCCAGCGAGATTTTAGTCAAAGTAGACGATTAGGCCACAGCCCCGCCATAGACAAAGGGGTTAACCACCTCCGCCAACAACGGTAACTGTTTATCTCTGCCAGAGAGAACAGGGTCAACCACCGGCCATTTGATGCCCACTTCCGGATCATTCCAGATGATGCCCTGTTCATATGCCGGCATATAGACTTCTGTCACTTTATAGGTCAGGGTGGCCGAATCGCTGATGACACAAAAGCCATGGGCAAAACCGGGGGGGATGTAGAGCATACGGCCGTTGCGCGCCGACAGCACCGCCCCCACCCATTGCCCATAGGTAGGCGAATCCTGGCGAATATCCACCGCCACATCAAAAATTTCGCCCTGCACAGTTGCCAGTAGTTTTCCTTGTGCATATGGCGGGATTTGATAGTGCAGCCCCCGCACCACACCATGCGCCGAATGAGAGCAATTATCCTGCACAAATGGGCCAGGGATGCCATTCGCGGCAAACTCCGCCTGCCGGTACGTCTCCATAAAAAAGCCGCGATCATCCCCATATCGCCTGGTTTCAACAAGAATCACCTCTGGAATTTCCAATGGCGTAAATTGAAATGGCATCACATTCTCCTTCGTTAATAGGACGCAGATTCACGCGAATGACGCGGATAAAATGTTGTAAATGGGCGTCCTGTTTTCATTCATGGTGGTCAATGACAGCAGGTGAAGTCTCCTTCTGATCAATCACTTCCCGTGTGTTTAATGATGTTCCCCGTTGCCGTTAACCAGAAACTCCATTGACGACTTCTCTCGGCCCGCGCCGCGGCTGGTATGGTAAAGCGCCAGACCGACGATAATCGTGACTACCGCCAACAGCATCCCTCCAAGCTGAAATGGGCCGACATACGGCCGTTCAAAACGCGGATTCACGTGTGTTCCAATCCCGATCAGATCGGCCAGCCCCACCACATAGGCAAAAACCAGGCCCGTCGCCGCCAGCCGCACCCCAATATCTGCCTGCAACGAACTTGATCCATTACGCGGCCGCAATGAGCGCGCATACAAAAAAGCAGCCAGCGTCAGGCAGGTTAAGCCGATCAACAATTGGAACATTTGGGCAATGCCAAAACCCGGCGTCAGGTCTAATCCCAGCGCGTCTGCCCCCAACGACAACACCACCAGCAATGCGCCCAAGACCAGCAGCAGCAATGTCAACATCATTTGCACTTTGTGCAGTTTGCCTTCACCGTTATTTGGCATACCACCTGTTCATGCGCCGTCTGGCGATTTTTGTTTTCATCTCTGGTAGAGACGTTGCAGGGCAACGTCTCTAAAGAAAAACGCCACGTAGAATTCCACGCGGCGTCTTTTTTTTCTATCCAGTCGGGGCAGCGGGATTCGAACCCACGACCTCTTCAACCCCATTGAAGCGCGCTACCAAGCTGCGCCATGCCCCGGACGGTCGGCATTATAACAAAACGGTATGGGGGAGACAACAAACGTTAGCCTCCCGATAACATGGTCCATAAGAAACTGTATACGTCGGTGGCTTCTTCAATAAGTTTGGCCGTGGGTTTACCCAGGCCGTGCCCGGCTTTCATTTCCACGCGCAAGAGCAGAGGGTTGAGACCAGGGTCGGCCGCTTGCAAGGAGGCGGCAAATTTTTTGGCGTGCATGGGTACCACGCGGTCGTCGGTGTCGGCGGTGGTGATGAGCAGCGGCGGGTAGGCGATACCCGGTTTGATGTTATGCAGAGGCGAGTAGGCCATGAGGAATTCAAAGTGGGCCGGGTCAGTCTCGGCGTTGCCATATTCGCTCGTCCAGTAACGGCCGGCCGTGAACAGATGGTAGCGCAGCATGTCAATGACAGGCACACCACAATGCACCGCACCGAAGAGATCGGGGCGCTGGATCATGCAGGCAGCGACGAGCAGGCCGCCGTTGCTGCGCCCTTCAATTGCCACTTTTTTGGGAGAAGTATAACCCTGGGCAATCAGCCATTCGGCGGCGGCGATGAAGTCGTCGAAGACGTTTTGTTTGTTGTGTAACATGCCGGACTGGTGCCACTCTTCGCCGTATTCGGCGCCACCGCGCAGGTTGGCCTGGGCGTAAACGCCGCCACGCTCCAGCCAGGCCAACCGGGTGGGCGCAAAGAGGGGCGGCAGGTTGATATTGAAGCCGCCATAACCGTAAAGGAGGGTGGGATTGCTGCCATCTAACTTTAGCCCTTTTTTGTGGGTGATGAACAGGGGCACGGCCGTGCCATCTTTCGACTCATAAAATACCTGCTCTGTCTCGTAAAGGGTGGGGTCGAAGTGCAGACCAGGTTCGTATACGGCCGTCGCCTGCCCCGTCTCAAAGTCATAACAAAAGATGGTGGGCGGGTAAAGGAAAGATTGGAACTGATAATAAAAGCGGGTTTCTTCACGACGGCTGCTTAATTCCACGATGGAGCCAGGCGTGGGCAGCGGGATTTCCCCGGCAGGCGCGCCCTCTTTATGAAACAGATAGAGATGGTGGCTGGCGTGGCGCAGCCGATCGAGGACAAAATGTTCGTTAACCAGACGGCAGTATTCAATCATCTCGTCGCTTTCGGGAATGATCTCCTGCCAGTGGGCGCGGTCGGGATTTTCTACGTTGATGGCGATGACACGGCCGTGAGGCGCATCATAGTCCGTCTCAAAATAAAAGAGTGGGCCGTCATTGCCGATAAAAATGTATTTGGCCTCCATCTCATCAATCAGACGCACAAAATCGCCGCCGGTTTGTAAGTCGCGGTAGTAGAAGCGGTTGCGCGGGTCGGTGCCATCCCACACGTGCAGCATCAGGTAACGGCCGTCATCCGTCACCTCTGGATGGAAACCCAAATTGGGCGCGTCCGGGCGGGCATACACCAGTTCATCGGCGTCTTGCGTTGTACCCATTTTGTGAAAGTAGACGCGCTGGTGGGTGCTGGGGGGCGCGTCCGGCATTTCGCCGGGGGCGGGATAACGAGCGTAATAAAAGCCGCGGTTATCCGGCAGCCAGGCGGCATTGGTAAATTTGCACCACTGAATCACATCGCCGGTATCCTCGCCCACATCCACATTATGCACCTGAATGGTTTGCCAGTCGGAGCCGCTTTGGGAGAGGGTGTAGGCCAGAAAGCGGCCGTCGTCGGAATACGATTGGCCGATGAGCGCAACGGTGCCGTCGTCGCTCAATGTGTTGGGGTCGAGCAGCACCCGTGGCGGCGCGTCATCCTGCTGCCAGTACAAGACCGGCTGGTTTTGCAGGCCGTCATTTTTCAGGAAAAAGATACGGCCGTGCCGGGAAACAGGTGCACTGTAACGCGGATAATTCCACAAGGCGGCCAGTCGTTCAGCAAAGATGTCCCGCGCCGGCAGCTCGTCCATAAAGTGGCGGGTGAATTCATTTTGCGCGGCCGTCCACGCCTGTGTTTCGGGTGAGTCGGGGTCTTCCAGCCAGCGGTAGGGGTCGGGAATGGCACGGCCGTGATAGTTGTCTACCACGTCGGATTGGCGGGTGGGTGGATAATCGAAACGAGGTTTAGTCATGGGGGTAATTGGGTAATTGGGTAATTACTCAATTACCCAATTACAATCTCTACACAGGCAGCTCTTCTACCTGCGACGTGTGATGGGCGATAAAATTCGGGACACGCTCCCAGGTTTCGCGTTGCACTGTTCGGATGTTGACCGATAATGTCACCTTATTGGCCGCCGGATTATAATCGGCCACAAATTCGGTAGGCACAAAAACATACCCACCCATTTCAATACTCCGACACTCCAGGTAGCTGGGGTACAACTTCAATTCCGGGTTGACTTCGTTCGGGCGATGATGCAGGCGCACCGCTTCGCCAATATAGACGTCATCGGCTGTCCACACCTCGGCAAACCGTTTTAGCCCTTTCTGGCGCAGCATGTCCAGGGTTTCGTCACGATAGCTTTCTAGTTCAGACATGGTTTCCTCCTTCATCGGTTCGTTCGTAGTAGGCGATTTATCGCCTTCTCTGGGCGATGAATCGCCCACTACAAACATTTTTAGCGCAAATCAGGCAGGTGACAAGTGTCAAAACTCGTCAATTAGGGGTTACGGCCGTACATGCCCATCACCAATACACACCCACTTGTACGTCGTCAATTCCGCCAGCCCCATGGGGCCGCGGGCGTGTAACTTTTGGGTGCTGACGGCCACTTCCGCCCCCAGGCCAAACTGCCCGCCATCATTAAAACGGGTGCTGGCATTCACAAAAACCGCCGACGAGTTCACCTCGTTCACAAAGCGGGTGGCGTTGGCCCAATTGTTGGTGACAATGCTGTCGCTGTGATCCAGGCTGTGGCTATGGATGTGGTCAATAGCTTCATCCAATTCGCAAATTTTCACGCCCAACACCAGCGCCATCCATTCGGTGTCAAAATCGTCCGGCCCGGCGGGGATCACGGCTGCGCCATGCCCATCGGCTTGCAAAATGTCCAGGGCGCGACCGGTTGGCCGCAGTTCCACCCCATGCCGCGCCAGCCGCGCCGCCATCTGCGGCAACAAGGTCTCGGCGACGGCCGGATGCACCAACACGGTATCCAGGGCATTGCAGACGGACGGCCGTTGCACCTTCGCATTCTCCACAATATCCACCGCCTTGGCTAAATCGGCGCTCTCGTCCACAAAGACGTGGCAAATGCCAATGCCGCCGGTAATCACCGGAATGGTCGCCGTTTCCTTGCACAGCTTGTGCAAATTGTGGCCACCGCGGGGGATGATCACGTCCACGTATTGATCCAGGCGTAGGAAATCGGCCACCAACTGGCGGTCGGGGTCGGCGATGGTTTGCACGGCCGTGCCCGGCAGCCCCACCCGCTCCAATGCCGCCTGAATCACGTTGACCAGCGCCAGATTGCTGCGCCGTGTTTCCTTGCCGCCGCGCAAAATGCTGGCGTTGCCCGTCTTCAGGCAAAGGGTGGCAATGTCAATGGTCACGTTGGGGCGCGCTTCGTAAATGACGCCGACAACGCCAAAGGGGATGCGGCGGCGGCTGAGGCGCAGGCCGTTGGGCAGCAGGCGGGCATCAAATTCACTACCCACCGGGTCGGGCAAGGTAGCCACGTTGCGGGCGTCGGCGGCCAGCCCGGCAATCCGCTTCTCGGTCAGCAGCAGCCGATCCAGCAGTCCGTCGCTCAGATTTTGGCTACGGCCGTCGGCAATATCCAGTTCATTCTGCGCCAGCACCACCCCCGCCTGAGTCTCCAACTCTTCGGCAATGGCTAACAATGCCCTATTCTTCGCCTCGGTTGTCAATGTCGCCAGTTGGCGGGCAGCGCTTTTAGCGGCTTTTCCCATCGCTATCAGGTCAGTCATGTGGTTTCCTCCATTGGGCAGATTATGCACCTGCGTGATGATCGGGTATTACCGTCACCTTTATCTCTTCCTTGAAGGTGGACAAAACGATATTGGTGATCGTGCGAGTCACCATCGCCTGCGAGCGTAGCCTTTCGATCAATGCTTCCAACTGGGCGGTATTGGCCACGCGCACCTTCAGCACGTAACAATCTTCGCCCGCCACCGTGTGACACTCCAACACTTCTGGTTCTGCCAGGCACGTTTCGGCAAACTGGCGTTTGCTGATGGAGTAATCTTCGTCTGCGCCAACGACCAGGCGGACAAAGGCGGTAATTGGTTTTCCCAAGGCCACCGGGTCTACCACCGCCACATACCGCTGAATCACGCCTCGTTTTTCCAGCCGTTTGATGCGGTCAAAAACAGTAGACGTGGTGAGACCCACCTGCTCCGCAATAGCCGCATTTGAGAGACGGCCGTTTTCCTGCAAAAGGTTTAATATCTGCCCATCAATTTCGTCAATCATGGCACAAAATTATACCTTTAACGAATAAACTTCGGCAATACCTCCCCAATGCCCAAAACAATACGGTTCACCGGTCATCCTGACAATCCGTATCTTTGAGCAAGCGCGCGGCTTGGGCTACAATTAAGCCTCTATGAAGCAAAGCTATTTTGGAGTATTGATTGCTATGGTGTTCATGGGGATAACGGGCTGCCAACCGACGGTCACGGCCGTTGCCCCCCCACCTACCGTCTTATCAATCACCATGATCACCCCATCACCCCATCACCCCATCACCCCATCACCCCATCACCTGCTCACCCCAACGTCCCCGCCGCCCTCACCACCACCACCCCCGACGGCCGTGCCCACCAGCACCACCACACCCACCCCCACCAACACGCCGACGCCGACCGCCACCTTCACCGCCACACCCGTTGGCGCCTGCGCCAACCGCATCCTGGCCGACGAAGATTTGTGGGCCGTCGTCACCCAGCACTATGGCCTGAGCCGGGATTACGCCCCCACCGACCTGGTCTCCCTCAACGACCACCTGAGTAACGACGTGACGCTTGGCTATCCCATTGAACTGCGGGTGATGGCCATTGAACCATTGGTGCAGATGATTACCGACATGCAGGCTGCCGGCCTCAAGCCCCAGATTTTGTCCGGCTACCGCAGCTACAGCGCCCAATCCATCGCCTATAACAAATGGGCGACCGAATTCCCCGGCCATGTCAACATCATCAGCGCCCCGCCCGGCTACAGCGAACACCAACTGGGCACCACCATTGATTTTGGCTCGCCCGAACTACCGCTGTACACCGGCGACCCTGATCTGCAATTCCATACCTACTTTTATAAAACCAACGAGGGCATCTGGCTGCTGGCCAACGCCCACAATTATGGCTTTACCCTCAGTTGGCCCCTGGAAACCTTTGAACTGACCGGCTTTTATTACGAACCCTGGCACTATCGCTACGTGGGCGTGGAAATGGCAACCAGATTGCGCGAAATGGGGCTGTCATTGACACAATATCAATTGACCAACCAGCCAGAGCCATGTATTCCTTAAAGGGGATCGGAGATTGGAGATTAGAGATTGGAGATTGGCTCAATCTCTAATCTCCAATCTCCAATCTCTTACCACAGGATTTTATGACGAAACGTTTGTTATTTATCTTATGCGGCGGAGTTTTGGTTGTTTCTTTGATGTCCTGCGCTTCACAGCCGGCCGAATCGGTGGAATTGGCTTCTGTGCTGGTCACGGCCGTGCCCACACAAATCGTCAATGAGCAATTGCCAATTCCCAATTCACCGACCCTCTCGCCTACCCCTTCGCCTGTGCCATCGGCCACCGCCACGCTCACAGCTACCCCCACGCCATCGCCGACGGCCACAGCCACGCCCAACCCCCCCATCATCGTCGCCGCCGCACCCGAATGGGAAACGGCCGTGACCACCGCCCTCACCACCCTGAGCACCAACCAGCAACCCTGGCAGTATCACCGCAGCGATGACCCCACTGCCGATTTAGCCGCCGGGCTGGCCCATCTAGCCGTAAGCGACAATCCCGACGGCGCGCTCATTGTGCAGGAGCCATTGGTGCTGGCCATCTCCTTCACCACCCACTGGCAATACATCAGCCTGGCCGACGCCCAGGCCGCGTTGGAAAACGGCCACCAGATTGTGACCGTTCTCCCCTGGAGCCAGATGACGCCAAACTTGAAGGCGCTGCAAGTAAACGGCATCCGGCCCAATCAGCCAGAGTACCCGCTGCAAACCCAACTGACGCTTACGGCCGTACCGGGCATGGAAACGGCCGTGTCTCAACTCCTCCCCCTGCTGCAAAATGCCTTACAACCCGCCCCCGTTGTGCATCTGGCCGCCGTCGGCGACATCATGTTAGACCGCGGCCTGGGCTACAACCTGCAACAGGGCTACCTGACCTATCCCTTCGCCAAAGTGTCCCACCTGTTCCACGCCGCCGACATCACCGTCGGCAATGTGGAATCGGCGCTGGGCAGCGGCGGCGAACCTATGCCCAAAGCCTATCCCTTCCGCGCCCCGCCGGAAGCGGCCGAAGCGTTAGCCCTGGCCGGTTTTGATGTCGTCTCGCTGGCGAACAATCACGGCATGGATTATGGCGCGGAAACACTGCTCGAAGGTATTGACCTGCTGAAAGCGGCCGGCGTGCAGCCCATCGGCGCCGGCGCCAACCGGGCCGAAGCCCGCGCCCCGTACATCACCGAGGTCAACGGGCTGACGATGGCCTTCTTGGGTTACGTGAACGTGCCGGTGGAAGCGCGCAGCGCCTTTGATGTGCGCACCTGGGACGCGACGGAGACGGCGCCCGGCCTGGCCTGGGGTGAACCGGATGTGGTGGCGGAAGATGTCACGGCCGTGCGTCCCCAGGCCGACCTCGTTGTTGTCGTGCTGCACAGCGGCTACGAGTACGTCGAAGAGCCAAGCGAACCACAGGCCGCCATCGCCCGCGCCGCCATTGACGCCGGCGCCGATCTGGTCATCGGCCATCACGCCCACATCTTGCAGGGCATCGAGTTTTACAATGGCGGCGTGATCGTTTATGGGCTGGGCAACTTTGCCTTTGAGATTGACGGCGACCCCAGCACCGCCATTTTGAATGTGTGGCTGGACGAAAACGGCGTCCGTGAACTGGAGTTGATCCCGGCGACCATCCAGTTTGGCGGCCAACCCCGCCTGTTGGAAGTCTGGGAACCGTTCCCGGCGCTAGAGCGAGTTTACTATTTAACGCGGATTTTGAATCGCTGGTAGATGGTCATTGGGTAATTGCGTCATTGCGTAATTACCCGGTTACCCAATTACCTAATCACCTACTATGGACGAGCTAGAGGATCAAAAAGAAACGGGACTATTCAAACAAGTTTTACGTGGGCATATTGCCCCCGAACGCCAACTGGTAGGAGCCGGCGGCCTGACACCCCAAATGGGGGTTTTGCGGCAATGGCAGGTAGATCGGCTGGCGCAAACCCATGGCGATTTGCTGCGCAGTAAGCGGTACGGCCGTGCCTGCCAATTTTTCCTCACCGACATCTACGGCGCGCAAGATTTCAGCCAGCGCGACGCCGACGCCGAAAACGTCTACCGCACCATGCGCAAATACCTGCCCGAACGCCTGCTCATCACCATGGGCAAAACCATTGAACTCAATAAAACCACCCAACAGCTAGACAACCATTTACTCGACGTACTGGTCAACCAGTTGGGCATGACCGACACCCTCACTGCCGACATGTACGCCGCCGCCTACCGCCTGTGCGACAACTACGAAACGCGCCAGAAACAACTAGACATGGTGCTGGATGTGGGTCGGGGCGTAGACAACCTCACCCGCATCCCCATGATCGGCATGGTGCTACGCGCCGCCCGCCGCCCGGCCAGCCGCTCCGGCTGGAGCGAACTGCAAGATTTTATGGAACGCGGTTTTGCCGCCTTTAAGGAAATGCGCGGGGCAGATCAATTTCTAGCCATCGTGGAGCAACGCGAACGCCGCATCCTGGACCAAATCTTCGCGGGTGCTCCCGCCCCCTTCTCGTTTGCTCACCAAACCTGATTGGAAAACAAGTAACTGCAACCCAACACACGTTCGAACCTTAATCGGTAGATTTCTCTTTTTGTAGCGCCACCACCTGAGCAATTGTCAAGCCAGTAATCTCACTGACTGTCACTACATCATGCAATTTGAGTAGTTGGCGAGCTATGCTTTCCTTCTCTTTTAATCTTCCCAATTCCAGACCCTGCTCGATACCTTGCTCAATACCTTGCTCAATACCTTGCTTAAAACCTTGTTCAAGCCCCTGCTTGATACCTTCTTGAATAAACTCTTGCGCTATTGTGGACATTAGCTTATCTCCTTGCGCTCCCTGGCGCAGTAACGCCTGTTGTAAATCCTCCAGTTTCACTCTCTCAGTCGCCTTGCTCAAATAATACAAAACTGTGTGGATATATTCCAGCCCTGTTTGCTGACGCCGCAACTCAAACATCAACCCGATCAGATTATCTAGTTCTCGACGTAAATGTGGGTCAAAGATAGCACGCAGCACAGATAAACTCACACGTAGCCAGATTTCCCCCTTTATTGTTTCATCTGACAGGTGGGAAAAATCGCTCAGATGAAAGCGGAAGTCAGGCAAATAAGGTTGTAAAGCAGTTGGCGCCTGCAACAAGGAATGAAAATCTACGGGGCCGTTCCAGGCACGTTCTCCATGGTAAATGACGAGGGGCATAACAGGCATCAGAGGTGCACTGTCCTTGATTTGGCGCTCCCAAAAGCGCACCATGTATCGCAAGAGTTGTAACAATACCATTGGATCAGGATAGCTCTTGTGTTCAAAAAGAAAGTAGATGTAAGCGACACGGCCGTCAATCATTTGCACTTGATACAGCAAATCGCTCTGATGCTCCTGCATGGTTTCGTCAATGAACGAGCCATCCTGTAAAAGCAGCGTATCCAGATCTAGCAATGCACGTACATCAGCCGGTAGATACTCCTCAAGATAATTACGGGCAATCTCTACCCGGCCAAAACTGTCGCGAAAGAATTTGTCGTGCGGATTTTGTACAGTCATCTTTTTCTGAGTTTTACCTGCTGCCTAATCTTCAGGGCATTCAATCTTCAGGCCGTTCGCCGGCCGGGGCCATTTTGACCAGGCGTGGGTCAAAGCGGGCCAGCACTTCCACCAGGTCGCGTTGGGCAGCCATCACTTCGTGGATGTCCTTGTAGGCCATGGGCACTTCGTCCAGCCCGGCAGAGATCAGAGTCACCTCTCGCTCGCGCAAATACCGCTTCACGTCATGCCAGGTGAAGGATTTGATCGCCTGTTTGCGGCTCATACGGCGACCGGCGCCGTGCGCGGCCGATTGCAACGCCGCCTCATTCCCCTTGCCACGCACCACAAAACCGGGCGCGCCCATGGATCCGGGGATAATGCCCAACACCCCCTTGCCCGCCGGTGTGGCTCCCTTGCGATGCACAATCACCGTTTCACCGTCATGTTCCTCTTTCCAGGCGAAGTTGTGGTGGTTTTCTATGTCCAGCAGCACTTTGGCCCCCAGGTTTTTGGCGATGTGTTTGTGAATCAGAGCATGGTTGGCGGCCGCATATAAACCCATGAGCTGCATCGCCGCCCAATACTCCCGGCCAGCGTCGCTGTCCAAATCCAGCCAGGCCAGATGGCGTAGCTCTTTGGGCAGTTCCGGGTGCAAATCCATCGCCAGTTTGCTGTAATAGTCACACACCGACGCGCCGGTACCCCGGCTGCCACTGTGACTCAGCAGCGCCACATACTGCCCTTTGGATAGACCCACCGCTTCATCCAACACTTCCAAAATGCCAAACTCAACGAAATGATTGCCGCTGCCGCTGGTGCCCAACTGCTCCCACGCCTTATCACGGTTTCGTTGGGTAATGGGGCTGACGCTCCAATCCTCATCCATCACCGGATGGTCACGCCGTAACTGGCGCGGGAAATTGGCGCCAATACCAAAACGGGTCTCGGCTTCAATGGCGTTGGCCAGCCGCTTTTGCTCGCCGCGAATCATGTTGGGGTGCATGTCCAGCACTGTCAGTTTCATTCGGCAGGCAATGTCCACGCCGACGGCATAGGGGATGACGGCGTTGCGCGTGGCTAACACGCCGCCGATGGGCAGCCCATACCCCACGTGTGCGTCCGGCATCAGCGCGCCGCGCACCGAAACGGGCAGTTGTACGGCATTCTCAATTTGCTCGATGGAGGCGGCTTCCAGGTTTTCTCCCCAGATGCGAAAGGGGGCCGGTTGGGAGCGGGGCTTGAAGGTGGGGATTGGTATGTGCTGGGCCAGGATGGCCGCCGCCAGCCCACCAAATAGTTCATCGTCGGTGTAGTCGGCCGGGTTTTCGACAACGGCCGTAATCAAATCCGGTATGTCGCGTTTGGGAATACCCATCGCGCGGGCATCGCGCACGGCCGTGCCCGCCGCCTTCATCGCCTCCCCCGGTGGCACGCCTAAACGGGCCAGTTTGTTTGCATTCATAACAATCTAATATTCCAGTTACAAACAGGATCCCCTTATTTCCTATTTGTCTAGAATCACATTATTCTGAGAATTTAGCCGGAGTTGACCTTTTTGCATCAGATCATCAATTTCACTTTTGACTATCTTGTTGGGATAACCTCTCAGACAACCAAACCGTGGATGACTTCTATACTTTTCAAGACTAGGTGCTGATGAACCCGTCAATACCTGCGCGAACTTATTCTTCGGCAACTGCCCACTTAAGGCATAAGCAGAGTCAATTATGACTTGTTGAATAGGCCCAACACTTATATTTGTAGGTTCTTTGGGAATTCATGTGGTTGACAGCATATGTGGGGGTCAAACAAATCGTTTGTACCCCTCTAAATCCAACCAAATGCGCTGAAAGAGGGTGC